>DJYK01000004.1 GCA_002450095.1 Mageeibacillus sp. UBA6980 | reverse complement strand
TTGATCATTGTTTTCTCCATAATTTATCTTCTGATTTATCTTACTGACAATCCAATTATACCATTACAATAATACCGCCCGACCTTATTAGATCAAGCGGTATCTGTCGATTTTGGTGGAGATGAGGGGAATCGAACCCCTGTCCGAAACTATTTCCACCGGGACGTCTCCGGGTGCAGACAGTGTTTAAAGGATTCCCTTTGGACATAACCCGCTGTCAGGTGTGCCCGCCGGTAGCTTCATAAGTACAACGGAAGCTCAAAGCTTTGCTTCCGAGGTGGTCCTGTTTAACCTCTCACAGGTAAGGTCTGCCGACTGCGTCTTTCTCTAATGGCAGATGGTCAGAGAAGACGGTAGCAAAATTACGCTGCTACGAGCTGTGTGTCGTTTGCAATTACTTGCGTTTCCCGTTTTTTAAGGTGGCCAACGAGAATCCACCACCCGCTTTCCCGGTCTCAACAACCCCGTCGAAACCAGTACACCCCCATATGGGAATGTTATTATAACACAATAAATTACTTAATCTATACCATTAATGCATCAGATCGCCTGTTGGAAGCCTTGTCCATGCAAGAGGCAATAATTCTTTGATATCCGTCTTGATTATATTCTCATTCTCATCGGCAAGAATGACCTTAATGTCTGGACTGTATTCCATCAGCATCTGACGGCAGTTGCCGCACGGCGAGAACAATCCTGCGGGGCCGTCAGGGTGCACGGAAACGATAGTATCAAAATCGTGGCAACCGGAACTTATCGCGTTCCCTACTGCAATAAATTCCGCACAAGAGCCGTGAATACAGTCGCAGTTGACGCCGTGATACAGAGTACCGTCCTTCGCCTTCAGACAACAGCCGACGGTATGGAAGAAGTTACCCGGAACTCTGGCTCTCTCGAGAGTCTTATACGCTTCTTTGATGAGATCCCTGTCTTCATCAGTTACTTCATATGTTCTCATATTGCCGAACCATCCATCAGTATACTGTATTTGCCGCATTGCTCGGCAACCGCTTCATATGAGGAAAACAGATCCTTAAATACATCATAGACAGCCGTCCATCTCATCACCTCGAGAGGATCAGTCCCGTCAACATAGAGCTTATTCATATTGAGATCGTAGATTCTCATATATTCTATGCTGTAGTGATCCAATTCGATAAGATCCTTGATGGGAGTCCCGGTTCTTGTAGTCCTCATTATCTCCATGAGTTCGGTCATCTTTACGGCTCCCGTACCGGCACTCATGAAACTCGATATGATGCAATCCTTTACCTCGAGGATATTGAGTCTGATAAATGTCTTGGCAACATCGTAAATGATATCGGTACACTTCTCGATCGCATAAACAACATCAAGGAGCATCATGCATTCAGGCTCTCGATAAAGCCTGTTATCCTGATAATAGAATTCCACTTCGTGCTTGATATTATCCGCATCATCTTCAAAAGAAGCCACGTGCCTTGTTATCATCTCACGATCTTCATAATCATCTATGAATTCACACAACACTTCAGCTTCATTTATGAGAGCCTGGCAAATACGATTGATACATGAAAAAATAAAATCGCGGTCAGTCTGCTTCATACCCGTCTCCCCGGTAAAAGGATTATGTTTTTATCATACCATAAAAGAACCGGGATACTAATCCCGGTCCTTAACAATCTTTTGAACTGTGGAGATCTGTCAGAGAGCAGAAACTCTTGTTGTCTCTTCCTCACCGGACTGATTGCCGACGATAAGCTCAACCTGCTTAGGTGTGCAAACGAATGTTGTCTTTACAGGTGTAGGCTCGATCTTTCCGTCGAGAGAGTAAACCGCACCGGAGATATAGTCAACAACACGCTGGTTATTAGCATTAGGTGTGAGGTTGCAGATAACGATGTGACCTTCACGGATGTGATCACAAACTATCTGAGATGTTCTGATATCGTAGGGTGAGAGCATAACTACTGTAGCGGTAGAAGCTGATCTTACAGGGATAGCAGAAGCAACAGGCTGCTGTACATAACTCTGTGTCTCAGGCTGGATCATTGTCTCCTCATCATAACCCCTATCATAATCGCCCGGAATGTATTCCTCACCGATAGGCTCATCATATTCCTCAGGGTCATAACCGTTTACAGGTGTTTCCTCAACGTCCTCATCGAAAAATGTTCTGAAAATCTCACCAAAACTGCGCATTGTTATTGTTCCTCCTAATTGTTTTCATCCCACATACCCGCGTGAGTTGATATAAAGTACGAGTGTATGATACTAATCGAAAATCACTAGTTCAAGAACATTTGATTATCTGTAAATGAACAGAAAATAACGACATTTTTCTGTAACAAAAGTGTCGAAATATTACTTGATATAGGCGTTACGATCGCCGAATATTGAAGTCCCGATGCGTACGCATGTACTGCCTTCGAGTATCGCTTCTTTAAAATCTCCGCTCATTCCCATGGACAGAGTATCCCATGAAGAAGGATCCTTGACTTCGGATCTTAATCTCTCAAAGATAATGCGCGTATTCTCGAATACAGGTCTTGCTTCACCTTTATGAATTTCAATGGGAGCCATTGTCATAAGGCCTCTCATACGGACACCCGGCATATCATTGACGGCTTGTACGGCCGCAGTAAGTTCATCGGGAGCAAAACCGTGCTTACTCTCTTCACCGGAGATATTTCCTTGAAGGAGGATATCCGTTACGATACCCGACGCTTCGGATCTTATGGAAATCTCACGAGCCAGATCGATCGTATTTACCGAATGGATGAGATATGTCTTTCCTATTATGTATTTGACCTTATTGCGCTGCAGTGTGCCTATAAGATGCCAGTTAGGAGTAAGACCGAGCTCATTAAGCCTGTCTATCTTAGGAACAAGTTCCTGTACCCTGTTCTCTCCGAGATCCTTAAGACCTCCCGCTACAGCCGCCTCTGCATATTCAACGGGAAAGACCTTCGAGACTCCGATCAACTTTACGGAATCCTCTTTCCTTCCCGCTTCACGGCAGGCATCGGCTATATCGGTCCTTACGCGTGCGACATTAGCCTTAAGTCTTTCCTTAAGTTCCTCTGTGTAATCCATATCAACCCACCTGATCTCCCGGATGTACGGAACCCGGATTTGTAATATAGACCGTCTGAAGATTCGGAACAGTATCAGAACCCATCGGCGTGATAACGGCAAATTCCCTGTCGTAGTCAACTATAAGTACGCCGAGTTCTGAGCAGAAGCCCTGATCATTAACGTAGAGCGTCGCTATACCGCGGTTATAATCCGGATCAACGAGACTCGACACCGGAACTCTCATTCCTCTCGTCTCGGTGATTACGACCTCGATATCCGCAGATCTTATATCAAGAAGATCTTCTACGTAACGAGTCGTGGAGAATACAACGAGGTAGTTACCGTTCGTTGTCGGCTGCATTCTCTGAACGATGCACTTGCCTATACTCAAGCCCTCGGATCCGACGATAATCGTGTGCTGTGACCCGATCTCAAAAGCAGAGGACGGCGCGTCGGATTCATTCAGGAAACATGCGATATACTGCTGCTCGTTTGCAGCGATCCTCGCAACTCCGTCGCCGGCTTCTACAACGAGGTCTGAGGTAATGACTCCTACGGCTTCGTTGATATAATCCCTGATCGTTCCGGGGTCCGCATTAAGGAGAACCTCAAAGTTAATGACATTCTCGAGGCCGTCAAGTTTAAATGAAACGATCCCGGGCTCCGGAGCATTGATTACGGAAGCCCTGTTCTCAAGCTGTGATTCGTAACCGCGCTCATCCGATCTCAGTACTCTTAATCTCTCATCGTCAAAATCAAGGCCGGAAAGCTCCAGTTCTCTCTGATTAAGAAGGACCGATATCGACGAGGAATAAGAAGGAAGCTCCGACAGATTACCGTCTATCGAATCGATCCTTAACATATTGATGATCGGAGTAAGCGACTGATCGATATCCCTGTATATGATATCCGCGCCTTCGGCTGAACCGTTCGCGATAAGCTCCTGCTGAACATCCGATATCTGAGACTGCGTATTACGAAGATTGTTCACTACCGTCTGCATATCGGAAGGAACGACCATCGCGATCGGCTGACCTGCGGCAACTCTTGTGCCTTCGGCAGTCTCCGTAACAAAGTCGCCTCCGTGATCGGATATGACAACATCCTCATCACGTACGATTATCGCTCTCGAACCGATGGTGTGTTCGATAGAACCGTTGGTAATAAACTCGAGATTAGGTTTTACCGCGAAATAATCGAACAGATGATGTACCACGAAGAGCAATACAAAGAAGCCTGCGAGCACAAGCACGACTGCGATAGCGGAATTAAGGAGCGACTTACGCCTTGAAGACTTTCTTCTGATCTCGGAAGGGACCGAAGATCTGTCTTCTCTCTTATAATCGGGCTCCGGCTCACCCTTCAGAGGAATGGCGGGCTGAGGTATTACTTTCTCTTCATAGTTTTTCCCGGGCTTTACGGGAGTTTTAACAGAGGAAGGCGTCTTACTGCGCGCGCCGGAAGGAGCCTTACCAGATACATTCTTTCTTCTGTTCTTATTAACATTGGAATTCTTCTGAGCCGAAGACTCAGGTGCATTAGCCGATGACGGTCTCTTTCCGGAAGGTGTCCTCTTACCCTGAACAGCCCCCTGTCGCGAAGGATTTCCCTGCACTTTTGATCTGTTTGAAGGTCTGTTACCCTGCGGTCTTTGAGGATTCCTGCCCTGTCCGGACTCAGTCCTGATCGCCTTTCTTCGCTTGGACGAGGGATCGGAAGGTGTCTTGTGATCAACAGGACCGGATTTACCGCCTATCCTGCTGTTTCTTCTCTCACGATAATCATCGTTATTCTCAAACCATTGTCCGTTACTTCTGTCTGGCATAATCTCTCCGAAGTCAGTTTATGACAAAGACCTCAACACTGCAAGTTTCACTTGCTCGTAGACAAGCCCGCCCTGCATATAAGCGATATAAGGGGGCTTGATCGGACCGTCACAGGAGAACTCCGTAGTCGCGCCCGAAGTAAAGGTCCCTGCGGCCATGATCACCTGATCCTCATATCCCGGCATATCCCATGGTTCCGGAGTGACAAAGGAATCAACGGGAGAACAGTTCTGTACCTTCCCGCAGAAATCAACAAGCTTATCCTTATCGTTAAAGATGATGGTCTGAACGATATCGCCCCTGTCCTCATCGTAAGCAGGAGATGTCTTGATCCCCGCGATACCGAAAGCAGCCGCGGCATATACTGCGCCTTTAAGGCACTCGGCAACTGCATGAGGCGCCATAAATATTCCCTGCGCCAGCTGACGATTAAATCCGAGTGAAGGACCGACTTCGCTACCGAGTCCCGGAGCCGAGATATGCCTCGCGACCTTCTCGACAAGATCCTCTCTTCCCGCTATATAGCCGCCTGAAGGAGCGATCCCGCCGCCCGGATTCTTGATCATGGAACCCGCGCAAATGTCCGCACCGTATGAACAGGGCTCGGCGTCCTCGGTGAACTCACCGTAACAGTTATCGACCGCAACGATGATATCCGAACGCTTATTATGAACCGCATCGATGATATCCTTAATGTCTTCCTTACGAAGAGCCCGTCTTCCCGTATATCCTCTGGATTTCTGTATAAAGACGACCTTGACCTTATCGGTGATCTTAGAAAGAAGCCCTTCACGGTCAAATGTTCCGTCAGAAAGGAGCTCGACTTCGTCATAATCTATGCCGTAATTGGCAAGAGAACCGTCGTAAGTCTCCTCGGTAAGCCCCAGAGTGGATGCCAAAGTATCATACGGTCTTCCCGTCGCAGAAAGAAGCGTGTCTCCGGGCCTTAAGATCCCGTAGAGCATGGACGATATGGCCTGGGTGCCTGAACTTATCTGAATGCGTACATACGCTTTCTCGGCTCCCATAATGTCTGCAAAGATCTGCTCTATCTTCTCCCTGCCGATATCATCGTAACCGTAGCCCGTCGTAAGCCCGAGATGAGTTTCAGAGAACTTATGCTTACGGAACGCATCCATTACTCTTAACTGATTGATCTCTCTGATCTTCTCTATTTTCCTGAATACAGGAATAACAGCTTCGTCCGCCTTAAAGCCGATCGAAGCTGCTTCCTCACTTACACCGTAGATACTATAGGGATTCGACATCAGATGCCGTATACCTCCTTGTCATCAAGGACCCTTATACCGTTCTTCTCGAATATCTCCAAAGTCTTGGGGCGGTCATCAACTCTTAAGACGACTACCGCATCCGTGGACGCTCTGCCCACAAAAGCATAGAGATACTCGAGCTGAACACCGTTGTCAGACAGGATACCCAGGACCTTATCAAGAGTACCGGGAACATCCTTAAGTTCAACTGCGATAACATGCGATACATTAACGGTAAATCCTTTATTCTGAAGAACTATCTTGGCATCATCAGGCTGGTTAACGATCATCCTAAGAATACCGTAGGAAGTGGAATCCGTAACATAGATGGCTCTGATATCTATCTTAGCCTTGGAAAGAGCTGATGTAACTTCCGCGAGTCTTCCGGGTTCGTTCTCAAGAAAAACATTGATCTGCTTTACTGACATAATGATACCTCCCGTTCATTAATAAAGATCTGTTGAATAAATTATATCATTATCCAAGCTTCATGTCGCCGAACTTGATCAAACCGATCTTACGCATTATCTCGGAGAAGATAAGAGATAATACGGCGGGCGCCAGGATGCAGACAACGAGCATACCGATCCATGCACCGGCATTAAGGGTTCCCGAGGCCGACATATCCGAGATGCAGCCGATGGGACCTACCATACCGCATGTGCCCATACCCGCAGAGACCTTGCTGCATTCGAGCTTAAAGACGACAGTGGCAAGAGGTCCCGTTATCGCGGACGCGAGCGTCGGAGGAATCCATATGAGAGGATGCCTTACGATATTCGGCATCTGGAGCATCGACGTTCCTATTCCCTGCGATACAACGCCGCTCCACTTGTTCTCACGGAATGACGCTACGGCAAATCCGACCATCTGTGCACAGCAGCCGGCAAGAGCCGCACCGCCTGCGATACCCGCGATACCGATGGAAGCGCAGATGGCTGCGCTCGATATAGGCAGAGTAAGGATAATACCGACCACCACAGCGATTATTATCCCCATTACAAAAGGATGAAGCGTCGTAGCCATATTGATAAACGCGCCGAGGCGGTCCATCGCTACCGCTATCACGGGACATGTGAGGTACGCTATAAGGTAACCTGTACCCAGAGTAACAAGCGGGGTTACGAGGATGTCGACCTTAGTCTCTTTGGAGACCGCCTTTCCGAATTCGACGGCAAATATAACTGCAATGAACACACCTAGAGGTCCCGCCGCATACGGCTGTCCGGGATAAGCATTGGCAAAATATCCTACCGCGGCCGCGCAAGCCATTACGAGCATCGGGGCATTAAGAGCGGCTGCGATACCGACTCCGATGGCGGCTCCGGCGATCGATGATGACATGGCCCCCGCCCTCGAAAGGAAATGTGCGAACCTCTCGAAGAACGCTCCGTCTATCATGCCTATGTATTTTGAAAGCGTTGAGAGAATGGTGCCGACAAGAAGCGATGCGAAAAGCCCCTGAGCCATTCCGCCCATGGCATCTACAAAATACGTCTTACCCGAGATATTTATATTTTTCTTCTTCAGAAAATCCTTGACTTTATTACTCATACAGCCCTCCCGTACAGATAATCAAGTATCCCGAGAATAATAACACATCAGGAAGATGAAACAACTCTTTTCTTTTTAAGGAAAACGATTTCCGCGGCAAAAGCCATAAACCCTGCAAGCGAGAGCACCATCCCCGCCTTGAAATACGGAGTGTTATAGACAAGATCTATGTGATGTTCTCCTTCGGGTAAAACCAAACCCATGTATTTAACATCGACGCGGTGAAGATCGATCTGCTGTCCGTCCATATAAGCCTTCCATCCGTCCGAATAAGGGATGGTGAATACGAGCATCCTCTCGCTTTCCTCCGACACGTTAAGACTGATCCTGTCAGTCGTAATGCGGGTTTCTGCGACACCCGTCCGGTTCATCTCTTCGATCCTGCCGGAATAATCGGCCATCGGAACATTCCAGACCTCCATATTCGAGAGGCTGTATCTGCCTGCATCTGCAAAATAGAGAAGTATCCATTCACAGGGTTCTTCACTGTATCCGAGATTGAGAACAAAATCGTGACGCCCGTTATAGTATGAGAATCCGTCTTCATGAAGTTCAACGTAATCGATCATGCCGGAAGATGACTTGACCGCTATGGTCGCGTTTACCAGATCCTCGAGCACGATATCATCAAGAAAAAGATGCGTCTCGGAATCCTCATTTCCGTTAAATACAAGCCTTAACGTCGCTCCGGACGATAAGACGTTTATTGTTCCGTCATCATCCACGGATATCTGAGACTCATCATATTCCAAGGTATAATCGCTCCTGACGCTGTTAAGCTCGGGAATGATTCGCGGCAATCCGACCGGGTCGTCATCAGACACCACCGCGCCGTACAAAAGAGCCTCTTCCCTTAACGACGGAGAGAGCTCATCCCACAAAGATCTGTCTATAACACCGTCCTGGGCAAAACAGATACCGACAGGCTCATTGTTTCTGTAAATCTTATGACCTTCATACGCGACATCATTAACTTCCTCATATCCGTATAAGACCGCCTGTTGATCTTCGGGGACCATATAGTATAAGACGGAAGCAAGACCTGTAAGGATCGTTCTATTATCGTAATTGCTGTTCTCGTGTATAAGATAGTTACTGAGTGCCAGCGCTTCGTTAAACTCAATGCTGTAGGGGTTTGTAAGAGACCAATAGCAGAATGTCGACGACACCCCTCTGTTAAGAGAAGAATTCATCTGAAGACCTCTGCCGGAATACCTGTAGAATCCTTCTTCACCGGAAAGGAGCGCCTGTGCGGCTATCCCGTCATCATCATAGTATTTTTCGATCTGCTCGGGGGTCCTCGTTTCCGATACATAATTTCCCTGAAGCGGACTGAAAAGGAAGAACGACGATGCGGCAACCGACAAAGCCGTAAACACCGTAACGGCTGCTTTCCCCGAAGATCCGGCGGCCCCCTTGCGGATCAGGATGTACATAGTTATCGCGAACAACACCATTATCAACAGGGCGCAGATGACATCGGCATCTTTCACATCCCGGGACAGGATGACCCATACAAGAAGCACAGATACAATGACGGGCGTTATCTTGGTATAAATCTCTTTTCTTGAGATCATCAGATCGTTAACGGTCACAAGCGTGAAGGAAGACAGGAGTATCGCGGCAAAGCACCATCTGTTGCTCATATAGGACATACCGTTCAGAAGCTGACCGAAGAGCGGGACGGCAATGAACACCGCCGTTATTATGCATAAGACCTTAAGCGTAAGATACTTTCTCTTACACGTAAAAAGGACAACCAGCGAGATGATCACCGTGGAAGTCAATGAGAGACAGAGCCAGAACATCTCATTAGGCGCGACGATCGTCCCGGCAAGCGAGAGATAATAATACCCGGGGTACAAAAGCCGTATCGAATTGATACCGGAGTTCCTGCTGTCGGAAGCATATGTGTAAAGAACAGGAAGAAAGACCGTTCCGGAAGCCGCCACGGCCGTTACGGAATATAAAAGCATCCTGCCTATCCCCTTAAAGATCTTCCTATAATCCCTGCCATACAAAGTAAAAACTCTGACAGCCGTGTAGATCACCGTCAGGATTGCCATCATGTAAAAAAAGTAGAAACTGCTTACGGCGCTTATCAAGACCGAGAAAAACAGCACATACGGTCTGTCACCCTTAAGGATCTTCTCGGTGCCCGCGATAAAAAGCGGCATCATGACCATAGGGATAAGAAACATCGGATGTCTCGCGCAGTTAAAGACAGCCCAGAAACAGAACACATAGGATATGGCGCCGGGCAGGACGGAAAAGGTATCAGTCCTTCCGGTCTGTTTACAAAGATAAGCAAAAGTCAATCCCGAGAGGTACAGTCTTACGATCACGATGGCATCGTAGAGGACGTACATATTGTGTTCATCAAAGAACACCGACAAAAGACACAGCGGATCTCCTATCGCATAGTAATTAAGGACAGTCAGTATATCCCCGCCCTCACCTATGGAGAAGCTCCAGGACGGAATGTTAAGGCTGTGCTCAACGAACACCGTCCTTAAGACGGTCCGAAGATGCTCACCGTAGAATATAAGCGCATTGTAATGCTGTGTAAGCCCGTCGGCATACCAGATAAATGTCCTTCCTGACAGGAAAAAACTCGAGAATACGACAAATACCAGAAATACGAATACCGACGTGTACCATATAAGGAACGAACGGTATTCTTTAACGGTCTGCCAAAGCGTTCTCATATACTGTTCTCTTAATACCAGTAAAGAGAGAATGAGTTCACGTTATAGTAATCGGCAACTTCAAGATTGGCAAAGTATTCGGGATAATCGATATAAAGAGGGATATAAAGGACAGTACCCGGCAGGACCGGTTCCTGCAAGATGACATCGGTACCGTCTTCGGCCTCATCGATCTTCCTGTACATATCGGTCATCTGCGAAGAAGCGATCTGCATCCTCTCGTTCTTAAGGTCATCGATGATCTTCATCGACATTCCGTTGTTATAGTTCTTAAATGCCTCTCCCGAGAACAGTAAGACGATCGCGGATATGAGTACGACGGACTTGACTGCCTGTTCCTTAACATCGATGTTATTGCGCTTGAGATAACCTTTGATGAAGAAAGAGAACGCGCATACGCTCACGATAAGACAGATGGCGATAACAAGATCAAATGTATATATGATCCTGGTGCTTGATACGTAAGCATCGATATTGTAGCTTCCGTATCCGAGAATAACCGGGAAGATCGTAACCATACTTACGAAGACGGCACCCGCAAGGATACCTATAAAGCCCTTTCCCGACAGCACAGTCTTCGATACCGACAGAAGACAGATAAGAAGAACGATCATAAGGACCAAAGGCAGAAGATATGCCGTAATGAGACCGCCTATATGTGTGATGAGATTATATGCACTTGAAGTAAAGGACGGTACCACTCCGAATCCCGAAGCCTCCATTGCATCGTGTCTTTTGAAATTGCCGGGAGCGGCCGTATTGAAAAGAGCTCCCGCCACGGTAAGAACAAAAGGTATCGTGAGGAACAGCACCCTTTTGATGTTAGCCCTGATATTCTTTATGCCAAGCGCATAGACCACAAGGAGCACCAGATAGAAAGCGCAGCCGAAGCCCACAACCTCCAAAGATCCTCCTGCTCCGATAATACCGAACACAGACGCTAATACGGCATAAATGACCTTGCGATCAAAATAACTTCTGATGGAGAAGCCGAGACAGAAGAACATCCCTATGAGCGGGAAAAGATATACGGCGGCACCCGTATACCACGAGAAGAGCTCACCGGTCAAAGATATATTGAATGCGATGAACTCCGTAAGAAGACCCACAGCCCACG
This sequence comes from Mageeibacillus sp. UBA6980, assembly GCA_002450095.1. Classification (GTDB taxonomy): domain Bacteria; phylum Bacillota; class Clostridia; order Saccharofermentanales; family Saccharofermentanaceae; genus Saccharofermentans. Next base: position 6,949 of record DJYK01000004.1, on the reverse strand, counting down.
ACTTACCTGAAGTAAGGCCGAAGAATCTTGTACATATCGTATATACGAGGAACAGAAGTGAAGCGACGAACAATATAACCGAGGCAACAAGGATTATCCTTATACCCGTAAATGATTCCCTTACGGAAGGTTCGAGACCCATGATGATCTCACCCGTATATGTTCCCTGCCATGTCTGATAAACATCCCTGGTATATGCGAGCGCCGATGCCAGGACATTGTGGTTCTCCCTGTATATTGACACCGCATTGGCGCAGGAGAAGTCATCCGCTCCTGGGATCGAGTATCTGGCGAGTTCTATATGCGGGAACCCGATGATAAACGCGATTGCTATAAACCCTATATATTTAAGGACAGACATGAGATCAGTTTTCTTCTTATTCATACGTCACCTTTGGTCACAAAAGAAATTTGAAGCCGTTAAGCCTTATAAATAATAACATAACGCGCGATAAACAGAAAATTAAAGGGGTGCAGTATCCTGCACCCCCCGTTAACACGATCCTGTCAACGTCTTTTATCTTAAAAGAGCAAATCCGCCGCATGTCTGTGCCCATGTATCGGACTCGGCACACATCGTAAACAGCGCTTCACGTGTAACCGTACCGTTATTAAGCATGTTAAGGCAGTTGTTGAAATCTCCGTTCGGCTCCCTGTTCAAGACGCATCTGTAGAGTCTTACGAGGAAGTCGTAGTTGCTGAGATTGTTTATCTCAGGGCTGAAGAAGAACTGATGTGCGAGCTCAGTACCGCTCATACGAAGATTTACGAGCTCAGTCGCCCAATTCTGGACATCACCTTCACCCGGCATTCTCGCATAGACCGAATAATGGAGCCAGTTTGCAAAGGACTTACTCTTGTCAGTAGGAAGTATGCCGATCGAAGGCTCGGCAGAGTTACCCGAAGGGATACCGTATATAAGGCAGAGGTTTGTCCACTCAACAGACCCTAAGAAACCGTCGATTACCGACTGTCTGGACTGTCCGTTACGAAGGGCGGCTGTCCATGTTGCCATACCGTCGGCATCGGCATGTCTGTCGAGGATGACCTGATAAAGGATCTCTACAAACTCCTCATTGCTGCAATTCTTATTAAGGAACTCGGGAGAGAACAGGAATCCTCTTACGACATCGGCTCCCGTATAACCGTCGTAGATGATATGGTTAAACCATGTAAATCTTCCGTCCGGATCAGTCGCTCTTCCCAATGCGATGTAATAGATCCTGTCGAGGAAGGAATTGATGCCGTCAAGCCAGTTGGGAACCTGCTGTTCGCGGTCTACATACTTGGCAACATCAGCGTTGACGGTATTTGACTTCACGGGAACTGCAGCAAACATGACTACGCCCGCCAGAAGGACCGCAATGAGTTTTCTGAACTTTCTCATATGAAACTCTCCAATCTTAATTATTAGATCTTCGGGAAAGTAAATCCCTTTTGATAACATAAACATTGTATCACTGCGTATTTATAATATCCAACGCAGAAAGCATTGATACGGGTATCTTTGTGTCATCTTCAAATACGATCTCGTTACTGTATTCATCTATCTTCTTTACTTTGCAGGTCTTGTTCTCATACGCCCCGCCTGTCTTTCTTCGGTCCGGAACAAAGTACGAGACTCTTACGAGCGGATGATCCTTTATCATCCCGGAAAGCTCCTTCAATCTCAGATCGATCTCATAGATCTCATCTTCATTAAGTTCTGCCATCTTCTCGGTGTATCTTGCCTTCTCGGCCACGGCCTCACCGTACCCCACAACGGCGGCAAACGGAGAGAACTGCGCCGCACGCTCCTCAACGGGCATAGGCGGATATCTCTCATAGACGGGTCTGGAACGATCTATCAAGTCTTCATACATATTCACGCCCTATGTCCTCCGATCTGATCATTGCGCTGTCTGGCCGTAGCCCCTTCAGTAAGATTCTTACCTTTAAGGAGGGCGTTCTTACCGAACTTATGCTTGATCTGAAGTACCGCTTCCTGTAAAACCCTCTCCCTGCCGTCATCTTCCTGCTGCTCCTCCATATCGAATATGCTCATCTGTTTGAAGGTCGCGGGAGCATCTTCTTCCCGCTTCACGTTGTCGGCAACTATGGTTATCCTTCTCGACAGAAGACTTCTGTCCGTAATCCTGTCGAACAACTCCATAGCGGCATCGCATATCTTACGGGTGGATGAAGTAAACGAATCAAGGTTTATGGTTCCGTGAGCATGCGAAGGCACTTGTCTTCCGTAGTAATCGGTGGTAACGGCTCCGGTATATCCGGAATCAAGATTCTTCCTGTCATAATTGATCGTAAGTACTATACGATCCGTAACAAGTCCCTTCTCCACGAGATCGAGTGACAGTATATCCGCCATCTCCCATACTATGAGCCGCGTATGTTCATGGTCTGTGGGGTTCATCAGCACCTGTCCCGAAGACAGACTGCTGTTAGCGGGTCTGTAGGCCTTTACATCTGCTATGGTTGTCGGTTCGATCCCCCATGCGTGGTCAATAAGAAGCTCCGCATTCTTGCCGAATTCGTCATAAAGGAGCTTTACGTGTTCTTCGTCAGAGGATAACCTCGCCACATCGCCCATCGTAAACGCTCCGAGAGATTCAAGGCGTTCCGCTATACCTCCTCCGACTCTCCAGAAATCCCGTATAGGCCGATGCTCCCAGAGCGTCTCCCTGTAACTTCTGACATCCAGCGATGCGATCCTGACTCCGTCCTTATCAGCCGGTATATGCTTGGCAACGATATCCATCGCGACCTTACAAAGATACATATTCGGTCCTATCCCCGCAGTCGCCGTGATCCCGGTCTGTTCAAGCACATCCTTGATAAGTATCATCGCCAGATCATGCGCATTCTTCTTATACATGCGAAGATAATCCGTGGCATCTATAAAGACCTCATCTATGGAGTATGCGAATATGTCCTCCGGCGCCACGTACTTAAGATAGATGCCGTAGATCTTCGCACTTACATTCATATAATGAGCCATCTGAGGAACGGCCACGATGTAATCGAGCTCCAGCGACGGATCTTCCGTGAGTTCGGAATATATAACGCTCTTCCCCTTAAACCTCTGACCGGGGGCGTTGATCTTCCGTAAGGCGTTGACCTCACTTACCCGTTCGATGACTTCAAAAAGCCTGGCACGACCTCCGATCCCGAAGCTTTTAAGCGAAGGCGAGACTGCAAGACAAATAGTCTTCTCCGTCCTCGAATCATCCGCCACCACAAGATTCGTATTAAGAGGATCGAGCCCGCGCTCCCGACATTCGACGGATGCGTAGAAAGATTTAAGATCGATCGCTATATAAGTCTTTTCCATAATCTGATTATAAAGCAAACATTTGTTCCACGCTATATAATCCGCCATATAAAAAGGAGTGATTATAAGTAAGCAGGCAAGAAACTTCAATGAATATTAATAAGCTACCATAAAGAAAGGCTGTGCAATCTTTTTTGCACAGCCTTCTTCTAATATGAGTATTGTCTCCTTGGCTTAATTATGGATTAATTCCATAGTATGCACATTCTTCATACCATTCAGGGGAAACGACAAACTGATTGAATACCGACTCACGTGATGCACCGGCTGACAAAGCGTTGACCCAGTTATCAAGTTCTTCGGTAGAAGGTACTCTGTCGAAGAATGCTTTGTAAAGAGTAGTTACATATTCAACGTCGTTCAAATCTCTCGCAATAAACTCCTCGCTGTTAACAAATCCGCTTACAACCTGAGAACCCGTTCCGTTTCTGTTTACAAGAAGGTCAACCCAACCGTCTCTACCGGCTACATCATATTCTCTGTCAAGAGCGTTAAGATACAATCTCTCTACGAAATGCCTTACTGCCATATCACGAAGCTGTTCAGGTGTAAGAGCCGGCTCTACTTCGATAACAGGTTCTTCTTCGGGCTCCTCAGGAGTAGGTGTTGGCTCTTCTTCGGGCTCCTCAGGAGTAGGTGTTGGCTCTTCTTCAGGCTCCAGGATACTGATAACTACAGAACCGGTCATATCGTCATATCCGGTTGCAGTAATCGAATAATAAACTGTGTATGTTCCAACTTCAGTGTATGCCGGAGATTCAGCAAGGTCGTATGTTCCCTCGGCTTCACCGAACATAATCACGGCACCATCTGCAGGATCAGTAACATTTACTGTAACGCCGTGCTCTTCTCCGTCGTATTCGCCTTCGAATCCTGTAACCGATGCAGCAATACTTCCGGGCTCGGCAATTGTAGCTGTAACAGACTGAGGGGCAACGTCATTGTGATTCTCATCACCAACAACTTCATAATATACAGTGTATGTTCCGGGGTCAGCAGCTACAGGAATCTCTTCTGAAAACTCACCATCTTCGCTAAGGCTATATAGCATCGTTCCGCCTTCTGCAGAACCTGCCACAATAAGTTGCTGATCCGCCTCTGTATAAGCAAGGGTATTTCCTGTAGGAGGAGTGACGGTACAATCTGCTTTATCTACAAATACTGTAATTGTTTCAGTTGTTCTTCTGTATGTATCAGTTTCTGATGCAACTATCTCGATTTGTGCAATTCCGGCTTTTATTGTAGTGATAGCGCCGCTGTCTCTGTCAACCGTGATAACATCTGTACCGTCTGTAACTGAATATGAAAGTGTTCCATCGCCGGTTGTAACAGATGCTCCAACAACCGCATCAGTTGCACCGTAGGACGTGTTGACATCAGAGGCTGAAATAGTCTGAGCATTTTTTATTGTTGATGTATAAGAAATAGTTATATCTCCAGAAGTATTATCAGGAGTAAAACTACCTGTTGCCGTATCACTGAACAAACCGAAGCCTATATGGAAATATGTTCCATCATTTATAGTTATTGTTCCGGAGGAAGGTAATCTGAAATTCCTACCACTGCCACTATCATCATTAAAAACTTTATAAAGGTTAGTTCCGTTCTGATAAACAAGATAACCGACGGTGTCAGTATAGGTTCCACCACTCACGGTTGTTACGAATGAGTAATCGCCTCCATTAGAAATTCCCGAACGGAAAACAGCAGTTCCGGTATCAACTGATAAAGTAGAACCCGCAGTCAACATAGGAAAAGAGACATATACATCTTCATCAGGCATTGTAAATGTCCACGTCATTGCGCCTCCAGTAGAAGCAACAGAAATACTCGAACCAGAATTACCGGTAACAGCTAAGCCGTCAACTGTGATAGTCCTCTGTATGTTATACCAATCGGTAGTTGTCCATCCCGTTCCGCCTGCCCGTGGTGTCCCTACAACAGCAAGTGTAATAACATCACCACTGCTTGCAGAAGTAATTGCGTTTCCCTCCTTTGTAATAGACAGCTCGACCACATCTGAAATCGTATTGATAATCTGATGCTCGCCGTCAGCTATTGTAGCCATCCCAGGCACCAAAGAGAATACCATTGATGCTGATACCAGCACACCCAGCAATCTCTTGCCAATTTTAGAAAAAAATCTCATTTAAACCTCCTTTTCGCACACAAAAAAACGCCGAGTTCTCTTTGCTGCTTGTTTTGTATTAAAACTGTAATTATTATCAACAAAACTCTTTTTCAAAGTTTAGCCTAATTGTGAATTATTAATAAACATAAGATCCGTTTCTTCTCTGTATAAGACTATCTCGTGTAAGCACATATTTAGGATAATTGTCACGCACTGATTCCAACGGAGCATACTCACTGTTTTCTGTTTCAATGCTGTTCAGTATCGTCATAGCCACTTGAATATACGAGTATTCATCCTATTTCCTCTGCCCCGGATTTGGAAGACAGATCTTGTGATTCCACGTTGGAACGAACTTATTTCCCTCACGACTTCGAACTTCGTCGATATCAAACCTCTCGATATTTATCGTGTGAATTCCGAAAGGAATTATCCCCCACATCTTGAAACGATACGAAGAGCTTGCGCCGACCTGCCACACCATCGGATCGTCAGGATTGACAGGTGTGAACGTCGCATAGGGCGACGCTATATACTGAAGTGTCTGAAGCTGCTGCAGCTTCTCGAAAACCTTTTCGCGAGGTGCCGGAAACACCGATGTTTTTCTTACTGTTCTCATAAGTTTGCCGTGAACTCATTTATTGTCTGAATTATTGAGTTTTCAAGGTTCGAACACCTTTTTCGATGTGGGAAGTTTTAGTTAATAAATAAAAATGTAAACTATCAGGGCATCGGATCATTGTTCTTACTAAGCCAATCGTTATCGAATTCTTCGATACGGCAGTTCTCGATGGATCCTGACCAGAAATCCTTGAGAGGAATGCCCTTGATCTGACTTATCAGGCAGCGGTTCATCGCACCGTGCCCGACAACGAGGATATTCATTCCGCCGGACAGCAGAGGTTTTATATCCTGAAGGAAGGACCCGGTCCTTCTGTACAATTCCTCGTAACTCTCCCCGCCTTCCACCGGGACCTTATATGCTTCAGGATCCTGAAACAGAACGTTAATGGGACAATCGGGGATCTCGAAGCTTCGTTCCGTCCCTTCATATATCCCAAACGACATCTCCATTAACCTCTCGTCTTCTATGATCGGTATATCCTTATCTGCGGCAAAGATCTTCGCAGTCTCAACAGCTCGGACCAGTGTTGAACAGTATATCCTGTCAATCTTAAGCGCCGAATACTTCACAGAAGCCTCATGAGCCATCCGTCTCCCCTCTTCGTTAAGCGGGATATCCGTTCTCCCCTGAAGCTTACGAAGATCATTCCAGTCAGTCCTGCCATGTCTCATTATGTACAGCATATTCATTCTCCAAAATCTTTATGCCGTTATTATAGCGCTTGTTGTTTACTACTTTTATTTATAATAATATAATAACTTTTTCATCGGGGGGCTGTAGTGACTGAAATGTTGACCAACTCGTTCAACCAGTCACACTTTTGGTCACTGAGAGGGCTGTAGTGACTGAAATGTTGACCAACTCG
>DJYK01000019.1 GCA_002450095.1 Mageeibacillus sp. UBA6980 | reverse complement strand
CCTCCTTTTATGGTTAAGATTATAGCTTAATCTTAACCGTTCCTACAGCACCGTTTTACTAATGGCTGATTACGAATGAATTTGTCAAAGAAATTGAAAACCCCTAAGTATGTCGTATCGACAAACTCGGGGGTAAATGGTGATCGTAGGCGGATTCGAACCGCCGGCCTTTCGCTTAGGAGGCGAACGCTCTATCCAGCTGAGCTATACAATCAAGTCGCGAAGATAATTATACCACATTATCAGAATAAGGCGATGCCCCAATATTTCATTACTGTATCACATATCATGATAATGAACGAGACTGTCATCAGTTCCAGAGGCATACCGGCTATATACGGGCTCCTTTCGGATACGATGAGTCGCCTGTTATGCACAAACAGTACGCTCGTTATGAGGAAATCGGCGCCGAAGGAAAACAGCCCTATAAGGATGAGATCCGATATCGTGAAGATATATGCCGTTCCCAGAGAATAGATTATTCCGAGCTCTACTGCATATTGGATGCGGTGCTTGGTGTGGCGGCCTCTGATAAAGGCGAACACGAAGATCATCAGGACACATGCGATGTGCTTGATATAAGGCATATTAAGCTGGAAACGGCTGTTGATGTAGTCAGACAGAAGACAACTCGTTCCGATGATGACAAAGCTTGCTATATACCTTGATCGTCTGAGGATGAAACTTCTTAAAGCCTTGCGCTCGTAAGAAGGGACACGGGAAGCGTCAGCCTGCTTGGCAGATGTAAGAAGGATATCTTTACCGCTTATCTTACTTACAATGAAGGACTCGAGCATAAGGAAGACTGAACCTGCTAGTATCCTTAAGCCGGCCCCGGAAGACGGGGCAATAAATGAAGTTAAGAGGATGCTCAACAAAGCGGCTGAGACCGCGAATGCCGAAGGGATCAATATCTCCCCTGTTATGTCGGGTTTTATAAACTCATCGTATTTGATCATCTCGCCGCTAAGAAAATCTATCCCGGTAAATCCTTCGGGAACGGATCTGTTAAGCTTGCGCGCTTTCGCGGTATCGGAGCTGATAAGAGAAAGACAGGAGACCCCCGATGATAAGAGGATCAGTCCCGTAAACGACACGCGTCCGTTAAGAAGTATCCCGAGGACCGCGGCAGGAACTATATTGATCGCTATAGACAGAGGCATTATCTCGGGGTTCTCGATGAACCTCAGAGTAAATGACCAGAACAGGATAAATCCTAAGGCTATGCCGAGATTGATCAGAATGCTGATGAGGAATGCCTTCGGATCTCCGTTAAAGGGCGGGATCATGAGGCACAACGCCACCAAAAGCATAGCAAGAAAGACCGATGACCTGGAGCTTAAATAAACTTTCCTGACTTCCTTCATCTTGGAGATCCCGTCGAAAGGATTAGCGGGAACCTCACCTTCTGAAGACAGATCCTTGAAAGGAGAATTCTTTATCGAATTGTTTGAAGTATCTATCATGCTCATATCAGGCCATCCAGTTAAGATAATCTTTAAGGAATTTGTAGGCGGTGTTTATCGCCGTAACGATATCGGAAGTCTGTCTCAGTCTGCCGTCTATTCCGTCTATATAGCTGTTTATCTCCGTCATCGGGAGACCGTCGATGCTGTCCGCTTCGTAAGAGGTATCCCCTGTTCTTACACCGTCTTCAGCACTGATATTATCGGCAAAATCCTCACCGCCGTCCGCCTCTGACGAATCAAAATCCGAATAGTCGGTCATATCTCCCGTGATCTTCTGTCTGACGTTCAATTGAATGCCGTCTTCGCCCAGGAACACGCCGGGATAATCTTCGAAAGAGAAGACTATAAAACCGTCGTCGTTTACGACTCCGAGAGTTTCAAAACTTGCCGCAAACAGATCATCAACGATCTGCTGCAGTCCGGCGTTATACATATCCTTATCGAATCCGGCTCTGGAGTTCTCGATGCACTCGATACAGAGGTTACAGAAGATCCTGATATTGACCGTAACTCCCTCGATGATATCAGTCGTACCGTCTGATTTCATAGCCAGAAGATCAGGATTCTGAACATCCATCAGAGCATGACAGAGTATATAAGACTGCGAAGCCCAGTTCAGACCCGACACCTCATATACGCCGTCGAGTGAAGACTGTCTTCTGTTCTTGATGTTCATATCAACATTGAAGGCGTCCCATTGGACTGTGGTTATCATCCCGTTCTCGATATTCATCTCTACATAATCGATATATCCGGAACGGTCAGCGGTCAGTGTCTGCGCATAGTAAACACCGTCGTTTAATCCCTGAAGTCTTAACTGATCCGATGTATCCTGGTTAAGACTGTCAGCCTCCGCGCCGTAAGCCATCGGAACCGGAAGTCCGACCGCCTGTGCTTCTATAGCCGCTATGTCTTCATCGGTTATTGAAGACGATCCGTCATCTTTGGATGATCTTCCGATACCGGTCAACTGGGAAGTGTTATAGTCGATGCCCACAAGAAGGCAGAGAGGGTTGCCGGTCATGCGATCCGTAACCTCCACTTCGACTACAAATCCGATAGGATTACCGTTGATGTCGGAGCCCTCATATACACCTGTTATTCCGTTGTAGCCGTAGATAAGCGACGACTGCACAGGTTGATACGAATAGGCATCGAGGACGCTGTTAAACTCTTCAAAATATCCGGACTGGAGTCTTCGATACTCACTGCTGTTTGTCGCGAAGATACCGAGTATCAGAACGAGGACGGATACCGCTGCCATCAGCAGAGCCTCCACGGAAAACCTTATGATGCTCTTACGATCCAGCATGAAGTCTTCCCTCCCCCTCTCTTCTTATTACCCTCTCGATATAACAGAGGATACCGGTGAGAATGTCGGATATGAGGACAGGGATCACGATCAGATCGATCCCTGTTGTCTTGAACGACATAAGCACCGTAAACGAAGCACAGATAAATGCCTGAAATATCGATATCGGGCCAAATGACCTGGTTGTCTCATCGTCGTTAAGAAGATATACGCCGGAAAAAAGTATCCCTGAGGTAACTGCAAATATAAATGACCTTGAAGTATCAAGATATACGTCACATACAAAAAGCAAAATACTTAGCATCGCTATATAACTTACCGGTATATATGCCTTGAGAACGCCCTTGATAATAAGATAGATCATTCCGGCAAGTATCATGAACACGCAGGCCGTTCCGATAAATGACGGAAATCTTCCGGCGAGTATCTCGGAAGTCGAATAATCGGAAAGGTCAAAACTTACCGTGCCTTCAGGACCGTATAGAAGGCTTCTTACCGCAAGTCTGTCAGCCCCCGGAGCGGCAAAAGCAGTCTCGTTGCCCGGAAAGACCAACCTTATAAAGAATCTTCCGGCGGCAGCGGGATTAAACAAAGCCGAGCCTCTTCCTCCTGACAGCTGCCTTACCGCGATCGAACCGAACAACACACCCGTAAGAGCGATGTATAGAGGAGTATCCGGCGGAAGGAGCAATGCATAAGCGGCTCCGTAGAACAGCGAGCTCAGATCCCTCGCATAGACCTTGCCGGAGATCTTCGAACACAGTTCATCAGACAAAGCAAAGACCAGCGCGCAAAAAGCGATGAGCACTGCGGCACGGATCCCATAGTATATGACAGCAGCGGCCATAACGGGAACAAGCGACACGAGATGAGCGGACGATATATAGAGAACGTTCTTATCCGTATTGATGTAAGGTGCGGCTGTATTCATTCGCTCTCCCACCCTTCAAAAGGAAGCGTGATCGAGTCACTCACGGCACTCCTCTTCTCTGAATGATTAACAGGATCTGCCGACAGCAACGACACATCATCGAGCCATTGTCTGTCGCCTACACTTATAAAAGGAGACAGGGATGTATTCTTAAGCGAAGCCCTGTATCTTCCTATGCACGAGGACAGCATTATGCCCGAAGGACATATATAGGAACAGGCGCCGCAGTTTATACAATTCCTTACACCGAACTTAACAGCCTCCTTCTGTTTTCCCTCGTTAATGAGCTTATACAGAATTGAGGGTTCGAGACCTTCAGGACACACATCAGAGCATCTTCCGCAGTTGTAGCAGGGCGCGACCGCATCGTTCCTTTCAGCGATTATACCTATGCCGGAAGTAGTCTTGATTATCGGAACCATATCCGGTCTGTCAATGACGATCCCGGTAAGCAGATTGCCCCATATGATCATTTTGGATGAACCACGGACGCCGCTTATGGTATCGAACAGTTCCGATACGGGGGTACCTATCGGAACCTGAACATTATGGCGGATACCTTCCTCAGTGCTTATGCTTATGACCCTTGAGGTCAGGGGCATACTCTCCGAGATGGCATTCCAGCAGGCATGGACCGTGGCACAGTTAAAAAGGACTGCCCCGCACCTGCTCTCGAGACTCTCGCCTTCTTCGAGGTCGGCATCATATAAGGCCTTGGCCACCATTCGGTAATAGCCCTGGGGGAATCTCGGTTTAAGATAGATCAGATTAAAAGCATAACCCGAATACTTCGAGAAACTCCTCTCCATCGCACTTCTCAATGAAGTTATCTCGTTTTTCCTGTCCTTGGATATCAGGATGTTGATAATCTTGACGCCGCAAGCACCGGCAACGGCTACCGCTCCCATTATGACATGGTCGGCATATTCACCGAGTATCAGAGCATCGGAATCAGCGTACGGTTCACTCTGAAGACAGTTTACGAGTAATTCTTTTACCTTCAGTCTTCTCGCTCTGTTGATCTTGGCTATGGTCGGAACACCTTCGCCTCCCATGCCTACAATGCCTGCGTCACGCACGATCCCCATGACCGTTGAAGCACTGACATTAACGTTATTTCTGGGTCTTACCGACGGATGGAAAGTCCTCTTCCTGTCGCCTTCGATAAAGACGGCACGGCACATCCTGCCGTCAGGCAGCAGTATGGGCTTGATATTCGTGACTTTGCCGGATATCCCGCTGTGAATAGGAACGGCCATGGTGCCCGGAGCAGGCGCTCCGACACACTGACCTATTGTCACACTGTCACCTTGGTTTACTACGGGAACACACTCATCTCCGTAATGCTGGAGCATCGGCAATATCAGCCTGCCGGGATAGATGCGCTCAAGCATTACATCGTGATCAAAAGATGAACGCTTTGAAAAATCCAAAGCGTTGTCTGTTTGAAATCCTTTATAGAAAGAGTGATTGCGCCAGCCTAATGACATCGGCGGGCCTTAGTCGGTATATCCCTCAAGGCGCTTGGCATAAGAAGATCTTCCGAGCTTTCTTAAAGACTTAGCCTCAATCTGTCTGATTCTCTCTCTCGTTACGCCGAGACTTCTTCCGACCTCCTCGAGAGTTCTCTGCTTATCGTCATCGAGACCGAAACGAAGTCTGATGACCTTAGCCTCTCTCTCGGTAAGAAGATCGAGGACCTTGATAAGATCTTCTTTAAGAAGCTCTCTGGAGACCTCATCGTCAGGTGAGATGTACTCATCACTCGCGATGAAGTCGACAAGATGGGAATCCTCCTCTTCACCGACAGGCTTGTCGATGGAGACAGGATCCTGAGAGATCCTCTGGATGTCTCTGATCTTCTCGACAGGCATATTCATCTTCTCTGCAAGTTCATCGATAGTAGGCTCTCTTCCGAGATCCTGAATGAGCTGACGCTGTACACGTGTAAGCTTATTAATGGTCTCGACCATATGAACGGGGATCCTTATGGTCCTCGCCTGATCCGCGATAGCTCTCGTAATAGCCTGACGGATCCACCATGTAGCATATGTACTGAACTTAAATCCCTTGGAATAATCGAACTTATCAACAGCCTTGATAAGACCGATGTTACCTTCCTGAATGAGATCGAGAAGACTTAAGCCTCTGTTCATGTATTTCTTGGCGATGGAAACAACGAGCCTCAGGTTCGACTCGACAAGAGTCTCCTTCGAAGTCTTGTCTCCGTCCTGCATTCTCTGAGCAAGTTCCTTCTCCTGCTCTGCAGTAAGAAGCGGGATCTTACCGATCTCCTTAAGATACATTCTTACGGAGTCGTCAACATTTATCTCATCGGAAGAAGCCGGGAGCGGATCCTCGTCTTCATCCTCGACATCGGCAACGACCTTGATCTTCATGGATGAAAGCTTAGCCAGAAGCTTCTCCGATACTTCGGGAGATACATCCTTCTCAACAAAGAAGATGTCCAATTCTCCCTCCGAAATGGAGTTATCTCTTCCGGAAGCAAGAGTCTTCAACTGAGCAGCGAGCATCTCGACTTCTTCGGAATAAGTATTCTCCTCAGGAGCGGATGCGGCTTTCTTGGAAGTCTTAGAAGCAGATCCCTTAGGCTGGGCTTTGGACTTAGTCTCAGACTTCTTGGTATCAGCCTTAGACTTGGTCTCCGTCTTGGATTTTGCAGACTTGGGAGCTTCCTTGGAAGCGACCTTGGCCGCAGTCTTCTTGGAAGAAGCCTTTGAAGTCTCGGCTTTGGAAGTCGTCTTCTTTGAAGCAGTCGACGTCTTCTTGGAAGATGCGGAAGAGGTTGCCTTTGATGAGTTCTTCTTTGCCGTATCAGCCTTGGAAGAGGCGCTCTTTGATGTCTTTGAAGAGGTCTTCGCCGCAGAAGTCTTGGTTGAAGCTTTCTTAGCAGTTGCTGCCTTAGAATTGGTTGAAGCTTTCTTAGAAGTTGTTGTCTTAGAAGACTTGCTCTTTGTCTCAGAAGTCTTCTTGGAAGAAGTCTTGGTCTTCTCTTCGGTCTTCTTCGTTGACTTAGCAGGTTCGGATTTCTTAGCTGCTTTTGTCGTTGAAGCAGATGCCGTCTTCTTGGATGTTGCAGTTGTCTTTTTGGCAGTGCTCTTCTTGGCTGCTGCCGTTGTCTTCTTACTGGTAGCCGTAGTCTTATCCCTCCGCTTCTGAATCTTCCGTGAACACTATGTTCACATTGCCTTCCGCACCCGTAACAGTGTAATAGCCGCCGGCGCAGTAGATCTTGGTGATCACTCCGTTGTAGGCATCAGCTGTTCCGTTCGCGGTCTTCTCTGCCCTTAAGGCACAATAATTATCGAAAATGGTCCTCGCGTCTTCCTCTGTCAATGATTCATCTGTTACCGCATTCATATACTGGCACGTTTGTCCGAAGACGGAAAAACCATTATAAAACTCACCTGTCTCATCAGAAGTCGTATCTACGGATGCAACTCCGTCAAATACACTGTCGATCGAAGCGGTTATTTCAGACCGAAGTGCAGTCCTGTTCGTATACATAGGAAAAGATATCGCCAGAGTGATACCGATTATAAGCACGACACCGGTGATGATTCCGATGAGAAGCTTCTTCGGAGCCTTAACATCCTTTGCCTGAACCTCAAACTCGTTCTTACGATTCTCCTCACTCGATGCTTTCCTTAAGTTCTCCCTCGCGATCTCCTTCTCGAGACTCTCTGTGGAGAAGACTCTTGTCGCATTATGCTTGGAAGCGCCTTCTACGGCTTCATATTTCTCATTCGGGAAAGTCCTTCCTTCGGGATTTCCCAGGATCTCTACTGCCTCTTTGGACGGGAAACTGCAATGACAGAAAACGCACTCACAGATATCGTCCCTGTCATCGAACATAATTAGCGAACCGCAGTTCTTGCACATGCCTTGAATTATAGCCATTAAAAACCGCCTTTACTGTCTGTTTTGACGCACTTAAAGGCAGTAAACTCATGCGATCGGGCATAATACCGCATTAAAGTGCACATTAAATTGTAACACCAAATTCAGCTATGTCAACGACTTTATCAAAATCAAAATCAAAAAAGATTCTTTTTCCTGAACAGGCAATACCCTCCGCCAAAATAAACAGCCATCCAGACAAGGCTCTTAACGGTATACTCCGCTCCCGCTACCGAGGATTTTACATATGCACCGTCGATCTTCTTAAGATCCTTCTCGGTCAAAAGGAATGAACCGTAATTATTGGTAACGATAGTATAGATCTGATTTACAAAGCCCGTTCTTGCGATCTTCTCGTTATACTCGAACAGATTGTCCATTTCCATAAGAGAAAAAGACGATGTGGTCTTTACGAACTCCGGTCCGAGGCCCGCATTTGTCACTTCATAGACCGGATGGAGTATATACCAACCCGCATTGAAGAAATCCTTCTTATTAAATTCGGATTCATTAAACAGATCGAGCTGATCCGTATAGACCTCTTCGTACTGGTCTATCATCTTATGATTGTAACTGAATGTCGTTACGGCAGGAGCCGCCGTCGATGAGACAAATATAAACGCAGCACAGATAACGACCGTGCCGGCACGACTCTTGATAAGAAGCGAGATGACGGCAAAGAGAACCGACGTTGCCGTCAAAGACAACGTAAGGACCAGGCACCTCATGATCATCTCACCGTGATTGAGATCAAGGTGACCTGTGAGAAGGAGCGCGATGATACCCGACAGGATATATACCACGCAAAGGCATACAGTTACCGACGCCTGTGTGATAACTGCGGAACAGAAGACCTGAAATCTGGTGTGCCCTGCAGTGATCTTATTTCTTATAAACCCGTCTTTGTAATCTCTTCCTATAAACAACGGTGTAAACAAAGCGATGAAAATCGGAAGCCTCTCATAGAAATAAGAGATGACGAACCAGCTTATGAATCTCTCGTTGCCTTTTGTAAGCGAGAATGTCATCTCACCGTTCATGAGCACAAGGATCAGCTGAACCCCGATAACAGCGAGAACGGGGAGCACTGCACTTATCGCGATCATGACCCAGATCATCTTACTCTTGAGTATCCTTAAATATTCAAACTTTAAAAGCTCAGGCATTTCTTCCCCCTCCGACGATCCCGATATAGTAGTCCTCAAGATCAGTCTCGGTCGTCTTGATCTCGGTTATGACGATTCCCTCCTCATGAGCTATAAGAACAATATCCGTTACGGATGAATCCGAGTGAACCGTAACCATACCCGGAGCAGAATCAGTCTCGGCATTGAATCCTTTCGAATTAAGAAGCACCTTAAGATCCTCGTTCCTGTCGGAATTAACCAGAAGGAACTTCTCTCCCGAATGCTCTATATCATAAGCAGTATTCTCCCTTAATATCTTACCGTCGCCGATGAACGCGAACCGTGTGGCGAGCTTGGCAAGCTCCGAGAGTATGTGACTCGAGATGATTATCGTAATGCCCTTGTCCCTGTTTAGGCTCAGAAGAAGATCCCTGACGCCTATTATTCCTTCCGGATCAAGACCGTTAATGGGCTCATCAAGTATGAGCACATCGGGATCTCCCACCATTGCCATGGCGATCCCCATTCTCTGTCTCATACCGAGAGAGAACTTCCCGACCTTCTTATTGCCGGTATTGTGAAGTCCGACAAGCCTCAGAAGATCGTCTATCGAGTTGTCCGGCTTCAATCCGAGATTAATATATTGAAAGACAATATTCTCTCTGGCCGTCTTATCCGAATATATGGAAGGAAGCTCAACCAAAGCACCTACCGATCCCAGACGTTTTCTGTCAAAACCGTACTCGACAGTCCCTTCGGTCGGAACCTGAAGTCCTGTAAGGATACGCATAAGCGTGGTCTTGCCCGCACCGTTCTTCCCTACAAGTCCGTAAATATCACCCTTATTTACGGTTATACTGACATCTTGAAGTATATTCTTCGACCCGTATCTTTTATACAGACCATTGGTCTTCAATATCATCTGTTCGCTCATAATGATCCCCATTTATCAAAATATCAATACATTATAGCATAAAAAAGGACCGTCGCTGACGGTCCCTGCTCATATATCAGATTATCGGAAGATCACAGATACTCATCCATAAACTCTTTAAGGGATGAGACAGCGAATGCTTCGTCCTTCCCCTCGACCTTAACAGTGATCTTATCGCCGCATTTGATCTCGAGACCTATAAGCGCCATCAGTTTATTAGCCAGAGCAGATCTCTCATCTTTACATATCGTAACGACCGTCCCTTCATACTCTTTGATCTTCTTCCCGAGAAGAACTGCAGGTTCTGCATGTAATCCGAGCGGATCTCTGACGATATGATCAAACTGCTGCATGTAAATCCTCCTTCATAAAACAAGACGGATCGCTCGATCCGTCTTGATTGTAAAGCTAATTTGATTACCGCTTCTTTTAATTATCGTAAACAATCGGTAAATATATCAGATCTCCACATCAACATCCGTGCTGGCGTCGATATCGCCGGTCACGCTCTCGACCGATTCCTGTAAAGTATTGAATCCTTCGACGATATTCTCCTTAAGCCCTGAAGATGCTAAATTCGCGAAGAAAACAATTACCGTAGCGACTGCAAGAATGACCGATATGACAAGAGAAGCGATTCCGCAGATAATAAGTTTGATCTCAGACTTTTTCATAATTACCTCCCTCAGATCCCGTTATGCCATACGTTCTTCATAAAACCGATATACCACTTTGTCCCCTTAACAAAATAATTGACGGCAAAGTAAGATACGGCAAATCCGAATACGGAGAAGAACAAGAGCGTAAGACCGGCAAGAAGGCCTGAAACCATAAATCCTCCGTAGAACCAGCATGTGCAGAGCAGTGCAACGGCTCCGGCTACGCAGGCCAACTCGATAAGTACCATCGAGAGCACTATCCCGAACAGTACGACCCAGGATGGGATCGCGATGAAGATAGTGATCAGAAGAACAAACATGACAGTTGCCGATGTAGGCTCCTTCGCCTTGGGTTTGCTCCCGGAAGATGTATTCTTCTTGATTATAACGGGAAGCGTCATACCTTCCTTATAGTCAGATGCGAGCTGTACCGGATCTCCTAACATTGAAGCGGCTTCTTCTTCCGTCTTTCCTGCCTCTATGCTCTCATCAAAGTGATCCTCAATATCGCTTAAGATATCCTTGACATCGTTGTAAGACATCGATCCCAGCTCTTTGGTGAGCTTGTCAATATATTCCTTCTTTGTCATGCCTTCTCATCCTCCAATATTCCTTTTACTGCTTCGGTAAAATCATCCCATTCCTTCTTATCCGCCTTAAGCTTCAGCGAGCCTTCGTCGGTCAGATGATAATACTTACGCGGCGGTCCGTTCTGTGATTCCTTGAGATAAGTGCTTACTAACCCCTCAGAGGCAAGCTTACGAAGTATCGGATAAACAGTTCCCTCGGATATCTGTATCCGACGGGAGAGGGTGTCAGCTACGTCATAACCGTAGCTGTCACCTTTCCGCAGGATGGTAAGCACGCACAAATCAAGTACACCTTTCTTGAACTGGCTGTTCATATCTATCCCCCTGTTCATAAGATTTGCGCGGTTGGTACCCAACACAATTAAATATAGCACAGTATTATACATTGTGCAATACTGAACAAAAAGCAACAATGCGACAAAGCCGCCTGCCGTCAGGACGATTTAAGTTCCATGGAAATATTGAGTATTACCCCGAAAGATATAAAGTTAACGAGCATGGCGGTTCCTCCGTAGCTTACAAAAGGAAGCGGGATTCCCGTTATGGGAAGAAGTCCTACTGCCATACCCATATTCTCGATATAGTGAAAAGCGAATGAAGCCGCAAGTCCGACGATCATAAAAGAATATGCGGGACGGGACGCATGGGCGGCAACATAAAGACATCTGCACAAGAAGAAGAAAGCAAGGATAATGAGTGCCGTCGTACCGATAAATCCCAAGTGCTCCGATGTGGCGGAATAGATAAAGTCACTCTCTTTAACCGGAACCGTTACGAGGATGCCGGTATGGTTGCCGGAAAGACCTCCCGAAGCAATCGCCGCTTTCGACTGGACGAGGTTCCATTCGGATTCGGGATCCGTTCCCTCGAACACAAGAGAAAGTATCCTCTTCTTCTGATAATCCTTAAGATAGAAATTCCATACGAAGGGCACGCCGATAACGATGATGCCCGAGGCTGCGAGCAGGAAGTATCTGTATTTCAATCCCCAGACGAAGACTATGCAGACGAACGAGAAAACGATAACCATCGCTGTTCCGAAGTCGGGCTGGCTCAGAATAAGAAGCATCGGCGGCGCATACGTCAGAGCCAGAAGTCCGAGCCCTTTGATGAGCGACACCGTCTTATTCTGTATCCTCTCGAAGATATCGGCAGCCGCCATGGCGAGTCCGATCTTCATAAGCTCCGAAGGCTGGAAATTACCGATGACCGGAAGATTGAGCCACGAATCCGCTCCCCACTTCCAAGTGAGGTCATAGCCGTCGATTGGAATCAGAAGCAACAGGAAAAGTGAGACTCCGTATACAGCCCAGCCGAACACTCGAAGTATCTGTGTGTCCATGACGCACAGAAAGGCAGTAATAGCCATTCCCACAACGGCAGCGCCTATCTGCCTGTAAAGATTATTCGGATACGCTTCGAATCCGTCCTTAAGTACCTGATTGAGTACATATATGCCTATAACGGTTATCAGAAAGATCGGTACTATGAGATAGTAGTCGACCTTTCTGAAGTATTGCGTATTGCGAAGTTTCTCTATTCCTGATTTACCCGGCATATCAAGCTTTCTTTGAAGATGCTGTATTTTCCTTAAAAGCCGATTCCGGCAGAGGAAGTCTCTCCCACTCTTTGTAATGAGATATGATCACGATCACAAGACCCGCAAACACGAGCACGAGCGACAGCGCCTGGGAAGTCCTTATCGTTGTGTTCCCGATATAAAGCGAATCCGTGCGAAGTCCTTCTATGAAGAACCTTATGATCCCGTAAAGGATCATATAACAGGCGGTTACGTCAAAGCGTCTTGTGCTCGCCTCTCTTACGATCAGAAGGATAATGAATATCGTGAGCGTACATAAGGATTCATAGAGGAAAGTCGGATGTACCGGCATCGAAGGATCGAGATTCGGACAGTATCTGTCAAGATAAGAACTGATCTTCTCGGATGTCATTCCCCACGGAAGTGTCGTAGTCGTTCCGAAGGCTTCCTCGTTGAAGAAGTTGCCCCAGCGTCCTATCGCCTGCCCCAGAGGGATATAAACGATACAGTAATCGAGAACGGTGGAGAAAGGGATCTTCCTGACCTTGGTGAGTATAAAGCATCCCAATACTGCGGCAATTATACCGCCGTATACGGCAAGTCCTCCCGAACGGGTATCAAAGATACGCCTTATATCGCCCGAATAGTAATCCCAGTTGAAGATAACATAGTAGAGCCTTGCACCGACTATCGCCGAAGGAAGGCATACGAGCAGAACATCATATACGATGTCCTCCGAGAATCTGTTGGCTTTGCTCTGTCTTACCGCAATGAAACCGCAAAGGAACATTGCGAGGCCGATCAGAAGACCATACCAATAGATAGGAAATGAACCGATCGAGAATGCGACCGGATCCACATCAAACGTCAGACCGATAAAAGGAAACCTGACTTCACTCATACACATATAAGCACCTCATCATATGCGGTTGATTATACCCCTTTTTACAAGCCATGTCTTTGCACTTTCCTTATCTGAAGCGATCTGCCTCGATAATGCCTCAATTGAATCGAATCTGACCTCCGGTCGTATAAATCCCAGAAGCTCGACCTTGATGCGCGCGCCGTAGATGTCATCGTCAAAATCAAATATGAATGTCTCGGCGTTGACAGTTCCCCCATCATCGACCGAAGGCCTTAAGCCGACATTGGTCACGCCGTAAAGTTTCCTCGATCCGAGTATGATCCTTGATACATATACACCGAACCTGGCCTTTATCTTCTCCTCGGGGACTTCTATATTGGCAGTCGGAGTGCCCATACGGCGTCCGAGCTCCTTTCCGTGCAGGACCTTGCCCTGATATGAGAAATTCGTCCCGCCTGTAAGAGAACTGTAAAGCTCCATGTCAGCATCATTGACCGCTTCCCTTAACCAGGTCGAAGACAGACGCCTGTTCTGCTCCCCGAACCCGACAGGCTCGAAGATCGTAACTTCCGTCGAGGTCTCATCACCGAATCTTTGAAGCATGGCCGCATCCCCGGAAGCGTTCTTCCCGAACCTGTAATCCGAACCTGCGAACAACGATCTCGCGGAGAGCTTCACCTTAATGATCTCATTAAGAAAATCTTCGGCGCTCATGTTCTTCACTTCGTCAAAATCAAGCACCAGAAGTTCATCCACGCCAAGTCCCGAGAGGATCTCGCGCTTCTCCTCAACAGTCGTCAGAAGCCCATTCTCCCCTTTACGGAAATTGGTGAAAGTTATGACCGTGGAAGTAAGGTCCTGAAGGCACGCTTCCTTTACGGTCTTCCTTATTATCTGCTTATGCCCCAGATGTATCCCGTCAAAAAAGCCGAGCGCGACGGCACGTCCCTTGTGGGAGTACGGCAGGGTATCCGGATAAAAGATCGTCGTGATATCGCCTGTCAAATCGAGAGCATCCTTTCTATCCTCATTATGTCCCCTTCCCTGTATAGAACGGCGATAAGTTCCCCTTCATGCCAGGAAGACACGCGAACTCCGTCTTCAAGATCACCGAAAGGACCGGATGAGATCTTCTTACCGAGCTTGATGTCGGCGTACTGATCCTTATCGAGACTTATACGGGGAAGTCCCGCCACCGCTTCTTCCCTCGGTCTAACGAATGAATAATCCTCATCCGACGCCATCTTGAGAAGCTCCTCTTCGGTATGCGCATCTTTTATGTCAAACGGACCCGCATTCGTTCTTCTCAACTCAAGAGCATAAGCGTGAAATCCGGTCATCTCGCCGGCGTCATCGCACAGGGATCTGATGTATGTTCCCTTGGAGCATGATACGTGAAGATCGACATATATCTTCCCGTCTTCAAAGCTCATATCCGTGATATCGAGCGAATGGATCTTAACTTTGTGAGAAGGCATCTGAATATCTGCGCCGGATCTTGCCAGATCATATGCTTTGCGCCCGTCGATCTTCTTGGCCGAGAACTTCGGCGGTACCTGGGATGTGATCTTTGAAAGCTTATCAAAAGAATCCCTTATCGAAGCGAATTCATCGGAAGATCCGTAAAGGACCGAAGAAGCGATAACCTCCCCTTCCGGATCCATCGTCGAGGTCCTTTGTCCGAATACGGCAGTGCAGTCGTATGCCTTATCGTAATCATCGGTATAGCGCATGACTTTGAGGGCATTTCCCGTAAATACGGGAAGAAGCCCCGTCGCGAAAGGATCGAGCGTACCGCTGTGACCGGCCTTACGCGTACCCATAAGCTTCTTAATGAAATTATCCGAAGCCATTGAAGTAATACCCTTCTTCTTATCGAGAAGGATTATGCCGTCATGACTCATAAGAATGCCGATGCCTCTCTTATGATCTGATCACAAAGTTCATCTATATCGATACCTTCAACGGTAAACCCGGCCGCTCGTTTGTGTCCGCCGCCGCCGAATCTTTCTGCAAACTCCGAGCAGTCAAACTCGGTCTTCGATCTTAAGTTGCCGCGTACTGTGCCGTTTTCAGTCTCACGGAGAACACAGGCGAATTCGACGCCGCCGATATCACGCAGTCTCGATACGACATCGGAGATATCATCGGAACCCGCGTTATACTGCTTAAACATCCGTTGCGGGACTTTGACTATGGCAAGCCTGCCGTTACAGTAAAACATCGCGGATGAGCAGGCTGCACTCGATATGGCAAACTCCTCGGGAGTCTTCATATCAAAAAGGTTATAGCAGACTTTGGTAATGTCTCCGCCGTGCTCCATGAGGACACCTGCTGTCTCGAGTGTCTCCGGTCTGGTATTGGTATAAGTAAACCTTCCGGTATCTGTTACGATACCCGCCATAAGACATCCGGCACATCTTTGATCCATCAACAAAGAGAGCTCGACGCCCTTGATCTTTGCTATCTGCGATATCACGTAAAAGACCATCTCACATGCCGAAGACGCCTTGGGTTCGATCCATTTAAGAGGATCGGAAAGATGTGTTACCTCGTGATGGTCAATGTCGTAAGCATCCTCGTAATACTCGAAGATCTTGCCGTTTGCTCCCATGCGGTGTCCCTCGGTGCAGTCCACCGAGAAAGCCGTCTCGTAGTGCTTGCCGTTTACGAGCATATCGCCCTGAAGAAAACCTTCAGGAGGATAGAACAGCAGATCGTCAACACCGAGGAAAGACATGTTGTTCGGGATCTTCTCGGGCATGCATACCCATGCGTTTGCCCCGAGACTTCTGAAGACCGATGCTAACGCACATGAAGAACCGATGCAGTCACCGTCTACGCTCTTATGAGGAAAGACCAGAACTGCACCGTCGCTTTTACGAAGCTTCTCGGCCTCATCGATAATGAGACCTGCCATTCTTGAAGCACCTTCAAGATAGATACTCTTCATCACTCTTCGTCCTTACTATCGGTATCCTCTTCTTCGATACCGAGTTCTTCCCTCTTGGCCTTATCATCTGCCAATGCCTTATCGATCAGAGCGTCCATCCTCATCGCTTCATCAAGTGTATTATCCAATTTGAAATGAAGCTCGGGAGCGAGCCTTAAATTGATCCTCTTACACATCTGAAAGCGGATAAAGCCCGTGGCGCCTTCAATGGCGTCAAGGGCCTCCTTCTTATCTTGATCAGTTCCGAACACCGACACAAAAACAGTCGCATGAGACAGATCGCGGGTCATCTTAACCTGCGTGACCGATGTAAGCAAAGGTACTCTCGGATCTTTAAGCTCATTGCTTATGATATCCTGCATGACCTTTCTCATCTCATCGCCGACTATCTCGGCCCTGTTTCTACGCATCTCTTTCTACCTCTTGGCTCGTAAACGCCTCGATGATATCTCCGACCTTGATATCGTTATAGTTGGCAACGGAGAGACCGCACTCGAATCCTGACTGTACTTCCTTTACGGAATCCTTAAGTCTCTGGAGTGACGCGAGTTCACCGGTGTGGATAACGATGTCGTTTCTAAGGATCCTTACGCCGCAGTTACGGACGATCTTACCGTCTGTTACATAACATCCTCCGATCGTACCTACACCGCTTACCTTGAACAGTTCACGGATCTCGGCATGACCTAAGACAACCTCTTCGAACGTAGGCTCGAGCATACCCTTCATGGCCTTCTCTATATCTTCGGTTGCCTTATAGATAACATCATAGAGCCTGATATCTACGCCTGTCTCCTTAGCCTTCTCGGTAATGATGGCATTGGGACGAACGTTAAATCCGATGATGATGGCATTCGATACATCAGCGAGGACGATATCCGACTCGTTGATCGCACCGACCGCACCGTGGATAACCTTAACGCGGACTTCTTCATTCGAAAGCTTCTCGAAGGACTGGGTAACAGCCTCGACAGAACCCTGGATATCAGCCTTAACGATGAGGTTGAGGTCTTTTACATTACCCTCGGCCATCTGTGCCGCCAGATTCTCAAGGCTCATTCTGGAGCTCTTTCTGATATGCTCCTCACGCTGCTTGATCTTTCTCTTCTCGACAAGCTGTCTTGCCATCTTCTCATCCTTAACGGCGTAGAGAGTCTCACCTGCCGAAGGAACCTCGGGAAGACCTAAGATCTCACAAGGAATGGAAGGACCTGCCTTCTTGATGGTATCGCCCTTGTCGTCATACATGGCTCTGATATTACCGATCATAGCGCCGCAAACGACCGAATCACCCTGCTTCAGAGTACCTCTCTGAACAAGGACGGTTGCTACAGGACCTCTGCTCTTATCGAGCTGAGCCTCGATGACCGTACCCTTAGCCTGACGCTTGGGATCAGCCTTCAATTCGAGAACATCCGCTACAAGGAGAACGTTCTCGAGAAGATCATCTATACCGATCCCCTGCTTAGCGGATACGGGTACCATGATAGTGGAACCGCCCCACTCCTCGGGAATGAGTTCATACTGTGTGAGCTCCTGCTTTACCTTATCGGGATTGGCACCGGGCTTATCTATCTTGTTGATGGCAACGATTATTTCCGTTCCGGCAGCTTTCGCGTGGTTGATAGCCTCGATAGTCTGAGGCATGACACCGTCATCGGCAGCGACAACGAGGATAGCGATATCCGTTACCTGAGCACCTCTGGCTCTCATCGTGGTAAACGCTTCGTGACCCGGTGTATCGAGGAATGTGATCTGTCTGCCCTTGACTCTTACGGTATAAGCACCGATCTTCTGCGTGATACCGCCGGCCTCACCCGATGCTACGGATGATGCTCTGATCTTATCAAGGAGTGATGTCTTACCATGGTCAACGTGACCCATAACTACGACTACAGGAGGTCTTGTCTCCATATTCTCCGTGATCTTATCGTCATCGTCATCAATGAGGATATCCTCTTCAGTCTTCTCTTCGAGAAGTGTCGCATTGATCCCGAAGCCGTCAGCGAGAAGGCATGCGGTATCAAAATCGAGTTCCTGGTTGATGGTAGCCATTACGCCGAGTTTGACCATGAGTTCCTTGATGACATCGGATGACTTCTTGCCGATACCTTCCGCGAAATCCTTAACCGTAATGAATGCAGGGATCTGGATCTCCGTGATCGTCTGCTCGACAGAAGCGGAATCATCATAAGAATTCTTCTTCTTTTTCTTTCTGCCGTATGAATAATCATCATACTCCTCATCGCCGGAAGACATACGTCCGCCGAACTGACTGCCTCTGTTCTTGAGACGTCTGTCGCCGTTATTACCCTGTCTGTCACGATCTCTGTCGTCGTGCTTCTTATCGAAAGCGGACTTCTCGGCATAGGATGTCCTGCTCTTCTTAACCTCTTCTATCGGAGCATCATTCTTAGGCTTCGGAGCCCTTCTTGCCGAAGGATGGCTGTTACCGCCCTCCTCGTCCTTATCCTTACCGAATCCGCCGGCAGGCTTACCGGGACCGCCCTGTCTGAATCCGCCCTGACCCTGAGGTCTCGGGCCTCTGTTCTGACCGCCCTGTCCGTTTCTGTATCCTGAACCCTGGTAGCCGCCGTTCCTGTTTCCGTATCTTTTCTCCGGAATGATCGTAGAAGTTCTTACGGTCTCGGGCATGGCGACGACGGCAGAGGAGATCTTGGTCCTGTCGATGGAAGGAGCGGCCGCTTTAGTCTCAGCCTTACCTGCTTCCTTCTTCTCGGGCTCAGCCTTCTTCTCGGCCTTCTCTTCCTTGGCAACGTCTGCCGTTTCCTTCTTGGAAGGCTTCTCTTCCGCCTTAGGCGCAGGTGCCGGCTTTTCCGCTTCCTTTACGGGCTCACTTACCTTCGCCTTCTGCTCCTTAGGCTCGACCTCCTCGGCCGAAGCCGCTTTGGAAGTCTTAACAGTCCCCTTTACGGTCGGCTTTGGCTCAGTGCTCTTGGTCTCCTCTTTCTCTTTGGAAGGCGCTTTCTTCTCAACCTTCTCTGAAGGCTTAACAACCTTAGCAGCTTCCTTTGAAGATGCGGCCTCAGAAGCCTTGGGAGCCTCAGAGGCTTCCGCGGCAGGATCCGCCTTCTTCTTATGAATACGTCTTACACGTAATTCTTTTGTGCCGGAAACACCCTTACTTGTTACCTGCAGCTTATTATCCTTATCGGAATTCTCACTCATTAATGAATATCCTCCTAATTAATCTTCCATTTGAAGCAACGCTGACAATCTGTCTGCAAACCCCGTATCCGTAACCGCTACCAAAGCTCTGTCCGGTCTGCCGATCGCTCTTCCGAGTTCGAACTTGGTCGAGAAACTGTATGCCGGCGGCATACGATCATCCAACCTCTCGGCTATATCGAGGATCCGTGACAAAGTATTCTTCGATATATCCGTCGATATGATCAACAGCTTCGCATTCCCTTTGTTAAGACAGGCTTCCACCTGATCGTAACCGGATATGACCTTCCCCGCTTTGGAGGCAAGTCCCAGGAATCTCAAAATACCTAGTTCGTCCCGCAAAGCTCCAGTATCTCCTTTGCAATCTGTTCCAGGGACTTTCCGTCAGTATGAGCATTAAGTCCTTTGGAAATCCTCTGCGCCTTGAGTTCGGTCTTGATACAATCCTCGTTCTTACAAAGATATGCACCTCTTCCGGGATGCTTGCCCGTCGGATCCACGATCAGGTTCCCGTCTTCGCCGAGCGTCACGCGCACCAGATCTTTCTTATCGCGTCTGGTCCTGCAGCTTACACACATCCTCTGCGGTTGCTTCTTTGGAGACTGATTGCTCATTCTTCAGACGTTTCTCCCTCTTCCTGTTCTGCGACGGTAAACTTGTCGATAACAGACTTCGTTGCCTCGGAAGCATCTTCCGACTCTCTCTTGATATCGATAGTGTAACCTGTCAGACGGGCAGCAAGTCTTACATTCTGTCCAAGTCTTCCGATAGCGAGATTGAACTGCTGATCGGGAACGATGACCTTGGCTTTACGCTCAACATGACCGTCTTCCTTAGTGGTGATCTCGATATCTACTCTTACTGCCTTTGCAGGCTGCAGTGCTTCACTGATGAACAGAGCGGGATCTTCGTTCCAATCGATGATATCGATCTTCTCGTTTCCGAGCTCGTTCATAACAGACTGAACACGCTGACCTCTCGGTCCTACGCAGGAACCCTTGGCATCGATATTCTCGTCACGGGAATATACCGCGACCTTGGATCTTGATCCTGCTTCTCTTGCTATAGCCTTGATGATAACTTCACCGGACTTAATCTCCGGGATCTCGAGCTCGAAGAGCTTCTCTACGAGCTTGGGGGTAGTTCTCGATACAGTAATGGAAGGTCTGTCGTTATGCATCTCAACATTAAGAACGATGAACTTCATCGTCTTATTGTTGTCGTATTTCTCACCCTTCATCTGACCGCCCTTGGGAAGGACCGCCTCGGCATTTCCGATGTCTACAAACACGTTATGTCTGTCGGCTCTGATGATCGTACCTGTCGTAAGTTCACCGATCTTGCCGGAGAACTCATCGTTGATCCTCTTATTCTCTGCTGTCCTTACCTTCTGAGAAATAGCGCTCTTGGCGGAAATGGCAGCGAGTCTTCCGAGATCCTTAACATCGAGTCCGTACTCGAGAGAGTCACCGAGCTCAACATCGGGATCTACTCTTCTTGCTTCTTCGAAAGAAACTTCATTCGTAGGATCGAATACTTCCTCAACTACTTCTTTTAACTGATAAACATAGATCTCTCCGGTCTCACGATCGATCTCTGCTTCAACAGTCTCGATAACGCCGCCGGAAACACTGCTCGAGAACTCACGTCTGTATGCGGCAACGATTCCGTCTTCAACCGCTTTGATAAGCTCCTCTTCGTCGATCCCCTTCTCCTTCGCGAGCATCTTGATAGCGTCAAGGACATTATCGCGAGGCTCCTCATTAACTTCTTTCTTCTTTGCCATTTTATATACCTCCAAATATTAAAAATCTATGTGTCTTACGGCCTTGCTTATATCGGCCGGTGCCAGCATAACAACGCTGCCGTCTTCCTTCTCGAATTGAATCCTCTCTTCGACTACCCCTGTGATCTTACCTGTAAAACTCTTGCTTCCGGATTCATCCGCCGTAAAAGTCTTAACATCTATCTTCTCGCCTTCGTATCTGATGTAATCGGCAAGATCTTCCAGAGGTCTTGTAAGTCCCGGAGAACTTACCTCAAAGAAATCCGCATCGCATTTAAGCTTCTCATCAAATATAGGATCTATGACCTTGCTGAAGGCTTCACAGTCGTCGATGGATATTCCGCCCTTACGATCTACAAAAAGCCTCAGGAACATTCCCTGCCCTTCCTTCTTGTATTCGGCATCTACGAGCTCGATCCCCATCTTCTCCGCTTCAGGCTTAGCAATATCGTAAGCCTCCTGAGCGATCTTTGATCTTTTTGCCATTTTTACCCCTTTATCTGTTTCTGATAAAAGAAAAACGAGCTCCAAGAAGCTCGTTCACTTAACCTTTGTTATCTGAACAAGGAAATAATAACACAAAGGCAATTTTGTGGCAAATCTTCTGCCGTATTCGCATAAATTTTCTTTGATAGTAAAATATTGATGAAAGTACTCTGCTAAAACGTATGAGAACAGGAGGCTTGTCATGACAAAAAGCCAAAAAACAGAATGGTTGCTTTCAACCTTATTGATCCCTTTGTTTTTCTTTGCTCTTTACGAGAGCATCAAGAATTTGGATCTGTTCGGAAATCGCGATCCTGCGCCACTGCAAACCCTGTCATCAATTCTGCTACTGACAGCTCTTGCTGCTTTTATTATCAACTATGTAATAAAAGTGATAACCGCTTTCATATCCAAGCGTTACAGCAAAAAAGTCCTGCTTATCTGGTGTCTGGGACCTGTTGTGATAACAATCGGGACACTTCTTCTTATAAACGGAGCCTTTTCCTTCAACGCTGATTTTGTGTTTCTGAACATTTTTAGCATAATCGGAGTACTTCTGATGATCGGCGTATATAATGTGTTCTATTTCTATTATTGGGGAGAACATAAAGGCATATGGATCTCCCAGTTCATTTACAATATCTGTGCAATTGCACTCGCGATGACCGAATGGGCTCCTCATTTTATACACAACTTTTACCTGGCATTACTATTACCGGCAATAGCTGTCGGTTATATCGAGTTTTATCTTAAAAAGAAGAAGGAGCCCTGAGGCTCCTTCTTCTTCTATAAAATACTAATTTAACTTACACGTAAGCTTTAACGGAATCGGGAAGATCGTCTACCTTACCGCTTAAGATGATCATTGCAGTAACGGGTGTATCCTTTAAGAAAGCATCGAGCTTTGTGATGAAACTCTCGAGATTATCCATTCCATCCTCATTAGCTACCTTAAAAATGCTGTCGATATAGATATGTGTAAGATCATAATCTTTTGAACAAATTCCGGCGATGAAAGCCAGGAGCTGATCAAAACCTTCGATGGGGTATTCTTTCATATTAACCAAACGTACATTAGGCTTAAGGAGCTGGTCAAGTCTGTTTCCTCTCTCGATACAGACGATGTTATTATCCTGTCTTGCTGCTGTGTTGATATCATCCACGAGCTTAGCTGTCTTACCTGTTCCCTTTTCACCTGCGATAATCTTAATCATAAAAAGATCTCCTTCAGAAGTGTTACTTTATATCCGTTATTTACCGGATAAATATATTTTAGAATAATTGCACTATTTTTTGAATAGATAAAAGTTAAAATTGTGCGAATAATTCAAAAATGCCTCAATAATGTAGTGAACCCCTGAAGTTGGACAAACTTCGGGGGTTCACTTCAATTCGGATCATTTCTTCTTTTTCTTGTCTTTTTTCTTCTTCTTATCTTTGTCCTTCTTCTTACCGGACTTTGGGCGATTCTCATCAGCCTTCGGACTGACAAGCTCATACACATTCGAAGAAACGCTCTTATCGGCACAAAGGTCATCTAAGATCTGTTTTAATTCCGTCACCGCACCGGTGTTAACGGAATACCTCATGAATCTGCCGTCCTTTACCGCGTTGACAAGGTCATTCTCGATAAGAACTCTCATATGATGAGATAATGTCGGCTGAGTTATATCAAAGTGCGACAGGATATCGCCGGCACAGCACGTACCGGACGCACTGATGATCATCAGTATATCCAGACGTATCGGCTCGGCCAGTGTCGTCAGCCTTGTTAAAAGCGTCTTATCCATAGAAATCTTATGCGATCAGCCTGTTCTTCAGAGCGGATTCGAACTCGACCAGGTTGGCACAGGCTATTATCTCCGTGCTGTCTTCGAGCAGGATATCCTCATCGCCCTTAACGAGCACGGTCATGGGAACGCCCATCTTACGAAGGAGGATGAGCTGATAGTCCTTGGATGTTTCCTTGGAAAGATATTTGCAAAGAAGCCTTAACACCTGCTTGGCATCCTCGAGATAGAAACCGGAGAGCTTCATCAGATGATCTACTACATACATGGAGAATACATCATTGAAATCAAGATGATCCTTTGTCGGGAAAACGCTCGTAAAAGCCGTGATGGACAGCTTGGATACGATACCGAGTTCAGAGAAGTCCTTAAGAGGGATCTTAAAGCTCTTAACGTTAGCGGAGAACAGCTCCTGCATCTGCTCGACGGTAAGCTCGTTCTTAAGTTCTTTTATACGCTCTATCCTTGTGATCACTTTCTCGCGAGGAAGATATGTCGACTGCCCTATATCCGTAGCTTTATGAATAAACCAATTCTCAGGGATAAGACCGAGTCTCTTCCATCTGTAAAGGGTTCCATAGGAAATATGCGTTACTTTAAGAAGATCCTTTTTGGAAATAAGCAATTCTTCCATAAGTGACACTGCCTCACTTTCATGTTGATAAGAACATTTTAGATTAACAATGTTACAAAGACGGGTCATCACTGATACTATAAAAATACAAAACAGCCCCGCGTGAAGCAGGGCTGTCTGTTCAATACGATTAATAAGGGATCAGATGCCGAGAGCCTGACCTATCTGATCAAAGAACTGCTCGAACGGCCATATATAATCCGCGATCGATTGACCCATTACAAGAGTTACGACTATCGCGAATACAAGGAACACAATGATCGCGATAACATACCATGCGAGGATCGCCCTTGCGAAATTCTTAAAATTCTTATTGATCGGGAAGAGCGAGAAAATAATGGTAAACAACAGACCTAACACCGGAAGCACACACAGGAGTCCGCACCAAAAGAATACGCCTGTGCTTACCGGTCTGTAGTCCCTGGGGCATTGCTCGATCTTGGACTGATACTCCGCGGCTTTCTTAGCCTTCTTATCGATCTTAGCCTGCTTTCTTGCCTGCTCTCTCTCTTCTTTCTTAGCGGCCTTCTGCGCAGCGGCTATCCTGTCCTTGGCAGCCTTATCGACTACAGGTGCGGCAACTGCAGAAGCGCCTTTGCTTTCTTCTTTTGAAGTTGCATTATTATTGTCCTGAGATTCCGGCTTTACGGCCTCAACGGCAGAAAACTCTTTGGTCTCCTCAGAAGTCGGAGCATTATTATCATCAACAAGGGCAGAATTCTGATCCTTTACATTATCTTTATCAGCCATATTCATTACCTCCGTAAATCTTATTTGATTATAGCACAAGTGGTTTAATGTCAATAAAAATGTCCCGGGAGCGTCTTCGGGCTCCCGGGACATTAATGCTCGATCGCTATTATTGATTACTCAACAACAACTGATGTGATGTGAGGGTTAACGCCTTCATACCAGTAAAGGAATCCCTGTACATCGATCGTATCGCCTACATTCAAGCCTTCAACAGCCTGATAAACATCTGTGTCAGGACCTGTGAGGTAAGACTCTACCGTGAATGTTGCGGATGTCTCGCCGTTTGTTACACGGAAGTACAGATCATCACCCTGAGATCCGGAACCGTCGTACTTATAGAGGAAAGCCTCGCCGTTCTCGCCGATAGCCTCAACAGTAAGATCATTCATAGCGAAGAACTCGTTCTGATATGCATAGAGGAAATCCTCATCGCCGAAGTGCTCTGTAAGATCGGCAGGCTCAAAAACTTCACCCTGGTGATCAACGAACTCGAATGTTGCGTCTGTGATCTCGATCTCACCGGACCACTGGCTCTTGTATCCTGTTACAAGGATAGTTGTACCGGGAGTGAGCAAAGCAGCCTCTTCCTCGGTGCAAGCCATGTTGTAGATGAAATAAGCGCCGTCGTAATCCTGTGCATATACAGTGATAACGCCCTGACCTTCATTCTCCCACCAGGACTGAGTTGCCTGAACCATACAAAGAACAGTAACTTCAGTATCAAAATCTGCGGCATCGTATTCCTCATAAGACATGTACTCGAGTCCGTCAAGAGAAAGACCTGCAGCAACTGTTTCTTCTGTCTCAGCGGCTGTCTCTGCTGCTGTATCAGCGCAGGCGAAAACAGAAAGAGCCATAGCAGCAACAACTGCAACTGACATAACCTTCTTAAACATCTTCATTTTAACCCTTCTTTCTTAACGGACATTAATATAGTTTCAAGCCCGTTAAATTCAACGCTATTATAACAAATAAAGGAGCAGATACATTAATTCAATCATTTTTCCGCTTTTTGACCAAATTCGAAAGAAAATACGCTCCTATTCCTATCCAAACTACACCAAGAGAGCCGAGAAGGAACTTCGACTCCAAAGGCATGGGCCCCAGATCGGCACGGCTGTCCTTACTTCCGGAAAGCTGGTCGAGCCTGTACAGTGCCGTTACCTCATCATACAGATGTTCGATGTATGCATCGTCAACGGTCTCTCTTCTTCTTACCGACTTGACCACGTTGTCAACGAGAGAAGAAGCGGCATTACGTAAAGAAGTGGAACCGTTAAACACCGGCGTAACGAAAGTGTGGTCGATATTATCGAGCAGCATACGTGTCACGGCGATCTTTACATCATACTGATCGGGATCGTTAAGGTACGACTGATAATCAGAAGACTGCTGTGCTCTTAAAGTAACCGGCACATAACCTTCAGTTTCCGAATACGGGATCTGCACATCGTTGGACAGAAGATACTGAGCGAATATCCACGAAGCCAGGACCTCCTGCGGATCCTCTTTGTTAAAGACACAGACTGAAGGTCCCTGCGAGATCATCCGGGGGTCACCGGGATCAAACTGGGGAACAGGTCTTACCGCCGTCTCGAACTCGACGACCTCATTCTCATGAATATCCGACAGAGGAGCATCGGAACCCATCCACGTGGAGCCTGCCGTCGAATCGACGGCAAAGATACACTGACCGGCGTTCAGGAAGTTGCCGGGATATCCCGATACCGTAAACGTTGAGAAAGCACCGTAAGACACCTCCTCGGCAATCTTATAGAGGACGGACGTCGTATCGGGATTGAATATCTCTATATTCCCTGCGCTGTCCGAGTATCCCGCATCCAGTTGCCGCAGCATCGTTATCATCATATTGTCAGATGACTTATAGATAAAAGGGATCATTACATCCTGCCCGTTAACCGCATATGTACCGTCAGGATTCTTCGCTGTCGCGGCGTTGCTCACTTCCCAGATATAGTCCCATGTCACGATATCCGGGACTTCATATCCCAAAGCCTCAACAAATGTCTTGTTGATATAAAGAGCTTCCGTGGATCTCATGTACGGAACACAGTAATGAGTATCACCTATCTTACATTCATTTAAGAATTCGGGGACTATCTCGTCTACGGTCGGCGAGTCGAATCTGATCTCAGACCCTCCGAGACCGTAGCGGGCATCGGTAAACAGACTGTCGAGCGGGACCACGGTGTTATTGCCGGATATATATGTAGCGATATGATCGGGATAAGTGATACAGACGTTCGGCGTAGTATCAGTCGCAATATTCGTGATAACGTCATTATAGATCTTGTTGTAATCGGTATAGAGCCTGATATTTACATGGATATTCGGATACAATTTCTCGAATTCCTCGATCGCCTGATTATATATCCTGGTCTGATTGATATTGGTATCGTTCTTCGCCCAGAACGTTATCTCGAACTGCCTTTCCGTATCAAACTCGGAAGGTACCGTGAACTCATTTCTCAAAGTCCTTCCGTGGCAAGATGTTAAGGCCAGGGACGACAACAGCAAGGAACCTGTAAGGACACCGGTCAATAATTTACGAAGCGCACTCATCCTTTGATACCCTCCCTTGATACTCCTGCCATGATTTTTTTCCTGAAGATGAGGAACAGAATGATAAGCGGCACGGATACGGCCACGACCGCAGCCATCATCGCGGGGATGTTATCCCTGCCGAAGCCGTTTTCCCTTATCTCCTGGATACCGTTACTTACGAGGTAATAATTAGGATCGTCCGTAATGAGCCTCGGCCACACATAGGAGTTCCAACACTCTATGACTTTAAGGATTATAACGGTGATTATCGTCGGTCGGCAGATCGGGACCATTACCTTAAACAGATACTTAAGGTCGGAGGTGCCGTCCACCTTGGCGGCATAATAAAGCTCATCCGGGACCTGTTCGAAGTTCTGCTTAAGAAGATAGATGTAAAACACCGACGTAACCGAAGGAAGTATAAGTCCCAAAAAGCTGTTACGCAGGTCAAGATCCGTTATCGTTACAAAGTTGGTGATAACCACGAGCTCATTCGGGATCATCATAAGCGCGAGGAAACCGACAAAGAGTAGATTCCTGCCCTTGAAATCGATCCTTGCAAATGCGTAAGCGGAAAAGATGATCACGATAACCATCAGAGCGGTGGTCGCGAGCGTAAAGATAAGTGTATTGGCAAAATACTTCGCCAGAGGCACCGCGGTGAATGCCGATACATAGTTCTCGAACGTCGGATTGACGGCATAGAACTTCGGTATCCTCTCCCCTGCGTAGGATGCGTAGCTCTTGATACTTGACAGCACCATCCAGTAGAACGGGAACAGAACGACAACAGCCCATATCGAGAGGAAGAAATGGATTATTCCCTTTTTAAGTTTCATGTCTTCCTCCTTATGTTTCAACGGAAGCCTTCCGGCTTACCATGAGATTGATAACGGTTATCGTAAGAACTATCGCGAAAAGTATGATCGCGGCAGCGGAAGCATATGAAGGATATCCTCCGCCGTCTCCGTAGAGCATGTCGTAAACGTATCCTACGATGGTATTCATTCCGGCGGCATTAAGGTTGATACCGAATATGGCGACCGCATCGGAATAAGCCTTGAATGCACCGATAAATCCGGTGATAACGAGGTAAACGATCATGGGAGAGATCATTGGAAGAGTTATCCTCCAGAACATCCTCCACGAGGAAGTACCGTCTATTCGAGCCGACTGATAATAGACTTTAGGGACAGATGCCAGCGCCGAGGTCAATATCAGGATCTTAAACGGCATGACTATCCAGATAACATAGACGGATAACACGAGCATCTTCGCCCAGTAAGGTCCGTCGATAAAATCAATTGGGCTTATACCGAACTTGCCGATGATAAGATTCACCAGACCATCGGTATAGGGCGTCTTTCTGAATAAGATCATGAACACAAGACCTACCGCAAGCGTATTTGTTACATACGGCAGGAAGAAGACGGTCTGGAACAGTTGCTTCAGGGCACTTATCGAATTCAATCCCAATGCGATAAGAAGCGACAATATCGTCGATATCGGGACCGTGATCATAACAAGGATAAATGTGTTCTTTACGGCCTTAAGGAAATAGGGATCGCGAAGGACATACATATAGTTATAAAATCCGGTTCCGAACGATGTCTGGGATGCGGAATTATAACCTTCCTGAAACGAATATATGAATACGTCGATCAAAGGATAGACCATGAACGCTACAAGGAACAGTAAAGCCGGCAGAAGATATACCCATCCCCTGATATTCGTCGCCGTACTGTTAACTCCGCTTAAGGTTTTCTTGCTCATGTGAACCTCAACCTCTCTTCCGTCTCTTTGTCAAAGAGGAATGTCTTATGGGGCTTAAGATCGAATCTGACTTCCTTACCTGACTCGTCCACTTCATTCTCTGCGCTGATGATCGCGCGTATTACTTCGCCGGAGGCGGGGTTGTTGCAAACAACGCTGATATCCCTTCCCATTACATCAATACCCTTAAGGGAACATGTAAGAGCGCCGTTCTCGGACACTTCAAAGCCTTCAGGTCTTACTCCGACCCAGACCTTGCGGTCATCAACACCCTTAACATCAAGAACTCTCTGACCCTTATCGCCTTCTCCTATGTAGAGGGCACCGCCCTTTACCTCACCTTCGAATATGTTGATCTTGGGAGTTCCGAGGAAGCTTGCGACAAAGAGATTAACGGGATCATCATAGACTTGCTGGGGCTTTCCCATCTGATGGAGAACACCGTTCTTCATTACGACTATCATATCCGAGATACTCATGGCCTCTTCCTGATCGTGAGTTACGAATACTGTTGTGATCCCGGTCTCCCTCTGAATTCTTCTTATCTCTTCTCTTGTCTGAAGTCTCAATCTCGCATCGAGGTTGGACAAGGGCTCATCCATCAGAAGAACATTCGGCATCTTTACGAGCGCCCTCGCTATAGCGACTCTCTGCTGCTGTCCGCCGCTCATCTGACCCGGCTTTCTGTCCATGAGATTCTCGATCTGAACGAGCTTTGCCGCTTCGAGGGCTTTCTTCTCCATCTCTTCTTTGGATAATCTCGCTTCACCTTTGACATTCTCGAGGGGGAACTTGATTATCTGCCTTACCGTAAGGTGCGGATATAACGCGTAGTTCTGGAATACGAGTCCGACGCCTCGCTTTTCCGGAGGAACATCAGTCATGTCATCCTCACCGAAATATATCTTTCCCGATGTGGGAGTCTCGAGGCCGCAGATCATGTATAGAAGCGTACTCTTGCCGCATCCGGAAGGGCCCAGAAGACACACCAGCTTACCGTCGGGTATGTCCAGGTCAAAGTTATCAACCGCAGTTACACCCGGGGAATTCTTATCCCTTCCTGGGAAACGCTTGACCAGTTTCTCGATCTTTACATTCATAACATCATCCTCCGTATTTATGGTTCAAGGAAATACTCGATCTTAATCTTATACTCACGCACATCGGTAAGTTCCGCTATATCAGTATACTTCGGCAGTACGTTAAAGTCACCGCTCTCGGGAGTGATCTCGGGGCCGTAGAAGAATACCACGTCATAGCCGTTCCCGACGGCACTGTCGTACTTAATCCCGTCATAACCGTACCCCCTGACGTACTCCGCGACCAATTGTGTGGCTACATACTCGATGGTCTTCTCAGTCTCGTTGGGCTTTCCGACCTCGATGGCAAATCTTCGAAGGAAGTCCTGATATACCGCCATCTTCGGGGAATACTTCGGTGAGAAGATATCTACGGCTTTCTCGTATATATTCGCTTTTGTCCAGTCGATGACTGTAAGCTCCCTTATAGTCTTAAACCTGCCTATGAGGACCCGCTCGTTCGCACGAAGTCTGCCTTCCTTAAGTGCCGTCGCTTCGTCCTCGGCGACATAGAAATATGAGATCCCTTCGGGGTTCATCCTTCCCGACTGTGAGTTGCTCTTATCCGCAGGACCTATGGAAACTTCATCGAGATTGTAATCACGTCCCCTTTTAAGCTTGGAATCGATGACTCTCGCGCGGAACAGTTCGGTCCCGGGTTCTATCTCCTCTTTAAGGTTCTTGATACAGGTATCATAGAGCTTTGCAAGCATATCGGTCCTTCTGTTGGTCTTGCCCGCGCCTCTCGGAGTCAGATCAAAGAACCTGTTAAAGTATTTGCAATCGTGCTCGAAGTTCCTCCATATGCGGTACTGTTCCTCATCATCGCCTTCGGACTCGAGCTTGACTTTGAATGATTTTTTATCGACATCACAAATGTCCCTGAACAGCTCGGAAGTAAGATCGTGTTCCCTGTGATTCTCCCATTCAAAGAGGATTACCCTGTCATTTAAGATCTCGAACACGGATAAGTTATCGGAAGATTCACCCGGTTCGTCATATGCCCTGTCAATGCCCTGCTTGATGAAGGTCCCGAGGACCGCAGTATCTATTTTGATCCCGTCGGTCCTTTTGCAGTAAGGGCACACGTCCGTTGACTCGAATCCGTTCTGCCTGATAAAGGCGTGGAACCTGTCTCTTTTGGGGTTGAAGCAGTAATTACAGCAAAAGCTGTCCGATCGTGTCACATTAACCTCCCGCCGTAAAAGTAAGTATCATCATAAGGCAGAAAAAAACCGCGAAAGACAAGGTTCCCTTATCAGAGTGTTTTCCTACGCACATGGAAGGGATAGTCTCCTCTATGACCAGAAACGTTATGGCTCCGGAAGTAAGGGCCATGACAGACAGAAGTATCGAAGGAAACGCCTTCACGAGTATTATGGTAGCAATTCCGAGGATCGGTTCAATGATCCCTGATACGACACCCATGAGAAATGACTTTCCCTTCTCCTCTCCGCCCGCGCGAAGCGGAGACGAGACGAACGCGCCTTCGGGGATATTCTGTATCGCGATACCTAAGGCAAGCGCGACGGCAGCCGTATGCTTTATGTCGCCTCCGCCGTAAATGAATCCCGCATACATCACACCTATAGCCATGCCTTCGGGCACATGGTGGATGATCTCGGACAGCATGACCTTGACCGGATATCTGATATTGCTCGAAGGTCCCTCCTCGGCCTTGGTAAACGCATGAGTATGAGGGACCGCCTTATCAAGGATATACTGAAAGAATATTCCGATAATAAACCCGACTCCGGCAGTCATTATCCTGCCGCGGATCACCGAAGGATACAGCAATGTCCACATGGAGCACGCCATCATTATCCCTCCGGCCATTCCGGTCAGGATCATCTTTAATGAATCTTCGAATTCTCTGTCGACAACAAACACGAGCGCCGACCCGAGTATGGTGCCTGCAAAGGGAATAAGAAGTCCGAACAGGACATCCCCGTTATTCATAAAATCGATGACGCCCAAAGACTCAAGGATTATCTTAAGCCCGATAAATACCAGGACAAAGCCTCCCGCCGCCTCTGCACCGGATTTATATCTCGTACCGAAAGCATTGCCGATCTTAACGCCCATACAGGCAAACGTAAATGTGGTGACGGTGATCAGGGCACAGGCAAATGCGGTATTGATGATCTCAGGTAAGTTAAAGACTTTGATCGGAACCGCCACAAAAGTAATTCCAACCGCGAGTGCGTCTATGGAGGTTGCTACGGCAAGAAGGAACATCGACTTAATATCAAAGCCCGGTCTTGTCTGTTCCTCTTCCGAAGAGAAAGCCTCACGTAGCATATTGATCCCGATTATCGAAAGAAGTATAAACGCGAGACCGGGAGCGATCTTACTGATGATAAACTCGAATCCGGATCCGAGAAGATATCCTATGAACGGCATCAGCCCCTGAAAGCCGCCAAACCACAATCCGCACAGAAGCATCTGTTTGGCATTTGCTTTCCTGGTCTCGATTCCTTTACAGACCGATACTGCAAAAGCATCCATCGAGACGCCTACGGCGATCAGCAGAAGTTCAACAATTCCCATATCTAATGATTATAACACCGGGACCTGTTTTTCTCACGACAAATAGGGGGTGTCTCAAAGTGAACATTCACTAAGGCACCCGACTGTTGCAGCAACAGTCAAAGCAGTCGATCTTCTTCAGCCTGACGAGTAGTGACTGAAACGTTGACCAACTCGTACAGTCAGTCACACTTTGTGTCACTGAGAGGCTCGTAGTGACTGAAACGTTGACCAACTCGCACGATCAGTCACACTTTGAGTCACTATGAGTTATAAATTCGAATCAGGGATTGATCCCTGCGTAAGCACAGATTCTGGCGAACTCAGATGAACCCGAGAATCCGTAGAACACTTCAGTCCTTGAAGCGCCGTCCGCCAATCTGGTAAGCCAATAGTTATATCCTGCCGCCTCAGGGTCTCTTCCGAGGAAGGTCTGATAGAGCCTTGTAACAAACACCTCATTGGACAGATTGGCATTCAGGAACTCGGGACTGAAGAAGAATCCGTATGCCGCCTGCGTTCCTGTGACCTGATGGCTCGCCAGACGGTTGGTCCAGTAATCAAGGCCGGATTGATCCGGCTGTCTTGTCAAAGCTACCGAATAGAGTCTCGTTGCGAAGTCCCTTACAGGTGAGACTTCACTTACACGGACGGTTGCCGTATTGGTCACTCCGTTTATCTTAAAACAAATACCTGCCATTCCCGGGCAGACACCTGTCGCATTACCTACGGGATCCACTGTCGTAAAACCCGGAGTAGTAGTCCACCATGTTGTAGGAAGGATCCTTATCCCGCTGTAGGATAATCTCTTGGAATAGCCCAAAACGCTTATATTTCCGACACAGTGAAGCTTAGTCGTCGAATTAAGAAGTATCGAACCTATGTCCGTCGTTACGGTAACTCCCGATACATAGATGGAATTGATCTCAGAAAGCTGAGAGTTATACTGAGTTACGTCGATCTTCGAATCATCGAGCCCTGTCTGACTCGAGAACTCGCCTGCCATTGTGCGGTTAAAGGCGGAGATACCGCAGCATCTGTATGACGGATTGATAATCTGAGCGTAGTTTCTGCTTACACTGGGATTATGAGTCTGCCATGCATTCTTCTCGCTGTAGCACTGTGAGAGTCCGGAGGCTATATTTCCCGAGAATCCCAGGATCTCACCTGCGGATGCGACATCGTAACTGCTGTGTGTGTAGTCCTCACCCGTAGTCTTAAGATGATAACTCGTATAAGACGCTTCAGCGGCACGGAGCATCGCCATCTCTTCAAGTCCTCTGGACCATGTAAGAGGGACATAATCAGACATCGTAAGTCCGCGTCCCGGGTTTCTCGGATCCGGGACTCCGTTCTGACAGGCTTCGAGTCTGTAATTGTTGATCTGACTTAATACAGCGTCCTTGGAAGACGAATCAAAAGTTCCCATAAGCTGGATAAAGACATTTCCGGCTCTCGGTGCATTAACATTGCATCTGTGAGCACCGCCTGCGAGCGCATCCGCTATTATCGCGGCCGAATCCTGAGTATCATCCGCCCTTACGCCCGCGGGGGTCATAAAGGATATCGGCAACACAGCCGTCGCAAGTATGACCGCAACTGTTTTTAACAATCTTTTCTTCAGCATCACGTTCACCACCTTAAAGTTCATCGTATGAAGTGAGTAGGCTTCCACTCTTCTTTGGCAGGAAGTCCGTATTCTTCTTTGGCAAGAGCAATGCCCTTCATAAGGAAAGACATATTCCTTGCGAGCGTTCTCATAGTCTGCAGACCTTCTTCATCAAGCTTCGCCTCGCCCTTTTCCCTGCCGTGGATAAGATTCCAATACTGGCTTGACGCCACAGGCATATTCGTCATCAGAAAATACTTATTAAGCTCATCGAAAGTCGCGGAACATCCGCCTCTCCTCGCTACGACCACGCTCGCTCCGACCTTCATCGTCTTATCGAAATGAGAGCTGTAGAACAGCCTGTCAAGACAGGAGATCAGAGTACCGTTCGCCGAGCCGTAATAAACCGGCGAAGCGATAATCAGTCCGTCCGCCTGTTCGAACTTGGAAGAAAGAAGATTTACCTCATCGTCAAAGACGCATTTGCCGTTCTTCGCGCATGTACCGCAGGCTATACAGCCTCTGATGTCCTTATTGCCTATCTGTACAACTTCCGTACCGATGTTATCGCTCTCAAAAGTTCTGACCAGCTCATCGATCGCTACTGACGTATTGCCGTTTATTCTCGGACTTCCGTTAATGATAAGCACCTTAAGATCTTTCATATATCCCCCTTATGCCCACGGATCAGAAGATACCGGAATCCTTATATCGGCAAGCAGCATCTGATCCTCGATGAACCACTGATTCGTCGAAGGCTTAAGGCGCATCCTTATCTCTCTGTCGGAATCGGCTCCCGTTGATCTTAAGAACAACCTGCATCTTCCCTCAACCATGGAATCCGCTCTTCGTACTATATCAACCGTTGTTAACGGGACGGAAGGCTCATAATTATTCTCGGGAGACGAACCTTTGAGAAACGACCTGATCTTGTATTCTTTCCCATCCTGTAAGCGGTCGTTCAGGAACTGCTTCGTATAGGTAGACAATCCTGAAGGGCCGTAAAGGAATTCGACCATTTTGAATGTCTCTTCCCTGTTATTTACGTAATTCATCATAGATGCAAGAAAAAGAGCCGCTCCGTACTCAGGTTCAGATAACGAAGCGTAAGGCAGAGCCTTAAGTTCATCAAGATTTGAAGGTAGACTGTCAAATGTGATCTCCATATGAGCCTCCGAATAATATTTCATTAGATTATAACATTTATCCCAAACTATAAAACAGGCGGGTTACCCCGCCTGTTCTGTTGTCTGATAGTTATGTATCTGTCAGAATCCGTAATCATCAGATGCGTATGATGCAAACATCGAGAGCATCGGTCCGAACGAATCATCGATATAATCGCACAGAGATTCTGCAACCGTAACGTTCGAAGGCAGATCGCAGGGATTACCTACCGAGAGTTCAGAACAGAAATCGTCAATGAAGCATTCGTCGGAATTAACTTCAGCACCGAGTATGACGACGGCATTCCCGCCCTTGATATAGAATGCAACTCCTACGCAACCTGTCAATGCCCCGAGTGTCTCCTCGAGATCTATCTCGCTTCCGGCAAATGATTCGATATAACCGTAAACTTCGGAATCCATGAAAGCGGCAACAAGATCCTCCGCTTCGATATGGATCTTAATGTATCCCTCATTCTTACCTTCGTAATACTCATTAGAGCTCAGATCCTCTACATCGATATTGAACTCGTCAAGGCTATCTGCCATGTTCTCCATGATCTCTTCTGCCAGATCATCCGAGGTCAAAGTAAAATGCATGCCGATGATACCATTGATATCAAGGTCCTCGATATCGTCAGGATCCTCGATATCTTCAATATTCTGCACTGCCCTGGCGAAGATCACGGCCTCTTCGATATTCTCGGGATCGATTATCGAATCGACTGAAGGTATATCGCTTCCTGTCATGGATGAATAGGATGAGAGCGAATCAGAAGACATATTCTCCTCGATAAAATCGGAATCACAGATCATGTAAACGCCATCCTCGAGATCCGAATCATCGACGTCATTATCATCCGGATCAACTTCAGAGGCTCCCATCTGCTCGCAAGCATTGATGAAATCCTCCTGAGAAACCGACTTGACCTTAGCGCATCCTGCTACGGAACCGATCATCGATACGGTAAGCAGCAATGCCATTGCTTTCTTAAACTTCATAGGTAATCCTCCCTTTATAAAATCAAAAATAATATACCTGTCATAGACACAAAAGTCAAAAGAGAGGAGTAGAGAAATAACGCTCC
The DNA here is from genome assembly GCA_002450095.1 of Mageeibacillus sp. UBA6980. Lineage (GTDB taxonomy): Bacteria > Bacillota > Clostridia > Saccharofermentanales > Saccharofermentanaceae > Saccharofermentans. Next base: position 32,418 of record DJYK01000019.1, on the reverse strand, counting down.
GCAGTATCCGGCAGCACGGTTATAACGGTCTTGCCCTTACCGAGTGTCCTTGCCAGTTTCAACGCTCCGGCGACATTGGTACCGGATGAGATCCCGCACATTATCCCTTCCTTTGACGCGAGTTCCTTTGACATCGTTATCGCTTCATCATCGGTGATAATGACCGTATCGTTATATATCGAAGTATCGAGTATCGCGGGGATCAATCCGTCACCGATTCCCATCTGAATATGCGTGCCTATGGAACCTCCCGAGAGAATGGCTGCATGCTCGGGTTCAGCCGCCCAGATCACAACATCGGGATTTGCTTCGCGCAGCGCTTTGCCGATACCCGTGATCGTTCCACCGGTCCCTATCCCGGATACGAATCCGTCAACAGAACCTCCGACGGCATCGAGTATCTCCTTAGCCGTATATCTGTACTGCGCTTCGACATTAGCCGGGTTCTCGAACTGCTGCGGAATGAAGACCCGGGGATCATTACGTTTCATGTCCTCTGCCATCCGTATGCAGTCCTGAATTGCTTTTCCTATATCACCGTCATCATGCGAGAGTACGACTTTCGCGCCGTAATGCTCAACCAATTTTCTTCTCTCGACGCTTACGGAATCAGGCATGATTATTATCGTCTTATATCCTCTTACCGCACCGATAAGAGCAAGACCTATACCCTGATTTCCGGAAGTCGGCTCGACAATAATGCTGTCCGGCTTCAATATGCCGTCCTTCTCGGCTTTATCTATCATACTTAAAGCAGTACGCGTCTTTATGGATCCTCCGACGTTAAGACCTTCGAACTTCACGAGGACCTCAGCCGAGTCGGGACTCACCAGTCTTTTGAGCCTGATAAGAGGAGTATTGCCCACCGCTTCAAGAATATCTTCATAAACCTTCATTACAATTCCACCGTTACTTTTATTAGATCTTCATCCTTAGAACTGTGCCCTGCCATGATCTCGAACATCCCGGGTTCGATCACACGGGTCCCGTCAGGAAGCACGGTCTCAAACGCTTCGTCATCCAGTTTGACACTTACGGTCCTGCTTTGTCCGGCATCAAGTTCAACCCTTGTAAACCCGCAAAGAGTTTTGACGGGCTTAATTACCGAAGAGACCTCATCATGAACATAGACCTGGACGGTCTCGACCCCGCTCATGCCCCCTTTGTTGGTAACATTAACGGATAAAGTCTTCGTCTTAACGTCAAACTTAAGATCCGAATAATCATACCATGTATAGGACAATCCTTCACCAAATGCAAAGAGAGGATTCTTGGGACAGTCAACATAACGTCCGTCATGCCATCCCGGGAGCTGGTCGTAATACACGGGATTCTGACCCGTCATCACCGGGAAAGATATCGGAAGTCTTCCCGAAGGATTGATATCTCCGAAGATGACCTCCGCTATCGCCTGTCCGCTGAACATGCCGCCGTTGAATGCACAGATGACCGCATCGGACTTTTGAACCACCTTGGGTATCGTAAGGGGCTTGGATGCTATAAGCACAGTTATCATCGGAATATGAAGCGTGCCGAGCATGCGAACGAGAGCTTCCTGCATCCCCGACAGGTTAAGGTCGGCTCTGTCGTTATACTCTCCCGTCTGATCGTAATTATCTCCCAAGGCAAGGATTATGAGATCAGCTCCCCTCGCAGCCGAGACCGCTTCATTGATAAACGGCAGTTCCTTATAAGTCTCGGCATCGTGATCGTTATCCGCATAGCACATTGCCATGAATTCGGGTATTCCGGGGTAATTTCCTTTGTAATAATATCTTCTGTTGACGCTGCAGCCGTATGAATAAGTAACCTCTATCCCCGTTCCTTCCAGTCTGTCCCTGACACCTTCAAGAAGTGTAACATAAGGGCGCCTCGGTTCTTTCTCTATCCCGGGCACCGGATGCGTAAAATATGTCCAGTCCCCGTACTGTGCCCTGATATCATCGGCATTCGGACCTATAACGGCTATCTTACGGATCTTTCTTTTGAGGTTTATCGGAAGGAATCCGTCATTCTTGAGTAAGACGACGCTCTGTCTGGCCGCCTCCAAAGCGGCTTCGTGGTGAGCGCTGCATCCGATGCTTCCGGGAATTCCCTTCTTAAGAGGACTGTCCCAAAGTCCGAGACGGTACTTCACCGTAAGTATATGTCTTACGGCTTCATCAAGGACACTTTCGTCGAGTCTTCCTTCCCGAACTTCACCGATAACGGCTTCGTAGAATTCCAGAGAGCTCATTATCATGTCATTGCCCGCCAAGGCGGCAAGCCTCGATGCGTCGGAGTGATCCCGGCATACCATCTGTCTCGTGATAAGATAATTGACCGTATCCCAGTCGGTTACCGTGAATCCGTCAAACTTCAATTCGTCTCTTAAAACATCCTTTAATGCGGTCTTATTGATCGTCATCGGAGTCCCGTCTATGGATCCGTAAGAGATCATGACAGTGGCACAGCCCGCCTCTGTGGCTTTTCTGAAAGGCGGAAGGAACTGCTCCCTGATCTTACGCATCGTGATCTCCGTATCATAAGAGTCGCGGGCTCCGGAAGATTCCCCGTAACCTATGTAGTGTTTGGCACAGGAAGCGATGGAACAATCCCCTGAAAGATCATCACCCTGATAGCCTTTTACCATAGCGGCGCCGAGTTCTCCCGCAAGATACTTATCCTCACCAAAGGTCTCATCCGTTCTTCCCCATCTCGAATCCCTTGCAAGGCAAAGTATCGGGGAGAACGTCCATTGTATTCCTTCGGTCGCGACCTCGGCAGCCGTTACCTGCGCCACTTTCTCAAGCAATTTTCTGTTCCAGCTGCAGGCCATCGCCAGCTGTGAAGGAAAGATCGTTGCATCAGGATTAAGGCAATGACCGTGCACTGCATCTATTCCGAAGATGACCGGGATCTTAAGATCCGATTCTTCGCAGGATATCCTTGACAGCTCCTCCATATCGGAGCCGAGAACATTGAGAAAAGATCCGGCACCTAATCTCGCCCACTTACGGGCTTCTTCCATACCGACAACCGAGACAGGGACCTGCAACATCTGCGCAGCCTTCTGCTCAACGGTCATCTTCGATATGAGATTGTCTATGAATTCATTACTTTCCATTAGTTCCGTATTGTAACATATAATCGTTGACTTCATCGCAGATCCGCTTTAACCTGCGGTTCGTCTCAGGATTATCGCTCCTGTACTCCATAAGTTTATTAATATAACCCTGCTCCCTGATTATCCTTATGCTCTCCGGAAAATATATTCCGTACACAAGCGATATATGTCCGACAAGGCTGTCGACCGGGGTCCTTCGAAGAGACCTGTTTACCGTATCGTGAGACAGGCTCGCTTCCATCACTTCATCAGTAATACAGGCCCTGTCCATCAGTTCTTTGGTAGTGTCATAGACGACCTCGGGATCAAATTCGATGTTGATGCGGTATATGTCTGCCTTATCCGCATCCCTTATTATCCTGGCAAATACAAAGGTCCGTTCATCGAGTCCTTCCGGAAGAACATAGAGATTATGAAGCCTTATCGAAGTCTCTATAACGGGATACAGGGATATGTCTTCGGTGAACCTTGTTATCAATCCGTCCTTAAAGAGCAGATCCGCACCGAATGCCGCATGATCTATGGAATCGGCGTCGATAAACGTATGGTATTTTCGAAGCTGTTCGAATCTTCCGATATCATGGAGCATCCCGATAAGCCACGCGAGATCGACATCATCGCTTACAAGATCCAGACTCTTTGCTATCCTCTCGGAATTACCGGCAACCTTATATGTATGTACCGCCTTAAGTCTTATCTTGTCATCGCTGATATCGTAGTCTGCTATGTAGTCTTTATACGCTTTAAGTACCCGTTCTCTGTCGATCATTCCATGTGACCGTCCCTGAACATCGAGAATCCGTCCATAGGATAGTTCTCCAGATTCTTAAGAACACTTCTGTCGTCTGCCCTTTCGAGAAGAGTATTACGTGCTTTGGTGATCTCGGCTTCAGTCTTATGCTTGGAAGGCCCTCCGACGCAGCCGCCCGGACAGATCATGCCTTCGATAAAATCAGCCTCCGTCCTGCCGGCTTTAAGGAGCAGAAGCGCCTTACGACATTCATCGCCGCCCGCGCACCTCTCGAGGACGATCTTGGACGTATCAACTCCGCGCTCCCTCATTACCTCCATAACGGCATTGGCAACTCCGCCGCTCGTCGCAAATCTCTTACCCCAGACAGACGCTTCCTGATAGCTGTCATCGACAGGCTTAAGTTCCATGTTCCTGGATCTTATAAGCGCACGCAATTCGCCGTATGTGACAGCATAATCGGCAGTCCCCGGGATCGTCTTGTCATTTGCTTCGGACTTCTTGGCAATGCAAGGGCCGATAAAGACCGTAACGCAGTCGGGATACTTGTACTTAAGATAACGGCTGATGGCGACCATAGGAGATACGGTCTGGGACATATTCTCCTTATACTGATCCGGGAAATGCTTCTTAAGCATATACTTAAACGCGGGGCAGCAGGACGTGGTCATCTTGCGCCCTTCCTCCAGGGCCTCCGCCCATTCCAACGCTTCATAAGCCGCAGTCATGTCACCGCCTAATCCGACCTCTACCATATCGGCAAAACCCATATCCATAAGGCACTTGCGGATCGATCCCATCGTGATATCGGGCCCGAACTGTCCTTCGGTAGCGGGAGCGGCCATAGCGATGACTTTCTTACCGTTAAGGATATCTTCGATTATGTTCACGAGATATGTCTTGGAACCGATGGCACCGAACGGACAGCTGTGGATGCAGTGTCCGCAGTGTATGCACTTGGTCTCATCGATAAGACACAGGCCGTACTCATCATAGGTGATGGCACCGACGGGGCACGCCCTCTTGCAGGGACGGATCTGATGGATTATCGCTTCATAAGGGCAGGCGGCGGCACACTTACCGCACTCCTTACACTTGTGAGGATCGATGTGCATATGAAGCTCGCCTTTGGATATGGCGTCGAACTTACAGGAATTAAGACAGGCCTTACCGAGACAGAAACGGCAGTTATCGGTAACTACAAACGACTGCAGCGGGCATGAATCACAGGCAGGGTTAATGACCTGTACGACATTGTGGTGCTGCTTATCGGGTTCCGCCGTAGCACACAGTCCTTTGGCGAGGCGAATCCTCTGACGGTTGATCTCCCTCTCCTTATAAACACAGCATCGATATTCGGGCTTGGGTCCCGGACTTATCTTATAGACGAGCTGCTCTTCAGTCTCGGAATTAAGATTGCCCGCCCATGCAAGCCTGCATACTTCTTCCATTATGAAATGCTTGAGTTTTACGATGCCCTCATCATTCTTTACCATAATTACCGCTCCTCAAATTCTTCTAACTTCGCATCACCGTCTTCGATAACAATATATGACGGTCTGCTTCCCTCTTTGGGAATGGAAGGAGATCCGGGATTCATGATCCTGATATTTCCTTCATAATAATCTCTTGTGACATGAGTGTGTCCTGAAATGAAAACACTGCCGTCACACAATACAGCCGGCAGTTTGTCCGGAGAATAAATATGTCCGTGCGTAAGAAAGAACGGAGTGTCCCCGCTTACAAGATAGATATAATCCGCCATACAGGGAAACTTTAAGACCATCTGATCGACTTCGGCTTCACAGTTGCCTCTTACGGCGAGGATCTTATCGCTGATCCCGTTAAAGATCTCAATGACTTTCTTAGGTTCGTAATGTGCGGGCAGATCGTTCCTCGGACCGTGATAGAGAATATCCCCGAGGAGGATCAGGCGGTCGGCATTGAGCTTCTCGAAATAAGTTATTGCCTTTTGTGCCCAGTAGCTGTCACCGTGAATATCGGATACTACGAGAAATTTCATTTTTCCCTCCTGAATGTCTTTTCAAATTATAACACGATAAGATACAATTCCCTCATGACAAAAGCAGTGCGTAAAACGATCCGGGATATAGCAATAATAATTCTTGCCGGTTTCATATATTATCTCATCAACAGGTTTACGGGTTTTGGTATCCCGTGTGCATTCCGCGTTGTTACGGGCCTTCCCTGCCCGAGCTGCGGCATATCCCATATGTTCATTCACCTCGCGTCATTCGACTTTCAAAGCGCATTTTACGACAACCGATTTCTTTTCTTCACATGGCCTTTGGCCGCAGCAGAGATAACTTATATTATCTACAAAATCGAATCGGGAAAGGACCTTCCGAGATCACATATGGTATTGATCATAACCTTCGCAGTATCGCTTACGATATTCGGCTTGTTAAGAATCTTGTTTTCTTGGTAATAGTAACTTTTATGTGATATATTACTAATATCTTTGCGAAAGGAGAAGAGGTATGGATAACAACAATAACGAAGCACCCCAGTATTACGAGCAGCCCGCTCCCTCATGGAACAACGATGCTCCTGCAAATGAACCGGGCAAGGGACTTGCAATCGCATCATTGGTAACAGGTATTCTGAGCGTAGTTTGTTGCGGAGCATTATTCATCTGGCTCGCAGCGATCATATGTGCAGTTATCGCCAAGTCCAAGGGAAACAAGTCCGCAATGGCAACAGTAGGTCTTATTCTCGGAATCGTCGGTGCATGTCTGTGCTTGATAGGTGTTATATACAACCTGACTCATCCGGAACAGCTTCAGGATGTTTACAACATGCTCGGTATGTAATCTGTAATACCTGAGACTTTAAAAGGGAACTTCGTTCGAAGTTCCCTTTTTCTTATTTAAAATGCCTGTATGTTATAGAAATAAAACCAAATACTTAGAAGGAATTCCGTGAGCGAGACCTTAGTCCCGCTATAGTTTGTTCATCGTACATTGGCCTCACCCCTTTCAGTTAAGTCGTTTTCTTTTATGTCTTTATGTTATCACCAAGCAACGATAATGTGTGTTAAACAAAAGTAAATAAAATTAGGCAAAATTGTATTAAAAGCATTTCACTTTCATATGAAAGTATTAAAGCGAGTCGACGAACTGTCTTGCAGTCCTTGCAGAGCGTCCGCCGCCGCGTAACGCAAACAGCTCGGCATCCTTTTGAAGTTGCTCGGCAGGGATCTTCACTCCCTTTAACGAAGCAAGTCCCCTGACGATTTCAAGATAGGTATCCTTGGAAGGTTTATCAAAGAGTATCCGAAGTCCGAATCTCTCGGATAGACTTAACTGCTCTGCGATGGTATCTGAAGTGTGGATCTCGTTCTCACGCGATGAGAACGTCTCCTTGATCATGTGCCTTCTGTTGCTTGTTGCATATATCGCGATATTGCTTCTCGCGCCGGAAGCGGCACCCTCGATGACGGACTTAAGTGATCCGATCCTGTCATCGTCGGCATCAAATGAGACATCATCGATAAAGAGAATGAATTTCAGCGGGACCTCCGATAAGGAATCGATGATCTCATGTAAGGACGACAGCTCCGCTTTGGGAACTTCGACCAGCCTGACTCCTTTATCAAAGCACTTGCGCGCGGCTGACTTGACCGTGGAAGACTTGCCTGTTCCGGCATCCCCGTAGAGCAGCACATCCTCGAAGGATCTTCCCGAAGCAAAAGCCTCGGTGTTATCGTAGACTTTGTTTCTCTGTCTTTCATAGCAGAACATGTCAGAGGCATTAATCGGATCGGGAGATCTTACAGGCAGCACAGCGCCGTCCTTCACGCGGAAGAAATCATATACCGAATAATCCCCGTAACCTTTGGTGGGAAGGTCCTCGATCATCTTCATATATCGATTCTTAAAGTCAATGTGAGAAGACGTAAAATCGGGAAGATACCCGTCGTAGATCATCTCATCCTTAAAATCATATGAAGTGTAGTTTCCGATCCTTGTGAGAAGGTCAAGTTCCCTCTGCGCAGTAAGCTCGAGCAATCTGCTTATGACAGGTGCACCATCGGGATCGTTCACGGCCTTTATCTTCGCCTTTATATACGGGTTCATATCATAGACCAGAGCATCCCATATCGCCCGAGACAGATCGCAATCGGTCCGAAGCGCATAAAGCTTAGATACGAAGTCGCCGTAGCTGTCGATCATCTCCTCCATGCTGTATCCCGGACCCATCTTAAGCAAAAAGACGCTCAGGCTCTTGAGCGGTTCCTTTTCCCTTACATCCCTGAATAATGCGATCGAGCAGATCTCTCTTAAAAGCTCCGACATCTTAAATATCCTCTTGGTCAAGTTTTCTCTTAAGTTCCGCTTTAAGATACTCGTAACGGAGTTTCTTCTCCGTCTTCTTAAAGTGAACCTCCCGGCTTTGCTCGGGATTACCTTCGTAGACAAGACTTGCCGCCTCATCCCCGAACTGCTCCGAAGTCAGATCAAAGACATGACCGTCAACGTCATTGTAGCAGTGATAATTCCCGCCGGGTCTTAATATACCATATACTTTGCCGCCGTAGATATCCTGCACGAGAAAAGCAGTTATAGAGCACTGTCCCAAGGTCTTATTATCCTCACTCCACTCATCCCTCATTCTCGGAGCACAGGTATCACGGCACCAGACGGAAGACAGGATGTCGTACAGTTCGCGCGGAGTTCCCGCTTTTTGAAACATAACGTCCGTCGGCTTTACATCTGCATGTTCGTTTCCGTAAAACCTGTATACATGAGATTTTTCCATAATCGTCATTCCTTAACGGTAATCTTATTCTTCCCCGTATTCTTGGATTCGTATAGGGCCTCGTCAGCCTTCTTAAGGACATCTTCCCATTGCTCCTCCGACTGACCTATATGATATCCGATACTTATTGTTACCTTATCATCCGTAAAGGAAAACTTCGTTTCTTCAAAAAGCTTCCTTAGATTATCAAGCTCATAAAGATCCGTCTTTGAATCCGCCTTCTTAAATATAACTACGAATTCCTCTCCGCCGAATCTTCCGCAGAAGGACTCCATGGTATTGAACCTTCCGAGAAACTCCCCGAGTTTTCTTAAGACGATATCACCGTTATCATGGCCGTATGTGTCGTTTACGGATTTAAAATTATCGATATCGATCATGGCGACGCCAACCTTACCGCTGCCATGTTCAAAATCAAACACGCGGTTAAACTCTTCCTCGAGCCTTCCTCTCGAATACACTCCGGTAAGAGCATCGAACTCATATCCCGCTTTATACTTCTTGGTGTTCTCATTGATCATGATATTAAAAAGAAGCTCCCTGCTCGAGAACTTCTCGAGCTGGAATGCAAAATAACTTATGGCGATGCTTATGACCCCGGCCACGACGATATACTGTATAGACTTTACCTTCTCTTCGGGATAGTCGACTATATGAGAGAAGCCTGCGGCAAGGACAAAGAAGAAACACATTCCCGCCTGTAATTTATGGAAAACAGAATCATGGAAGATGCCTGCGAACATAAGGACAAAGAAAGGGAGCATCCACAGAGGGATGAAGTAGCTGTGAAGTATCGACACCTCTCCGCAGAACATAAGCAATGATGTTGTGCATGTCCTGTTCTTTATATCGTCGCTGACCTTGTCATAACGGTTTACAATGTACATCAGGATGTAAAGAACGATGCTTAATCCGCAGGGAAGGACCACTCTCTTGAATATATATCGTTCAAGAGAAGTATCGATATCATCCGTATAATAAAAATAGAAAGCCATAGCAAACTCAAGGATGAAGCAGACGCTGATCATTGCCAGCAAAAAGTGCTCGAGCACACTTCTGACATCCGATTCCAACTGTCTTCTCGTTACCGTCTGTTCCATCAAAAAAGCAATCCCTTTTACAGCAATAAATAATATATAATCAAGTATGTCATTTAAGAACAACAAGTTCAATATAATCACTTTTTTATTTACGAATTCATAACTTTTAGAGACGAGGGTCAACATGGATACAAACGCTAAACGTTTAACGGGCTTAAAATGGGCATCCGTTGCCGCTTCGATTCTGTTCGCGGTTTCTTATGTCCTTATGTATATGGGGCTTACGGGAATACTCGAACATAAGTGGAACGGTCCGGTTTCGGCCTTCTTTTTGGGTGTGTCTGTTATTTGTCTGATCGTATTGTCAGTAACGTGCAGGTTAGATAAAGATCACGACCCGTTACCCGAGAGGGTCGGATCGCTATCGGGCAGGATGAGTATATTCGCCTTTGTGTGCACATTCCTGCCTATAATACTTCTTATACTGATAAACGTCCTTTTTTCCGATGAGACCATCACGCGATACTCAGCCGAATTCACATTGCTCATCACGATTATTACGATATACATGATCGGGTTCCCTTTAGCGTTGATCCTTACAAATAAGATACCGAAGATGAAGATCAGAGACAAAAGGCTTGGCGTCGGGATGTTCTTTTTCTATCTTCTTTGCACGGCGGGACTTACGCTCATGGGAGCAGTGATAGGCACTCCGATCCACCTTGCTCTTACGATGCCTTTTACGAATAACGAGACTAATTCCACAGAGGTCGTTGAACTCATGCTGTCCACATCGATCTGGGAACGCGTCCTCGTTATCGGCATACTCGCTCCGGTATTCGAGGAACTCATATTCAGAAAGCTCATCATCGACAGAATGATCAAATACGGTCAGTGGATAAGCATATTGATCTCAGGACTTACATTCGGTCTGTTCCACGGTAATTTCCAGCAGGGAGCGTTCGCCTCTTTGGTGGGAATGCTGTTCGCGAGCGTTTACATAAGGACCGGGAGGATACGTTACACGATCATGCTCCACATGGCCGTAAACCTTACCACATCGATAGTAACGGCTTCTTTACTCTCGAAGATCATGCCTTATTACGCCAACGGAACTCCCGATCCGTATTCTTTGCCTGATGAAGCATTGATCCGGATACTTATCTTATTCTTGTGGTTAATGGTACTTTTGACCATTGCGATCACCGGCATCATACTCTTCTTCGTTAAATACAAGAAGATAAGACCTTACCGTGCTCCCGGGGAACCTTCAACAGGCGCGCTTATCAAAACACTTATGACATCGCCTTTATTCTGGTGCTTTGTGATCATCTGCCTCGGAAGATTCGGAGAGACTTACATACCCGGAATAGTCACCTTCATACAGGGGTGATCAATCGTCTTCCGGTGCGTATTCGTTCTGAACTTTATCGGTAAATCCGTCATTGATCATATCTATCATTATAGGGACAAGAGCGGGATCGAACTGCGTTCCCGCATTCTCTTTAAATTCGGAAATGATCTTATCCCGGCCAAGAGACTTCCTGTACCTTCTGTCGGAAGACATTGCATCATACGCATCCGCAATGGTCGCGATCCTGGCATAAAGAGGAATATCCTCTCCTTTAAGGCCTTCGGGATATCCCTTACCGTCAAATCGCTCGTGATGATAATGAGCGCAGTCGGAGATATGAGGTATCGCAGTGAAGTTCTCGAGCATCTCGACACCCTTCATCGGATGAGTCTTGATTATCATGAACTCCTCATCATTAAGACTTCCCTTGTTCCTCAATATCTGATCCGGAATGCCGATCTTACCCACATCGTGGAGAAGCGTTCCGTAATACAGATCCTTAAGTTCTTCTTCATCGAGCCCTTTGCGCCTTCCGATCTCCATGGCATATGTAGCGACTCTGACGGAGTGGTTTCTCGTATAACTGTCCTTGGCATCAACGAATGATGTAAAGGTCTTTATCGACTGATCTATGATCTCAAGGTCACGTTTACGCTGTTTAAGAAGGCTCTCGATCCTCGCATTGGCGATTATATGAGCTCCTACATAGACAAACCAGAGTATATAAAGAGCGAACAGCACATACGTAAATGGCATCTTGATAGGATTGACCGGCAGTTTACATCTGATCTCATAATCCTCAGCCTCAAGGACATGTCTTCCGTAGATTACGGCTCCGAAGTATCGGTTGCTTCTACCGTCGATAAACCCGAGTTCCGAATCCGGTGTGAAGAGAAGTTTGTCTTCCTGCACCGTAAACTCTCCGTTCCACGAGGAGTCTATCTCAAATGATCCGTTAAGATCGATGGTAACCGACCAGTCGGTTATGCGGCGGTTGGTCTCGTTATATACATTGACGGAATACTCTGACCCGCGCGGATGATTGGGATACCTGTTAGTATCATCCCAGACTTTACCTTCGGAATTCTCGACCGTAAGATAGACTTCCTCCGATGAACTGTCAAACACTCTTACCTTATCCGAAGCGTTCTTGATATAGAGCATATAAAGAGCGGTTCCCGCGAGAAGCAGGAATAAGGTAAAGAGAATTAACTTAAAAGATGTCCTTTTATCGCTGTTCATTTTCTATCTGTCCGTCAGTAATTTATAATGGCTCCTTTGTCCGCAGATGATACCATCTTGGAGTAACGCTTGAGGTAACCTGTAAGCTCGGGCTTCTCAAGAAGAGGCATTGTCTTTCTTCTCTCCTGAAGTTCCTCATCGGAGACCTTAAGCTCGATCTTATACTCGGGGATATTGATGGAGATGATATCTCCGTCCTTAACATATGCGATGTTGCCGCCTGAGACAGCCTCGGGACTGATGTGTCCTATCGAAGCCCCTCTGGTCGCACCGGAGAATCTTCCGTCGGTTATGAGTGCAACTTCCTTATCAAGACCGGCTCCGGCGATAGCAGAAGTCGGCGAGAGCATCTCTCTCATTCCGGGACCTCCTGCGGGACCTTCATATCTGATAACGATCACGTCACCTGCCTGAACCTTACCGCTGTAGATGAACTCGATCGCATCTTCCTCACTGTTGAAGCATCTTGCGGGACCTTCATGAACGAGCATCTCGGGTGCTACCGCAGATCTTTTTACGACACAGCCGTCAGGAGCGAGGTTGCCTTTAAGGATAGCAAGTCCTCCCTCTTTCATAAAAGGATCGTCAATGGGTCTTATAACCTCGGGATCCGATACTATAGAATCCTTAACATTCTCTCTTAATGTCTTTCCGGTAACAGTCATGACGCTTCCCTTAATAAGTCCTGCGTCAAGAAGTTCCTTCATTACGGCATATATACCGCCGGCTTCATTGAGATCCTCCATATATGTAGGACCCGCAGGAGCCAAGTGACAGATATTGGGAGTCCTCTTCGAGATCTCGTTAATATGATCGAGATCGATACTGATACCGCATTCATTCGCTATCGCGGGGATGTGAAGCATCGAATTAGTTGAACAGCCTATTGCCATGTCGGCGGCGATCGCATTCTCGAAAGCATCTTCGGTAAGAATATCTCTCGGACGGATGTTGCTTCTTACGCATTCCATGACCTGCATTCCCGCATGCTTTGCAAGGATAAGTCTGTCGGAGAAAGGTGCCGGGATGGTTCCGTTGCCCTGAAGTCCCATACCGAGTACTTCCGTTAAACAGTTCATCGAATTAGCCGTATACATTCCCGAACAGGATCCGCATGACGGGCAGACCTTATTTACGAACTCTTCGAGCTTATCGTTGTCGATCTTACCGGCCGCATACGCTCCTGTTGCTTCGAACATCGCAGAGAGTGACCTCTTCTTCCCGTCAACCCTTCCTGCGAGCATCGGACCGCCGCTTACGAACACGGTCGGAATATTCAACCTTGCAGCCGCCATGAGAAGGCCCGGGACATTCTTATCACAGTTGGGGATCATTACGAGTCCGTCAAACCCGTGTGCCATGACCATGGCTTCGGTAGAATCGGCGATAAGATCTCTCGTAACAAGAGAATACTTCATTCCGATATGACCCATCGCGATACCGTCACATACGGCTATCGCCGGAAATACAATAGGGGTTCCGCCGGCAAGTCTTATTCCCGCCTTGACCGCTTCGACGATCTTGTCGATATTCATATGCCCCGGAACTATCTCGTTATAAGAACTGACTACACCGATAAGAGGTCTGTCGAGCTCTTCCTTTGTAAGTCCGAGCGCATGATATAAAGACCTGTGGGGCGCATTTGCAAAACCGTCAACTAATGTATCTTTGATCATATCTTCTACCTTCTTTCAAAAAGAGGCCGCACATCAGCACGGCCTCCTTCTATTATAACCTATCTCAACGATTAATTGTTAATAAGCTTATCTTCGTCTGACCAGCTGTAGAGTTTTCTGATCTCCTTGCCGACTGTCTCGGCAGGATGCTCGGCTGCGAGCTTTCTCATAGCCTTGAAGTGGACCTGCTTACCGGAATCAGACATATCGAGGAGAAACTCCTTGGCGAAGGAACCGTCCTGAATATCCTTCAGAACCTTCTTCATGGCCTTCTTCGTATCCTCAGTAATGATCTTGGGACCTGTTACATAGTCACCGTACTCAGCTGTGTTGGAGATGGAATATCTCATGCCTGCGAAGCCGCTCTGGTAAATGAGGTCAACGATGAGCTTCATCTCGTGTACGCACTCGAAGTAAGCATTTCGAGGATCGTAACCTGCTTCGACCAAAGTCTCGAAGCCTGCCTGCATCAAAGCGGAAACACCACCGCAGATAACAGCCTGCTCACCGAAGAGGTCAGTCTCTGTCTCCTGTCTGAATGTTGTCTCGAGAACGCCTGCTCTGGCGCCGCCGATACCTGCTGCATAAGCAAGGCCAAGATCCCATGCATCGCCTGTAGCATCCTGCTCAACGGCGATAAGGCAGGGTGTTCCCTTACCGATCTGATACTCGGAACGAACTGTGTGTCCGGGAGCCTTAGGAGCGATCATGATTACGTTGATATCGGAAGAAGGTGTAATGCATCCGTAGTGAATATTGAAGCCGTGCGCGAATGCCAGAGTCTTGCCTGCTGTGAGGTTAGGCTCGATGGACTTCTTGTACAGTGCAGCCTGCTTCTCGTCAGGAATAAGGATCATGATGATGTCTCCGGCCTTTGCAGCCTCCTCGACAGACATTACCGTAAGGCCCTGTGACTCTGCCTTAGCCTTGCTCTTCGAGCCCTCGTAAAGACCTACGACTACGTTTACACCGGAGTCCTTAAGGTTAAGCGCATGAGCGTGTCCCTGTGAACCGTAACCGATGATGGCGACTGTCTTGCCGTCGAGTTTTGAAAGATCACAATCCTTCTCATAAAAGATCCTGCTGTTGTTTGCCATTTTATATACCTCCGTATATTTATTATTTACTTAAAATGCTCTCGGATCCTCGCTCCAGAGCGACAATACCGGTCCTGCACATCTCAATGATACCAAACGGCTTCATATTGTCGATGAAGTTATCGATCTTTGTCGAATCTCCGGTAACCTCGAGGCACATAGCCTCTGCCGAGTAATCGACGATCTTCGCCTTAAATACATCAACTGCGTCGCGAAGGTCTCCCCTTGTCTCGGACGAGTTTTTTACCTTGATAAGAAGCAACTCTCTTCTTATCCCGGCCTCACCGCTGATAACCTCGACCTTCTTGACATTATAAAGCTTCTGAAGCTGTGTTACCAGCTGATGAAGGTCATCGCTGTCGCCCGAGAACGTCAGAGTGATACGCGAATATTCAGGCGATTCAGTCTCACCGACTGTGAGAGTATCGATATTAAACCCTCTTCTGTTAAACATGCTTGTTACTCTCATGAGGACACCGGATTTGTTCTCGACAAATGCCGCTATTACATAACTTTGCTTGTTCATGTCTTATCCTCCTTATCAAGTATCAGATGGTCAAATGAGCCTCCCGGGCGAAGCATCGGAAGTACCATATCGTCCTTGTCGATGATCAGATCTATGACGGCGGGCCCGGGCTCATTATAAGCCTTCTCGAATACTTCACGGAATTCATCCTTCGATCCCGCTCTGTATCCTTTGGCACCGAATGCTTCAGCAAGTTTAACAAAATCCGTCTTTCTGTCCAAGGTGGTGTTCGAATAGACTTTATTATAGAACAGATTCTGCATCTGGCGAACCATTCCGAGAACTCCGTTGTCAAGTACGACGACAGTCAGCGGAACATTGTACGTAACAGCCGTAGCAAGTTCTGTAAGGTCCATTCCGAAGCTTCCGTCACCCGTGATAAGAACGGATCTCTTTGTGCTTCCGTAAGCCGCACCGATAGCGGCTCCCATGCCGAATCCCATCGTACCGAGTCCGCCCGAGGATATCCAGGTCCTCTTCTTCTTGAACTCGCAATACTGGGCCGCCCACATCTGATGCTGACCGACATCCGTTACGATCTCCGTATCGTCATCGACCGTATCGGATATGATCTTGATCGCTTCCCTGGGAAGGAAATCCTGCTCTTCGAGTTCTTTCTCCTGTTCACGGAGCTTCTCGATCTTAGTCATCCAATTGGGATTACGCTTATAGTCGACAACATCGATAAGCTTACGCAGGAAATCGGAGATATCGCAGGAAACTCCGAGATTGCTCTTGATGTTCTTATCTATCTCCGCTGCGTCGATATCTATATGGATCTTCCTCGCACCTGCGGAGAACTTCTGCGTATCTCCGGTCGAACGGTCAGAGAAACGAACTCCTACCGCAATGATAAGATCCGATTTGGCCATCGCTTTAGAGGATGCATAGTGACCGTGCATACCCTGCATGCCGAGGAATCTGTCAAGTTTGGTCGGAAGCTCGGACAACCCCATAAGAGAACAGCCTATGACAGCATCGATCTTATCGGCAAGTTCCGAGATCAGGGCACCTGCCCCCGCGCGTACCGCTCCGCCTCCGAAGTAGATATAAGGCCTGCTCGATTCCGCGATCATCTTTGCCGCTTCCCTGACCTTATCAGAAGGCGCGGGCTCGGTCTCATCCTTTGTGACCGGAGCCTTGTATGAGAACTCGCACTTGGCAAGCTGAATATCCTTCGGGATGTCAACGAGGACCGGACCCGGACGGCCTGATTTGGCAATCTTTATGGCTTCTCTTAATGTATCGGCGAGGCTTTCAACATCATGAACTATAAAGTTATGCTTCGTGATCGGCAAAGTCACGCCGGAGATATCTATCTCCTGGAAGCAGTCTCTTCCGATCATGTTATTGGCAACATTACCCGTAATGGCAAGAAGAGGGACAGAATCCAGATGTGCAGTCGCTATTCCCGTAACAAGATTTGTAGCGCCGGGACCTGATGTCGCAAGCACGACACCGATCTCACCCGTCGCTCTTGCATAGCCGTCGGCAGCATGCGCAGCACCCTGCTCATGAGCCGTAAGAACGTGCGTAATGCGGTCACTCTTTTTGTAGAGCTGATCATAGATATCGATAACGGTTCCGCCGGGATATCCGAATATCGTCTTAATGTTCTGCTCTATAAGCGTCTCAACTACGATTTCCGCTCCAGTCAGTTTCATGTTGTCATCTCCTTCTTATCAAAATAAAAGTCTCCGCTTCGCGCAAAACAGATTGCACGAAGAAGAGACGAAAGACTTCATTTCCGCGGTACCACTCTTCTTAGGTCATGGACCTCACTTTGCGGTGTCTATCAACACCTTCCCCTTTAACGGGAGGACCCGGTAGAACCTACTTGCGGTATGCTTTAAGTTCTACAGCTCCGGGATGACTCATCATTACGCTTCCTGTACCGTCTCGCACCTGCCGCCGGCTCTCTTTAACAGGGTCTGCGCATCTTTTTTCCCTTCAGCGCTTTATATGATTAAATCACTTGCTTTGCAAGATGTCAACAAATCAGTATCCCGCGAGGAATTCCTTTGTCCTCTCCTTGGTAGGATTACTGATTATGTCTTTGCCCTGCTCAACGATGACTCCTCCGTCCATAAAGACCAATTTGTCTGCCACATCCCTGGCGAAAGCCATCTCATGCGTTACGATGACCATCGTCATATGTTCTTCGGCAAGTTCCCTGATTACCTTAAGCACCCCGGAAGTAAGCTCGGGATCCAGGGCTGACGTAGGCTCGTCAAAGAAGAGTATCTCAGGATTGGCTGCAAGAGCCCTCGCTATGGACACTCTCTGCTGCTGACCTCCCGAGAGGTTGCACGGATATGCATCCGCTTTATCCTCCATACCGAGTTTCTTAAGAAGCGCATTACAGATCTCGTCCGCTTCACCCTTATCCTTCCCGTGAACATGGATAAGCGCTTCCGTGATATTGCGCCTAACCGAAAAGTGAGGGAACAGATTGAAGCTCTGGAACACAAGACCGAACTTGCCCCTTATCTGCTTCATCATCTTCTTATCGGCATATTGAACCAGTCCGCTGTTGGAAGTCTTTACAAGAGTCTCCCCCGCGATCGTAATATCACCGTTATCGATCGTCTCAAGAGTCGTGGCACACCTTAAAAGCGTTGATTTGCCGCCGCCCGAAGGTCCGATTATACCAACGACTTCACCCTTTTCCACGGTAAGATCGATCCCCTTGAGAACTTCCAGGGAACCGAACGATTTATGTATACTTTTCATCTCGAGTACGTTCACGGGACACCTCTTACTGATAATAGCTCATCGATTTCTCAAACCGGTTCATAACGATCTCGATTATTCCGTTCATCACATAGTAGAACACGCCTGCCGCGATGAAAGGCATGACGGAAACCTGAGCAGATGCGAGGTTCTTGGCCATAGTAAACATTTCCGTAACCGCAAGGACCTGGGCGAGCGAAGTATCCTTAACAAGGGTAATGACTTCGTTCGTAACTGCGGGGAGCACTCGTTTTACGACCTGAGGAAGAATGATCCTGAAAAAAGTCTGCGCCCGGGAGAATCCCAATATCTGCGCTGCTTCGTACTGACCTACAGGCATCGACTGAATGCCTCCCCTGAAGATCTCTGCGAAGTATGCAGCATAGTTTAACGAGAAACCTATAATGGTTGCCACGAACCTGTACTTAAAAGGTCCGACGTCAAGATCGCTCAGCTTTACGGCAAAGACATAATAAGGACCGAAGTACACGAGCAGCAACTGAAGCATGAGAGGTGTTCCTCTCATAATGGAAATATAGATCCTGACCAAACCCGCCAGGATCTTATTTTTTGACATACGCCCCCGGGCTACAAGAAGCCCGAGGGGTATGGAAAAGAGCAATGTCAGGAAAAAGATCCCTAATGTGAATCTTAATCCGCCTGCAAGCTGAATCAATGTCGACGTTAACGCTTCCATCGATTATCCGATAGTCGTAATGTCTTCACCAAACCACTCGTTGGAGATCTGTGCGAGTGTTCCGTCAGCGGCCATCTGCTCAAGAGCCTCTTGAACCTGATCGCGAAGCTCAGTGTTATCAAGAGCAAAACCTACGCCGTACTCCTCAGCCGCGATAGCCTCGTCTAGAACAACAAAGCTGCTGCCGGACTGCTGGATCTGGTAACGGGCAACGATCTCATCCATTACGATAGCATCGACTGCGCCGGACTCGAGTTCCATCATGGCGTTGAGATAATCGTCAACCTGAACAAGCTCAGCGAATGAATCGAGAAGCTCAGTATTCTCTTCGAGAGCGGCAAGTCCGGACGAATCCTTCTGAACCGCAACAACGGCACCTGCAAGATCGGCAAGAGAAGCGATATCAGAACCCTCGTTAACTACTACTACCTGGTTGTTGGCCATATAAGCATCCGTCCAGGCATAAGCATCTTCACGACCGCTGATGGTAAAACCGTTCCAGATGCAGTCGATATTACCGGAGTTCAATTCCTGATCCTTGGAATCCCATGCAATAGGCTGAGCTACGAACTCGAGACCTAATCTGTCCGCAACCTCTGCTGCAAGATCGAGGTCAAATCCCGTATAGGAACCGTCATCTGCAATGAATCCCATCGGAGGGAACTCGGCGTCAAAGCCTACTACAAACTTACCGTCGGATACAGCTCCTGACTCCACTGCGGATCCTTCAGTGCTGCAAGCCGTAAGAGGCATAGCCAACATACATGCCGCGAGTGCAATAGTTAAAAACTTCTTCATAAAAACCCCCTTAAACTGACTTTATCAATGATAGTTTTTAAACATACCCGCGTATTATATCACCCAAAACACTTTAGTGCGATAGAGTTTAACTGATAAGACTTATCAATTCGATCAATTCATCTTCGCTCAAGGCAACAGTCGATACAGAATATCGGTATTCCCCTGAAGCCCATTCTGCAAATCCGAAGGTCTGTCCGTCACCGAACAGTCTTACATTCTCAAGGCCATCGATATTTATCTTATTAATCACGCTGTAGCAGGCATCAGAACTTACAAGATCCGCACTTCCTTCTGCTCTTCTTACGGTACAGACCTCATTGTCATCGGCATCCGTATAGACGACCTCTACGCACCTCGAATCCTGATCCTCCATATAATAGAACTGCCTGTCGGCACTGCCGTTGATACTATCGGGAACACTGACGGTAATCCCGTAATTTTCCGATAATTCCTCTTCGGAGACACGATTTCTGACTATGGGACCTGACGCGGATCCTGACAGGCACTGATCGGTTTCCTCTTCGTTCGGAGCCTGACCGTTATCGTAAGCTGCCTCCTCAGCGCAGGCCGCCTCGGTCGGTATATCGCTGTACACTTCAGCGTCCGCCGAATAATTACGGATGCTGTCCTCATTCACCCCATCCGCAAAATGCGGGTAAGTCTCCGTTGCTGTATTAGAATGAGTGTTCATCACTTTCAATACTACGGAACCCGCAAGCAGAATGATAACGGCAGCGGCTGCAGTTATTATAAGTCCCCTGTACTGCCTTAGAACGGTTACGGCCGCTCTCTTTGAAGACCTGGGTTTTTCCTCCATAGCTTCCGCTATGAATCTTTCGTCGACATCGCCGATTGCACGGAGCAGGCGCTTTGCTTCATCTTCTTTAGACATAGTACCCCTCCTTATTAAGCTTGTCTTTCAGGCCTTCGCGAGCTCTTTGAAGGCTCATCTTGACCTTACTTTTCCCGAACCCGAATCTGTCTGCTATCTCATTCACGCTGTCACCGAAGAAATAACGTCTCATAAAAATCTTACGGCTGTCTTCCGCCAAACCATCAAGGAACTCGTCTATTATCGCCTTAAGCAAAGTCCCCTCAGTCTCATCATCCGAAGATGCGGCGCTCATATCAGCAATACACTCCTGAAGCTCATCGATGATCAGAGGCACTTCTCCGCCCCCTCTTTTGGCCGCATGCATCTTATCGTACCGGTCAAGCGCGAGGTTTCTCGTTATCTTGGAAAGAAAAGCACTTAGAATCGAAGGTCTTTGCGGAGGCATGACATTCCATGCCTTAAGATATGTATCATTCTCACACTCCTCCGAGTCCTCGTGACTTTTTAATATACCGTAAGACACGCTTCGAAGAAGCCTTCCGTATTTATCCCGGGTGACGGTTATAGCCTGTTCATCCCTCTTAAAATACAAATCAACGATCTGATTATCTTCCATCAACGATAAAAACCTTTTGATTATTTATAAGACCATTATAACACCCTCCTTGTCCATTAAGACGGAAAGTAAAGTATAAAGGTCACAACTTATTTAAATTCGCGGGCGATCCTCTCTTCTATACTCTCCTGCACATATGCCCGCGGAAGGCGCTTCACGTCGGTTGAAACGCGGAAAACAAATTCCGAAGCGATCGCGTTCACGATTGATACGATCGCATTCGATATCCATTCTTCCGACGGTATGAACTTCTCCGAACCTCCTAACACCAGAAAGTCCCTGTATGGTATGAATCCCCCGTCCATAAGAAGCTTCAAGCGGTTGACCGCATCATGATCGTATGAATTATTTCCTATCCTTCCCATGCACTCTATAACAAAACAAACCTGAAACTCGGGAAGCCGGACTACAAAATCAGGATGGATCTCTTTTCCTCCTATCACGAGCCTCGGTTCATATTTAAACTCCAGCCCGAGCGTCTTAAGTACAGTTGCAGTATTAAGTTCAAATCTCGATCTCATATGTATCCCGTCAAACCAATAGTCGGAATCGATCGGTCTGTTATTGCTCGAAGACTTCATCTGCTCCCACTCTTTTTCTCCGATCTTGTAAAGAGAAGTTATCTGAATATGATATTCATTCGGATTAACGTTTAAAGCAGATAATATCTGCTTTCTTAATGAATTCAGCATGACCCTTCGATCCGCTATCTGTCCGTACTTAATATTCTTCGCCCGGTTCAGCTTATAAGTGTGAAGTACCCTGCCTTCCGGAGAATAGATCCTCACTGCAGCGGAACCGCCGGCTCGATGCGCATTCGGAAGTCTTTCCAATTCTTTTTGAATATACAAAACCTTGGCGATCTTGTACTCGTCATTAAAGTCTAATCTCATATTATCTAATCCACCTATTCCTTAAGCGATGATAACTTCTTTTAGACCTGAAAACAAGTCCCGGACAGAAACTTAATGTGAAAGTTAATGTTTTTCCCAAAATATCAACTTCTACATAAACTTTTCGAAGAAATTAAGGTTTCAGTTAATGTTTTCCGGGGAAAATCAACTTTTACATAAACTTTCCGGGCGCCATCAAGCCAAAGGCTAAAGCGAGCGTCAGCGGTCTTCCCTGTAGTAGTTGACTCCGATAGCGGAAGGACAGCCGCTTCCCTTGCGGCTTCTTATTGAGTTTACGATCAGGACAAGAAGCGTCACTATAAAAGGCAGCGCGGAGAAGAACTGCGCGGGGACCTTTGACAGCCAGCCCAGAGTATTGGGAAAATTTGTTGCCAGAGGCATGTTGTAGACACGCAAAGTGTTAAAGAATCCGAAGACAAATGTGCCGATGACAGCGTGAAGCGTGGACCAGTTGGCGAAGATAACGAGAGCGATCGCGATCCAGCCGTAGCCGTTGATCCAGCAGTTGCTTCCCTCGAATGTTCCGCCCATGTTAAGTCCCATGTAGTAACCCCCGATTCCCATGATGCCGGATCCTGCCATGATGTGGAGGTATTTGTAGCGGACGATGTTTACTCCGAGAGAGTCGGCGGCGCCCGGATTCTCACCTATGGAGCGGAGTCTCAGGCCCGGGACGGTCTTCTCGAAATAGACCCAGATAAGCACGGCCAGGATCACCGAGAGATATACAAGGATATTGTGGGAGAAGAATGCCTTGCCCAGGAGCGGGATCTTCGACAGAAGCGGGATCTCGATAGCATTAAATGAAGACGAGAGCCTTGTGCAGTCCCTCATATAAGGCCAATCGGCACCCAGAGCATTTCCTATAAAGAAGTATACGGCAACGCCGATGGTCGTGATGGTAAGGCCGGTTACGTTCTGATTTGCCTGGAGCGTGATGGTAAAAAGACAGAAGACGGATCCGACGATAGCGGCCGAGATAAAACTCACCAGAACACCTGCAAGGAGCGAATCCGCATGACACCCCGCAAGGTAGCCGAACACCGCGCCTATAGCCATCGTTCCCTCTACGCCGAGGTTAAGGGATCCGGATTTTTCCACCATGATCTCGCCACTCGTCGCATACAGAAGCGGCACGCTGTAGATTACGATATTAAACAGAAACAGTGTAATTACTTCAAGCATCCGTCTTTCTCCCTGTCCTGACTATCTTGAAATTGGCAAAGAAGTCCGCCGCGAGTATCGAGAATAAGAATATTCCCTGCATAAGATCGGCGAAGTTGTGGTCTATCTGTGAATAGGAAGCCGAAGCCGCCTGACAGCCGTACTGAAGGACGGAAATGAGAAGGCTTACGATCCCTATGACAGGTACGGACAGCTTGGACAGCCATGCTACTATTACGCCGGTCCAGCCGACATTATTGGTAATATCCGTCGAGATCGTTCCCGATGCGGACGCCGTAAAAGCGCCAGCAAGACCGATCAGAGCAGCCGAGAGGAATATGGTCCTCACCGTTATCTTATAGACGCTCATTCCGGCGTACTTGGCTGTATTGATACTGTCGCCGACAACGGATATCTCATATCCGTGCTTGGTGCTTTTTAAGTAGAAGAACACCAATACCGCGATCGCTAAAGCGGCGATGACAGTATAGAGCAGCTTGAAGTTTCCGATCTTAAAGCCTTCCATGATCGCATTCTCAGGGAATTTGGCAAAGACCGGACGCTCCGAATCCTCTCTTAAGAAGAAGTTCCAGTCCGCCTTGGTCTCGCCTATATATTTGATCACGTAGAGCATTATGTAATTGATCATCAGCGTGACCAGTGTCTCGTTTGTGTTGAACCTGACCTTAAGATGTGCGGTTATGAATCCTATAAAGCCGGCTGACAAAGAGGCTGCGATACACATAACGATTATAAGAAGGATACGAGGCATCGTATCTTCCAGAGTAAATGCAACGACAGAGGCGAATATCGCTCCTGTTATGAACTCACCCTCACCGCCTATGTTCCAGAATCTCATCTTAAACGACAGCGCCAGCGCGAGTGACGTTATGAGCAAAGGTACGAACAGCTTCAAAAGCCCCTCGATGCTCTTGGCGGGATAATAGTTTCCGATAAGTCCAATGGTGATCATATCGCGATAATAGGACAGAGGATTTATCCCGAGAGAAGCCAGGAATATCCCGCCTATCACAAATGACAAAAGTATGCCTGCGATATAGAGGATTATCTTCTGTGAGACTTTTACACTTCTTCTTACAAGATGAAGCTTCATTATTCATTCACCTCGCTCATATCAGATGCTTCGTCCCACTCTTCTTCGGTAAGCTGGGAATCACGGGCGATACCGGCGATCTTGTCGTTTACCGAAGTAATGTCGATGGCACCGGTCATCATAAGTCCGATCTGCTCTTTGGATGCCTGCGGAGCGTTGACGACACCCTGAAGCTTTCCGTGGCACATGACCATGATCTTATCGCAAAGCGACAGCATTACATCGAGATCCTCACCTACAAAGAGGATACCGACGCCTTTCTTCTTCTGTTCATTGATTATGTCATAGATATTGTAAGAGGAATTGATATCGAGTCCTCTTACGGGATATGCGGTTATAAGCACATTGGGTTCAGACTTGATCTCGCGACCGAGAAGGACTTTCTGAACATTTCCTCCGGAGAGCTTTCTTACGGGTGTATCGACGGACGGAGTCGCTATCCGGAACTTATCGACGATCTCGGAAGCCTCTTCACGAGCTTTCTTACGATCTACTATAAGTCCTTTCCCCTTAAAATAGTCTTTAAGGATCATGTTGTCTGCAACTGACAGAGAAGGCGCAAGTCCCATACCGAGACGATCCTCCGGTACGAAGCTCATGGCTACACCGAGGTCTGCGATCTGTCTTACGTTCTTGCCTATGAGGTTTTTACCCTTATGAACGATCTTACCGGATCTTACCTTGCGAAGTCCCATAATGGCTTCACAAAGCTCCTTCTGACCGCTTCCGGCGATACCGGCGACACCGAGCACCTCACCGCCTCTTATGTAGAAATTCATGTTATCTACGGCGGGAAGTCCTTCATCATTATCTACACAGAGCTCTCTGACCTCGAGTAAGGGCTTTGCTTTCTCTATAACCGGTCTGTCGATATTAAGAGTCACCTTATGCCCGACCATAAGCTCGGTAAGCTTGATCCCGCTCGTCTGTTTTGTAACAACGGTATCTATGTATTCGCCCTTGCGAAGGACGGCGACTCTGTCGGATATCTCCATGACTTCGTTGAGTTTGTGAGTAATGATTATTATAGAGTGCCCGCTCTCTTTCATCTTGCGGCACACGTCAAAAAGCTTCTTAATCTCCTGAACCGTCAGAACGGCCGTCGGCTCGTCGAGTATTATGACCTTGGCTCCGTAGCAAAGAACCTTTATGATCTCCAGAGTCTGCTTCTCGGAGACAGACATATTGGCAACTGTCTTGCCAAGATCCATTTCAAATCCGAATTTGGATACCAGCTCTTCTATCTGCTTGTTACGATCCTTCTTAAGGAAGAAACCGCTGTTTCTCTTACCTATCCAGATATTGTCGGCGGCAGTAAACCTGTCAACGAGCTTAAAATGCTGATGGACCATTCCTATACCGAGCCTGCCGGCATCATCCGGAGATGAGATCACAACTTTCTTACCGTCGACAAAAACAGAACCGCTGTCAGGCGTATAGATGCCCGACAGCATGTTCATAAGAGTGGTCTTACCCGAACCGTTCTCGCCGAGAAGGGCGAGGATCTCCCCCTTCTTAAGATTCAGATTTATATTTTTATTGGCGGCAACCGAACCGAAGCTCTTGGATATACCTCTCAATTCGATAGCATATTCGGATGCTGCCATACTGATATCCCCTCTATCAAGACTCGGCTACTACACCGGCAACGTAATAATTCATGGAACCCTGAATAACGCTGTCATCGACAGAACCCTCACCGGCGCCGACGATGATCTGACCTTCGTTATCCATAAGATCACGGCTTACCTGCTCGACAGTAACGGAACCTTCTTCACCTGAGAATACGAGCGCTGTTCCGGAGAATACATCCCACTGTCCGGAAACCATAAGGTCTCTTGCGATCTCGATGGCTTCGGAAGCCTCGGGAGCGTTGTTGTCAGTAAGGGGCGATATGTCGACCATGCCTTCTGCAAGACCGCCGTAGTAGTTACCGCCGATATTAGTTACAAACTCCGAAGCGGAAGCCTCGTTCATTGCCGTCTCGATGGCGAGCTGATAGAAAACATCCCAGTTCCATACGGGAGCCGTAAGGTGTGCATCGGGAGCTTCGTTAGCCATATCGGAATTGTAACCGCATCCGTAAACGCCCTGCTCCTGGGCAACAATCTGAGGCTGGGCGGAATCACAGTGCTGTGCGATAACTCCGCAGTTATATGAGCTTACGAGGACTTCTGCAGCCTGACGCTCGAGTTCCTGGTTGCCCCAGTCGGATATCTGGTCAACATGTACGACTGCGTCGGGATTGACAGACTGTGCACCGAGAGCGAAAGCATTAATACCGGAGCAAGTCTCGGCATACTCGGTTCCCCATGCGGAGACGTAACCGATATCGTTGTTGCCTGTCTCGAGAGACTTATAACCTGCTGCAATACCTGCAAGGTAACGCGCCTGATAGATACGTCCGAAATAGTTATTGAAATTAGTCTCATTGGAAAGATAGCCCGTTGCATGGCAGAAGACTATGTCGGGATACTCTTCAGCGGCTTCGGAAAAAGCCGTAAGATAGCCGAAGCTGATACCGAAGATTATATTGCATCCCTGACCTGCAAGCTGCTCGATCGCAGTCCTTACCTGCTCGTCGTCCTCGGGTACGTTATCAATGATCTTAAGATCGGTCGAAGGAGAAAGACCGAGGGCTTCCATCGCCTTGATAATGCCCTGATGATGTGCGTATGTATAACCTGCCGTATCGTTCTGGCTGTTGATATAGATAGCACCTACGGTAAAATCTCCTCCCGATGCGGAAGCGGAGCCTCCCTCGGCATTCTCCGAAGCACCTGATGCACAACCCGTAAAAAGAGCCGCGCATAAAACGACTGAAGCAACGATCAATGAAAGTAACTTCTTCATAAAATCCCCCTCAACACTTACATATTATGTACAGATAAGTACAATCAATCTTCACGACGGAAAACGATATTCCCGTTCTCCATGGAATCGATAAGAGCCAACGACTCCACTCTGACTCCTTCCGATCTTAACAGATCTCCCCCGCCCTGATATCCTTTCTCGATAGCTATCAGAGCGCCTGCCAATCTGGCACCGGATTCTTCGACGATCTTTATCAGACCGTTAAGGGCATTTCCTTTTGCAAGGAAATCATCACAAATAAGGACCACGTCATCGGGAGTAAGATAGTTCCTGCTGACAACTATATCAAAAGTCTTCTTGTGCGTAAAAGAATATACTGAAGCCTTGTAGACGTCGCCTGATACATTCACGGCTCCGTACTTCTTGGCGAACACCATGGGTACATGGAGTTTCTCGGCAACCGCGAAAGCGATCGCTATTCCGGAAGCCTCGACCGTCAGAACCTTGGTAACTCCGGCATCCTTATAAAGACGCGCTCCTTCTGCTCCCATCTCGGTCATAAAATCAGTATCAATCTGCTGATTAAGGAAAGACCCGACCTTGAGAATATCCCCGGGTAAAACATCAGCTTCACGTAAGATCTTTTGTTCGAGCGCTTCTACGAGGATCACCTTCTTAAAATAAAATACCCTGTAATTGTAGATTGCAGGGTATTTATATGTCAACGAATAATTGTCACAAATTTAGATCATTCTTCGGTATCATCTTCTGAATAATCGGAATAATCATCATCGGAAGGAGCAACGGTCTTCTCTTCCTGTACCGTGTCCTCATCCTTCTTCTCCTCTTCGGAAGCCTTTTTCTTCAGCTGCTCTTCTTCCTTCTTCAAAGCGATCAGCCTGTCTGCCTCATCAAGGTCACCGCGGGACTCAAAGATAGCCTCGAACTCGGGTCCGTCAACCTTATATTTCTCTATAAGCCTCTTGGCAAGACCTTCAACGGTGGATCTGTTTTCTTCGAGGATACGCTTGGTGTCCTCATAGCATTCGGTAATTATGCGCTGAACTTCCTTGTCGATCTCATATGCCGTCGCATCGGAATAACTTTGCACCTGACCGAACGACTGTCCGACAAAGACTTCCTGATTGTCATCGCCGAATACCATGTTTCTGAACTTCGGAGACAGTCCGTAACGCTTGACCATAGCGGTGGCGATCCTGTTGCAGGACTGAAGATCGGAAGCCGCTCCCGTCGAGATCTCTCCTAAGAAGATCTCTTCTGCGGCACGACCGCCGAGCGACATCCTTATGTTATCAAGGAGCATCTTCTCCGTGTAGTAATCGAGATCTTCCACAGGCTTATATGCAGTGAAACCGCCGGCCTGACCTGCAGGGATGATCGTTACTCTGTCAACCTTCTCGATATCCGAAGTCGCGCGAAGGACCACGGCGTGTCCGGATTCATGGTAAGCGGTGAGCTTCTTTACCTTATCGGTCAGTTTCTTGGAATTCTTCTCGGGACCCATCATGACACGGAATGTCGCGTCATTGATTTCAAGAGGAGTGATCTCTTTCTTATTGCGCCTTGCAGAGAGCAAAGCCGCTTCATTGAGAAGATTCTCGAGGTCGGCACCTGTAAATCCGACTGTCGAGAGCGCTACTTCCCTGAGGCTTACTTCATGCGAGAGCGGCTTACCCTTGGCATGGATCTTAAGGATAGCCTCTCTCTCATCGACATCAGGAGGATTGACCATGATCCTTCTGTCGAATCTTCCGGGTCTTAAAAGAGCCGGATCCAAAACGTCAACTCTGTTTGTCGCGGCAATGACGATCACATTCGTATTTACATCAAATCCGTCCATCTCAACGAGGATCTGGTTCAATGTCTGCTCGCGCTCATCCTGTCCGCCTCCGAGACCTGCACCTCTCTTACGTCCGACGGCATCGATCTCATCGATAAAGATAACGGCGGGGGCCGCCTTCTTGGCATCCGCGAAAAGGCTTCTTACACGGGAAGCGCCGACACCTACGAGCATCTCAACGAAGTCGGAACCGGAGATATAGAAGAAAGGACAATTGGCCTCTCCCGCTACCGCTCTGGCAAGAAGGGTCTTACCGGTACCCGGAAGTCCGTGCAGAAGAACACCCTTAGGTATCTTCGCGCCGAGTTCCTTATACTTCTTGGGAGATTTAAGAAAATCAACTACTTCGGAAAGCTCTTCCTTCTCCTCTACGGAACCCGCAACATCGGCAAACTTTACCTTGATCTCATCGGGATTCGAGAGTCTCGCCCTGTTGTTGCCGAACGAGAATACACTGTTGCCGTCCTTGCTCTGTCTGTTCAGATTGATGAATATAACGACCGCGAGTATTCCTAAGCCTATGATCGACAGAGCATTTAATATCATCGCCCAGTCTATAGGTTCTTTATAGTTATAACTCTGTATAAGACCTTCGCTCTTGTACTCTTCGAGTTTATTGATGAGATCATCGACATACTCATAAGGTACATTCTGAGTAGAAGACTGCATAAGTCCCGACAGGTCCTTATACTCGATGGTTACAGCCGTTCCGTTGACCTCTACGTCGGTGACGGTGTAATCGTCATTCTCGATTATCTCCACTACATCTGACAATGTAGTCTGTACGCCTGCTCCGTTCCTGTTACCGAACATAACCGTCGAGAAGATAAGAAGCAACGCGATAAGGGCCACATAGAAGAATATCGCGGAACCGAACTTCGGAGGTCTGTTTACCGGTACCTTAGGAGCATCATTTCTATTCTGATTATCACTCATTATCTGTCCTCACTATTCTAACGTCTTTAAACTGCCTGTACTTCCCGTCATAATCAAGTCCGTATCCGACGATAAACTTGTCGGGTATCGTAAAACAATTATAATCGGGAGTTATATCGACAACTCTTCTTGAGGGTTTATCAAAAGCGGTACATATCCTTACAGATCTCGGTTCTCTGGACCAAAGCTCATCACGAAGCAGCTTCAATGTCCTTCCGGTATCAATGATATCTTCAACTATAAGAACATCTTTCCCCTTTATATCCGTAGAAAGGTCCTTCCTGATCTTAAGTTCACCCGTAGAATTCATTCCGACATAGGATGATACCTGCATGGTATCGATTACGTCAACAGGTACGTTAAGCCGTCTTACGAGATCTGCGGTAAATATGAATGCACCGGTAAGGACACTGATGACAGTCAGGGATTTTCCTTCATAATCACGGTCTATGGCTGACGCGACTTCCCCGATCTTATCGAAGATCTCTTCTTCCGAGATCATAAGCTCAAAACTGTCTTTCACCCGATTCATCCTTTCTTATAATATCAAATCTCATAAAGCGTCCTTTATGATCGGTATGTGTCTTATTCCACATCGTGCGGGACTTATCGGAGATAAACCCGTCGGAATGACCTATCCCCGGGATCCAAAGTATCCTGCCGTCATGGCTTACGGCAAGAAGACGGGATCTGGCATCCCTCGGAACCTTACGGTCAGACATCAGCTTGCCGATATCGACATCATAAAGGCTTCCGGCATTCCTGAAGGTGCCCTTATCGGGGCACACGCCTATATGGACCTTCCCGTAAGGACAAATCCACGAAAATGTATTATATACTATCGTTTCATTTTCCTCAATGACGGATACCTCTATGGACAGACCCCTGTCCGGAACATCTATAAACACCTTTTCTTCGGCAAGATCGGACATCTCGATATCCTTATCGATATTCGTACAAGTCGCCGGAAAGCCCTTTACCGACGACATCGCGCAGGAGATATCCGCTATATCCGACTTTGTCCCGAGACCCGTAAGCCCGCCGTGAAGCACCGCCGCCCTGTTAAACGGAAGATCCAGATATAAGGTTCCTTTCACGTCCCCCATTGAGGACAGAAGGTATTCTGTATGCTTAGTCTCGAAGTCGATAAGATCCCCGAACACCTCTTTCCAATAAAGCCTCAGGACCCTGGTACTCACGGCCTTGTGAAGCGTTATGACCTTCTCGGAATCGATGAGTATCGTCTGACCCGACACTATCCTCGCCTTAAGATACTCCTCCGTCGATATGAGGTTTAAGTAATCGGCATCTTCCGACAGCAGTCGATATGTATCGAATACCGCCTGTTCGGGATCTTTGACCGACACCTGCGCGATCATCGGGAATATCTCATTGCGCCACTTATTCCTCGTATAATCATTCTGAAGATTAGTCTCATCGGTCGCATAGTCTATACCGCGCTCCTCGAGGTATCCGCAGATCATATCCTTGGAAACAAAGAGCAAAGGTCTTATCACGGACGGATCCGAGACCATCGAAGTGAGACCGTCGAGGCCCGTACCTCTGAACAGATTCATCATAAATGTCTCTTTAAGATCGCCCCTGTGATGTGCGGTAGCGATCCTGATACTTCCGGGATCAACGCCATGCTCTTCGGAATACTTAACGAGACGATCATGAAATGCCTCGTATCGTAATATCCTTCCGGTCTCTTCTATTCCCCTTTTAAGCTCTTCGGATCTTGCCGACACATCAACATGCACCGAATAAAAAGGAATGTGAAGCCTGTCGCAAAGTTCGCGTGACAACTCCTCGTCGCGGGAAGCGGTCTGTCTTAAGCCGTGATTAACGTGAACGGCAATAAGATCCGGGAAATCACTCAACGAAGCCTTGAGTTCTGACAGGACGCATATAAGCGCCACCGAATCTGGGCCTCCCGATAATCCCGTTATAATACAGGAAACACCGTCAATCGCACGATTGACGGTGATATATTCGTTGACTTTGTCAGCTAACGGGCTTAACGTCATAGAAAATCGCCTGAGAAATCCTCGTTGGTATCTGATCCGAAGAACGCGGCATTATCCTCGTTGCCATCTGCTCCGTAATCCTCATCTGTTCCCTGATCCTCTGCGTAATCAGGTTCCGGGGATCTTCCTTCAGGATACATCTGTTCGGGAGGAACGTCATCAAAGTTGTAATCCTGAGAGGAAGCATCGGAAGATTGAGTCCTCGTGTATGCGGATCCCATCGGGTCTTCCGGATCATCCTTCTTACCGGGCTCGATAAACAATGTCTTGGCGCCGTACCACTTAACATAAGCCGTATCGGTCTCACCGTGACGGTTCTTTGCCACGAT
>DJYK01000014.1 GCA_002450095.1 Mageeibacillus sp. UBA6980 | reverse complement strand
CCGATCATTGCATAATGATGATTGATGCCCTCGCATTTGCGAAAGATAAAGGGATAGTTTCTTGGCACAATAGTGATCTCTTCGTGATAAGAAAATTCCAGATCCAGATTGCGTCCGAAATAATGATCCTTTGCATAATAAGTTGCTGCTGTACACATCTTCATCTTCTCCTGTTTCTATAAATGCCGACACCATCTTCCGGTTCAAACACTTTTGTCGGCTTTATGTATTATTCCGTAACATCAATACTACGCACTCCACATGATGCGTCCACGGGAACATGTCGACCGGGCGGACCTGTTCGAGGGCGTATTCACCCGAGCCGACGAGAGTGGCCAGGTCGCGTGACATGGTCGCGGGATCGCATGAGATATAACAGATCTTATAGGGCTTTACGGTGAGGAGTTTCTTTATGAGGAGTTGGTCGAGGCCCTTTCGCGGGGGATCGACGATCACGGCCATGGGCTCCGGTATGTTCACGTTGGAAAAATCAATGGCTTCCGCCGGCTTGACGTTGAATGTCGCATTGAGCGTACCGTTCAAAAGCGCGTTCTCCTTGGCAGCCTTGATGGCCTCCGGAACCGTGTCGAGACCGAGCAGTTTCTGACCCGGCAAGAGAAGAGACAGGCCGATGGATCCCGTTCCGCAGTAAAGGTCCAGAATGGATGCGCTGTCTTCTGTAAATCTCGAGGCGCACTTATACAGAAGCTCTGCTTCGGGTATGTTCACCTGGAAGAAAGCGCCCGCGTGGATCCTGAATTTGTGCCCCAACAGGATCTCTTCATAGTAATCGTTTCCGTAGATCAGGACTCTCTTTCCGCCGCGCGTTCTCTTGTCCGTGGCGGTGGAGCTTATGCGGAGCGTCAATCCCGTGAGGCGGAAACCCTCCTCTTTGCAGGCGGCGGCCAGCGCATGGATGAGACCGGTCGCTTCGATGTACTTTTGTGCGTTCCCGATTATGACTTCGTGTGCATCGTTAATGCCGGATACCACTTCGAGCAGGATCTCGTGTGTCCTCTCGGAACCTCTCATTACGATCTCCTCGAAAAGGTTGGTCGGGGCATTATAGAATACCCCTTCCATGGCTGTTCTTATCTTGGTGAAGATATGGTACTCGAGTATCGGGTTGCCCGGGTCTTCGGCCATCTTTGTGTAACTGTTTATAAGACAGAGCTTACCGCCTACGAGACGGTACTGCATGTGATTTCTGTAGTTAAGAGGGTTTACGCAGGGAAGGATCTGACGCATGGCGTTGTCGACGGTCTGCTCGGGAAGCCTTCCCAAATGTACAAGACAATTACGGACTTTGTTCTCTTTATATGCCAACGCTGCTTCATACGACAGGTGTGCGAGGTCGGCCCCGGGTACGAAGTTCCCGTAACTTAATATGCGGTCACGCGACATGGTCTTCAGTTCTACGCAGATGCCTTCGGCGTATCTTGCGCTCTCTGAGGTGATCTCTACATCACAAACTTCGGTAGGAAGCACTGCAGGGACGAATACTTTCTTCCCCGAAGAAAGCTCGCCTACGCCCTGTCCCTCATTCCCGAGGGCCGTTATAAGTACTTCTTCCGTTAAAGCCATAACGTGATTGTAACACGGCTCGATTAATAATATGGTGCAAAAATGGTAGAATGTATCAAACTGTGATTATCAAGAGGAGAACTGATGAAAGACGCAGGCCGTATGAATTCGGGAAGGGGACGCGGATCGATGAGAGATTCGAATCCTGTTCTTCCCGAGAACAGTGCACTTGCCGATGAGCTTCGCACGATTCTTAAGGGCAAGCCCACCGTATCCGGATTTAACAGAAGCCTGAAGCATGAGATTCTGGCTTTCCTTGCTGCCGTCTTTAAGATCGTTCTCGTATGTGTTCTCTGTGTTTTTTTCGCTTTCGGAGGTTTTGGGGCCGGAATGCTCCTGGGATATGTCTCGATGACAAGGCCTCTGTCGATCTCTGACATCACGCAGACCGATGAGGTCCAGACTTCGTTTGTCTACGACAGTCAGGGCAACGTTATCGCGAGGCTTACGGGAAGTCAGAATGTTGACAGGATCTACGTTCCGATAAGTGAAGTGCGTAACACGTATCTCGAAGAAGCAGTCATAAGCATCGAGGACGAGCGATTCTACGAGCACTCCGGTATCGATATCCGAAGGATCGGAAGCGCAGTTCTTTCCGCACTCGCGAACGGCGGTTCCGCGACACACGGCGGCTCCACGATAACACAGCAGACGGTCAAGCTCATATCCGGTAATGACGAGCATTCCACTTCGCGTAAGATCCAGGAATGGTTCTCTGCGATGAGCCTTGAGCAGGAGCTTTCCAAGGACGAGATCATGGAGCTTTATCTTAACCTCGCTCCGATGGGCAATAACTATGTCGGCGTTCAGGCGGCGGCCCAGAATTACTTTGGTAAGAACGCTTCCGAGTTGAATCTCGCGGAATGCGCTTTCCTGGCAGGCCTTCCCAAGAGCCCCTCTTACTATAATCCG
The DNA here is from genome assembly GCA_002450095.1 of Mageeibacillus sp. UBA6980. Classification (GTDB taxonomy): domain Bacteria; phylum Bacillota; class Clostridia; order Saccharofermentanales; family Saccharofermentanaceae; genus Saccharofermentans. Next base: position 14,315 of record DJYK01000014.1, on the reverse strand, counting down.
TTAAGAGAGACCGGAAGGCGTAATGCTCTGAGAAGGCAGCGCATCGTCCTCTCGAAGATGTATGAGCTCGGCTACATTACCGAGGAAGAGTATCAGAACGCACTTAACACGGAACTTCTTTTCCAGACAAGCCATGCCGACACGACGGATGACGTTAATTCATATTTCACCGAGTATGCGATCTCGGAGGTCATCAACGATGTCGCAATGACACGTGACATTTCAGTCGATCTCGCGGCAACGATCGTCTATAACCGCGGATATCACATATATACGACGCTTGAACCGAATGTTCAGGCCGTGCTCGATGAAGCGTTTACTACAAGGGATCTGTTCCAGCAGGATCCGACCTTGCTTGTGGATTACCCGGAGAAGCCGCAGGCCGGAATGGTCATCATAAATGTTCAGACCGGTGCAATCGCCGGAATGCAGGGCGGATACGGGCCGAAGACCGGGAATATGGTCCTCAACAGGGCGACTCAGGCATACAGATCCACGGGTTCGTCGATCAAGCCGATCATAGATTATGCTCCCGCAATAGAGCTCGGACTCATTGTTCCTTCGATGATCTACGTCGATGAGGAGAGCCATCTGGATCCCAACAATCCCGAGGCCGCATGGCCTCTCAATGCCGACCGTTCTTATGCGGGTCCCATGACCATAAGGCGAGCGGTCGCGACTTCGAAGAATACCATTGCAGTTAAGGTATGGTATGACGTCGGAGGCGATACTGCGCTGTGGTTCTTAAGACAGGAAGGGATCGATATGACGTCTGAAGGGTCGTATCCCGCACAGGCTATCGGCTCCTTTACCACCGGTATTACGCCGCTTCAGATGTGCGGAGCCTTCAACACGCTTGCTTCCGGAGGAACATATACAGAGCCCTATGCCTATACGCAGGTTCTCGACAGCAACGATAATGTCGTTCTTACATGTTCTCCCGAGAGACATCGCGTCTATTCGGCCGAGACTTCATTCATAATGAGCGATATCCTTGAGGATGTTATAACCAACGGTACTGCAACGGGCTCTGTCTCGATAATCACCAACAGCGACGGCGAGTATATAGCGACTGCAGGTAAGACCGGTACTACCGATGCCAACCTCGATAAATGGTTCTGCGGTTACACCCCTTATTACTGCGGCGCCGTGTGGTACGGTTATGATAACCGCTTAAGACAGACCCTTATACCTACAATAGATAAGCCCAATGCCAACAGGATCTGGTATTACGTCATGAGCAGGATCCATCAGGATCTTCCCGGAGCGAGCTTTACGCGTCCCGATACGGTAGTGGAGATGGAGGTCTGCGAGTCAGGCTATTATCCTTCTGACTATTGCCGTGAGCAGGCTTCGACGATAACGGATTACTTTATCCTCGGCTCTTATCTGACGCCGTCCCAGGATAATCCGTGCCCTATACACATAGCGCCGTTGGAGGAAGAGGAACAGCAGCCGGCAGTAGAGGGTTGATGACCTTTTCGAGAAGTTTTTTTACCTTTTTTTCACCCGCGTCAAAAAGTGTGAATTTTTAGTGTCATTTTTTAGAATGATTATAATTTAGGGTTGTAAAATGATTTTCATTTTGCTATATTAGTGCTACCGAAAAGTCTTAATAAATCAGAAAGGAAATAGAAACCATGAAAAATTTTGACCAGTGGGAAGGTTTTTCCGGAAGATTATGGAAGGAAGAAGTCAATGTAAGAGACTTCATCCAGAATAACTACACTCCTTATGACGGTGACGAATCATTCCTCGCAGGTCCTACAGAGGCTACTGACAAGCTCTGGGGCAAGCTCAAGGAATTGCAGAAGGAGGAGAGAGCCAAGGGTGGCGTACTCGATATGGAGACAGAGGTTGTTTCCGATATCCTCGCTTACGGCGCAGCTTACATTGACGATTCCATGAAGGATCTCGAGAAGGTCGTAGGTCTTCAGACAGATAAGCCTTTGAAGAGAGCTTTCATGCCTTTTGGCGGTATCAAGATGGCTGAGCAGTCATGCCAGATGTACGGCTATGAGCCCTCCAAGGAACTCCACAAGATCTTTACTGAATATCATACAACTCACTCTGACGCTGTTTTCTCTGTTTACACACCTGAGATCAAGGCAGCACGTCACTCACACATCCTCACAGGACTTCCCGACACATACGGCCGTGGAAGAATCGTAGGTGACTACAGAAGAGTTGCTCTCTACGGTATCGACTACATCATCGCGAGCAAGAAGAAGGATCTTGCCAACTGCGGTGACGGCACTATGCTCGATGATGTTATCCGTCAGAGAGAAGAGCTCGGCAAGCAGATCAAGGCTTTGATGCAGATGAAGGAAATGGCTGCAGCGTACGGCTTCGACATCTCCCAGCCTGCAAAGAATGCAAGAGAAGCTGTTCAGTGGCTCTACTTCGGATATCTCGCCGCTATCAAGACACAGAACGGTGCTGCTATGTCCGTCGGTCGTGTTTCTACTTTCCTTGATATCTATATCAACAGAGACCTCGAGAATGGTACTCTCACAGAGTCTGAGGCTCAGGAGCTCATCGATCACTTCGTAATGAAGCTCCGTATGGTTAAGTTCGCTCGTATCCAGTCCTATAACGAGCTGTTCTCCGGTGACCCGGTATGGGCTACACTCGAAGTTGCAGGCTTAGGTTCCGACGGACGTTCACAGGTTACAAAGAACGACTATCGTTTCCTCCATACTCTTGAGAACATGGGCCCTTCACCTGAACCTAACCTCACGGTTCTCTATTCCAAGAGACTTCCTGACAACTTCAGACAGTATGCTGCACACATCTCCATCACAACATCTTCCGTACAGTACGAGAACGATGATGTAATGAGACCTGTATGGGGCGACGACTACTCCATCTGCTGCTGCGTATCTGCTACACAGACAGGTAAGGAGATGCAGTTCTTCGGTGCAAGAGCTAACCTCGCTAAGTGCCTGCTCTACGCTATCAACGGCGGTAAGGACGAGCTCGAGACAGATCCTAAGAGAGTTCAGGTCGGACCTGCTTATCAGCCCATCACATCCGAGTACCTTGACTACGATGAGGTCATCGCTAAGTTCGATCCCATGCTCGACTGGCTCGTTGATCTGTATGTTAACTGCCTGAACTTGATCCACTACATGCACGACAAGTACTACTATGAGGCTGCTGAGCTCGCTTTGATCGATACTAACGTAAGAAGAACATTCGCTACAGGTATCGCAGGCTTCTCACACGTAGTAGACTCACTTTCCGCTATCAAGTATGCGAAGGTAAAGGCTATCAGAAATGCTGACGGAATCGCTACAGACTTCGAGATCGAGGGTGACTTCCCGAGATACGGTAACGATGACGACAGAGCCGACGATATTGCTGTATGGCTCCTCGACACATACATGACAAAGGTAAGAAAGCATCACACATACAGAAATGCAGAGCCTACAACATCCATCCTTACCATCACATCCAACGTTGTTTACGGTAAGAAGACAGGTACACTTCCTGACGGACGTAAGGCCGGCGAGCCTCTGTCTCCCGGAGCTAACCCTGCATACGGCGCAGAGAAGAACGGTCTCATCGCTTCCCTGAACTCCGTTGCCAAGATCCCTTACACATGGTCTTTGGACGGTATCTCCAATACTCAGACCATCAACCCTTCTGCTCTCGGCAACAACGAGGCTGATCAGAAGAATAACCTCGTTAATGTAATGGACGGTTACTTCGCACAGGGCGCACACCACCTCAACGTAAACGTATTCGGTGTTGAGAAGCTCCTCGATGCTCAGGCTCACCCTGAGAAGGAAGAGTACGCTAACTTCACTATCCGTGTATCCGGATATGCAGTTAAGTTCATCGACCTTACTAAGGAGCAGCAGGACGACGTTATCGCAAGAACATGCCACGACAGGCTGTGATCTTACTGATACGTACCCGCGTATAAAGATTCCTGATTGGTTTAGGTAAGACTTAAGAGAGGGGACCGTGCAGAGACTGTACGGTCCCTTTTCTGTTATAATCGTGATTATCATTTGAAGGCAGAGGTTGATCATGACACAAGGATATATTCATTCAACAGAGAGTTTCGGATCGGCTGACGGTCCCGGTGTAAGATTTCTGATCTTCTTCTCGGGATGTGCGATGAGATGCCAGTTCTGTCACAATCCGGATACCTGGAAGATGACAGACGGACAGCTTAAGAGCGCAGACGAGCTTATCGAACAGGCTTTAAGATATAAGAACTACTGGGGACCTCTGGGCGGGATAACCGTATCGGGCGGTGAGCCTCTGATGCAGATCGATTTTCTTCTCGAGCTCTTTACCAAGGCTAAGGCCAAGGGGATCAATACCTGTCTCGATACATCCGGTAATCCGTATAACACTAATCCCGAGTGGCACGATAAGTTCCTTGAGCTCATGAAGGTCACGGATCTTGTTATGCTCGACATCAAGCATATAGACCCCGAGGGACACAGATTACTTACCAAGCAGCCTCTGGATAATATCCTTGAGATGGCCCGAGAGTTATCCGATCTCGGCGTAAAGATGTGGATCCGTCACGTTCTCGTTCCCGAGCGCAACGATAAGGATGAATACCTCATAAAGCTCGCTGAGTTTATAAAGACGCTTAAGACGGTCGAGAGGGTAGAGGTTCTTCCTTACCACACACTCGGTGTCCATAAGTGGAAGACTCTGGGGATTCCGTACGAATTGGAGGGAATATCACCTCCTTCCAAAGAGCGTGTCGAGAATGCGCGTAAGATCTTAGGAGCGAGGTAACGGCGAAGTGAGATTCGAAGCAGTATTGTTTGATATGGACGGAGTCATTATCGATTCCGAGCAGGCAGTTATTGATTGCTGGAAGATCACTGCGGATAAATACGGCATTCCCGATATTGAGGTGTTCTGCCATAAGGTCCTCGGCGTAAATTCCGAGAATACAAGGAAGATCTTTAACGAGATGTATGAAGGCAGATTCTCTTACGACGATTTCAAGCCCGAGATGAGGGAGCTTTTTAATACGAGGTTTGAGAACGGTGATGTTAAGGTTAAGCTCGGCTGCCGTGAGCTTTTGAATTTCCTTAAGGATAACGGGATTAAGACCGCCATCTGCTCGTCAACTTCGGAGGCTGCCGTAAAGCGTGAGATGAAGTGGGTAGGGCTCTATGAACTGTTTGATGTTTATATGTGCGGAGATCAGGTGACAAGAAGCAAGCCCGATCCCGAGATATGGCTCAAAGGTCTGGATAAGCTCGGTGTTAAGGCGGGAAATGCCGCTGCCATCGAGGACTCGTATAACGGTGTGCGCTCGGCTAAAGCCGCGGGACTGTATACTTTTATGGTTCCGGATCTTATTGAACCTGACGACGAGATGAAGTCTCTGGCAGATGAGATCCTTCCGTCGCTTAACGAGGTAATGGAGAGGATCAGTCTTTAAGAAGATACTTCTTGGTGAAGGCTTTGCTGAAGAAGTCGATAAGAGGTCCCATGAAGAAGGCGGTGATTATCGTTCCTATGCCTGCGATCGCGGTTACGCTTCTTAAAGGGTTTCCGGCTGCCGCAACATAGAGTATCACCCCGAGTACCACGCAGATAAGATCGGTTATGATCCTGTCGAACTTGAACTTGCCTATGTGCCATGTGTTCGCGAATATAAGTGCGATGGCATCGTATGTCGATACTCCGAGATCGGCGGGCATATACAGCGCTGCGGAGAAGCTTAACATCAGTACGGCAATGACGAGACATATTATCCTGGAGATAAGCGTATCGGAAAGCAGATTGCTTAAGAACTGATTTGAGAAGTCTGAAAGATACCCCACGAAAAACAGATTAACTATCGTTCCGAGTCCGACATAACGTCTGTCGGCTATAAGGCTGAAGATAAGAAGGACAGCGTTGACTATTACATAGAGTGTGCCGTAGCTTATCGGTATGACCGCATCGAGTCCTGACATCAGTGACGTAAACGGATCTACGCCGAACGCGGCATATCTGAAAAAACCTACGGCGATTCCGCAGATGATTGTTCCTATGATGCATAATGCGGTACGCATCTTAATATGTTCGGTCTTAAAGAACTTCATGGGAAGAATATATCATAATACCTGCTCAATACATGCTCATATTTTTTTAATTTTTGGTAGGATATAAGTATGGATACGAAATACACAAAAAAGATCGCTTTATTGTTGTCATTGATAACGGCAGGTTCTGCCGTATGCGCCTGTGCGCCATCGGAGCCGGTCATCGACGCTCCGGAAGGGTACACACTCGTCTGGCACGATGAGTTTGACGGTGATGCGTTGAACGAAGAGAACTGGACCATGGATTACAGAAGACCCGGTTGGGTCAATAACGAGCTTCAGGCATATGCCGCCTCCGAAGAGAATATCTTTATCGAGAACGGCGACCTCGTCATACAGCCTTTGATGACGATCAACGACCGCGGACACGAAGTTTACACGTCCGGCAGGCTGACTTCGCAAAGACATCAGTCCTTTCAGTACGGAAGGATAGAAGCGAGGATCCGCGTCCCCCAAGGTCAGGGGTATCTTCCCGCATTCTGGATGATGCCTGAAGATGAGAGCTACGGCGGATGGCCGAGGTCGGGCGAGATAGATATCATGGAAGTTTTGGGAAGCGATACGGATACTCTTTACGGCACGATCCACTACGGAGATCCGCACAGACAGAACCAGGGCATATACGATCTTCCCGAAGGAGACTTCGCGACCGAATATCACGTATATGCAGTCGACTGGGAACCCGGTCTTATCAGCTGGTATATAGACGATGAACTGTACTATCAGACCGACTACTGGTATTCCGCATCTTCGGCGCAGTCGAATCCGTATCCGGCTCCATTTAACCGGCCGTTCTACATCATCCTCAATGTAGCGGTCGGAGGCAACTGGCCGGGCGATCCCGATGAGAATACTCCTTTCGACGAGAGGGCTCAGATGAGAGTCGATTATGTACGCGTTTTCCAAAGAGCGGAATACGATGAGAACGTAACGATGCCCGAACCCGTTCTCGAGATGAGAGAAGCGGATGAGAGCGGCAATTTTATCCTTAATCCTCTTTTCGAAGGTGAGGATTACGGTGACGATACCGCGTGGAGATTTCTTCTGAATGCGGGAGGAGACGGAAATGCGGAAACATCTGACGGTGCAGCCGTCGTATCGACGGTCAATGCCGGCAGCGAAGACTATTCCCTTCAGCTCGTACAGGCAGGTCTTCCGTTGGAAGAGGGAGCACATTATAACTTGAGTTTTACGGCTTATTCGGATGAAGACCGTCAGATGAACGTTACCGTATCGGCGCCCGATTACGATTATGCAAGGTATTTTAACGATGTTACATTGGATCTTACGAACGAGCCGCAGCAGTTTGCTTTCGAGTTTGACATGGAATCCTCATCAGACGACAACGGCAGGCTCGAGTTCAACATCGGAGGCACATCGTCATCTTCAGCCGTATATATAACCGATGTCAGACTGGAGAAGGCGGATTAACCTATAAATATCCACAGCGTAAGCAGCGCTGACAGGAAGATCACATTGACTATGGTAAATGAAGCAAGGTACCCCATACCTTGCTTTTTGCCGGAATCTTTGATGCCGTTATAGAATCTGTAGGTGATAAGGCTCGCCATACTCGCGATTATCGTGCCGAGCCCGCCGAGGTTGGTTCCGACCACGAGTGCCTTGCCGTTATCCGTAAAGGCTGACAGGAGCATCGCCGCGGGGACGTTGCTTATTATCTGCGAAGAAGCCGCCGCGGTAAGGACGGGAGAGTAAGATATTATCCTCGAGAGCTCGTTATATACCGCCGGTATCCTTCCTATGTTTCCTATCAGGATAAAAAAGAATACAAAGGTCAGAAGCAGCGCATAATCCACATATTTAAAGGCTTTCCTGTCGATTATGGCGACAACGGCTGCTACAACTGCGAACATTATGATCCAGTTGATGATGTCCGCTACCGCGAGTACGCATATTACGAACAGCACGAAGCAGATAATGAGTTTGCTTAAGGAGGGGACAGAGATCTCTTTGATTCGTTTATATTCCGACTCCTTCTTCCCGGTAAGAAGTATCACCGCCGCTACCGTCAATATAAGTGACAGCGTGCTGTAGGGCAGCATCAGTTTGATAAATCCGGCAAGGTCCATCTCATATTTGGTATAAAGATACAGATTCTGAGGGTTGCCTATGGGGGTCAGCATGCTTCCGAGGTTGGCTGCGACCGTCATAAGAATGAGGGTGAACATGAGGCTCTTTCTGTCATCAAAGCTTTTAAGCACCGCGATGGCGAAAGGGACGAGAGTCACCAAAGTAACGTCATTCGTAAGCAGCATCGCCATGAAGAACGACAGCATAGTCAGAAGGAGCGATACGGCCCGTAAAGACTTGAGCCTTCGAAGGAGGCGGTCGGTCAGATAATCGAAAGTGCCGATCCTGATGAGTATCGCGACGACGAGCATAAGTGCCGTAAGGATCGCGAGCACCCTGAAGTTGACGTACCCTATATAATCCCTGTCCGGAGGCACGATAAAACAGGATACTGCCGCCAGTATCCCGGATATAACCAATACAGGATCTTTTTTGATCAAATCACGCACGGCACTTATCATACACCATCAGTTAATAATTGCCACTTATAAAAAACTCTACACTGTTTGTCAAAATATGATATAATCAACTCTCGACAGTATTAAGTTCGGCATGGAGAAGTACCCAAGAGGCCGAAGGGGAGGCTTTGCTAAAGCTTTAGGCTGCGCAAGTGGCGCGAGGGTTCGAATCCCTCCTTCTCCGCCACAGAAGCATCACATAAGTGATGCTTTTTGTTTTTATACAGCGGTTTGCTTTATAGAATCAGACAAAGGAGTAATTGTTATGCATTTGGGATTCTCGTATATAGGGTTGATATGGCTTTTAATGCTTCTTATCCCCAATTTCATATGGACCAAGAACAAGCCGGAGGGATATGAGAAGTACGCTCAAAACGAGAACAAGGTATTATTAATGTTCGAGCGTGCGGGACAGTTTATCGTAACACCTGTGGCGCTTCTGTTTTCCGACTTTAATGTTAAGGGCCTGAATTTCTGGCTGATCGTGCTCGGGCTCTCTTTGCTTTGCATGGTGCTCTACGACATCGCATGGATCCGCTACTTTCGCTCTTCAAAAGGGATGAAGGACTTCTACCGCGGCTTCTGCGGCATGCCTTTGGCGCTCGCGACCTATCCCGTGGTCGCCTTCTTTCTTCTCGGAGTCTACGGCGGGAATATTCTGATGTTAGCAGGCTCTTTGATCCTCGGTATAGGTCACATCGGTATTCATTCTCAGCATGCACGTGAGGTCTATGGCAAGAAGCCTGTGAAGAAACTTGCGGTGCGTATTGCTCTTGGCATTTTGAAGGGCATCGGCATCGTAATCCTTGTCGCGGTGGCAGGATTCTTCGTTTTTGCTGTCGGAGGCCGTAATGCCAAGCAGATAAGGCGCGCTTACGATTACCGCAACGGCGTGAATGAGCAGATATATGTCCGGCTTGACGGCAGTGAAGGGTATATTAATGTCTTTGGCGCGTCTGAAGATAATCCGGTCATAATATCGCTTCACGGAGGACCGGGCTCGCCGACGGCTTTTGTTGATTATTGTTGGCAGGACTGCCTTGCTGATGATTACACGATCGTAGCATGGGATGAGACGGGTTGCGGACGCTCGTATTACCGCAATGAGGAGACGGATCCCGATAATGCTTCGCTTTCATATGAGCAGCAGCTTAATGACCTTGACGCACTTGTGGATTATTGCCGTGACAGATTCGGTCAGGATAAAGTGATAATCCTCGGGCATTCATACGGGTCTATGCTCGGCTCCTCGTATGTAATGGCTCATCCGGAGAAGGTATCTTATTACATCGGTGTCGGCCAATGTATAAATGAGGCCGATTACTACGGAGAGATCTATTCGTATGAGGATGCGCTCCGTATCGCGAAGGAGAAGGGCGATGATACATCTGAAATGGAAGCGGCTTACGAAGCGTTTATGTCAGATATGTCAATAGAGCACCTGTTGACCTTAAGAGAATATACTTCTGTTTATCACCCGCAGACTGACATGACGGATGTTTCCACTATGGCGGTCATTACGTCGCCGTTGTTGGGTGTCGCTGACGCCGAATGGTATTTTTTGGAGATGGATGCAATGGCGGGCGGTACTCGTTTCAGTGAGCTTCAGGCCCCTCTTGAAGAGCAGATGAAGGATTTCAATTTGTATGAGATAGGCGAATACAGCGTCCCTGTCCTGTTTATATCAGGTTCATGCGATTGGAACTGTCCGGCTGAATTGGTCGAAGAATATGCAGATGAGTACGGTCTTACATATGTTGCAATGGAAGGCTGCGGTCACTCTCCTCAGGGACAGCATCCTGACGTGTTTGCAGGCATAATAAGAGACTTCCTGTCAGAATGATCGTATGAGTATTAAGAACAGATTAGGAACAAAAAGCTTCTATAAGATGGTGCTCGCCATCACTATTCCGATGATCGTTCAGAACGGTCTTACCAACTTCGTAAGCCTTCTTGATAACCTGATGATCGGACGCGTCGGAACGAATGCCATATCGGGTGTAGCCATAGCGAATCAGCTTATGTTCGTCTTCTGGCTTCTGATGTTCGGCGCCACTGCAGGCGTCGGTATCTTTACCGCGCAGTATTATGGCAAGGGTGATGTCAAAGGCGTCCGCGACACATTCAGGTTTAAGCTGATCGCCAATGTCGCACTCGCCGTCGTAAGCGGCGTTGTCTACTATCTTATGGCACCGACTCTTGTGTCGCTTTTTCTTGAGGGCGACGGCACACCCGAGGATGCCGCCCAAACTCTTGAGATCGGCGTATCCTACATCAATATCATCATCGTGAGCCTTGTCCCGATCGCATTGAGCTATGCATATGCAGGAACGTTGAAGGACACCGGTAATACCAAAGTCCCTATGATCGCCACTATGGCCGCGATCCTCGTTAATCTTGTAGGAAATGCAATACTTATTTACGGTCTTTGCGGACTGCCCGCTATGGGTGCGGACGGTGCTGCCATCGCGACTGTCATATCGAGATATGTCGAGCTTCTTGTGCTCATGATCTACACGGGAACGCACTCGGAGAAGAATCCGTTTATTGTTGGGGCTTTTCGAAGTTTCCGCATGCCGCTCTCGCTTGTATCACAGTTTGTGTTAAAGTCGCTGCCCTTGATGGCTAACGAGTCTTTATGGGCTCTTGGCATGACGATTTTGAACCAATGCTACTCTTATAGGAGTCTCGATGCTGTCGCGGCAGTAAATATAGAGACGACACTTTGGAATCTTCTTACGGTCGCATTTATAGCGACGGGGGAGGCCGTGGGTATAGTTGTAGGGCAAAAGCTCGGCTCCGGCGACATAGACACGGCCAAAGACTATGCCGTTAAGATGCGCGATCTTACCGTGTTCTTCGGCGTTGTCTGCGGCATTATCATGATGTTCCTCTCGCCTCTATTCCCAAAACTATATAATATTACGGACGAGGTCAGCGCTTTATCAACGACACTTATATTCATCTCCGGTATAGTTATGCCTTTGATGGCCTTTACGCATGCTTCATATTTCATAATCCGCTCCGGCGGCAATACTTTTATTACTCTGGTTTTTGACTGCGGCTATACCTGGCTTATTGTAGTGCCTCTTGCATATTGCTTAAGCCGTTATACCGGTGTAAGCGTACCGATCATGATGTTCTCAGTCCAATTAGCTGAAATCATTAAATGTATAATCGGTGAGATTATGGTCAGAAGCGGCATTTGGGCAAAGAATATAGTTAAATAACGGCAATTATGTCCGAATTGTAAAATCGGTTCTTTCAAATACGATTTATATTGACGCCCGCCCCCGGGGTGGTAATATCTTAATAATGTTTCTCGCGGGAACATTGGGATAGGAAACATTTGGAATAAGGAATAGGAGAAAGACTATGAAGTTTATGGTCGGTGCGGTTGTGCCTGCCGCTATTCAAGGTACATTTATCATCTCGGCAATCTTTATCGCTTTGACAGTTCTGCTTTTGGTAATAATTATTGCGACAAGCTATGTTAAGGCTCCGCCGAACAAGGCTTATATCATCACAGGCCTTAAGAGGAAGCCGAAGATCTTAATCGGTAAAGCGGGGCTGAAGCTCCCGTTCCTTGAGAGGAAGGATGAGCTTTTGATCGAGCAGATATCTATCGACATCAAGACGGGTGACTTCGTTCCTACAGCAGACTTTATCGGTGTTAACATCGACGCTGTCGCGAAGGTTCAGATCCGGACGGATGAAGAGGGTATAAAACTCGCGATGAAGAATTTCCTCAATATGAAATCCGAGCAGATCAATGCGCAGCTTGTCGACTCTTTGCAGGGTAATATGCGTGAGATAATCGGTACCATTACTTTGAAGGAGCTTTGCAATGACAGAAAGTCTTTCGGTGATCAGGTCCAGGAGAAGGCGCAGGTCGATATGAATAATCTGGGTATCCAGATCATATCCTGCAATATCCAGCATGTAGAGGATAAGAATGACCTCATTACTGCCTTAGGTCAGGACAACATGGCAACCATACAGAAGACTGCTTCCATTGCCAAGGCTAATGCCGAGAGGGACGTAGCAATCGCTCAGGCAGAGGCAGCGAAGGAAGCCAATGATGCGAAGGTTTCTTCCGAGACAGAGATCGCGATCAAGCAGAACGAACTGTCTATTAAGAGATCCGAGCTTCAGGTCATACAGGACACGAAGCAGGCAGAGGCGGACGCAGCGTACAAAATTCAGGAGCAGGCCCAAAGGAAGTCCATTGAGGTTGCGAACTCCGAGGCTGATATTGCCAAGCAGGAAAAAGAGATCGAGCTTAAGATGAAGGAGGCGAAGGTCAGAGAGCAGGCTCTCGATGCGGAGATCAAGAAGGCTGCGGATGCCGAGCGTTATCGTCAGCAGCAGATGGCAGAAGTCGAGCTTTTTAAGAGGCAGAAGGAAGCAGAAGCCCGTAAGTATGAGCTGGCACAGCAGGCCGAAGCCAAGAAGATCCAGGCTGAGGCCGATCTGATCGCGATGCAGAAGGAAGCTGAAGGTATCCGTGCGAAAGGTGAGGCAGAGGCTGATGCTATTAGGGCGAAAGCGGAGGCCGAAGCGATCGGTATCGATAAGAAGGCTGAAGCTATGCAGAAGTATGGTGAGGCCGCTGTAATAGAAATGCTTTGCAAGATGTACCCATTGGTTGCAGAGGCTATTGCCAAGCCTTTGGCAAATATAGATTCCATTACTATGTATGGTGAGGGGAATACAGCTAAGATGACCGAAGATATCACGAAGTCCTTCAAGCAGACTATAGACGGTATAGGCGACAGCCTCGGAATCGATCTTTCATCCGTGATCGGAAGCTTCGCAGGCACAAAGCTTGCAGGTGCGCCGGGCTTGGGACTTAAGGCAGATGCATTGAACAATAAAACTGAGGGCTGAATATCGAATCACTTTACCTCTTGAATAAGAGCCCTCGGATAAACGGACCGGCAGGAGTTGGCGCCTGCCGGTTTTTCTTTGTCCGGATCCTCGTAACGGATAACCGCTCTTCAAACGGGGCGCTCCTGCACGGCAATGATCCGCTGATCAGGATACTGGCGCAGAAAGAGTATTTGGAAACTTTGTTGCGGCTGGCTGAAGCGGAGTACAAGGTGCTTAAGCATGCGACTGACCGGTACCCGGATCTGTTGTTTGAACAGCTTTACGGGACATATAATCCGGAGAGAAAGTCGCTCATCAGTCCGATCGTTTTACCTGATGACGAGTATGTCAGCAAGTGGCTTAAGAAGCCGTATCGGCATAGTGTGATCAGCGACAACATCCCCGTTTACTTAACCATGAGAAATGAGCGCGTCCGGTCGAAGTCTGAGCAGATTATCGCGGATCACCTGAATATGAAGGGAATCCCCTACAAATATGAGTGTCCGCTTTACTTCGGAAATGTCGTCGTACATCCGGATTTTACGATCCTCAGGATGAGCGACCGGGAAGAGATCTACTACGAGCACCTCGGAAGGCTGGATGATCCCAAGTATGCAGTTGATAACGTCAGGAAGCTGTCGACTTATGCTCTTAACGGCCTGACATTGGGCGATAAACTGTTCACTACCATGGAAACGAGCGCTCAGCCGCTGGACGTCCGCATCCTCGACAGTCTGATCGAGAAGAAGTTCAGGTGATCAACGTACCATTTTTGTTTTTTGTGAGATTTGGTACGCTGATTGCACTAGTCAAGCAAAAG
>DJYK01000002.1 GCA_002450095.1 Mageeibacillus sp. UBA6980 | reverse complement strand
TATACCCCCAAAAATCATATAACTTTGAACAATATCATATCGGGACAGGTTTATCTTATTCTCTTTAAATAACAATTCACACTCTTTCAAATTGAATGGTTCCAACTTAATCTCCCATGTTACACGTCCATAGAGACCACCATGATTATTAATAAGTTTGTCCCTCATCCACGAAGTAGCACTTCCAGACACAACAAGCATCACATTTCTGTGACATGCCCAATTATTCCAAAATGATTCCAATCCTGTAATGAATCCGGATTTAGGTGTATCCATCCATGGTAACTCATCAAGAAAAATCAACTGTCTTGATCCGTCATCGATTTTTTGTAGAAACATCTCAAGCATAAAAAAAGCTTCCAGCCAATCACTCGGACAATGATCTTTTTTCATACCCTGAGAGATTAATGAATAATAGAAAGCTTGCAATTGTTTTTTAACGGGTCTACCCTTTGGTTCATCGCCTGATTCTACAGGTGATATTCCAGCATGCCTAAATGTTATACGCCCATTGAATGTTTCATCAATCAAGTAAGTTTTGCCCACGCGGCGCCTTCCATAAACAGCAACAAATTGTGCCTCATTGCAATCATATCTCTCAAGCAGTTCCGATACCTCTTTTTCTCTTCCTACCATCATTTATCCTTTCATATATTCTCACTTAGATGCGTAACTATACAAAAACGATTATAACCTTTCGATAGTCAGCCATCAACATTATTTTTCTTTGTTCACGGCTAATTATCTTAATAAACCATCGATATATTCAGCTATCACCATATTTTACACGAGAATTACAGTCTATCAGAATTTCTCTGGAAATATGACAATGCTAGTTAATTATCCTGTTTATTATCCAAACCATCTCTTATGCATTCCTTCAAGGCTTGAAGATCTGGAATATGTAGTGGGCGGATTAGACAATACGCAAAATGCGGCAAAGTTCATTTACGATAAGTCAACATTTCAGTCACTACAGGCTCCCTGTGACCAAAAGTGTGACTGGTTGAACGAGTTGGTCAACGTTTCAGTCACTACTCATCAGGCTGAAGAAGATCGAATGTTGCTGCAACAGTCGGGTGCCTTAGTGAATGATCACTTTGAGACACCCACTTTTTTATCGGGGAAAATGTATATGATTAAGGATTCATCAGATAAGCATCGACCTCTTCTGCGGCATCGCGTCCCTCGCGAAGACCCCATACCACAAGAGACTGGCCTCTCTTACAATCTCCGGCTGCAAATACTCCGGAAACGGAAGTCGCATGACCTGATCCGGTCTCGAAATTAGAACGCGCATTCGTATCGACGCCGAACGCCTCGGCAATATAAGACTGAGGACCAAGAAAACCCGCAGCGATAAGAACCAGCTGACAAGGAAGTATCTTCTCGGAGCCTTCTATCTGTTCCATCTTAAATCTTCCGGTATCGGGGTCTTTAACACTTTGAAGCTTAAAAGTCTCGACCGAACAAAGATCACCATTCTCATTCTTAATGAATCTTTTGACGGTAGTACAGTAGATCCTCGGATCATGACCGAATACAGCCGCAGCCTCTTCCTGTCCGTAATCGGTCTTTAACACCTTCGGCCATTCCGGCCAGGGATTATTCGCCGTGCGCTCGACAGGCGGCGGGGGCATCATCTCCAATTGCGTTACCGACTTGCAGCCGTGTCTCATACATGTACCTACACAGTCGTTACCCGTATCACCACCGCCTATTACGATGACATCCTTATACTTTGCACTTATATACTTCGTATCCGCCATATTGGAGGAAAGCAATGATTTGGTCGTGGATTTAAGAAAATCGACCGCGAAATATATGCCTTTCGCATCGCGCCCTTCAGCCTTAATATCACGGGGATTACCGGCACCGCAGCAAAGAACCACCGCATCGAATTCTTTTCGCAGTTCTTCGTAAGTAACATCGACTCCGACATTAACCGAAGTTCTGAACACTATCCCCTCTTCTTCGAGTATCTTGATCCTTCTTAATATCACAGACTTCTCGAGCTTCATATTAGGGATGCCGTACATGAGAAGTCCGCCGGGTCTGTCCTCACGTTCGAAGACCGTAACCTCATGACCTCTGACATTAAGCCAGTATGCAGTGGAAAGCCCCGAAGGGCCCGATCCTATAACGGCAACTTTTTTACCTGTGCGGTTGACCGGAACATGAGCCTTCATCACTCCCGAAGCATATGCGTGCTCGATTATCGAATACTCGTTTTCCTTTGTGGTAACAGGCTCGTCGTTAAGTCCGCAGACACAGGCCTTCTCGCACAATGCGGGACACACGCGTGATGTAAACTCAGGAAAAGCATTGGTAAGCATCAGCCTCTTATAAGCCTCGTCCCAGAAACCCTTATAAACAAGATCGTTCCAGTCGGGACACAGATTGTTAAGAGGACAGCCCGCGACCATACCGCAGACAGGCTTTCCGTATTGGCAGAACGGCACACCGCAGTTCATGCATCGGGCCCCCTGCTTTCTTCTTTCCTCATCACTTAAGGGAGTGTGAAATTCGCGGTAGTTCATGATCCTCTCGAGAGACTCAAGCCCCGGATTATTCACTCTTTGATACTCCATAAATCCTGTATTCTTACCCATATCTTTACTCCTTAAACACGCGCCGCAGTATTCTCGTGGAATGCTTCGATCTTCGCTTCGTCTTCGCTCATACCCTCACTCATGTGAAGCGCGATGGAATTCATCATGCGCTTATAGTCGTGAGGGATGACTTTCTTGAATCTCGGAATGTATTCTCCGAGATTATCAAGAATGCGTTTACCGAGAGGCGAAGATGTCCTTCTTACATGTTCCTCGATAAGACTTATCAGTTCTTCTCTGTCTTCATCCGAAGTGATATGTTCGAATCCTACAAGAGACTTATTAAGCTTCGTGTAAAGCGTATTATCCTCATCGAGCACATACGCGACACCGCCGCTCATACCCGCGGCAAAATTCTTGCCGACAGAACCTAAGACGACCGCGACACCTCCGGTCATGTACTCGCAGCCGTGATCGCCCAATCCTTCAACGACTACCTTCGCTCCGGAGTTCCTTACGCAGAACCTCTCGCCTGCAAGTCCGTTGATAAACGCCCTTCCCGATGTCGCACCGAAAAGCGCCACATTACCCGCGACGATATTCTCCTCGGGAGCTATCGTGCTTTCAGAGGAAGGATGAACGGAAAGGATTCCTCCCGACAGGCCTTTGCCGAAGTAGTCATTGGTGTCGCCCGTAAGATCGATGGTAAGCCCCTTCGGGATGAATGCGCCGAAGCTTTGTCCGCCCGCACCTTTGCAGTTCAGCACATACGTATCGTCAGGCAGAGTGTTATAGTATCTTCTCGTTATCTCAGATCCGAAGATCGTACCGAGAGAACGGTCGAGGTTACGCACCTCAAGATCTATACTCATGGAAGTTCCGTTCTCGAGTGCGTCCTTCATCGACGGGATGACGGTCTTCATATCGACAGTATCTTCGAGTTTAAAATCGTAAGCATCCGACGGATCGTAGTGTTTCTTTACATCGGGAGCAGATAAAGTCGTATCGTGGATTATGTCCTTAAGATCCACCCTCGAAGCATCCTTCTGGATGAGAAGGTCTGATCTTCCTACCAGCTCGTCGATAGTGCGTATGCCGAGCTTTGCCATATATTCACGCATCTCATTGGCGATGAATGTCATGAAGTTTATAACGTATTCCGGCTTTCCCGTGAACCTCTTACGAAGTTCGGGATTTTGTGTCGCGACACCGACGGGGCATGTGTCGAGATTACATACTCTCATCATGACGCATCCCATCGTTACAAGAGGAGCGGTAGCAAATCCGTATTCCTCTGCGCCGAGCATTGCCGCGATCACGACATCCTTACCGGTAAGAAGCTTACCGTCAGTCTCAAGCCTTACTCTCGACCTTAAGTTGTTCTGTATAAGTGTCCTGTGAGTCTCAGCAAGTCCGATCTCCCACGGCAGTCCCGCATGATGGATCGATGAAGCCGGAGCCGCTCCGGTTCCGCCGTCGTAACCCGAGATAAGGATTACACGCGCACCTGCTTTCGCGACACCTGCCGCGATAGTTCCGACACCCGATTCGGATACCAGCTTAACCGATATACGGGCATCCTTATTCGCATTCTGAAGGTCGTAGATAAGCTGCGCAAGATCTTCTATCGAATAGATATCGTGATGAGGCGGAGGCGAGATCAATGCGACGCCCGGAGTCGAGTGTCTTGTCTTCGCGATCCAGGGATACACCTTTCCGGCGGGAAGATGTCCGCCCTCACCGGGCTTCGCTCCCTGAGCCATCTTGATCTGGATCTCCTTAGCAGAGATCAGATACTTTGAAGTAACGCCGAACCTTCCGGAAGCGACCTGCTTGATCGCCGAACATCTGTCCTCCGATGAGCCCTTCGTCTCGATACGGTCGAGGTCTTCACCGCCCTCGCCGCTGTTCGATTCGCCGCCTATCCGGTTCATCGCGATCGCCATGCACTCGTGTGCTTCCTTGGAGATCGAGCCGTAAGACATCGCGCCGGTCTTGAACCTGTGCATTATGGATTCGGCGCTATCGACTTCATCGAGAGTGATCTCGCTACCCTTCGAATAGTCAAAGTCGAGCATACTTCTTAATGTGACATGCCTGTCATCGGAATTAATAAGTGAAGAGAACTTCTTAAAAGTCTCATAGTCGCCGTTTCTCGTCGCAAGCTGAAGAAGATGTATGGTCTCGGGATCGTAAAGGTGCTTCTCCTTGCCGCTTCTCGACTTGTGCCAGCCTTTGACCGCGAGTCCCTCAGAATTACTCATCCTGTACTTATCATAAGCATGATCATGCAAAGACCTCGTTCTATCTTCGATATCACTTATTCCGATACCTCCGACACGGCTTACGGTATCCGGGAAATACTTCTTCATAAGATCTTCACCGATACCTAATGCCTCGAAGATCTTAGAACCCTGATAGGATTGCAAGGTGGAGATACCCATCTTCGCCGCGATCTTGACGATGCCGCTTACAAGCGCGGATGTGTAGGAGATGCTCGCCTGCAAATACTCCTTATCTATGACGCCTCTTCCGATAAGATCGCTTATGGTATCGAGTGCAAGATAAGGATTTACGGCGCTCGCACCGAAGCCCAGCAACGTCGCGAAGTGATGAACCTCCGTTGGCTCACCGCTTTCAAGGATTATCGACATCGCCGTATTCATGCGTGTTTTAACAAGGTAGGTCTCCAAAGCCGCGACTGCGAGCAATGAAGAGATCGCCATATGAGTCTCATCGACGCCGCGGTCCGTAAGGATCAGGATAGCAGCGCCCTCCTCATGTGCTTTATCGGCCTGCGCATACAGATTATTAAGTGCATTCGTAAGACCTTCCTCAGCCGTATAGAGCATCGATATATCGTAAGTTCTTAAGCCTTCAAGTCTGTTGTCTCTTATCTTCATGAGATCGAGGTTTGTAAGGATGGGATTTCTTACTTTAAGAACGCGGCAGTTATCCTCTTCGTCTTCGAGGATGTTTCCCGTCACACCGAGATAAACTGTCGTATCAGTGATCACCGACTCACGGATACAGTCCAGCGGAGGATTAGTTACCTGTGCGAACTTCTGCTTGAAGTAGTCAAACAAAGGCGGCTTCTGATCCGACAGAGGAGGCACCGGAACATCCACGCCCATCGCCGCTGTCGGTTCACTTCCGTTAAGACACATCGGAATGATCTCATTATTCAGATTACCGTATGAGAAACCGAAGGCACGCTGAAGGCGGGAAAGCTCCTCTCCCCTATAATGAACCGGTCTTTTATTCTCGATCTTAAGATCGTGAAGTTCAACGAGCATATGGTCGAGCCACTCGCCGTAAGGTTTTCTTCTGACATAAGAATTCTTAAGATGCTCGTCGTCTATAAGCTTTCCTTCAACGGTATCGACAAGAAGCATCTTTCCGGGTCTCAGGCGATCCTTTCTCGCGATGTTACTCTCTTTAAGATCATCGAGAACGCCGACCTCAGAAGATAGGATAAGAAAGCCATCCTTCGTGACATAGTATCGCGACGGACGAAGACCGTTACGGTCGAGCACGGCACCCACCTTATCACCGTCAGTGAAGATGATCGAAGCAGGTCCGTCCCAGGGTTCCATCATCGTTGCATAGTACTGATAGAACGCTCTCTTCTCCCTGTCCATCGTATCCATATGCTGCCACGGCTCGGGTATGGTTATCATGATCGCGAGAGGCAGAGGCACGCCCGCCATCGTCATGAATTCGATAGTATTATCAAGCCTCGCGGAATCGGAACCCGTAACATCGAGCATCGGGTAGATATCGTCGTATCTTCCCTCGAAATTACTGCTTTTGAAGATATTCTCACGGGAGAGCATCTTGTTCATGTTACCCGTTATGGTATTGATCTCGCCGTTATGCACCATCATGCGGTACGGGTGCGAACGTTGCCATGTGGGGTTCGTGTTCGTAGAGAATCTTGAATGCACGATACCGAACGCCGACGAGTACTGCCCGTCTCTTAAGTCCTTATAGAAAGTACGAAGCTGACCTACTAGGAACATTCCTTTATAGACGATTGTCCTGCATGAGCACGAGCACACATAGGTATCATCATTATTCTTCTCAAAGAGCTTCCTTACAAAATACAAGGACCTGTCAAAATCTATATCTTCTTTTGCAGCCTCGGGGCGCTCGACAAAGCCCTGCATGATATTCGGCATACTCTCCTTCGCACGCGTGCCAAGAACCTCTGGACATACAGGGACCTCACGCCAGCCTATGAACTTCAGTCCTTCATGCGCACAGCAATCCTCAAAGGCCTTCATCGCCTTATTCTTCTTATCTTCGCTTTGGGGCATGAAGAACATTCCTATACCGTAGGAGCGCCTTTCCCCGATCTTAATACCGGTATTCTCAAGAGCCTTTCTAAAGTAATCGTGAGAGATCTGAAGAAGGATGCCGACGCCGTCGCCGGTCTTACCCTCGGCATCTTTACCTGCTCTGTGTTCCAATGTCTCAACGATCTTCAAAGCATCGTCAACGACCTTGGATGACGCGGTGCCGTCGATCTTGATGACCGCGCCGATACCGCAGTTCTCGTGTTCGTTTTTGGGGTCGTACAGACCGCCTTCCGGGAATGCATCCTGCACTCTGTAATTATCGATCTTCTTGCCTTCCATAGTCCGCTCCTTTGAATGCAAAAAAAGGCGCTTACCGATACGTTCCCGTATCAATAAGCACCTTTGCTTACATTTATTCAGTTGTTAAATCTTATACTCTTTTTGCTTTTGCATGTCAAGTTTATGCGAATACAAATCCCGCAAGAGGAGATAAGATTATCATGACGACCGAGAAGCAAAACGAGCTTACGGATATCAAAGTCGCCCTCGAAGATTCGGGGACCATGTTGTTCAGCGCAACATCGGATCTTATCTGTATAAGGTCATCGGAGAAGGCCGATATGCATCCGCCAAGCGTCATGATCCACGGATTCCCCGTGAATGCACATGCGGCGCCCGCTGTAACCATAACTATCGTGAACATGAATATACGAACGAGCTTTACATGTCTTACCTTCTCGGCTGCGAACGAACCTAAGATGCCGGCAAAATACATCGCACAAAGCATAGGTCCGAGGACTAATCTTCCTGCACCTGCACTTTGAAGCTTATCCTGTAACGCAAAGAGCAAAAGCACATCGACCGCACCGACCACGGCGTTACGAAATATAAGCTTCGTCGCTTCCTTATTGGTCCGTAAAAAAACGAGGCTTTCCGTATATGTATCTACGATTCTCTTTTTTAAAGACATGTCCTTCTTTTTAAGCACGACCTTGCTCTCCTTAACGGTAAGAAGGATCGCAAGCTGTATGAGACATAATCCGACTGTCAATAATTCGGCCTTAACATAACCCATCCAGAGCGCAAGACCTGCAGACAGCGAAGCCATGCCGTATGAGATCCTGTAGATAATGCTTTGCATTGATGCGAAGTGATCGTATTTTTCCGTCTCGTTTACTTCCTTTAAAGTATCGAACGCAAGGGCCGAATCGGTGCCCGATGCATAGTTATATGACAGGGCGTTGATCCCTATCGACAGCACGACGCCCGCATAGCTGTCAACGAATGCCATTATAAGCGCACTTATGATACTGAACAGGCACGACATAATGAGACTCTTCTTGCGTCCGAACACGTCTGCGATCATTCCCGACGGAATCTCGTTTATGAGACTTACGATATGGAATACGGTCTCGGCGAACATTATCTGAGGCATCGTAAACCCTCTCGAGGCCAGAAGAGCTACCCATGCCGCGCCCGCGATCGATATATTCCCTATGAAATTTAAACTGTACAGCTTACGAAGCTGCACTCTCGCGCCCCTATCCTGCGGCGCTTTATCTGATCTGAAAAATAGCATAAAAAATCTCCTTGAAACTTAATTACTTAAAGTTCAAGGAGTTACTTGCGCTTATAAAACTAATTCGTTCTTACCCGAAAAAAGGCGCAGTAACCCCTTCGGAGACTTCATCAGAACCGAACATAAGCTGAATATTGATCGTCTTCCAATGCATATTCTTCTGCGCCTTTCTTAATATTTCTTACAACATTCTATTCGTGTTTTATATATCCGTCAAGTCAGATCAGGATCAAAAGACCGATAAACATAATCGCTCCGCACCAGTTTCCCATGCCGCCCACACGAAGAGGCAAAGTCACCATATATAGAGGGATAATGTTTATGATGCAAGCCCATCTCGGAAGATCCGTCGCACCTGTTACGACCTGAACGAACAACGTGACACCTAATACAAAAAGCCCTATATAGCAGACTATCATCGTGATCGACGTGTCCTTAAACAATTTGACGACTGCCTCACGGATCTCATCGGTACACCCCATCTTCACATACATCCACTCAGCGACTCCGCAGAGGACATGATGAGCCGTTCCCATAACGAGGAACAATGCCGCACCTATAAGCATCACTATGGATGCAGGTGTCGAGAACTGCTTCATCCAAAGACAGAGCCCGTAAAAACCGCACCCTTCCATCAGCAGGGCGAAGACCCCGAGGACCATGGAGATCCGGGGATTTCTAAGAGGCATCTTTACGAAAGTCTTCGCCATCGCCTCATTACTCTTCATCTTGGTAAAGTCGAATTTCTCGCCGCCCGGAATATATGTCAGCAAGACATCGCAGTAACCGCACAGTAAATGCCCGACAACAGCGATCAGAAACAGATCTTTGATCATATCCATAAAAAACCTCAATTCATTAATATCGCGAAAATGTTAGCGTAATCTAACTCATTTTACAATAACCGTAAAAAATATGTTAAATATAATAATTAGATTTCAATAAAAGTTGATTTATTGTATAATCTCGCTATATAAACCGTGGAGGTAAATCCTATGACATTACACGAACTAATGGATTATGCTATCGAGAACGAATGCTCTGACGTACATATTACCGTCGGAACCAATCTCGCAGTAAGAAGATTCGGTGATCTTCATATTCTCAAAGATGCTCCTACAGCAGAAGAATCGCTTAAGATGATCTATGAGATCCTTTCTGAAGATAACGTTAAGCGTATCGAGAAAGGTCAGGATGTCGACTTCGGTCTTACATATAACAACGATATCCGTTTGAGAGTAAACGTATACCATCAGCGTAACAATCTCGCTGCAAGTATCCGTATCCTCATGAGAAAGATACCTGACATCGAAGAATTAGGTCTTCCCGCCACTCTCAAGACACTCGTTGAAGCACCTAACGGTATCATCATCGTTACAGGTCCTACAGGTTCAGGTAAGACGACCACATTGTCAGCTCTCGTTGACTACATCAACAAGACACAGGCAAGACACGTCATCACGATCGAAGATCCTATCGAGTATATCTATCCTCACAACATGGCTATGATCCATCAGCGTCAGCTCGGTGTTGATACACCTTCCTACGCTCACGCTCTGCACTCTGCACTCCGTGAAGACCCGGATATCATCCTCGTTGGTGAGATGAGAGACTTCGCTACGATCTCTGCAGCGATCACTGCCGCTGAGACAGGACACCTCGTTCTCTCAACACTCCATACATCGAGTGCCGCTCAGACGATCGACCGTATCATCGACGGTTCACCTGTAGATCAGCAGGAGACCATCCGTCAGCAGTTCGCTACATCCGTAAGAGGAGTTATCTCACAGCAGCTCCTTCCTACAGTTGACGGCAACTCACGTGTACTTGCAACAGAGATCATGGTCGGCAACCTCGCTATCTCCAACCTCATCCGTGAGAATAAGACGGTTATGATCCCTGGTTCTATTCAGTCCGGACACAAGGACGGCATGCACACATTGAACGAGAGTCTCCTCGACCTCTATCGTCAGGGACGTATCACAAGAAAGGTCGCTCTCAATGCGTCCTACGATCCTACTGACTTCGATAAGGCTTTGGGCGGCGGAACACAGATCGGCGGAGCAGATACAAACTTCATCGGCTTGTTCTGATCACGAATATCCGACAAAGGTAATCAAAAAGGGGCTTCGAATGAAGCCCCTTTGTTATGCTTTAAATATTTACTCAATCTTCTTGAGGCATCTTCCATGCATGGTGATCGGTATGCAGAAGATGATGCGACTTCTCCGACAGAGGTTTACCGAGGAAATCCTTATAGACTGCGATGATCGAAGGATTCTCGTGAGAGAAGCGAAGACTGCTTTCCTTATCCTGTGAATACAGTACGGGAGCTCTCTTCGGAGCCATCTCGCAGTTATCGTGTATCGGCTGACCGCCTCCTCCGACGCATCCTCCGGGACAAGCCATGACTTCGATGAAATCATAATCAACAGTACCGGCCTTAAGCGCCTTGAGGAGCTTATCTGCATTTCCGAGACCATTTACTACGGCTACCTTCAATGTGATCCCGTTAATGTCGAAAGAAGCTTCCTTCCAACCGTCCATACCTCTTACGGCTTTGAACGCATCAGGATCGGGATTGGTTCCTGTAACAATGTTATAAGCAGTTCTTAAGGCCGCCTCCATAACACCGCCTGTTGCACCGAAGATATTACCCGCACCGGAACCGATACCCAAAGGCATATCGAGAGGCCTGTCCTCGATCGAACAGGGGTCGATATACTCGGAGCGGATAAGCCTGTCTACCTCTCTCGTCGTAAGTACGACATCAACATCCGGATCACCGCAGGCATCGTTCATGGCAGGGATGGCACACTCGTGCTTCTTGGCGAGGCACGGCATGATCGACACGCAGAAGATCTTAGACGGATCAACATTGAGGATAGATGCGTAATAGCTCTTTGCTATTGCACCGAACATCTGCTGAGGTGATTTGGCAGAAGACAGATTATCCACGAATTCGGGATAGTGAGACTTAACGAATCTAACCCATCCGGGGCAGCAGGATGTAAACATCGGGAACCTGGATGTCTCTTTGTTTGTAAGCCTCTCGAGGAATTCGCTTCCCTCTTCCATTATCGTAAGATCGGCAGAGAAGTTGGTATCGAAGACATAATCGAATCCCATAATGTGAAGTGCGCTGCCCAGTCTCTCGACAGTAGCGTCCTCAGGCGAAAGCCCGAACGGCTCACCCCATGCTGTTCTTATTGAAGGAGCGATCTGCGCTATAACGATCTTCTCGGGATCGTTCAATGCATCGATGACCTTATCGGTATCGTCTCTCTCCGTAAGAGCGCCGACCGGGCAATGAGTGATGCACTGTCCGCAAAGCGCACAGTTCGACTCCTCGAGAGTGTAGTCGTCACGAAGTCCTACGGTAGATCTCGATCCCGTATTGATAAGATCCCAGATACTGCACGCCTGCTTCTCACACATCTGTATGCAGCGCATGCACTTGATGCACTTGGAGTCCATCCTGTTAAGAGGGAAAGTCTTACTGTATCTGTTCTCCGCGATATTCTTGGCATAAGGTATATCTATAATGTTCAGATCGTTCGCGAGTTTCTGCAAAGAACAGTTTCCGCTTCTGATACAGGTAGGGCACTGACAATCGTGCTCGGATAAGATAAGCTCTACATTCGCCTTACGGGCATCTCTTACCTTCTTGCTGTTTGTCCTTATGACCATTCCGTCGATTACCGGTGTATTGCATGCAGCGGGAAGCTTCATCATTCCCTCTACTTCAACAACACAGACGCGGCAGGCACCGACATCGTTCAGGCCCTTGAAGTAACACAGTGTGGGGATATTGATCCCGGCTTCCCGGGCGGCTTCGAGGATAGTTACGCCTTCTTCGGTCTGTATACTCTTACCGTTGATAGTTATGTTTACCATTTGAACGTCCTTCCTCCTTTCAATTTACCGCATCCGAAGTGATCGCACTGCAGGCATCTTCCTGACTCCTGGCAAGCCTCCTGATCGGTCATGGAGTTCTCCATGAGATCAAAGTCCTTGATCCTGTCACTTGCGGGGCGCTCAGTCATATTGACTCTTCCCATAGGTTCGCGATCTGCGAATCTTACGGGCGGCAACTCAACACCGATCGTGATCTCATGATTGAAACCTAAGTATTCATCGATATTCGCTGCGGCAGTCTTACCTCCGGCGATCGCTTTGATTACGGTGGCGGGACCGGTTACACAGTCACCGCCGGAGAATACGCCTTCAACACCTTCGAAATCAGCGGTATCCTTCGCATCCAGTCTCTTCCTTCTGTTAACGGGGATTCCGCTCTCGGCGAAGTGAGACGACTCGACATTCTGTCCGATGGCGACGAGTACCTTGTCACAGGGGATGCGGACTTCCGGAGCATCTGCATTCACGGGAGCCGGTCTTCCCCACTTGACTTCGCCTACGATCTGGGGCTGAACCCAGAGTGCGGCTACCTTGCCGTCGTCCGTCTTCTCTATCTTAGTAGGCGCATTAAGCTCGAGGATCACGCATCCGTCGGCAACGGCTCCTTCTACCTCTTCCACCAGAGCCGTCATATCAGCCTTACGTCTTCTGTATGCGATCTTAACGGTCTTGGCACCTAATCTTACGGCTGATCTTGCAACGTCCATCGCAACGTTGCCTCCGCCTACGACGACGATATCAAGGCCCGTGAAATCAGGCATAACACCGTCTCCTATACCTCTTAACATCTCTACTGCGGAGATGACGCCTTCGGCATCCTCACCGTCGATACCGATCTTATTATCCGTATGTGCTCCTATGGAGATATAGACGGCATCATACTGAGATCTTAACTCATCGACCGTTATATCCTTACCGACAGACACATTAGTGATCGTCTTAAATCCGGAGAGCTTAAGTCCTTCGATCTCTTTATCGAGGATCTCCCTGGGAAGTCTGTAGCTCGGGATTCCGTAACGGAGCATTCCGCCTAATTTATCTCTCTGCTCATAGACAGTGCAGTCGTGACCCATAATACTTAAGTAATATGCGGCAGTAAGACCGGAAGGTCCGCCTCCGATTATCGCCACCTTCTTACCGGTGCTCTCGGCACGCGCAGGTGCTTTGATCTCGGACTCGTGCTCAACGGCATACCTCTTCAGGCCTCTTATGTTGATCGCATCATCAACGAGTGTCCTTCTGCAGTGTTCCTCACACGGATGCTCACAGATCATTCCGCAGGCCGCGGGGAACGGATTATCCTTACGGATGAGCTTAACGGCATCATCGTATCTGCCCTCGTTGATGAGAGCGATATATCCCGGGATATCAACATGTGCGGGACACTCGGCAACACAAGGAACAGACTGGAAGCTCTGAGACTTACATCTTCCGTATTTGATATGTTCTTCAAAATCGTCTCTGAAGCCCTTAACGGCTTTTACGGCCATTCTGGCAGCCTCGGAACCGATGGCACAGTCTGCGGATCTGAATATCGAATCTGCTGTCCTCTCTATATCATCGAGAGCGCTCATCGAAGCCTTACCGTCGAGAACGTCATTTATGAGTTTCTCGAGTTTACCGAGACCGACACGGCAAGGGGTACATTTACCGCATGACCTTGCATGACTTAAATGAATAAAAGCGGCTGCGAGATCTACGGGGCACAGGCCGGGTTGACTGGTGCGGATATTTCTCTCTATATCCTTGTACAGTTCCTCCACGGTTTCCTGAGCAAGAGATACAGTAACATTAGAAAGCCTGCTCATATGATCCTCCATGTGGATATTAATAGCGCAAACAAGCGCATACAAAAATATTTTAACATTAAAAATATCGGTTAGTATTCACTAACTTTCACGTCCCCTCAATTCTTTCTCTTGAGGCTTCGAAGATATGCTTTCCTGTCATCAGTTATGCGGTAGCTCTCGACAGACTTCTGTATCGTCTTATTATGCGTCCAGACATCGAGTCTGTTCTCTTCGATAAATGGGATCACATCGTCATACTGCATTGCAAGAGCGGTTGCAAAATACCATGCCCTCATCATGTTTATATAGTATTCCGACGATTCTATCTTAACTACAAGTGCCGGATACTTTACCGAGAAATCCTCATCGAGAAAATGATCCATCAGCACCTTGACCGCGAACCTTACCTTATACGTCTCTTGCGACTTGATCCATATATTTACACGTGTAAGAAGGTCTTTCTTATTCTTGGAAAGGACGCGGGGATTCATCTGATCACATGTAGCCCAGTTATCAACGAACGGAAGGAAACGCTCTAATTCCGATATACAATTATCGTAATCCTTTATTAAGGAAATGATGAAGCCGTGAAGCTGATCCTCTTCAAAATACTCGTGAGGAAGAGAGTCCATGAACACCTTCACATCATTATGGGAATAAAGCGTCTTGGCATACGACCGGAGCACCGGTGTTCTGACACCTATTATCTTCGAAGAAGAAATATTCGGGATGGTCTTAACCTGCATTTGCCGATACTTCTCATCCCTGTTTTTATAGAGGAAATCTCTGACATCATCGATGATCACAATATCACACCCTTTCCAAAGCCTTACGCAGACGCTCATTATAACCGGTCTTTTTCTTTACGTACTCGACCGCAGCCGTTACCGCCAGACTGAACATCAGACAAAGAAGGAACGATAACAGCCCGCTTCTTATCGTTATCTTGCGCAGAATTACAAAGTAAAAGATGCTGTGCGAGAAATAGATGTTTCCCGACTGTTTTCCCAACCATTCCACTACATGCGACAACCGTACGCCGGACCTTGCCATGTAAACCGCAGTAACAAGGATCACCGTCATGATCGTTGACATAAAGTCTATCCGGAAGAACACATTATTCGCAACTTCATCCAAAAAGTATGTCCTTATAGGAGCAAGTGCGATAAGGATCAGACAGGCCGCCAATGCAACAAGGACTGCTTTGACTCCGCTTACCCTCGGTAACCTCTCATATATCTTCTTCTGACGGAAAAGAGTTCCTATAAAGACTATGAGAAGGAACTCGTCCACGTATCCGCCGTAAAGGAGCGAGAGTTTGAACGGAAACAGGACTATGAATGCATATAGAAGAACTAACGATAACCACCCGGTCTTGCGAACGATCAGGAAGATCAGAGGATAGACCGTTATGATCAATGCCAGCAGTCCGACATACCAGTAACCTGCCGCTCCTGCATTTTTCCAATACTGCGATATACAGAGGATATCAGACGGCAGATTATACCAGGCTGAAGTAATGAAAGACACAACCGAAGAGGGATAAGCCAGAAACAGGGCAAGGAGCCTTATGAGATATATTATCCACATAGGGCAATAAAGCAGCGCCAGCCTCTTTACTATGAATGACAACCGCCTTTGGGAAGTCACCTTTTCCATCTGAACGGCAAACCCGTACGAAGAAACAAACATAAAGCACCAGACGCAGATCCTGGCTGCACTGCGGATCGAGAGAAGATCCCAATCAGCATTAGGGTTATGATGAAACAACAGAAGTAAAACTGCTATCCCCTTTATGAATCCTGTATCTTCCTTAGTAAGCATATATCATTTATCTTGCACCGTTGCAGTTACTTTGTTTATCCCGTCTTCATAAGAATACCATATCTACCGAGCTTCGGGACGGATCTTGAGGGATCAGACCGGAGATGATTTGCCACGCAACGAAGATAAGCAGTGCGATAACCACTATCAGCACTTCATTACGGACGATCTTCTTCTCAGGTTCCATCAGTCACTTCCTTAATGAGATAGTTAATTATAACATCTCAAAGGAAGACACATATCATCACTATGTAGCATATGGTCTTCGGTATCATGAGCATCCCTAACATCGGTCTTTTTCTCGCGAACAGGACAACAGGAATATAGAAACCGAAGCTGAGCACCACGAGAACGGCAAGGAGCGTGACCTTCCACGACATTGTGATGCTCTTATATATAAGCCATGCCACTGCAAATAACCCCATAACAGCGAAAGGGACATTACGTATAACAGACCACTTGGCATTGCCCTTCCCGTCAAACCAGTTATTGGAAGGGATAAGGCACAACACGATCCTGACGGCACCCAGGACCGATAAAGATACAATGACAAACTTATCAAATCCGGTATAGTCAGTTCCTTTTACGGAACACATCTCGAATACCGCAAAGAACAGAAGAATGTAGAACACGGTCATCGTTATCGACGATATAAGATTTCCGAGTCCCAGAAGAAAAGATCTTCTTTTCAAAGAGAAAAGATTATCAACAATGCGCGGGACCAGGTGGAATGAATCCCCTCCTCCGAGCACGAGGATCATTATTCCGGAAACAGTACATCCCCGCAAAAGCAGGATGATACCCGCGGTCCACGCAAAGACCAAATAGCCCAGAGAGAATACACTCTCGCCGATCCTCATTCCCAAAGGTTTTGTCTTGCTCTCCATTATCGTCACCTTAAAGATCAATATATCGTTCTTATGCTCGTTATCCCGGTTTCATTCATGAACTCATCGATCTCGGCCCGGCTTCTTACCAGCCTCACATCGTGAAACTTCCCCGACGCCTTATCAACAAACCCCACAGTCATCTCACCCGTACAGATACTCTTCCTGACTACAGGCTCACTGACTTGAGGATCATATGTTATCTTTTTCCCGCCGAACAATCTCATCTTAGGATCCGCACTTTATTATTGATGTAAGCATTTTAAAAAATAATCGATAAGACTTCAACGCACGTTTACTATATTAAGACAACTCGTGACAATAAAAAGCGTTAACAAGTTCAGAATGCCGTGATAACAGATTATTATAGTGTTGACGTTGTTTTAGGCCGGATTGGCACCACCTGTTAAGTGGGTTTTAAAATCGAGATGTTGCCGATTTAAGACTCAAAGTGCAATAATTAGATCATGAGCACAAACGACTGTGAACAATACGAATTCTGCCCCAGATGTGATGCCAATCTTACCTTACAGAAAGGCTATTCCAACACCCTGCCGTACTGGGTCTGTAAGGGTTGTGGCGAGATGCTCATCAACCCGGCAATCGACGCACCGGATGATATAGCATGGATATGCGACAAATGCGGAGCCATGCTTAATATACAACAGGGGTTTGAAGACAATGGCGGTATCTGGCAATGTACGGAATGCGGTTTTACAAATCACATATCCGAGAAAGAACTGTACGATACGGAAGAAGCTTATATCGCGGATCTTGGTAACCCCTACCGGGGATTGAGCGACGAAGACGTGCTCTATCTTACCTCATTCATCGAGAATGATAATGTTGACGGCAGATCCGATATCATCAAAGTCATTGACAGCACCGGGAAGAAATACATCAAGAAGTATCTTACGATCTACGATATATCCATATACGAATATCTTAAGGAAAACCCCGTAGAACATATGCCGAGGATCATATATCTCGCTAAGGGGAGCAACTGCCTTATCGTGCTCGAAGAATACATCGAAGGCACATCGTTAAACGATCTCATATCAGAGGAAAAGATCAATGAAGCGGATGCTGTCGCCATTACGGTCAAGCTCTGTAAGATCCTTGATACTCTCCACTCCCTTCCCGATCCGATCATCCACCGTGACGTAAAGCCGTCTAATGTTATCGTTGATCAGAACGGCGAGGTCTTCCTTCTCGATATGAATGCAGCCAAGTGGTATGAACCGGATAAGTTTTCCGACTCTGACTGCTTCGGGACCAAGTTCTACGCATCACCCGAACAATTGGGATACGGTCTTAAGGCATCTTCGGCCAAGTCAGATATTTATGCCATCGGCGTATTACTCAATGTAATGCTGACAGGAGATTTCCCACAGAAAAAGACAGCGTCCGAACCTTACCGGACGATAATCAGAAGATGCATCAGCCTTGAATCCGATAAAAGATATACGGCAACCGAACTTATAAATGCACTGAACAGTATTGGAGAATAAGATGGACAACAGACCGACAGAAGAACTGGATGAGATATTGAGAAGAACGGCACCCGAAGGGGTCGGTGATTACATTTCACAGAACAACAGGTTCATGGCCGAGGCCAAGAAGAGCTTTTACTACTACTACAAAAACGTCATAGACAGCAAGCATATACTTCTTAAAGAGGTCTATGCCAAAGTAGGCATTACCGAGACTTACGGAAGTAAGATAATCACGATGGAAAAACATACCACCAACCGTGATCTCATCATCAGGCTATGCATCGCCGGTCATTTCTCGTTGGAAGAGATCAATCGCGCGTTAAAGCTCTACGGATTCAACGAACTGTATGCCAAGAACCCCAAGGATGCCTGTATTATCGTTGCACTCAATAATCATATCTACGACTTCGATAAGATAAATGAACTTCTTAAAAAGAACGATCTTCAAAGTCTTACGGAATAAGGTCTTTACTCCCTTACATAAGTGACCTGCGAATCATATACATAATTCATACTGACGGAGACATTATCAGTCTGATGATAGTGCAGATTTGCCTGTTCACCGTTAAACGTAATGGTCGTACCGTCTTCAAACTCATATGAAGATATTGGAGAAGTAAGCCCTTCGAGCGTAAAATTCCTGCGCTCATAAGCAAAACCGTTATAATCTCTTATGGGACTGTAATCCGTAAATACAAAGAAACGCACATTGCAGCTTAAAGTGTAAGATCCGTTCTCATACCGGCACGACAGATTCAGGGTCTGTTCAGGCACAACCTCCGTAAGGTTCCATCCTCCGTACGAACCGTATCTTCCCTGACTTACAACAGATGTATCATTACTTTGCGCCTCGTAGGATCCGCAGACTTCGGCAAACTGAACCGATGCATCGCTTGTAAAGACAGCCCGCCTTGCCTGAACGTCAAATCCTTCTATCGTATAATCTTCAGGCACCTGCAAATAATCATTTACCGCCGTTACGATATCCCTGCTCTCATTCGCATTCTCCGCAGATGCTACAAGCAAAGCCGTATCGGCATCGGCATATCCCGATACAAGTCTCAGATACGCAGTCGCTGCACTGTAATCCCTGCTAACGAGCCTTCCCATACCATAGTTATAGCGACACTCGATAAGCCTTTCAGGTGCATCAAAAAGATCTTCCGCATCCGAGAAACCGTCAACTGCGTCGATATAATCGCCGTTACTCATTAGTTCCATCGCCTGTGCATATGCCGCATACCTCTCATCAGAAGAATATGCGTAGACTTCAGCCGCCGAGGCATAATCACCGTTATCAAGGATCTCGTTTCCTATCGATATGATCATCTCCTCCGAATCAAGATATCCGTTAGACAGACTGTAACTTTCCGCCGAAGCCGGATACTCTCCCGCTTCATACCGTTCGGTTGCCAGATCATAATAAGCTTCATTCATCCTGTCTGACGCACCGGGGAAATCTTCTGCAGCCGAATATTCGACGATCGCATCCTCATACGCTCCGCTCTCGAACAACGATTCTCCTTGAGCAAAATGCATTCCGAGTTCAGCATAATGAGCAAGTTCAACTGCATCCTCATAATTTCCGGCGGCAAGGAACTCTGTATTTGCCAAAGCATAATCTCCGTCTTCCAACGCGACAGATCCGTTCTGATAATGAAGCGATATTCTTGATAACGCCAGCATATAATTAGACAATATGTAATGACCCCCG
>DJYK01000013.1 GCA_002450095.1 Mageeibacillus sp. UBA6980 | reverse complement strand
TCACTTTCTTTTGCAAAAGAAACATAATTCTCTGAACCGTCATAGCATCCGGTCATTGCGGGATATATGACATAATATGTTTCTTCCAACGGTTTAAGCAATTCCCGGAATTTCTGCCAGTCGCAAAGCATTCCGTGCAATGCCAGTATCGTCTTATTCTTTTTATCTCCATATGAATGAAACTGCATTCTTTTTCTCTCCATGGAAAGTTTTACTGTTGATTTTCTTGACTAAGGGATCATTCCCTCAGACGAGATAATTATATCATCCGGGTTAAGTTCTCTTGATAACTTTTTGAGCTGCAAATCTAGTCCACCTATGACTACGGGAGGACTTCTGAAAAATACATATCACTGATTTTGGTTGGCTTTTTGTTGGCTTAAAAAACTGAAATACCCTAACGGGCTTTCAAGGTTTTATCAACTATTCAAGCTCTGCGGCAGAATACGTCTCTCTGCTCTCAAAGCATTGATTCTGCTGCATTTTTGATTTCGTTATTCTTCGTTTTTCTCCTCGTTCGCCGTATATTTACAAATTAATAAACTCAAATGTAAACTCACTAATTCACTTTCATCAACATTCTGCTTATTTCGCAAATTTCAATTTTCATTACTTTTGCGAATCAGAAAGCCATCTGGCTATATCAACGATCCTTATCCCTTCATGCCTCTTCGCATTCACTAATATCTTCGAAGTCTTCCTTATTACCACAGCGCCTCAAGTACTCTTTCCCACCGTCTACAGCACAGGATCCGCATGAACACCACCTGAAATCATGAACGGTAACACTCTCGATAATATCTCTGCACTTAAGGCATTTGATCCTATTGCGTTTAATTTTCTTATTCATCATAAAGATAAAACACCTTCTCATCATCAAGCCTTATGCAAGCAAGATTCGTGTTATGAACGCCATCGTATTTGCCATAGACCAATCCACAATCGATATTAAAAAATCTGCAATTGATCTTGGGATTCTCGTGATACCATTGGTCTTTTTATTATCTCCAAGCATAGATTCTGCCATATGTTACCCCTCACTATGTGCTTCGACCCACACCTTAAGATCCTCATCATCCTTCTCACTCGCTGCTATACCCATGATGATATCGGTAAACTCTTCGTTAGTCGCGTTTACCCGGTAGCCGTTAAGCTTGAGCATAACCAGCAACACCAGTGCTCCTATGCGCTTGTTCCCGTCTCGAAAAGAGTGATTCTTAATCAGACCATATGCCAGTCTTATGATCTTCTCTTTATCATCAGGGAATAACTCCTCACCGCCGAAAGTCTGGAACGGAGCCTGAAGAGCCGAGTCCAACATACCTTCATTAAGAACTCCCGGAGCACCGCCATAGCGCTCATAGATCATCTCGTGAAGTTTAATTATCTGTTCTTTTGTAAGTGTTATCATTTTGCCAGCTCCTTAAACGAATCATCGAACATATCCATCATCTCGTCTGCTATCGCGATAAGGACTTTATCATCTTCTACGGACTTATACTCATTGGCTTTGCTTCTTGTTTCTTCAGACATTTTATAAATCTCCATCTTTGTTTCTTATTCTTATTTATTCTCATCCCATCTGACCAGCGGCTTCTATGAGAAACTCGGATTCGAGCATATTGATGATACGATCATACGAAGCGGCACATTTGATTGTGTCAGGATGAAGAAGACGGTTTAAGTTAACTTACGTCCAATCGACTACTTTAAGACTGTCTACTCTCTTGAATTCTTTGGTGTTATTCGTTACCAGTACGCACTCACTTGAATGTGCATGTGCTGCTATAAGCATATCAAGTGGTCCGATGGGCTCACCTTTACTTTCAAGATCCGCTCTTATCTTTCCATAGTCATTGGCTGCATTCACATCAAAATCGAGAACTTCGATGTTTGCAAGCATAAGGGCTAAGGCGAATCTGTTACGCTCGACCTCTTTACTCTTCTCTACCCCGTGAACAAGTTCCGCATATGTGATAGAAGATATGCATACATCAGACGGATCGATCTTACTCAGTTTCTTAAGAAGCTTGTCAGATTTCTTTCTAATGCAGTTTATGAGGACATTTGTATCCAACATATACCTCATAAGGATTCTCTCTCCTGTGAACCCTGATCAGCTCTGCCATCCTTCATGTAATCTTCAGAGAACATATCAATGGCAGCCATAAAGGTCTTCCATTTCTCGTCCTTTGGAACCAACATAACTATATCTCCAATCTTATTAACCATAACTTCTTCAGTGCCGAATCTGCACTCCTTGGGTAAGCGAACCGCCTGGCTTCTGCCGTTCTCAAAAATCTTAGCTGTCATCATTGTCCTCACCTGCCTTTCACTTATAGTATATATCGTGGTATATATCATTTTCAAGATAGCAAGTCGAGGTACCAATGGTTATCTTTAATCAGCTTTATCGTCTTTCTTCACTATCTGCAAAGAGTATCCAAGATAATCAAGATACTTAAGATATACATCCAGACGAGGCGATATCTTACCCTTCTCATAATTCGATATTTTGTCCTGACCAATCTTGAGCATCTCTGCCATTTCTGTCTGAGTTACATTGTTTTCAACTCTAAGATCTTTACTTTGTGATAAAAGCTCATAGTATGCGCTTAGGTGCTCCACATTGCTTCCAGATGAATAACTCTCAACAAGACCATTACCAACTACATAATCAAAATTCTTACCCATAACAGACTCCTCTTGATATATCGTTATCGATATATAGATAATATATCGCTATCGATATAAGTGTCAATCTCTATTTTCTTAGATCACGTATCTTATTTGGGTCGCATAAACCAATTATCGGTACAGAAATAAGATACATTGATCCGAATGTATCTTATCTTCGTTAAAACAGCAGGTGCTTATTTTTCACCTGCTGCAACATGTTAAGTAATGTAGTGGAAAGCCACTGGCGACTATTCGAGTTCTATCGTCGCCGGGGGCTTGCCCGTGCAGTCGTAAAGCACGCGGTTGACGCCTTTGACTTCGTTGACGATGCGGTTCGTTACCGTACCGAGCAGCGTCCAGGGAAGCTGTGCCGCTTCTGCGGTCATGAAGTCGGTCGTCGTTACGGCGCGGATGACTACTGCGTAGTCGTATGTTCTCTCGTCGCCCATGCAGCCGACGGAGCGCATGTTGGACAACGCGGCAAAATACTGATTGGCAAGCTTATCGAATCCGGCCTTAGCCACCTCATCTCTGAAGATCGCGTCCGCCTCCTGAACGATGTGCACCTTCTCGGGTGTGACTTCGCCAATGATCCTTATCGCGAGTCCGGGACCCGGGAAAGGCTGACGGTAAACGAGCTTCTCGGGGATGCCGAGCTCGAGGCCCGCACGTCTTACCTCATCCTTAAAAAGCAGACGTAAAGGCTCGATGATCTCCTTGAAGTCAACGCAGTCGGGAAGTCCTCCTACGTTGTGATGCGACTTGATAACAGCCGACTTACCGAGACCTGACTCGATGACATCAGGGTAGATCGTGCCCTGAACGAGGAAGTCAACGGCGCCGATCTTACGGGCCTCCTCCTCGAACACGCGGATGAACTCCTCACCGATGATCTTACGCTTCTGCTCCGGCTCTTCGACACCTGCGAGCTTATCGTAGAATCTCTTCTGCGCATTAACACGAATGAAATTAAGTTCATAGGGACCGCGGGGACCGAATACGGCCTCGACGTCGTCGCCCTCACCCTTACGGAGTAAACCGTGATCTACAAATACACATGTGAGCTGCTTTCCGACCGCTTTCGAGAGGAGTACTGCGGCAACCGACGAATCAACTCCGCCAGACAACGCACAAAGCACGCGTCCGTGTCCGACCTTCTTGCGAATGGACAAGATCGTATCGTCAACAAACGACGACATCTTCCAGTTGCATCTGCAGTGGCAGACTGTTCTTACGAAGTTGCCGAGCATTGTCATGCCCTCGACACTGTGTGTAACCTCGGGGTGGAACTGCGTCAGGAAAAGCTTTCTGTTCCAGTCGGAAGCGGCTGCGATAGGGCAGGATGTCGAAGAAGCCGTTACTCTGAATCCGGGTGCGGTCTCTGTTATGCGGTCAGTGTGGCTCATCCACACGACGGTCTTCTTGGACACGCCCGTAAACAGAAGATCCGTTCCGTCAGTTGAGATCTCCGTGTGGCCGTACTCTCTGACATCGGCGGTCTCGACCTTGCCTCCGAGAAGATATGTCATGAGCTGTGCGCCGTAACAGATACCGAGGATCGGTATGTCGAGTTCGAACAACTCCTTACTGCACTTGGGAGAATCGTCCTTATAGACGCTCGCAGGACCGCCCGTAAGAATGATGCCTGCCGGAGCAAGCTTCTTGATCTCTTCTATCGTGGTAGTGTGAGGCCTTACCTCGCTGTATACGGACAGCTCCCTTACACGTCTTGCAATGAGCTGGTTATACTGTCCTCCAAAGTCCAGGACTAAGATCATCTCTTGTACCATTTAAGCCTCCTTATGCCGCGGATCACGTAATACGTCTGGGAAGACCGGTACTCTTGTAGTACTCGTCCTTGGCTTTATACATTTGTTTATCAGATTCTCTGACCAGCTGTTCGCAGGTCTCTTCCTTATAATCAGCGCGAAGTGCATATCCTATCGAGAGACTTAGGCTGTCAGCGATCTTGCCGTGCCAGTTCCCGGAGACTTCGTCGATCCTCGCGATCGATGCGAAAACCTGATCCTTGTTCATGCATGCAAGTACGATGAATTCATCTCCGCCTGTCCTGTAACACTCTGCTTTATCAAATACTTCTCTGATGCAGGAAGCGGCTCCGCATATCAATTCATCGCCTGCCTCGTGCCCCAAAGTATCGTTAACGGTCTTAAGTCCGTTTATATCTATCGAGAACGCGACCATATCCTGAGGCATCTTAATCATGTATCTCTCGAGAGCCTGTGAATAAGCATGACGCGACAGAAGTCCCGTGAGCGCATCGGTCTTGATCTTGATCTGCTGCTCGAGGATGTTGTCGTCAGCGGCCTGCTGCGAGTACTCCGTAGAGTGGATATACATCATGAGGGCACCGATAGTTATCCCGATGTAAGCCGTCCTCACATCACCTCCGAAAAACTCCTGCATGAATATCCCTAGAAGGACCAGAAACATTATGAGGTACAAAGAGAAACGGTTCTGTTTCCTGAATCTTTTGCCATAGATAACGAACTGTATTATAACTATGACGATGATCGCCAGATATACACCGACATAAATCCAATACAGAGAACCGTGCGAGTACACGTTATTCTCATCTATGACGATCATCCAGGGAGTGAACAACGATATGATCTGTAAAGCCACATTAAAGATTATTATCCCTCTTATGACTTTATTCCAGAAGTTCTTGATCTTCATCTGACGGATGAATTCGGCGCCCGCCAGAGGCGTCAGAATGTAGTCTCCGCACTTTACGATTCGAAGAAAGACGGATGGAATATCAGTATTTCCGTTCAGCTCGATCCCGACCCACTCACATACGGCCGCAAAGATAATGATTCCGTAAGTGATATAGTATCTTACTTTGACCGAACGCTTGAATCTGTCGTTCTCGTAAACAAGAACACACAGAACTATAAGCGAGACCCATAGTAAGGTACTTATTGCAGAATAGTAGTCGAGCATTATCTTCTGATGATCTCTTCCCTCTTAGGACCTGTAGATACGATTGATACGTGTACTCCGGTCTCCTTCTCTACGAAGAGGACATAATCCTTTGCTTCCTTGGGAAGCTTATCGAAATCCGTATAGCCTCTGATGTCACACTTCCAGCCGGGCAGCGTCTCGAATACGGGCTTCGCCTTATCGAGAAGCGTGGGATTAGGAAAGTCCTTCGTTACCTTACCGTCGATCTCATAACCTACGCATACGGGGATCTCGTCGAGATAACCCAATACGTCGATATTTGTAAGAGCAACATCGGTGGCACCCTGAACCTTGCAACCGTATCTTGTTGCAACTGCATCGAACCAGCCGACTCTTCTGGGTCTTCCGGTCGTTGCACCGTACTCACCCTTATCGCCGCCCCTGTCACGGAGTTCCTTAGCCTTGTCTTCGTCAAGTAACTCACTTACGAAAGCGCCCGCTCCGACTGCGGATGAGTAAGCCTTGGTAACGCAGATGATCTTTTTGATCTCGTAAGGAGGGATACCTGCACCGACAGCGCCGTAACCTGCAAGTGTCGAGGATGATGTGACCATCGGATAGATGCCCATATCGGGGTCCTTCATGGAACCGAGCTGACCTTCGAGCAGGATGTTCTTTCCTGCCTTAACAGCGTCAAAGAGGAAAGCCTGTGTATCCGCTACAAAAGGCTTGATGAGCTCGCCCTGGCGAAGCATCTCCTTCGTAAGTTCATCTGCATCGATGGGATCTTTATGGTAGAGATTTACAAGAAGTGCGTTCTTGATCTCGAGAACTCTGCCGATCTTCTCACGGAGTGTCTCGGGGTGGAACAATTCGCTTACCTGGAAACCTATCTTAGCGTACTTATCGGAGAAGAAAGGAGCGATTCCGGACTTAGTGGAACCGAAGGCCTTGCCTCCGAGTCTCTCTTCTTCGTATCTGTCAAAATCAACGTGGTACGACATGATAACCTGAACTCTGTCAGATACCATGAGCTTGGGTGTCAGACCCTTTGAGCAGATGTCATTGTATTCCGCAATGAACTTATTGATATCGAGTGCGACACCGTTACCGATAATGTTCACGATATTGCTGTGGCAGACACCCGAAGGCATCAGATGAAGAGCGAATCTTCCGTGCTCGTTGATGATCGTATGTCCCGCATTGGCGCCTCCCTGGAAGCGGATAACAATATCCGAATCG
This sequence comes from Mageeibacillus sp. UBA6980, assembly GCA_002450095.1. Classification (GTDB taxonomy): domain Bacteria; phylum Bacillota; class Clostridia; order Saccharofermentanales; family Saccharofermentanaceae; genus Saccharofermentans. Next base: position 24,340 of record DJYK01000013.1, on the reverse strand, counting down.
TTTGCAAGAAGGTCCGTGATCTTACCCTTACCTTCGTCTCCCCAGTTAGCACCGACAATAGCCTGAACCATAATTTCTGCTCCTTACTATAATAAAAAATACGCAGTAATTATAATAAATGAACGGGTTAATTACAATTACAGACGTTTATTCGTGGACCGTAGGGCTTCCCTCGATATACTCGATCGCCTGTTTACGGGCGAGGTCTTCCGCTTCCGTAGACAGTTCGGAGAGAATATAGTCTTTTCCGTATTTACGCTTCAGAGCAAGACTTAAGAGCATATCCGTTATTACAGGGTTCTTCGGAAGGAAACTTCCGTGAGAATAGGTTCCGTAAGTATTCTTATAATGGGCGCCCTCGAATCCGTCCTGACCGTTGTTGCCGTGCCCTTTGAGGACTTTCATAAAGGGCTGCTCGCCCTCTCCCAGGAACGTTCTGCCGCTGTGGTTCTCGAATCCCGCGACCTTGATCTTCTTCCCGTCTGTCTCGATCTCATAGATCGTATCGTTGATGAATCTGTTCTTCTCCGCTTTGGTGTAATGAGGAAGTGCTCCGAGGCATTCTATCCTGGTCCCGTCGTGCTCTTCATAATACTTGCCGAGCATCTGATATCCGCCGCAGACCGTAAGGAAAACAACTCCGTCCTCGATCATCTGCTTTATGACTTCACCTTTGACGTTCTTCATATCGTGAGCCATTATATTCTGCTCGCTGTCCTGACCGCCGCCTATGAAGCCGATGTCTATGTCGCCGTTTTTTACGTCGTCACCTATGGAGATCCTTCTTACTTCGACTTCTATTCCGCGAAGCTCGGCACGTCTCATCAACGCGAGAACGTTTCCTCTGTCGCCGTAGAGGTTAAGAAGATCCGGGTAGAAATGTCCTATGACAAGCTTTTCCATATTACTCTTTCCAGAAATCCTTTAATTTCAGTTCTTTAACGAGTCTTCCGCGAAGGTCGAGCATTGCCGTGTAATTCGGCAGAATGTAGATGCACTTTCCGTCAGGGCATTCCGACAGGGCCCCCTTCAGCAAAGTTGTCGCATAATTGAGAGAACCGTAGCCGTCGACGGTCCTTCCCGAATAAGTCACGCGCAGCATCATGTCGCCGTAACGCTGCCCGGATACGAATATATTCGAAGGAAGATCGTTGACCTTGGATTCAAAATCTACGTCCCAGATCCAGGACACATCCTTACCGTCAGCGGCATTGCTGTTAAGAACGAGCATCAGTGAGTCGGCATCGCTCGACCCGGCAACAAATGTCAGTGCTCTGTCGAGACCAACGGGGTTTTTAACGAGAAGAATGCAGATGTACTTGTTGCCGACGGCGATTTTTTCCATCCTGCCGAAAGCGGCCTCCACCTTATCCTGTGCACGGCATACTTTCTCAAAATTCTCTCCCTTGCCGATCTTGCCTTCCGATATCTCGATAAACTCATTCACGGTGGCAACTGCGGCGCATGTGTTATAGAGGTTATGGCTTCCTTCTATCTTAAGTTCCATGCCGACTCTCGTATCATTTAAGGTGTCTTCCATGTCGAATCCGAAACCCTTCTCACTCGGGTTTCCCGAAGCATCAAAAGAGAAGACGTACCTTGCGCGGGGAGTCTTGAAACCGCATGAGGGACACTCGAAAAGACCTAAGTGCCCGAAGCTTCTGGCCTTATAGTTGTATCTTACTTTACAGTCTGGACAGAACGCCGCATCCGAGGACGCTTCGAGTATCGTGTTTCCGGGATGAAGCCTGTTACTCTCGATCATCGATTCCTCATCCATTCCGAAGTAATCGGCGCGGTCTGCTCTTGTCTTTCCCATGGAAGCAACGAGAGAATCGTCTGCGTTTAAGACCATCCTCGCACCCGAGTCATCTATTCCCTTGGCGATAAGATCTCTCGTGTGAGTCAGTTCCCCGTAGCGGTCAAGCTGATCTCTGAAAAGATTCGTCACGAGACACACCTTCGGCTTAAGGTCCCCTGCTATCTTGGCGAAAGCGGCCTCATCCGTCTCGAGAACATAGACAGTCTTATCGGGATCGCTCCCTCTTACAGGCTTCTCGCAAAGAAAAGTGGTAGCTATACCCGTTGGAAGATTTGCACCGGATACATTCGTGATAACTTCATATCCCAAAGATCTCAACATGCTCGTGATCATGTGAGTTGTCGTGGTCTTGCCGTTTGTTCCGGTGATGGTGATTATATTTTTACCTGAAGCACACTTTCTTATGATGTCGGGACAAATCATCAATGCGACTCTTCCGGGCATGGTCGTGGCGCCGCGTCCCATCATGCGCAGTATCCACTGAGTTATCCTGGCAGCAGCCTTTGCCGGTGCTTTAAGTCCCATCCTGAATATGTCCTATTACCATAAGTCTCATCTTGCCCGAATTCGTGTATACGCAGGTAACGAGCGTGACCTGCCTCGTATCCGTAAGTCCGCCTCTGATATTCTGCATCATCTCTTCAGCAGATACTATGCGAAGATCATCAACGATATAAGTATACTGATGCCCGCGAAGATCAGTAATGTTGATGACATTACCTATCTCGACTTCCTCGAGTCTGTTGAATATGGAACCGTATTTTCTCATATGGTGACCCATGATCGTACAGTTTCCCGGGCGTCCCGGCGGAACGGAATCAACATAATGACCGACGCCGTAACGAAGTGAATTTGAATTCGTATTCTCCCAGATCGGCACATGAAGGTCTATGGAAGGGATATCCAGCATTCCTACACCGTGAAGAGTTATATAGCCGGTATAAGTATCGTCTAGTTCTTCATTAATCTGTGATGATGCTTCGCTTATTGCCTGTGACATATACTGATCGTCATAATAATCGTAGCCTTCACCGTAGACTTCGAGGGCGTTCGGATCGATCACCATTGTCATCTCTATCTCTTCCGCCGATTCACCTGCAGCAATATTGTCGGCTATTATCTGTTCCATATCGGAAGTCGCAGAATCTATCTTTTTATCCCTCAGATGCCTTCTGATTATATCGGACGACAGGAATACTATCCCTCCTACTAAAAGCAAAATCGAGGCGCACAACATTATGTTGCTTATAAGCAACCTCGTTTTGATCTTTTTCTTGTCGCCTGACTTTAACATCTGAAAACATTATAGACTAAACCTCGTGAAGCCGTGTTATAATTCAGTTACTTTTCGTTTGGGTGGGTTTATATGAAAGACGATATCTGGTCACAGGCTTTAAAGTTATTATCTATCGATACAAAAGTGGAATCGGTATATCTCAATACGATCCTCAATAAGATGAACCAGGTTTCATGCGAGAATGACGTTCTCGTATTATCATGCCGCGATGAATATTCCCTTAATCTCGTTAAGGGACAGGAGCTCGACAGATCCATAAAGAATGCGGTAAGACTTGTTACCGGAAGAAATACATCCGTTATGTACGTTATTGAGGGTGACAATTCCGCTGCCATCAATTCGATGGTATCCGAGATCAAGGTCAAGGAGAAGGAGCGTCTCGTATCATCCCCGACGGATCTTACCGATGACTTCACTTTCGATAATTTCATTGTCGGAGACTGTAACAGATTTGCTTACGCTTCCGCTTTCTCTGTCGCGGAGAATCCCGGTCTTCGCCAGAAGAATCCCCTCTATCTTTGGGGTAACTCGGGTCTTGGCAAGACTCACCTTATGAAGGCGGTCGGAAACAAGGTAAAAAGTCTTTTCCCTTCTAAAACAGTCCTTTATACCACTTGCGAAGATTTCACCAATGCATATGTAAGTTCTCTTAAGAACAAGAACTACGAAGCTTTCCGTAACAAATACAGAAATATCGATGTTCTCCTTATCGATGACATCCAGTTTCTAATAGGAAAGATCGAGACACAGATCGAGTTCTTTAATACTTTCGAGACGCTTGTCTCTGCCGGAAAGCAGATAGTCATAACGAGTGATAAGTCGCCTAAGAGCCTTCCGGAACTCGATTCGAGGCTTACATCGAGGCTTCAAAGCGGTGTTCTTATGGATATCCAGCCGCCGGATTACGAGACTCGTAAAGCCATCCTTCTTAAGAAGATGCAGTCTTCGGGCGTCAATTTCAGCGACGACATAGTCGAATATATCTGTGAGAACGTGACAAATAACGTAAGAGAGCTTAACGGAGCCTTCAATACCATCTCCTCTTACTATGCCCTCGAGAACGGCAATATTACCCTCGATATGGTAATCTCCAAGCTCGCTCCCATGATCTCGGCAAATAACAAGACTCTGACGACCGAAGTCGTTATCGATGCTGTTTCAAAGTACTACGGCATATCTCCCGACATGATAATGTCAAAGGTAAGATCTGCCGAGGTTGTAAATGCGAGATCTGTTGCTATGTATATATGCAGGGACATGCTCGAAGCCGAGCTTTCCGTTATAGGCAAGAGCTTCGGAGGCAAATCTCATTCTACTGTCATACACGCTTACAACAAGGTAAGTGAGAGTGAGTCGCTTCTTACCGACGTGAAGCTCATCGAGAAGAAACTCGCGGATAATTAACAATTTTTGTCTATAAGTTCATAACTTACGGAATATGTGATGTAGACAAAATGTTCATAATCTGACAGTGTTTATAATCAACATTTTTTAAACATCAAAAAACAGATTATCTACATCGTTTTAACACTGTTAAATCACTGAAATATCTGCGTTTTCCGGAGTTTTAAACATTTTCAACATGGCATAATAAGATAACTACTAATTCAATAAAAAATGATTTATTCGGACAGACACTATTGCCTGCCCCCTTTATTTATATTTATGGTATAATTGTTTGGTATATTTTTTGAAAGGGATCAGTTGTATGAAAATATTCTGTAAGAAAACAGATCTTCTGGATGCAATAGTAATTGTCCAGAAAGCAATTAAGACTAATTCAACAGTTCAGATATTAGACGGTATCCTTATACAGGCTGAAGACGGTAAAGTAAAGCTTACCGGTTACGATCTTGAGACAGGTATAGAAGCTGATCTCGATTCTGACGTGGTTGAAGAAGGTTCTGTCGTAATCAATTCCAAGTATTTCGGTGATGTTGTAAAGATGCTCCCCGAAGAGATGACTACTATCGAAGTTGATGACAGATATAACGTATCCATCATCTCCGGTGATGCCAATACGGTCCTTAAAGGAAATCCCGCAGATTCTTATCCGAAGATCCCGGTTATCGAGACGGATAACAAGATAACCGTTTCACAGAAGCTTATTAAGGATATGGTCAACGGAACGATATTCGCCGTATCTAAGGACGGAACAAGACAGTATCTTACCGGCTGTAACCTCGAGAGTGACGGAAATACTCTTACTATGGTAGCCATCGACGGATTCAGAATGGCTTTAAGAAGAGCCGATATGGGAACCGAATTTCCCGTGATGAACTTCATAATCCCGAATAAGGCTCTTAATGAGGCTGCCAAGATATTCAACAGCGATGACGATACGGAAGTAGTTATCTACAATTCTTCCAATCACATCCTCTTTGATATCGGTGACGTAAGGATCATATCCAGACTTCTCGGCGGACCGTTTGTTAACTACAACGCCATTATCCAGAAGAATCCCAAGACAGTCGTAACCATCGAGAGAAGGAAGCTTCTCGATGCCGTTAACAGAGCGGCGCTCGTTATCATGACTGACGAGAGAAGGTGTCCCGTTCAGATCAAGATGGTCGATATGAATACCCTTCTCGTTCAGGCTTCTACCGAAGCAGGTACACATAAGGAGACGATTGATATCGAGACGACAGGAGATGAGAACGTGGATATCGATTTCAATTCCAAGTATCTTATCGAAGCACTTAAGGTTATCGAGGATGATGTCGTAAACATCGAATTTAACGGCAATCAGGGTCCTTGTATCATCGTACCTAAGGAAGGTAATTCTTACGTCTATCTCGTTCTTCCCATAAGAAGATGATAATAAAGAGGATAATTCTCAATAATTTCAGAAATTACGGAGGGCTCGACATTGAAGTCGGGCCTTCTGTTAATGTTATTTACGGCAATAATGCCCAGGGCAAGACTAATATCATCGAAGCGATAAGCGTCGGATCTTCCGTTTACTCGCATCGCACCTCCAAGGACAAGGAGATGATCAGATTCGGAAGCAATGAATATGAGGTAATACTTCAGTGTCATGATGAGGTATATGATTCAGATACGGAGCTTAAAGCCTGCTATTATAACGAGAAGTCGGAATTCAACAGTAAAAGGATACCTGCCAGAGGATTATTTCAGGACGGAATGTCGATTCCTAAGATATCCCAATATATAGGCGTTTGTAACACTGTTATTTTCGCTCCCGAAGATCTCAACATAGTAAAAGGAATGCCCGCTTCAAGGCGTAAATACTTAAATCTTCTTATCTGTAAGGTATCGCCTTCCTATTACGATAATCTCGGAAGGATCAAGAAGCTCATAGATCAGAAGAATGCCTGTCTTAAGTCTTTCAGAGGTGTCTATGATCCCGGAAGGGACAATGAACTTGATTATTGGGATTTCTCCATTGCAGATCTCTCTTCTTATCTGATCATCGAGAGGTTCAGATTCTGCGAATTGATCAATCGTAAGGCTGCTGCCCATCATTCAATCATTTCTGACGGTAAAGAGAACCTTAAGATCGAATATGTCACCTTAAAGGGCTCAGAAGCCGTTATAAGAGGGATCCTTGATGAGGATGATATGTTTGATACTTTTATCAAAGGAACGCTTTCTGAGGCTATTCTCGCGCGTATTAGAAGTACGTTGTCGGATTTCATCCTGGATAAGCTCCGTAAAGAGCGTATCTCAGACGTGGAGAAAGGTGTTTATACCAACGGAGTTCATCGCGACGATCTGGAGATAACTCTTAATGATCTGTCTATGAGACAGTTCTCATCCCAGGGGCAGCAAAGATCTGCTTCCCTGTCTCTTAAACTGGCTGAACTCGAGATCATCAAAGAGAAGACAAATTCCTCCCCTATCCTGCTTCTTGATGACGTTTTCTCCGAGTTAGATGAAGGAAGAAGGGTCAGTCTTCTTTCAGGTATGAATTCCGCCCAGATATTTATAACCTGCACTGACAGATCTTTTGTGGAGAATGAATTATCTTCCATCGTCACCGGAAGCGTCGATACATGCTTTTACAGAGTTGAATCCGGTAAGGTTTTCTGCGAATAACTCCTATATATAATATATATTATAATAAGCATATTATGTTATAATAGTCGATGGAGGATTAATGTCGATGTATGTAAATATAGGCGGCGATATCTTTGTTCCTTCAGGCTGTGTTAATGCTGTTGTGAATCTCGAGACCGTATTGCCATCCAGGAGGACCGTGACTGATTTTATCGAATCGGAAGACGATAATAACAGGCTTCAATATCTGACTGAGGATATTCCGAGGACTCTCATAGTTACGGATACAAAGTCGTATATTAGCTCTATCTCCTCTTCCGTACTGCAAAGAAGGCTGGAAAACGCCTGATTTAACAGTGTTAAAATGGGTTATAAATAAATTATTTTTATATATTATCAAGGAGATTTGATAAATGAGTGATGAAGAGAAGAAAGTAAACGGTGCGGTTGATGTCTATTATCAGCCTGTTGAAGAGGGTGACGGAGACGAGCTCTATAATCTTGCCGAGAATCCGAGAGCCCTTACCGAGAATTTTAATGAAGAGACGATGGAAGAGATCGAATCCGTTACTGCAGGTCAGGATGAATTCGATACTACAAACTCCAGTTCGTACGATGAAGGAGATATTCAGGTTCTCGAAGGTCTCGAAGCGGTTCGTAAGCGTCCGGGAATGTATATCGGTGATACTACATTAAGAGGTCTTCATCATCTCGTTTATGAGATAGTTGCCAACTCAGTCGATGAGGCTCTCGCAGGCCGTTGCGATAAGATCGATGTAGTACTTAATAAGGACGGATCCGTAACCGTTACGGATGACGGATCCGGTATTCCTGTCGGAATCCATCCTAAGCAGGGCATTCCTACCGTTGAAGTTGTTCATACGATACTTCATGCAGGAGGTAAATTCGGCGGCGGAGCATATAGTGTCTCCGGTGGTCTTCACGGAGTAGGTGCTTCTGTTGTTAACGCTCTTTCCGATTCTATGACTGTTCAGGTTAAGCGTGATGGCCATATCTATCAGATAGGTTTTACTAAGGGTAAGACAACAGAGCCTCTGCATATTATCGGAGATTGTGATATTGAAGATACAGGTACGAGAACCACGTTCATACCTGATAACACTATCTTCCCTGACATTGTATTCGATTTTGATTCCATGATCACACGTTACCGTGAGATGGCATTCCTGAACCGCGAAGTAACCATTGATCTGCATGATCAGAGAGGCGACGAGCCTAATGATGTTCATCTTCATTATGACGGCGGTATCATAACTTTCGTTGAGTATCTGAACCGCCATAAGGAGAAGATCAATCCCCAGCCTATCTATATGGCAACAAAGGTTGACGACTGCTTTGTCGAGATCGCCATGCAGTATAACGATTCCTATCAGGAAACGGTTTATACCTATGCCAATAATATCGCTACAACTGAGGGCGGAACTCATATGACGGGCTTCAGAGCGGCTCTTACCCGTGTTATCAACGATTATGCCAGGAAGTATAAGTTCATTAAAGACGGTGATCTTAAGCTTCAGTCAGAGGATACGCGTGAAGGTCTAGCGGCTATTATCTCCGTTAAGCTTCCCGAGCCTCAGTTCGAAGGACAGACGAAGACCAAGCTCGGAAACGCCGAGATAAGACCTATGGTCGAGCGTGCCGTTACCGAGAAGCTTATGACATTCCTCGAAGAGAATCCTGATGTAAGTAAACTCATAATGGATAAGTGCTTATCCGCGAGCCGTGCGCGTGACGCTGCGAAGAAGGCTCGTGAACTTACAAGAAGGAAGACTGTATTTGAGAATAACTCTCTTCCGGGTAAGCTTGCCGACTGTCAGTCAAATGAGGCGGAGTTCTGTGAGATATTCATCGTCGAGGGAGATTCTGCAGGCGGTTCCGCGAAGCAGGGCAGAGAGCGTAAATATCAGGCGATCCTGCCTCTGTGGGGTAAGATGCTCAATGTCGAGAAGGCCAGGATCGATAAGGTATATTCCAATGAGAAGCTCCAGCCTGTTGTAATGGCTCTGGGTGCCGGTATCGGTGATGAATTTGATGTTGAGAAGTTAAGATACCATAAGGTTATCATCATGGCTGATGCCGATGTCGACGGATCACACATCCGTACACTGCTTCTCACATTCTTCTTCAGATACTTAAGACCTCTCGTAGACGGCGGATATGTTTATATCGCCTGTCCTCCTCTTTATAAGGTTTATCAGGGAGACGATGCATATTACGCATATGATGATGCAGAGATTGAAGCCATCAAGGAGAAGACCGGTTGGAAGAATCCTCTTATCCAGAGATTTAAGGGTCTCGGAGAGATGAGTTCAGAGCAGTTGTGGGAAACGACAATGAATCCTAATACAAGAAAGCTTCTTAAGGTTTCCCTCTCCGATGCCCAGGCTGCAGATGAGACATTTACTCTTCTTATGGGTGATGAAGTTGACCCCCGTAAGGAATACATACAAATGAATGCCAAAATGGCAAATATCGACACTTGATATGTTAAACGGATTGTTCCACGTGAAACAATCCGTTTTTGTTTGAGGTATTTGATTATGAAAGTCTGTGCTAAATGCGGTACATGGTGTGATGAAGATGAGACTGTATGTCTGTCATGCGGAAGTACGGAACTTATATATAAGTGTCCTAAGTGTTCTGCTGTATTTGACGGTGATCATTGTAAATTGTGCGGTTATACCGCCAAGAATGTTCTGTCAGATAAACCGAGTAAACAGGAAGTAGATAAATTATTAGGCAAAGAGAAGAAACACTCTACTTTACCATTTATCTTGTCTCTGATCGGATTGATAACCACATTCCTGTTCCCTTTATCAATCGCAGGTGTTATACTTTCAATAATTGAATTAAGAAAAGGAAATGCTTCAAAAGAAATCATTGCATCACTTGCAATGGGAACGGTGAATATTTTGGTATTCATTATATTCTGCGCGGTATATGGTCCTTTCTTGATGAGTTGATGTTCCACGTGGAACAATAGGAGTAGATATGAAGATTTGTACTTTTTGCGGTTGTAAAACTGATAATGATAATAAAGTATGTGCCAGTTGTGGAGGCAATACATTTAAGTATGTTTGTCTGAATTGTAATGAGGAATTTGAAGGATTGTATTGTCCCGCCTGCGGAACGAGATTTAATGCCGTCGAGAAGATTTGTCCGAATTGCAGTACAAGATATTTCTCTAACGCGTGTCCGAAGTGCGGATCTGTTATCAATAATAATAATACTTATAACGGTCCGACATACCGTTCCAGATATGGCAGGTCATTTGGTCTAAGTATGTCGGCACTGATACTCTCAATCTTTGGTATATTCTTCTTTGGTATGGGAACGATCTTCTCAATTATTGCTCTGGTAATGGCTTCAAAGGTAGATAAGAATAATCCTTCTGAAGTAAAAACTGCAAATACAGCGAAAATAATAAGTATTATAGGATTGGCAATTAATGGATTAGTAATACTTATTTATATTATAGTTTACATATATGCCATTGCTTCAGGTCATTATAATTAGTTTATTTCTTGATAATAATTCTCTATGAGGAATGTTCCACGTGGAACATTCCTTTTTTATTGTTATCTGAATGTTATACAGCAGCGGAATAATAATGTTATTATAAATTTGTAATAATATTAAGGGAGTGTGTATATGGCTTACGTTTTGACATTGGCTAATCAGAAGGGCGGAGTAGGTAAGACCACGACTGCTGTTAATCTGGCCGCTTTTATCGGAAAGAAGAGAAAGTCAGTATTGGTTATCGATCTTGATCCGCAGGGCAATGCTACAAGCGGTCTTGGTATTGATAAAGGAGAACTCGAATCTACTATCTACGATGTGATCGTCAATGATGAACCGATCAAGAATGCAATACTCGAATCCTCGGCTAAGAATGTTAATATCTGTCCGACTAATATTAATCTCGCAGGTGCGGAGATCGAGTTGGTTAACGTAATGTCAAGAGAACAGGTTCTCAAGAATGCAATCAAACCGGTTAAGAATGAATACGACTATATAATCATCGACTGTCCTCCGTCATTAAGCATACTTACTATCAATGCTCTGACAGCGTCTGACGGAATCATCATTCCGATCCAGGGTGAGTACTATGCTCTCGAAGGACTTACTCAGCTAGTAGATACCATTAATATCGTCAAGAAGAAATTGAATAAGAATCTCTCTATTCTCGGAGTAGTTCTCACGATGTTCGACAGAAGGACACAGCTCACGAGACAGGTTGAGGAAGAGGTAGTGAACTACTTCGGTGATAAGGTATTTGCTACTCATATACCCAGGAATGTCAGACTCGCTGAAGCACCGAGCCACGGAGTCGCTATCTTGGATTACGATAAGAACTCTAAGGGAAGCAAAGCATACGAAGCATTGGCAACAGAGGTTATTAAGAGGACCAAGTAAATATAGATATAAATCTATATATGAGGTGGATTATGGCACAGAGAAAAACAACTGCAAAAAAGACAACAACAACGAAGAGAACAACTGCTAAGAAAACTACTGCCGTAAAGAAAGCGGCAGCACCTAAGAAAGCGACAGCCGCAAGAGGACTCGGAAAAGGACTGGGTGCGCTGCTGTCGAGTGACGGTATTCCCGAGGATGCTTCCGATTCCGTTGTAGAACTTAAGATCAATGATATATCACCTAACGTTGATCAGCCGCGTAAGGTCTTTAACGAAGAAGCATTGAATGAGCTCGCGGCCTCTATCAAGGAGAACGGCGTAATACAGCCTATAATCGTTCAGAAGAAGAATGACGGCTACATCATCGTCGCAGGTGAGAGACGATGGAGAGCGGCCCGTATAGCGGGTCTGAAGGTCATTCCTTCGATCGTAAGGGAACTTACGGATCAGCAGACGATGGAACAGGCTCTTATCGAGAACCTGCAAAGAGAAGATCTGAATCCTCTTGAAGAAGCATATGCGATGGATAATCTTCTTAAGACTCACGGTATGAGTCAGGAGCAGCTCGCCAGGAAACTCGGTAAGCCGCGTGCGACTATTGCCAATACCGTAAGACTCATCAATATAGATGAATCATTGCAGGACTTCATCAGAAACGGTGATCTGTCTGCCGGACATGCCAAGGCTATCCTCTCATTGAAGGATCCCGAAGATCAGAAGAAGGCGGCGAATGTTATCCTTGCCAAGGATATGACGGTAAGACAGGCCGAAGAGTATGTAAAGAAATATATCTATACTCTTGAGCATCCGGAAGAAGCCACGAAGACTTCCAAGAAGGAACTTGATCCTCAGTTTGAATTAAGTACAAAGGAAGTGGAGATTAAGCTCAAAAAGTCTCTCGGCTCCAAGGTTAAACTGAAGGTCCTCGACAGCGCAGCAGGAAGAGGAAAGATCATTATCGATTATAAAAACTACGAAGATCTCGACCGTCTTATAGATCTTCTCAAATGATTCTAAGAACATGGAACGGAACAAAGGATCAGCAATAAGATTATCCGTTGCGGTCATTGCTCTCATACTCATATATATCGGTGCGGTAGCAGTGCTGCCGGGTATGAGTATATGGGCTATTCCGAGGACTTACTATTCGAGCGGACAGAACAGGATAGAGATCAGTGAAGGACAGGTCTACGAACAGTCCTTTAAGATGCTCTACAGCAGGATCTGCGAGATAGGAATAGTATTGGATCCATCTGATACGGAAAACGTTACGAGGATCGACGGAACTTTGGAGCTTATAGACGAGAGCGGCAATACCGTTGTCAGTAAAGAAGTAACTTCCGTCTACGATTCAAAGGTCTCGTTCTCATATAAGGAAGTTACCCTCGGAAGTATCTGCAGACTCAGGTTTACGGTTAACGATATAGGTGAAGATTCAGTTGTTCCGTCTCTTGTTACGGATGATGAGGGGAATATAAGCTTTACGATCAAAGGTCTTACCGGGTCATCGGGTAATAAGACGGCATTCGGGCTCGTCTATCTTGCTGTTGCGATGGTAACGATCATTTACGTTCTTAATTACGACAGGAAAAAGATAGGCGACAGCGATCTTTATGATCGTCTTATCTTGGGAGTCGTGATCGCTCTGTCCGTGCTTATCGTAAGCCAGCAGTTCGATCTTCTTATGACTTCGAATATGGCGATAAGATTAAAAGATTCGCTTATGTCGGGACACTTAACACGCTTTGTTGAAGACTCGTATCTTGCTGAGTTGCAAAGACAAAGTCCGCTGTCTCTTTTTACGTATAATTACGATTTTACTTTCGTTGTTGTCGTGGCTGTCTTACTGTTGCCGTTCATGCCTTTCGTAAGTGTCGACAGCATGAGTGAAGCACAGGCCGATCTTATAGTCCTGTATCTCACGCTCGCGGCCTTGGCGCTGATACTCGTATCAGTTTGGCTTATCAGGTTCATCACGGAAGAATGCCAAATGGACGACAGATACCTCATTAATGTCAGGTCTCTCTATCTGACATCATCGGTACTGCTTTTTGTCTCGCTGGTCTTCGGTCAGCTCGATGTCATCTACGTTATCGTGATGCTTATCGCGCTTCCTTTCTACTACCGTAAAAAATACGCCGTATTCTCGCTTATAATGAGCCTCGCGGTCGCGATGAAGACTTTACCCTTAATGGTGTTCATCCCGCTCATTCTGCTCGCAAATAAGCGCATTATCGACATAGTAAAGAATCTCGCGTTAGTCATGATCGTTCCGCTTATTACGAAAGTGCTTTTCGAGAGGGGCTGGGGTTACAGTGCCGTGGCGGGAATAACCAACAAAGAGTATTCTTTTGCCGACCGGCTCACGGAAACGGGTATCGGGACGATATCGCTTTTTGTTCTGTCGTTTACTGTCATATGCATTGCGGCTTTCTTTTACAAAGCTGATACCGATGACAAGCGAGGGATGCTGTACGGATCCATGCTCACGATATTCACGGTATATGCCTCCTTCACGGCCTTTATAGACTGGAATCAGCAGTGGCTGATCCCGCTTGTGTTGTCGCTCTCGTTCCTTATCCCGTTCCATAAAGACAACGACAGACTTATCCTCCTGAGCATCGTCATGGAAGCCCTTATAGTGCTGCTGTCCAATACCAAGGGATCCTCCACATATATGCTCAACTCCGGACTTCTTCAGAAGATCACCGGAGAAAGCTACGGAGGAACGACCGTAAAGATCATCCTGGAAAGTATCTCTCCGATCGTGATACCCTGCGTCGCGACCGCAATAGCGGGTGTGGCAGGGTTCCTGGCGTGGTATTTTATAAAGCACGGTAAGGATGGTGATTACAATACTTATGAATGCCCGAGGCCGTGGGTCATCGGCCGGCTCGGAGTCATATCGGTTTTTATTCTTTTCTATGCATGGTGTTTCAGTTACATCGGTTAGAGGTTATAATCAACTTAATCGGAGGTAATGCATATGAATAAAGCGAGAAAGATATTTGCAGTTGTCCTGGCAACGGCATTGGTGCTTCTTAATGTCGTTACATTCAAAAGCGTAAGCGTCAGAGCGGATTCGGATCCCGATCCGATAACCACATTCGTAACCTCACTTTACAGTGATTGCCTCGGAAGATCCCCTGATCCGTCCGGTCTTAACGATTGGGTGTCAAAGCTTAGAAGTCACGCTATCTCAGGTAAGGACTGTGCACGCGGATTCTTCTATAGTCCGGAGTTTGCATCCAAAGCCTCTTCAATGTCCGAAGCAGGGCTTATAGAGATCTTCTATAAAGTATTCCTTAACAGATCCTCGGACGATCAGGGAAGAAGCTACTGGGCCTCTCAGATAGCAGGTCCCGCAGATGATATAACGACACTTTTTAACGGCTTCTCGGACAGCGTCGAATTCGGCGTTAAATGCGCGAATTACGGCATAGTGTCCAATATAACGGCAGACGGCTGGGAAACGTATTATATACGCTTTGCAGACGGATTTATGCAGGTTGAAGCGCAGTTCGACGATCCTTCGGGTCACATAGCGGAGATCAACTCCTACAGAGCAAGCTGCGGTGTTCCCGCTCTTCGCGGTGTTACGGATCTCAATTCTCCGGAATACAGATATGCGAGATTAAGAGCGGTCGAGAGTGCGGTCGTCTTTTCTCATACAAGACCTGACGGCACTATGTGCGACAGCGGAATGCCATACGATACTTGGGATGTTGCATTCGGAGAGAACATCGCGAGCGGAAGCGTAGGTGTTTTCAACACACGCATCATCAACGGCTTTATCAACTCCCCCGGACATGCGTCGAATATGAGGTCAACTACTTACACATGGGTCTCTGTCGCATCCTGCCGTGTCCGTGCTCCGGGAGGCGGACAGATCGGTCAGTCTACGGTACAGAATTTCTACGGCGAATGGTAAGGCAGACTCTCGATAATAAAGGCCGCATATATTGAAAGTAGCTTTCCGTTTTGATATAATCCTCGGACACGGAGCTGTATCGAAGCGGTCATAACGAGGCGGTCTTGAAAACCGTTTGGCTTCACGGCCACGTGGGTTCGAATCCCACCGGCTCCGCCACCCGAGACCCTTGAAATTACTGCGTTTCAAGGGTTTTCTCTTGCCAAAATTGCGGTTCGATTTTTCGCTGATTTTGCCTGAATGATACTCCCAAAATGGTGCATCGTTCAACTCCATCACCCGGATCGCCCTCCAGCGTACCAAATCCATAAAACCGACAAAAAGGTACGTTAAAATCGGGTTCTCAACGTACCAAACTTGCAATAATCGAGAAATAGTACGTAAATTTGAAATTTTTACGTACCAAAACTCCCAATAACGGAAAAAGGTACGTTATAAAGGCAAAATCAGCGTACCAAATCTCACAAAAAACAAAAATGGTACGTTGACCTGAATGATACTCCAAAAATGGTGCATCGTTCAACTAAAGAGGCAGCTGAAAAAATGGGTTATAAACTAAATGATAATCTTTAAACAAGATAGCTTCATTTTTGGATATGGTCAATGGTTTGTATTCTATCTTTCGTCTTGATGATGACATTTTAATGTGAATGGTACAAAAGGGACCTTTTAAAGCAGTTCCCTTATTGCTAATTCGATTTGCGGCAAACGGAGTCGAAATCCTCTGTGCATAGTATTCTATGAGTTCGAATTTGGGAATATAAATTGCTCGTCTTACAACGGTATAACGCAGTCTTCCTTCTTTTAGCCAGTTCCCGACTGTTGTTTTTCCATAACCCGTAATGGCTGATACGTCCCGAACTTTTAGTAGGTCCGGGTATCCAGCTAATTGTGTTGTTAAATAAGTCGACATCCTATATCTGACTGTATCAGGAATGCTCGTTATGAGGAGGCTCGGTTCGGGGTCATGATCAATGTTTCTGGGACTTCATCCCAGTTGATGCCTTCGATGTTCATGGTGTTCTCCTTTGCAACCAAAAAGCCTGTAACAACGGGCTTTGGGGACACATAAAAAGCCTGAAAACGCAGTAAAATGGGGCTTTCAACACTCGAAAAGATAGCTTGAAAACCGTTTGGCTTCACGGCCACGTGGGTTCGAATCCCACCGTCTCCGCCAAAGCGCAAAACGGATACTCGGATGAGTATCCGTTTTGCGTTGTGATGAAATTAAGAGGGATTCGACCGACAGCGTCGCTACGCTTGCTGTCTGAGACCTTGTTCGACTCCGTCTCACTGTGGCCTAGTAAAGAGAAAGAAGGCAAGCCGCGCATAACGGCATTACTTAAGGTAACGCTCCTCGAACTTATCCATCGATATGGGCTTGCTGTAGTAATAACCCTGTATCACTTCGCAGCCAAGTTCACGGAGACGGTCGACCTGTTCTTTACGCTCAGCACCCTCAGCCAGGCACACGAATCCCAGATCCTTGGCAAGCGCAATGATCAGGCGGATTACAACAATATCCTGCTCACGCTCGTTATCCTTGCCGAGCTTGTCGACAAAGCTCTTGTCTATCTTCAGGGTATCGAGCGGCATCTCCGTCAGCAGCGACAGGGAAGAGTAACCCGTACCGAAGTCGTCCATGGAGATCTTGAAGCCGCGCTCACGCAGGTCCTCCAGCACGCGCAGCATGTGCACCTTGTTTTCGTAGGTGGCGCTCTCGGTAAGCTCGAAGTCGATCAGGCCGTGGTCCACGCCGTGGCTGTCGATTATCCCGACCAGGTGCTCGATGAGATTCGGGTCGTACAGCCTCTTGCGCGAGAGGTTGACTGAGACAGGATACAAAGGCTTGCCCTCTGCCTTCCACTGCGCGAGTGCCTTGCACACCTTCTCGAGAACGATGTCATCTATCTTGCCGATGGAGCCGTCACGCTCGAAGAAGGGAACGAACCTTCCGGGGGACAGGAGCCCCTTGCCCTTGTAGTCCCAGCGTATCAGCGCCTCCGCCCCCTCAATAACTTCACGGTTGATGTCGAACTTCGGCTGCAGGTACACCCTGAACTCATCCTCCGCAATGGCGGTGTCCACGTAAGCCTTTATGATGTTGCCCCAGGTGATGTCGTCGTGCATCTTGTCCGTGTATATGGTGACCTCGGTCTTGTTCGGAGTCACGCCGAGGGCCTGCGCCATCTTGGCGGCATCGGCCACGCGGTTGCCTGAGAGGATCGTCCTTTGCATGGGGACCACGCCGCACCTGTAGTAGATCCTGTAAGCGGGATCCTCGGGCAGGCGCGAGATGGACTCAAAGAAGTCCTCCAGCACACGCACGGTCTCGTCCTCGGGCATGTCCTTTATCATCATGGCAAAGTTGTCGTTATGGCAGCGCGCGCTCGCGTAGACGAAGTCAGCTTTGTTCATGGCCTTTACGACATTGCGCAGCACGCGGTTAGCCGTGTTGTGCCCGTAGACTTCATTTATCACGCGGAATTCCTTGATATCGAAATGCACGAAAGTGTAGTCGCTGATGCCGCTGTCTGTCGGCATCTCCAGGAAAGCCACGAGGTGGTTCCAGTTATAGTGCCCCGTGATGGGCTCGGTGAATGACATCTTGTAAAGCAAAGCTTTATCGAAACGGTCTGCGTCGTCGGAGATGATATCCTTGGCGATCTCGTCCTTAAGCTCGCACTCGTAAAGCAGCCTGAGCTTCTTGGAATACGTAAACGCGGATATAACTTCAGACTCGGCCTTAAGCGAAAGGTCGCTGTAAACGCGGTGGGCCGCTCCGTCTCCCGCGAGGTCTTTAAAGATAGTGGTGATATTCTCGCGGCTGATCTCGATCTCATCGTCAGTTTCCAGGGAGAAGCAGTAGGAGCCGTTAAGCCTGATGGAATCCAGATCCGCGGGGTACTCTGCCTTGTCGTCATCCGGCCTGAACTCGATTCCGATCACAGACTTATCAAGACTTTTAATGAAGAACACTCCGGGGTAATCATAAGTGCCGAAAGCACCCGTATACTTGCTGATCTTATCCGGGATGACGCCGCCGGTGAATGCCCGGATATCTTCTTCGGACGCATCGGTGTAGAACAACAGACGGTCAGGCTTATAAAGCTGGTTCAGTTTATTAACAACCATAGTCTTTCCCTCAAATAATCAGCAGCAAACCATACTATGATTTGAATTATATACTTTTTTACTGTGTATTTGTTGCTTCTATGCTTTTATGGCAACTGCCTTTATACATAATGCGACACGGAAAGACCGACTGGAACGCAGCTTACAGGCTCCAGGGGCAGACAGATACAGATCTTAACGCAGAAGTATCATTATTCCCTGTATCTGTCTTCGCCGTCCCAGAGTAGCAATCTCGGTTAAAGTTCTTTTTTTGCAACATATGACTCTTCAATATTTGGTGTACTATCCTTCAATGGCAGTCGCAGTGTTGAATGGGAGAGCCTTAAGATCTGTCTTTCGCGTTCTCAATAGCCAGATCGGATATAGTAATTGATTTGGTGTTTTCAGCTTTTGAGATTTCTTTTACGGAGCTTCTCATGAATATGATTCCAATGGTTGCTGATAGCACATCTGAAATCACCGCTGCCCAAAGCATAGTAACGATACTGTGAGACACTGTAGCAAGAATGACAGACGCCGGAACAAATATGATCACATCACGTAAAAGAGCCAGCAGAGTTGATTTGAAGCTGTTTCCCATCGATTGAAGCATGATGGCCGCTGATTTTATAAAGCAGGTAAGTATGATGCCTCCCAGGAATATCCTGATACAAAGTCGCGCATATTCCATATACTCAGGCGTATTCTTGCTTCCGAAAAGATTGATAACAACATCAGGCATAAGTTCGAATATAAGGAATGATACCATTCCGACTGCAATTATAAGTTTGGTAATAACTGTTATAGTCTCTTTGACACGCTCCGTATTGCCGGACCCAAGATTAAATCCGATTATAGGCTGACCACCGAGACTGATGCCTATTACAACAGAAACGACAATACCAAAAACCTTCATTACTATACCTACTACAGCAAGCGGAATAACAGCTCCGTATGCGATACCCGTGCTTGCATAAGTCTCATAGCCGTATTTACCAAGCATCCGGGCAGCCGAGATATCTTTGCAGGAACGTCTCATCTCATAAACTCTGAAACTCATAATGCTTTGTCCCTGTCCAGCAAACCGTGTAAGATCCGACGAACAGCTCGCCGGTTTTGCGGCTTGGAGACCTTCGTTCGAGAAAACCTGACCTTCGATATCAGATAAGTCTTGATCCGCAGTTTGTGCAGAAATTGCCGGCGCCTGCAGGGCTTCCGCAATTGGGGCAGAACTTCGGACGGACCGCAGATGAAGCTGTGGCTGCAGGTGCAACAGTACCCGCGGTCATGGCTTTATTCTTGGCTTCTTCGAGCGCATTGCGGGATGCTTCATCGCATGTGATGGAATTGATCGTGACCCTTGTGTCGTATCCTGCCGAAGAGACCTTCTGTCTGATCGTCTCTTCGATATCTCTTTTGTGTGCGATGATCTGTTCGGAGGGAATACACTGTGAAGCCAACTTGGCTAAGCCGTCGGCAAGTCCGAGGAGAACTGCGGCCTTTATTCCTGTCTTCTGATTCTCATCGATGTCGGCTTCTGTCTCGATCATGCCGTTGGCTCTCATATTTACTTTGACATTGTACTTGGCATCTCCATAAGGGATGGGTGCCATTGTGCCCCAGGGAAATCTTGTCATAAGCGGATCCTCCTTTTCTGGTTAAGATTATAACTCAATCTTAACCGTTCCTGCAGCACCGTTTACCGTGACATAACCGCTCGGCGGTGTTATCGGAGAAGAGTATTCCGATCCTTACGGACAGGGACGTATAACGATCAACTGATACCGCTCCATTGTTTTTTGTAATCTCTCGGAGACTGGCCGAAGAACTTCTTGAAGGTCTCAGACATGTAGCTGACACCGTTGAATCCGGTCATGTCTGCAATCTGCTTTAACGTGTAATTGCCCGAACGCAGATGTTCCGCCACTTTACGGGCGCGCAGGTGCATAAGGTAATTTACGGGCGACTCGCCGACATACTGGTTGAACAGATAATTGCACTGGGATTTGCTGACATTGCCTGCGTTAGAGATATCCTCGAGTGAGATCGTCTCTTTATAGTTGATATTCATAAAGTGAAGCATGGACTTGAATGACATCATGCGCGGATCGACATTGTTATCCTCGGGTTTGGGACCGTAATCTTCCGACTTCTTCATTATGAGTTCCCACATGAGAAACAGGCGCTTCGTAACCTCGAAAGCATTATGTCTGTGATCGGGAAGATCGATCATAAGGTTATACATATCTTTGGTATAAGTGTTTATATACCTGAATCTCACGAAAGGCAGTTCCGGGTTGTCGATGATGGGACGTACAGCTTCCATCTCAATGGTTACAGATGACATAAGGATCGAGGGATGGACAACGAAGATCACGTACTTCGCGATCTTGTCGTCAAGCGACATGCTGTAGTGAATCTGATTGGAGTTAACGACGATGGTATCTCCCTCGTGAAGCACCAGCGTGCGGCCGTTGACTGAATATGCCATGGATCCTTCTTTGACAGTTAATATCTCCAGATCTTCGTGGTAATGGGGGACACGTTCCCATGTGCAGTTAGGTTCGATCCATCCGTCGTAGATATATGAGGGGAATGCCGGATTATCGTAGTTTACGATCTCCGAGCCGTCGTCACGCTTGATGATAAGGCCCATCTGTTCGCGATTCATAACTATTCTCGCCCTCCTTCGCACTGATTATAACAATATTCCATCAATCTGGAATATTGTTATAAAAACCGACTATAAACACACTATTTTCATAACTATAACAACAATATACTGAATATAGTTCAAATTCAAGAGAGTTTTTTGGGGGAGGCAATTATGGATAATCAGGCTCTGGTAATGAAGAATGTCTGTAAAGACTTTAAGGTGTTGAACCGTCATGAAGGTCTGAAGGGCAGCATTCAGGATCTGTTCTCGCGTGACTACAAGACCATAAGCGCTGTAAAGGACGTGTCGCTCGAGGTGTCCAGAGGAGAGATCATCGGATACCTCGGCCCTAACGGAGCAGGCAAGTCTACTACTATCAAGATGATGACGGGCGTACTCGAGCCCACATCAGGCGAGATCTTAGTAAACGGCAAGGTTCCTTATAAGAACAGGACCGAGAACTGTGAGAACATCGGAGTTGTCTTCGGGCAGAGATCGCAGCTATGGTGGTCATTGCCTCTTATAGAATCGTTCAAGCTTCTTCGCGATATCTACATGGTGCCTAAGAATGAGTATAACGACATGATCGAGCTTTATAAATCTCTTGTCGATATCGAGCCGATTATCAATAAGCCGGTAAGGCAGATGTCTTTGGGTCAAAGGACATTGAGCGATATCCTCGCAGCATTCCTGCACAACCCTGCGATCGTATTCCTCGATGAGCCGACAATAGGTCTCGACGTATCCATGAAGGATAAGATCAGATCTTTGATCAAGGGCCTTAACAAGGAGAAGAACACAACGGTAATCCTTACCACACACGATATGGGCGACGTTGATGCTCTGTGCAAAAGGATAGTCATTATCGATAAGGGTACAAAGATCTACGACAATGATATCGAGCATCTGAAGAGTTACTTCGGTTCTTACAGAACTCTTCACATGCGCCTCGAGGATGACACATGGGAGTCGATGCTCATAGATGAGAAGGAGACGGATATCATGGATGTCATCATGCGTAAGCAGAAGGAAACAAAGATCAAGGACATCCGTCTTGAGGAGATCTCCACGGAGGAGGTCATCAAGAAGATCTATGAGGGAGATGCAGCATGAACCCCAGAAAATTATTGGCACTGACGCGTGCCGGAATAATGGAATCGTTGCAGTTCAGATTGGGTACGTTCGTTACACTGTTCGCGAACCTCATCTATCTGGTGCTCGTATATTATCTTTGGAAAGCCATCTACGCATCTTCGGGTGTCGATGTGGTTAATGGAATGACATTCACGGATACGATGATCTATCTCATTCTCGCGACGTCTCTTTTTAACTTCCTCGAGATGTTCGTAGTATGGGATATGAGCAGATCGATCCAGTCGGGCAAGATCATTCTCGATCTTCTTAAGCCCATGAAGTTCCGCCGCTACACATTCTGGAGTTACTCCGGAAGCCATGTGGTATCGTTCTTCCTGACTTTCCTGCCGACTTTCATCGTCGTCATGATCATCACACACGGAGCCATACACATGGGCTTCAACCTTATCTGGTTTGTGATAGCTACGGTATTTGCTCTTCTTATTAACTTCAACATCGAAATGCTGGTGGCCACGGTGTGCCTCTACACGGAATCAACATGGGGCATCAACATCGTGAAGGAGACCATAGTGCTGCTTCTGTCGGGAGCTTCAATACCTATAGCTTTCTTCCCGGATAAGCTCAAGACTGTGGTTGAGTACATGCCTTTTCGAGGTGTTTATGACATACCTCTCACGATACTTCTGCAGAAGAACGGAAGCGATACCCTCGAAGGACTGCTGCCGATGTTCCTGTTCCAGATTATCTGGATCGTGATACTTACGGCTGCGGGCACACTGTTCTGGAATTACTCGGTGAAGAAGATCACCGTTAACGGAGGTTGATCATGGAACATGTAAGAGGATTTGCTTTTTACACGAAGCTCTACAGGAAGATCCTCGTTCAGGATCTGAAGACCAAGATGAGCTACCGTGCGGATTTCATAATATCGACGATTGGAATGATAATGACTAACCTATCGGGTTTTGTGACGTTTCTGATATTGTTCAGAAACTTCCCGACGATAAACGGCTGGGATTACTATCACATGTTGTTCCTGTACGGGTTCTCGCTCGTAGCCCTGACCCCGGTGCAGTGCTTCTTCGATAACAACTGGAACCTGAGATTCATGGTCTACAGCGGCGACTTCATCAAGTACTGTTTCCGCCCCGTGAATGTGTTCTTCTACTTCATATCGGAGGTGTTTGATGTTAAGGGCTTAGGACAGCTCGCATTCGGTATAGGAACGCTCATATATTCGTGGGTACATATCGGCCTGCCGGTGTCGTTTATGATAATACTGAAGCTCATCGTGTTCCTTATCACGGCTTCTCTGTTCATGATCGCACTGATGAATGCAGCGGCGGCAACGTGCTTCTGGATCAAGAACTCAGGTTATGTGATGGTCATTATGTTCAGATTCAAGGACTTCGCGAAGTATCCTGCTAGTATATTCAGCGGTATCTTCAAGGTGATATTCACCTTCGTTATCCCGATTGCATTCGTTGCTTATTATCCGAGTCTGGTGATTCTCGACCCTGATAATGTCCCATTGCTTTCTTGGCTGTCACCCATTCTCGGCATCCTGTTCTTCTACTTGAGCTATAAGTTCTGGATGCTCGGAGTAAGGAAGTACGATTTTACGGGATCCTGAGAGCCTGCAGCGGGACCGTTCTTCTCGACATCTATGATGAAGACGGTACTCTGATAGATCACCGGGAATATTATGCCTCGACGATCGCCAATCAGACAGAATACATTCTGACTTTGGATACACCTATAAGTGACAGCCGGGAGCAGACATATACGCTTCGGATAACTTCCGACTCAACAAAACAGGGTAACACCTCTCCGCGCCTGAGCCCATCATATACAGCATTTTCAACCAAGAACGCATTGAATACTTCTTTGCATCCTTTTCTTAAACAATTGACTTTAGACATTCAAAGATAATCTTAGGATGTCTAATCCATCAGGTCACGCGCTT
>DJYK01000015.1 GCA_002450095.1 Mageeibacillus sp. UBA6980 | reverse complement strand
ATAAATCAGAATTTCTGTGAGGGGGAGGATGTTAAATTAGTTTCGTGATATTGTTTTCCTTTATCTAATATGAAGGGAGAACAAAAATGAAAGAGGAGTTAATTAACGAGATAGTACAACGTATGTTGCCTTATCTTAATAACAATCAGCTTATGAGGCTGAGACAAGAGATGGAATATGCATTTTATCAATATGAGATTAAAGAAAGTGATAATAACTATAAGGAGGAGGATAACAATAAACTGATTTCGATGTTTATCGCAGCCAAGCGGGTAGAAGGTTGTTCTGAGAAGACCATTAAGTATTACAAGACTACAATAGAATCTATGGTTTGTTCTTTGGATCGTAATGTTCGGTGCATTAGAACAGAGGATTTAAGAACATATCTGACGGATTATCAGAATAGGAATCAATCAAGCCGAGTTACGATTGATAATATACGCAGAATTCTATCTAGTTTCTATTCATGGCTTGAGGATGAAGACTATATAGTAAAAAGTCCTGTGAGACGTATTCATAAGATCAAGACCTCAAGTATTGTTAAAACAACATATACGGATGAAGAGCTTGAAAGAATGCGTGATTGTAGTAGTACTTTACGAGATTTGGCTATGATAGATATGTTGGCTTCGACAGGTATGCGTGTTGGAGAAATGGTTCTTTTGGATCGTAAAGACGTGGATTTGGTCGAGCGTGAGTGTAAAGTGTTTGGTAAAGGCGGTAAAGAGCGAATAGTGTACTTTGATGCTAGAACTAAGCTACACCTTCAAGATTATCTTGAAAGTAGAACTGATGATAATCCTTCTTTGTTTGTATCTTTACGTTCACCTCATAATCGACTTTCAATTGGAAGCATAGAAGACAGACTTCGAAAGATGGGAAAGAGGCTTAAAATTGAGAAAGTGCACCCACACAAATTCAGAAGGACGCTGGCAACAATGGCAATTGATAAAGGAATGCCTATTGAACAACTTCAGAGGATGTTAGGACATCAACGAATAGATACTACTTTGATGTATGCTATGGTTAAGCAAAGCAATGTAAAATTGGCGCATAGGAAATATATAAGTTAATATCTGAATTAGGATAAATAGTTCCTTGTATAGCGGTACAGTAGGCAAATATAAAGGAGTTATGAGATATGCACGGATTTATAGAAGAAAACTATGAGAATTCTGTGATTGAGCTCTTTGAGGGGATGGGATACCAGCATTATTATGGTCCAGAACTTGAAAGAGATTACAGCAATCCGTTGTTTGAGAGCGTTTTGGAGGATTCAATATGCAGATTAAATCCTGATCTTCCAGATGCTGCTATTCAAGATGCCTTGTATAAGCTTCATAACTTTGAAAATGGCTCATTAGTTCAAAAGAATAAAGTATTCATGAATTATCTTCAGAATGGAATTGAGGTAAGTTATCATGAAAATGGTGAGACAAAGTACGATATAGTCTATATTGTTGACTATAAAAATACTGATAATAATTCGTTTATTGTTGCTAATCAGTGGACTTTTGTAGAAGGTAAAAGCGAGAAAAGACCCGATGTAGTCCTCTTCCTTAACGGATTGCCTGTAGTAGTTATAGAGTTGAAATCGCCTTCAAGAGAGCAGACAGATGCTTCTGAAGCCTATACGCAACTTAGAAACTATATTGATAAGATTCCATCTATGTTTATATATAACGCTATTTGCGTTATGAGTGATATGTATGTATCTAAGGCTGGAACGATCACGTCTGGTGAAGATAGATATATGGAATGGAAGACTAAGGATGGTAACTACGAGAATACACAGTATGCTCAATTTGATACTTTCTTTGAAGGTATATTTGAGAAAACCAGATTCTTGGATATCTTAAAGAACTTCATATGCTTCAACGTCGAAGGAATTGATACTTACAAGATATTGGCGGGCTATCATCAATATTTCGCTGTTAGAAAGGCAATAGATAGTACAAGAAAAGCTTCTTCCGAAGATGGCGATGGTAAGGGAGGTGTTTTTTGGCATACACAAGGCTCTGGCAAATCGCTTTCTATGGTGTTCTATGCCCACTTGCTTCAGTCTGCTTTGGAGAGCCCTACTATTGTCGTAATTACTGACAGAAATGATCTTGATAATCAGCTATATTCGCAGTTTGCTAGATGTACTGACTTCCTTCGCCAGACTCCTGAACAGGCTAAGAGTAGGGAACATCTTATGTCTTGGCTTAATACAAGGACAGCGAACGGAATTATATTTACTACAATGCAGAAATTTGAAGAGTCATCATCTGCATTGTCTGAGCGAAGAAATATCATCGTTATGGCTGATGAAGCTCATAGAAGCCAGTATGGTCTTACGGAACGTATAAGAATGATGACCGATGAAGACGGAAAGCAAATCGCCAAAAGAGTAATTGGAACAGCAAGAATTATAAGAGATTGTCTTCCGAATGCGACGTTTATAGGCTTTACAGGAACTCCGGTTTCATCAACGGATCATAACACAAGAGCTGTATTTGGCGATTATATCGATATTTATGATATGACGCAGGCTGTCGAGGATGGTGCTACAAGACCTGTTTATTACGAGAGCCGTGTTTTTAATCTGCATTTAGACAAAGAGACCTTGGCTGCTATTGATCAAGAGTACAGTTTAGTTGAATCTATGGAGCAGGCTGATGAACAGGTAATTCAGAAGAGTAAACAGATGCTTAGTAGAATGGAAGCAGTACTAGGTAATCCACAAACTATTGATACACTCGTAAACGATATACTTGATCATTATGAGAATTATCGTGCAAATATACTTACAGGTAAGGCTATGATAGTAGCCTATTCGCGATCTATTGCAATTCAGATATACAAAAGAATACTTGAGTTAAGACCTGGTTGGAAGGAAAAGATTGCTGTTGTTATGACAGAAAGCAACAAAGACCCGGAAGAATGGCATGAGATTATCGGAAATAAGCGCCACAAGGAAGAACTTGCTAAGAAGTTTAAGGATAACGATGATCCACTCAAAATTGCAATTGTAGTCGATATGTGGCTAACCGGATTTGATGTACCTTCATTGGCGACCATGTATGTATATAAGCCTATGGCTGGACATAATCTAATGCAGGCTATAGCAAGAGTTAATCGTGTATTTAAGGATAAAGAGGGCGGATTAATTATTGATTATGTTGGAATTGCAGCGGCGTTAAAGCAGGCAATGAATGATTATTCTGCCAGAGATAAAAAGAACTATGGTGATACAGATGTTGCTAAGGTGGCTTATCCCAAGTTCCATGAGAAACTCTCTGTTTGTAGAGATTTATTGTACGGCTATAACTATCAGACTTTTATGGAAGGTTCTGATCTCGATAGGGCAAAGACCATTAGTGGAGCTGTTAATTTTATTGCTGCTCCAGATATGGAAGACATTCTTAAAGAATATCTAAAGGAGTCATATCTTCTCCATCAGGCATTATCATTGTGTTCGTCACTAACCACTGAGGCAGAAAGAACTGAAGCGGCTTTCTTCGAAGCGGTACGAGTTATGGCAGGAAGAGTTCTCAATGATGGTGGTAGCTCAAAATTATCTTTGAAAGAACTCAATTCTCGAATCAATGAGTTGCTCAAACAAAGCGTGAAGAGTGGCGGTGTTATAGATCTTTTTGAGGGCGTTAATGAAGAATTCTCGTTGTTTGATCCTCGTTTCTTGGAAGAAGTGTCAAAGATGAAACATAAGAATCTTGCAGTTGAACTTCTAAAGCGACTTCTCGAGGAGCAGATTTTCGTATACAAAAGGACTAATGTAGTTAAGTCAGAGAAGTTTAGTGACAGACTACAGATGATTCTGAATCAGTATATAAATGGCATGATTAACAATCAGATTGTTATCGAAGAGTTAATGAAGATGGCAAAGGAGATTCAGAAAGGCAGGGAAGAAGGTAATGATCTTGGCCTGAATGATGAAGAACTAGCTTTCTATGATGCTTTGACCAAGCCTCAAGCCATAAAAGACTTCTATCAGAATGCTGAACTGGTTGCGCTGACTAAGGAGCTAACTGATACGTTGCGTAAGAATAAGACAATAGATTGGCAAAAGAGAGAGGCTGCAAGAGCAAAGATGCGAATGATGATTAAAAAGCTACTTAAAAAGTATAGATATCCGCCCGAGGGGATGGATGATGCACTTGAGACAGTTATGACCCAATGTGAGTTATGGACTGATGAGACATTTGAAGACAGAGCGAAGGCATATGGAATGTATTTATTTTAAAAGCAGCTATGAGGTTATAAATATATGACTAAGAATATTGGAAAATTGATAGAGGTTGATGTAAGAGATCTATGGAAGCACGAGCAATACGATTTTTCTAATTGGCTTTCTAAAGAAGAGAATATTAATTATCTTAACGATATTCTAGGGTTAACATTGATTGAAGTTAATAAGGAAGAGTACGTTGGACCTTATCGTTGCGATATTGTTGCTAAGGATGAAACATCGGGGATTACTGTTGTAATTGAGAATCAGCTTGATGGGACAAATCATGACCATCTTGGGAAGATTATTACTTATGCATCCGGTTTAGATGCAAAGACTATAGTTTGGATCGTTAAAAATGCTAAAGAAGAACATCGCGCAGCGATAGATTGGTTGAATAATAACACTAACGGAGATATTAATTTCTTTTTGATCGAAATACATGCTTACAAAATAGGTAATTCTGAACCCGCTCCTAAATTTGAAGTTATAGAAAAGCCCAATGGTTTTGTTAAGCAGAGCAAATCCATTAGTTCTGATAAAAAACTGAACAAGAGTCAGTCAGAACGTTTAGTATTTTGGGAACAGTTCAATCAAGTTGTTATTAGTAGAGGAAAGCCTTTTAATCTTCGTAAGGTGTCAGCAGATCATTGGTACGATATATCGATTGGTACAAGTGAGGCCCATATTGCTATTGATTTGATAAGCAAGAATAACTATATCGTAGTAGAATTCTATATTCATGATAGTAAAGTACTGTTTGATAAATTGTATGCAAGCAAAGATAGTATAGAAAAAGATTTGGGTTTTAATATGGTTTGGGATCGATTAGATGGAAAGAAAGCCTCAAGAATTAAGTATTATATCCATGGTTTAGATTTTGACGATCATTCTAATTATGAGGACTTAATGAATCAAACTATTGACATTGCCGTAAATCTACGGGATGTATTTAAAAAGTACATATAAAGGTATATTCAAATGGCTAAAGAGTATATTTATAGTAAAATCTCCGAACATGATATCGATGTAATGATGTTGCATCTGTTTTCAATTGATTATTCCCTTCTTCAATTGTTTACGGAAAAGGTCGGGGTAAAGCAAAAAGGTGCTCATTTGATTTCAGTAGAATTATCTAAGGCTGACCCCAAGCTTGGTGAGTCTGATATAACGGTAATTCTAAAGGGTAGTTCAAGGAAGACAGCATTGCTTATAGAGGATAAGATCGATGCTATCGCTATGCCTGAACAGCCGGAGCGTTATATCAAGAGAGGAAATAAGGCTGTTAAAAATGGTGAGTATGATGAGTTCTATAGTTTCATCATATGTCCTCAAAAGTATTACGATAATAATGATGCTGCGAAGAAGTATCCGTACTTTGTTTCTTACGAAGAGATAAAAGAACACATGTTATCTTTGGAAAATCCACTGTTTGATTCATTTATACAACAGTTAGAGCAAGCCATAGAAAAGGCAAAGAGGCCGCCTCAAGTCATTCTTAATGAGAAAGCCAATGCATTCTTTAGATCTTATAAGGATTATCAGGAGCAAGAATATCCGGTTCTAAATCTTCGAACCAAAAGAGAATCCAACGGCTATTGGGCTCATTATTCTACCAATCTTGGAAATGCATATATTCATCATAAGATACAGGAAGGAAAAGTGGATCTTACCTTTAGTAAAGCTGCAACGCGCATGAATGATATGGAAACTATGGCATCGTGGTTAAGAACTCATAACATGCCGTATGTAAGAGCTGAGGTTGCCAGCAAGGCAGGTGTTCTACATATTGATGTTCCTGTTCTTAATATGACGATTCCGTTTGAGGAGAATGATCAGAGCGATATCGAAGAGTGTTTTAAAGCAATAATTAGTCTAACGGAAGTTGCTAATGTGCTGGCAATTTCATCAGAAATGGCGGGGTTGTAATGAGCAATAGTGATAATCCGCGCAATGGCGCCATATTTCAGAGACAAGTTTTAGATTGGTTTGCTAACAAATATAATCGGAGTTTTGAACAAGAGGTTGAAATTCCTATAGGCTCACGACTTCTTGATGCTGCTGATTACAAGAATCATAAATTTGATGTTGTGAGTGATGACCGTACTATAGTAATTGAGTGCAAGCGTTACACTTGGACTGAGACCGGAAATGTACCTAGTGCGAAGATGGGGTTCGTTAATGAGGCAGCTTTCTATCTTTCTTTGGTGGATAAATCCCATAAGAAATATATTGTCATGTTAGAGGATTATAATTCCTATCGGAAGGAAACTTTAGCGGAGTACTATTATAGAACCAATAAGCACCTTTTGGGTGATGTAGTTATTGCTGAATATAATCCGGATAGTAAGCATATGAGATTCATCAATGAAAGTGAGATTGAACAGATATGGCTTCGTCGTCTCAACAAATTCGCAGGACGGTATCTGTCTCTATATAGTAATAGCGCTATAAGCGAGGAATATCTATGTGATTCTTTTGCAAGTGAGTGTTTCGACTTGGGATTGAATATGGATTGTGGGAAATCATTCATTTCTAAATACGGGGAAGAATCATTTTCTAACGTAGTTGAGTTTAAGAAGGTATGTAGGACGGTTACCGATATTGAACTGTTAGGATCAATGATATTTTCAAAATGGAGGTTCATAACACACAGCGACTGTTCTAATTGTACTGACGACGGTAATAGAGAATGGTTTATAGAAGCATTTACGAGGCTAATTGATTTAACCTCTGATTCTAATGAGCTTACATAGCTATAATAAGGGGGCGATAAATTGGAAGACTTTAAGAAGTTGCTAATTAAGGCCAATTCTATAATTGTTAAACCAAAATGCAGGAAGAACTATTTTGAAGTGGCTGGTTATCCGCATTATGAGGAATGTAGCCTCTTCAATCCTTGCTTTTTATTTTGATACTTCTGCATTCTGCAGTGGCTTTTTTGTATGTAATAAGATTGTTCTTTCACAATAATCAGCTGAAGAGCAAAAAGCTGTGTTTTCTAGGTCGTTGTTTAGACGTTAAATTTTATTAACATTTATTTTATATAATAAATAGAAAAGCATTTCTATCGGAGGTTTCTGTGGCTTCTCTCGAACATGTTTGTATATGGATGAATAATAACTGGGTCAAGATTACAGCAGAAGAAGCTGCGAGAATGCATCCCGGAGGCAAAGTTTCAGCATATAGCGGCTTATTTAGATGTGATTTGTGTGGCCAATATGTAACTTTGACGGACGGTGTAAAGAATGCTCGTCACTTTCGGCATAGTTCTGCTGAAAAGGATAAGGATTGTAAAGATCGAACCTTTGGTTTAAGTAAATGTATTAGTGAAAGAAAAGGAATAAGTTGTTGTCCGTTAAGGATTACAGATGTATCATTCAATAATTTTACTTTTGAAATAGGTTTTATTCAGGTTCCAAGCAAATATCTCGAATCAAATATGAGTATCGAGATACTAATGAAGTTAAGCGGTTCTTCTGTATCGTCTGTTAAACGTGAATATTTGGGTGAAAGACTTTTGGATAATAAAACTACTTATCTTAGTGTTGGTGCCACTCCTTGTAGCGATTATGAAATTAGGATCAATAACAGTACGTACAGTAATGAACTACACAAGTATTGGCCATGTCATTCTAAGGGGGTGGATTCTGACGGTACGCTGTTTTCAGTTGATACCGGTAAGCGTCTGCCATATGGTGCTGATGTTGTAGTGGGAACTCACTATTATCTCTTAAAGAATGGAAAACTATATCAATCTTCTAATAAGCACGTAACAATTAATCAGGTCTGTCATAAAAAAATATCGTTCAATAACTGGTATCTATATGATGTTGTTGCACGTGACTATTCTTTGACAACAGCTAATTTCTTTGCTGACTATTATTGCAGACTAACTGACTCGCCGGTCTCTTTCATTCCGATATATCCTGAGTGCTTTAGAGAATCATATATAACGAAACATAATAGTGAATCGATGATTCTGTATAAACAAGGAAATGCGGAGATTGAATCATTCCCTAAAGCCGGGATAAAGGAGTTGGGAGACTCTTTAGTTGAAGTGTCTTTTAATAGTAGGCAGCAATTGATTTCTGTAGGCAGAAGTCAGACGCTTAAGTTTTCTTATTATTGGAAAGTCCCATTAGAAAGCAGTATTGAATCTCTCCAAGTGTCTGTAACTGATAGCAAGGGCCGTATTGTAGATAGTAACAATGCAGTAATTCCGTATAAGAATACTTTAGTAATAAGATTGAATGTTGATGGTGTAGTCTACAAGAAGATAAATGGTAGTGTTATAGATATAATACATATTCCGGCCGATAAATCTATTGATGTTGATAATATATATGCAGATACAGAAATTTGTGTATATGCTGGACTGGATAAGGTATGGTCAGCTGCATTTGTTGATAGAGAATTCGGACATAGGACAACAGATGTCGATGTTCTAAAAAGAATAATTAAATGTGGAGGGAAGGATATTGCGCCCCCGCAAACATTATCAATGATTGTATTCTATCTGAAAGATTATCCTGAGATACAGGATTGGATTCGTGGATGTGTTAAGAGAAACAGAATCCCGGAAAAAGCATATAAAGAATTAAGAGCATATGTTTTAGAGAATTACGATAAGGGAGTAGTGAAATGAGTGCAAAGAATAATGAAGCAATAGTCAATTACAATGATCTAAGTCAGTATGATGATACATTGATTGATTGTGTATTTTTGTCTAGTGATGATTCTTTTACATCAATATGTGAAGTAATTACTCCGGACAAGGACAATAGACCTCGAATAAAACGACTAGCCGATGTAAAGGCTGGCGGATTAGTCATTCCTTTTATTCCAGATGATAGCATTCCAAAGTTTTATGGGAATCGAGCTTTACTGATATATGTAGAAGGTCCCAAAGAAATAGGGAAATTAGGTGTATGGGATTGGACCACAGGTCCTAATAGAAATGATTCTTCTAGATCTCATGAAAAAACATATTTTAGAAAAGATGTACACCCTGTTAGTGTAGTTCCGTTTTCGGATTGTGATTCAGTAACAAAGCTGATTAAGAAGCTTCAGAAGGGGGTTGATGTTGAATTATTGTCGCCTCGTACTCTGTTTACAACAAAGATAGATGCGAATTCATGCTACGGGGTTATATTTGATAAGGACGTAATGGATATTCGCACTAATATAGTCAAGATAAATGAGTCGGTTAATAACCTTCTTATTTATAAGGTGTCCCCAGACAATATTCTAGAACTTAGTGATGGTTTATTTGTTTATAAGTATTTGTTTATAGGTGTCCCTGACAGAGTTGAGTCGCTTAAGAATCCTGTTATGGTTGCTCATCAAATAATTAAGAATCGAGCAACATGGAAAGCTTTTAGTAATATTGTAAAGAGTAAATCTGAGTGGAAGCACATAAGAGATTTTTTAGAACAGATCGATGTTAATAGTGTATATGACGAGATATCTCGTGAATGTTATTGTTCTTTAAAAGAAGCAGAAGATATCTACACACGTTATTTAGAATGTATAAATGCTTTTATTGATGGAACTACAATAGAGGATAAATGGCTTCTTGCGATCATAAGCCGTAACGAGGAATTGCTTGAAAGATGTAAAAACCTTGTTGCTGTTGAATGGGAAGCCGAAGTTGGGGAGCTATTATCTAAGAAAAATAGTGAATTGAAGGAATTAGATGAGAAGACAAGCGCAGCACGCTCAGAATACGAGAAGTACGAGTCTGAACTTAATGCCTTGAAGGATAAGATTGATTCACAGAAGGAACTATCATCGAGCTTGGAAACGGAATTGGGTAAACAGATTGACGATGTACAAAAGAATGCCGCCAAGTTTATTGCACAAATGTCTTTGTATAGCGCATGCAACAAAGATGATAAGGCTGATTCTGATGAAGTAAGTGCAAAAGTAAGTAGCATATTATCACCATCTGTCTTCCTTAAGACCGATGATATGGAAGTGTGTGATGATTGGAAAGCGGTAATCGCAACGATATCGGATGAGTTAGTTCTGGCAGGGGTTAATAGCAAGTATTCGGAAGGCTTTGCATCTTATTTATATTCAGCTGAACTAAACCGAGTGCCACTTTTATTGGCGGGACCCAATGCGATAGAGATAGTTAATGCCTACACTGCAGCTAGATATGGTCGTCTGTCTGCTTTTGTTGACTGCAATCTCAGTTATGATCATTCTGTTGAAAGAAGTCTTTTAGAAATCAAAGAGCCGATTATAACACTTGTTAATGCTTTAAATACTGAGTGGATTAATAGAATACCTACTTTGATTAAGAAGGCTCAGAGTTACTGTTTCGTTGTTCATTCATACGCTGACGATCTGGTCTTGGAGCCTAGAGATATTTTTTATTATATGTTGCCCGTATATACGGATCTGTTAGTTGATAAGTCTGCTGATAGTAATTTCTGGGCAGGTATGGAATCTGATGGGTTTAAACCGTTTGTTAGTGAGGGTGTTAACTGGAACGTTCCATCCAAGATCACAAAGCAATTAAGGATTCCCCCTATAATCACAACGAATTTTAATCGTATTCTTTCCGATGTTGATGTTATGACTGAGGAGAGCACATTGGATGTAGCTGTTCTTTGTTCGTTGATACCATTTGCAAGAGCAACAGGTAATCTTTCCGAAATGCTTACTTTAATTGAAAATAAGAGTGAAAAGCTTGGCACCAGCAATGAAATAAAGCAATACGTATTCTCTTTCTTTGGAGAGAGTTTATGAAGAAATATGACGGATTATTGATGAAAGCCTCTCGAAAGTATTCGATCGCTCAAGGAAAGAGAGAAGATGATCTAAGTTATAAGGCAAGGATCATATACACGATTGTTGGAAGAATGGCTTTAGCATCGGTTTGTGATAGCCCTGAAACTGAAAGCGTTTCGATAATTCATGTTAAGAAGAGAATATGTGAATTATTAACATGTTATCTTGATATGTATCCCGAACTAAAGAGCTTATTTTCTGATGACTATGATTCTTTCTCAGGGGAGATTTGCAACACCTACATGAATGCCGGCTGTTTCTATCATGAGCCATATAGAATCGTGCTGTCTAAAGAAGCTGAAGGCGGCATCAATGGAGTTGTGTTTACCAGAGGTTTTTCATTTGATTATCCTCAGTGCATTAGTGGTTTGGGTACTTATTACGAAGGCGAATCTGAATCAAATGACATTAAATCCATGTTTTTGCCGGAAAGAGAGCCGCTCGTTATGTTTTGGGGAAACTGTGTTAAAAGCATTAACTGGTCTACGATGCAGCTAGGGGATAGAGTTGAGTATCTAAAAATGGGTTTGCCTTTTAAGGGTAGCTATTGGACGAACAAAGAGGATAAATCAGGAAGGGTATCTATCTTAAGGCAAGGGGGAGATTCGGAAAGTCTCATTTATTATTTTTACCGTTATGAGAATGGCTCTTGTAAGGTGTCTCAAATACCAACATGGATGGTATCTAATGGTTATAGAGGCTTATCTAATGCATGTTTAAAAATTAATAACGCTTTGCCTAAAACAGAGTTCTTCATTAACGGGGAAGTTGTTAACATTCATTTTAACTATCTTCCTCCTACGGAGGAACTAAATATGTGGAAACTGTATTCATGGCCGGCTTCTATGTCTAATATTAGCGGTAATTTCAAAAGACAGTGTTCAATCAAAGCGTTTGAAGCAATAAAAAACACACTCATCCCTTTGGGCTACGAGTTTGAGGAGGTAGACAATGAGTAATGGTGCTCATTCAGTTCATAAATACCTGCGCAGCGAGCTGGAGAATTATATAATTTCCCAGTATTTTGGAAAGTCTCCTATTCTTTTAGATGCAATTAAAGCACATATTGATGATGAAGGGTTGTTGTATCGTAGACCTTATATAGAATCTACACCAGCATACATTACTGTACCTAACGGTTTGAAGAAGCTTAATGTTCCTGACTGGCTTAGAGACTTCTTTATCAATCTTGCCGATTCAGGACTAAATGTATATAAAACGCCATTTCTACATCAAATGAAAGCTTTAGAAGCTTTTGTTTGTAATCAGGATCTGTTTGTAGCAACTGGAACTGGTTCAGGTAAAACTGAGTGTTTTATGTGGCCGATGATAGCGAAAATTGTTGAAGAGGCCAAGAATAGTCCGGAATCGTGGGCATTGCGTGGAACAAGGGTTATTGTTATGTACCCGATGAATGCTCTTGTGTCTGATCAAATTGGAAGACTGCGTCGCTTGATCGGTGACCCGGAAGAAAAATTCGTTAATGTATTTAGAAAGACGTGTGGAGAACAGAGTAGACGACCTCAATTTGGTATGTATACAGGTCGTACACCGTATCCCGGTCCTGAGCCATCAGCGACTAATGATAGGGATTTAGAAAAGACCTTAAGAACACTAACGATGCCTGAAGATGAATCCAGACTTCCTTATTACAATCGGCTTTTGAAGGAGGGAAAGATTCCGGCTAAGAAGAATATGGAATCGTTTTTGTCAAAGTTGCGTACTCATTCTCATATTCCCGACGAGGAAGATGCAGAACTGATTACCAGGTTTGAAATGCAGCAGTTCTGCCCAGATATTCTTATTACAAACTACTCTATGCTTGAATATATGTTATTAAGGCCTAGAGAAGCTAAGATATGGGAGGATACCAAGCATTGGCTTGCTCAAGATGCTGATAATAAACTCCTGTTTGTAATCGATGAAGCACATATGTATAGAGGCTCGTCAGGTGGAGAAGTAGCTCTTTTGA
The DNA here is from genome assembly GCA_002450095.1 of Mageeibacillus sp. UBA6980. Taxonomy (GTDB): domain Bacteria; phylum Bacillota; class Clostridia; order Saccharofermentanales; family Saccharofermentanaceae; genus Saccharofermentans. Next base: position 75,924 of record DJYK01000015.1, on the reverse strand, counting down.
TCAGAAGATTGTTTCATAAACTCGGTATCGGCAGGGATAGAGTGCAGTTTATATTAACCACTGCGAGTATGCCGGATGCTAGTTCTGAAGACAGAGATGCTGTTATGAAATACGCAAATGACTTAACTGCTGCTGATGAAGAGCATGAGTTTAGTTATTTTACTGGTGATAGAGAAGTTTTGAGTGAAAAAGCTTTATATGATATTTCAAGCGAAAGAATAGCTAATTCTGATCCTTCTGAATTTGAATCAGATGATAAACAGAAACTAGTTGCTTTGAATTCGTTTTGGAATGGAATAGATGGTTTTAATAGGCGGTTCAACAATCTTGATGATGTTTATGAATGGATGTTTAATAATATTCTTTCTTATAGACCATTTCATGAGTTGATAAAGCATTGCCGAGGTGATTCGGTTTCTATAGATGTGTTGGCCGAAAGGCTGTTCCCAGAGCTTAACGGAGATAAGGCACTAAATGCAGTAAGCGTGTTGCTTGCTATTGCTCCTTTAGCTAGGGATAAGGAGGGAATGGTTCTCTTCCCTGCCAGAATGCATATGTTGTTTACGGGAATAAAGGGTGTATATGCATGTACAAATCCAAATTGTTCTCATTCTCATGCTGATAATAGACTAAGTATCGGTGAAGTGTATTTGTCTGATGATCAACTGACTTGCCCTTACTGTAATAGCGTTGTTTATGAATTGTACAATGACAGACGTTGTGGAGCACTCTTCTATAAGGGGTATATTCTAGCTGATGAGATAAAGAATCCTGGCTATTCGTATCTTTGGCATTATTCGGGTCAATATATTGATCCTAGTATGAAAGAGATTCATTTATTCATTCCATCAGATGATTACCAAGCCCCCAAAAAACAAGGTAAGAACCCAATAAAAGCATGTTATATGGACGTTCACAGTGGTTTTATCTTTTTTTATGATGATGCTCATGATAGAAATCCGTCTTTTAGAAAACTGTATTATAGTACCTATGTTTCAAAGAGCGACTTGAATGCGCTTTCGTTTTCTACATGTCCTCATTGTATGCGTGCGCTTTCAAGCTCAAAGCTAACATCATTCTCTACTAGAGGAAATCAGTCGTTCTACAATTTGATAAAGGCGCAGTTTCAATCACAGCCTGCTGTTTCGGGGAAGGACGATGATATTGATCGCTTGCCTAACGAAGGTAGAAAAGTACTCTTGTTTTCAGATAGTAGACAAAGAGCGGCCAAGCTTGCACGAGATATGTCAGATGCATCAGATATTATGGCGGCTCGACAACTCTTTTCACTTGCTGTTAGGGAGATGGAGAAGAATAAAGAGAATCTTTCAATGAATAGTCTATATGATTATTTTTGTTTGATGGCAGCTGAGAATCATGTTCACATTTTTCACGACGCTGAAAGAGAGAAGTTTGAGGAGAATTGCAAGACAGCAGCGAGCAATCACAGACGCGCAGTTAAACGTAATTTACCATATTCTCCAAGATTCAATGTTGAAAATGCACCTAGAAAGATGCAGGAATACTTATTGGCGCTGTATTCTGGCGGATATAACACTTTATATGATTCAGCTACCAGCTGGATTGAACCTACAGCGACCGCTTTATATGAAGCTGTTGATGATTTAGAGGAAAACGGAATTGTTATAGACGAGCAGGATTTCATAGAACTGTTCAATGCTTGGTTTATCTCTGTATGCGAGCAAGAAACTGCCATAGGACATACGATCCCCAATTCAGTTCGTACTAACGTAAGATCCAATTATGATGGTTATGGCCTTGATCCTAATTGGAGATTTCCACGACATATCTGTGAAATCATGGGATGGGAATATGGTAATCAACCAATGACTTGGATTAGAACTCTCAAGAATACATTTATGGATGTCGGTCAACATGATAATAGTAGGATGTTTATTGATCTAACTCGCATAAGACCACGTTTCGATGTGGATAAAGAGTGGTTTAAATGTGAACGATGTGCTGGGATTACTCCATACAGATTAAAGAAAAAATGCCCTATTTGTGGTTCTGATAAGATTCATGAAATGTCTCAAGCCGAGTATAATTCTTTGAATTTTTGGCGTAAACCTGTTGAAGATGCGTTAAACGGTGATCGTATACGAGTAATTGATACAGAAGAGCATACTGCTCAGTTGTCACACAAAGATCAGCGAGATGATATGTGGAGTAAGACCGAAAAGTATGAATTACGCTTCCAAGATTTGATATCAGATGATGAAACTCCGGTTGATATTTTAAGTAGCACTACTACGATGGAAGTTGGTATTGATATTGGTTCGTTGGTAGCTGTCGGGTTAAGGAATATTCCTCCTATGAGGGAGAATTATCAACAGAGAGCTGGTCGAGCTGGTCGTCGTGGATCAAGTTTGTCTACTATCGTTACCTTTTGTGAAGGTGGTCCGCATGACACACTTTACTTTAATAATCCGGAACCCATGTTTAGAGGAGATCCGAGAAGGCCTTGGATTGATTTGAATAGTGCAAAACTTTTGCAGCGACACTATACAATGGTTGTTCTACAAGAATACCTTTCAAAAAAGAATTCTAGTTTGGATATTATATCGGCTATCGAGTTCTTGGATGAGAACATCGAAGACTTTGTTGAGTACGTTCGGTCATATAGTAGTTCTGAGGACACCGTTCTATTGCCCCAGAATTGCTCTTTAGACAAGTATGAGCATTTGAATGGCTTAATAGCTTCGTTAAAAGCTTTGAAGCATAAGAGAGATGAGCATCCTGAACTCTTTGAAGAATCAGGAAATGGAGTTTCCAAATTTTTGTTAGATTCTTTATATGAAGAAGGGATAATACCAACTTATTCATTCCCAAAAAGTGTTGTGAGCACATATATTACTGATTCGTACGGAAAAACTAAGTATGAAGTAGAACGAGGATTAGATGTTGCGATTGGTGAGTATGCTCCTGGAAGATCTATCGTTGTAGATAAACAGACATTCCAGATAGGAGGATTGTATTATCCTGGAAGTGAAAGAAAAGCTGGGAAGCTGTTATCTCCTGCAAGCTCATATTTCAATGATCATAACTATATTAAACGTGTAATAAAATGCAACAATTGCAATTGGTTTGGATTGGAAGAGGACCATAATACGATTTGTCCTTTCTGCGGTAGTGATCAGTTAGAGGAAACTAAAGAAATGGTTAGACCGTGGGGCTTTGCGCCACGCGATGGAAAATCAATATCTGATAAGCAATTAGTCGAGGATTATTCTGGAGTTCAAGAGCCGCTGTATTCAACGGTTCCGGATTCGGATGATATATCTTCAATAAAGGGCTACTCCAGGATAAGAATAGCGTCTAGAAGTAATCAGAGAATAATTATGATTAATAAAGGCGTCGAATCAAAAGGATTTGTCGTTTGTGAAGATTGTGGAGCAGCTATGCCTGGTGAGAATCCCAAGGTGTTAGATTCGGTTTCAAGGCCATACAATAATCGACTTGCAACGAGTAGATGTAGACATAGTAATGTTCGTTATGTGAACCTAGGATATGATTTTGTTACCGATATGATGGTTTTGGAGATTGAATTAGATCCAAATCTGATCGATGTTCATACAGGATATAACCCGTGGATCGATATGGGAGCTCAGTCTCTTGCAGAAGCGCTAAGACTAGCAGCGAGTAAAGAACTTGATATTGAATTCAGCGAATTGGTAACAGGATATAGACTGCGCAAAAATAAAGTGGGGGCGTTTGTGGATGTATATCTTTATGATAGTTTGTCCAGTGGTGCCGGGTATTCGTATGCTGTGTCTGAATCTATAGAAACTATACTTAAGCAGGTGATGGATATGTTAGGAAGTTGTTCCTGTGAATCCAGTTGCTATAAATGTTTGAAGCACTATAGAAATCAGTTTGTTCATGGAAGATTGGATAGATTTGCAGCTATACAAATGCTGAAATGGGGAAAAGAAGGCGCTATGGCCGATAAGCTTGATTATGAAGCTCAAAGAAACCTGGTTTCATCATTGTGTAGTATTTTGAGTTATCAAGGCATTGAGCTAGATTATTGTAACAATGATATCTTTGTTGTTCGCAATGGTATAAGAAAACGATTGGTCGTCTATCCCGCAATGTGGAAGGAGCCTGTTGATCAGAACACTATATATGTAAGCGACTTTTTGATAAAAAATGCAAAACCATATGCAGTTAAGAAAATCAGTACAAATGTATAGTTTCTATAATTTTTGTATATAGCAGGAGTCGATAATCCCAGCTCCTGCTTTTTTCCTTGATCCGATTCTTCGGTGTGTGTGCCTCATAAATGCTATGTATGTTCTTAACAATCTGCTGCAGCGCCTTTTCTCTGCGATCGAGTTCGGAAATCTCATCATATTCAGTATTCTTAGCATCTGTTGAAAATAAGACCAAAGATATATTTGATTACTATATGCAGCAGGGCATATGTGTGAAGTTTGAAATGAATCAGGGTAATCATATTTCTATATATGGGCAGAAGATTTATTATCTGTGTACATGAGGATATAGTGATAGAGTTTGACGGTAAGTGGTTCAGAACACCAAGAGAGTTTTTGGAGAAAGCGGAACTGGACGGTGAGAAGGTCGTTTATCTATACGACGCTTTGTATGATATGGAGGTATCTTATGAGTGATCTGATCGTAAGAGATGACGGTAAATATAAGAAGTATGAAGACCTTTTATTAAGACGAGATCAACTGTATAAGGAAGCCGGATCAATTCATGTGTCGTATGTAAAAGAGTTTGGCGATCTTTTGCTTCAGGATTTTAAGATTAAGGTTGAATGTATCAAGAAGAGGAAGATGATCGCTTATTGCATTGGTGCGGTTAATCACGGTCAGGCAATAGATGTTCAGGATATGAACAGGATGATAGAACAGCAGATGGCAAGCTTTAACGAACATTTGAAGCAAATGGCAGAAGAAAAGGATATAGCAGATAAGTCAAAAGTATCTCCTTCTTATAAAGTGGAGAAGGCCAAGAGAATATACAAAAGACTTGCAAAACTTATCCATCCTGACATTAATCCCGTAGCTGCGAAGAACGAACAGATCCGAGAACTGTGGGAGCGGATCGTCGTATCTTATCACTGTAACGATGATGTTGAATTGGATAATCTCGAGATCCTTGTAAGGAAGGCGCTTAAGGATAACGGGAGCCTGGTCGAGAACATTGAGATAGACGATATAGATGAACGGATCTCTCGTATCGAAGAAGAGATCAATACGATTATCGTAACAGAACCATATATATGGTCGGAGATCCTTTCTTCACCTGAAAAGATCTCTGCTAAGAAACAAGATATAACACGGGAGATAGAAGCGGGAAAGAAGATCAGCGAAGAACTGTCTAAGATACTTCAGGATATTATTTCGGGAGGAGGTGTACCGATAACATGGATACAGGAATGATAGAGAGCACAAAATCTCTTATAGCAGGAGCGGGTGAGAAGGGCTTGGGAGATGTACTTAAGCCTTTAAACCGGGAGATATATCTGTTTGACACGCATATAGCGGGAACGACAAAACTTAAGGATACGTCTGTTCTTGAGCATATTGAAGTAGGTGATCGTCTTCTTATGCAAAGAGAAGATAACAAATTTGACGATAACGCGATACTTGTGCTTAATGAGTCGAAGCAGAAACTCGGATATGTACCCGAAAAGGATAATGTCGTATTTGCCAGACTTATGGATGCAGGTAAATTATTATGCGGTAAAATTAAGAGGATCGAGCTTAGAGGATCCTTTAAGCTGATCAGTATCTCAATATATCTGATTGATTTCTAACGAGGTCTTTATGAATACACAAGCCTTTTTATGAGATGGAAACCGCTGATTGGGAGAGGATACTGTCAGTAAATCTTACAGGTACGTTTGTAGTATCCAAGATCGTTGCTCAGAAGATGATCCACAGTAAGAAAGGAAAGATCGTAAATATCAGTTGTTTAAGAAGTTCCATCTTCAGAAATAACATGTGCGATTATGCCGCTTCCAAGGGAGGCATAGTTGCTTTAACTTCAGCGATGGCTTTGGACCTTGCACCCTTTAATATTCAGGTGAATGCGGTGGCACCGGGATTTATCTATACGGGCATGACAAGAGGTTCGTTTGATAACGATGAGATCAGAAAACAATCTGAAGCGCTTATACCGGAGGGTAGGTTAGGACAGCCTGAAGATATTTCAAATGTCGTAATGTTCCTTCTTTCAGCCCTTTCAGATTATATGACCGGAACTAATGTATTTGCCGACGGCGGATACCATATACAAAAGTAGATTGTTAGTCCGAGTGTTTGTATGAATAGTGATTCTTGGTCTTATTTCGATGATATAATAAAAATATCTTAATAATAGGAGGATCTGATTATGCAGATTATTAACCTTCAGAATGAGAACAGGAAATTCATTTCAAGCATTAACAATTTTCATGTTTTGGAGTATGAACAGGATGCCAGCGTATCTCCATATAATGCTACGACCGAATACTTTATGAGTAAGATGGGAGTGAGAAGGCGTCAGCTCGTGATAGAGCTTAACGGACAGAACTCCGCTATTATTCAGGCAGGTGCTATGCAGTGGATGGGCGGTAATGTTAAAGTTACCTCAGGCGTTAAGGGAGTTGGCGACTTGTTGAGTAAAGCCGTAAAGGGTGCGGTAACTAAGGAGTCAGCCGTTAAACCCGAATATGTAGGTGCAGGTACTATTGTTCTGGAACCTACTTACAAATATATCTTACTTGAAGATGTCTCGACTTGGGGACCTGCGGGAATGACGATCGAAGACGGAATGTTCCTTGCAAGTGACGGCAGAGTAGTCAGTAAGGTCACTGCAAGAAAGACGATTTCTTCCGCTGTGATGGGAGGAGAAGGACTGTTTAATCTCAGTTTAAGCGGTAATGGCGTTGTTGCTTTGGAGAGTAATGTTCCTGCAAGTGAAGTAATTACTGTTGAACTTCAGAACGACGAACTTAAAATTGACGGCAATCTTGCAATGTGCTGGTCTACGTCTTTGGATTTCACGGTAGAAAGAACAACCAAGACTCTCATCGGTTCTGCTGTAAGCGGAGAAGGACTTGTTAATGTATATCGCGGTACAGGTAAAGTCGTGATGAGCCCCGTTGCTCCGACAAGTTCATTGCAGGCAGCAACGAATACGATGGCTGCCAAGGCTGCTGCAATTACAAGCAATGTTGGAAGATAACAGTTCGTCCCATTATTGTCTCTCATGCTTTTCTTGAGGATGGTACAATTACATTGAACATGAGATTTGATTGATTTTGTTGTTGTGTTCTCCTCCTTTTTGGCCCTGCGGTCATTGTGCCGCAGGGTGTTTTTATGTATAAAGATAACTATGAAGTATTACACGTATATCCTAAGATGCAGCGACGGCACGTTATATACCGGATACACTAATGATCTTAATAAACGCATAAGTGACCATAACTCAGGTAAAGGTGCTAAATATACGAAGGTGCGTCTTCCCGTAGAACTTGTATACTATGAAGAGTACGAGTCGAAGTCAGAAGCCATGAGCCGTGAATGGCATATCAAACATGATATGACCAGGGCGGAGAAGGAATCGCTGATCAAGAGTAAACAGAGTCAATCACAATAATGCTGTGTTAGTTAACAAAAAATATACCTTATTCTATCTATTTGCTATTTTATAGACAGTTAAATCAATTGTTCTAAGTCATTGCGAATGTAATGATATGGTAGTAATATAGCATTAAGATGTCAAAGGGGGTGAGATTATGGCCAGCAATATACAAGTTAGAGTAGATGATGAACTCAAATCTAAGGCAGATGCTTTATTTAAAGATCTTGGAACTGATACGACTACTGCTATTCGGATGTTCCTCACACAGGCAGTTATAAATAACGGATTTCCGTTTGAGATAAAAAGGAAGGAATCAGGTACTTACGAAGCATTAACAGAAGAGGAGATTCTTCAAAAGCTATCTGAATCAAGAATGCATGCCGAACAAGGGCAGGTTCGTAATGTTGATGATGCTATCTCTGATATGAGGAAGAAGTATGGCTTATAAGGTTGTAATTACACCTTCATTGCAGGCAGCAACGAATACGATGGCTGCCAAGGCTGCTGCAATTACCAGCAATGTGGGAAGATGACAGTTCGTCCCATTATTGTCTCTCATGCTTTTCGTGAGGATGGTACAATTGCATTGAACATGAGATTTGATTGATTGTGTTGTTGTAGTGTTTACCTCCTTTTTGGCCCTGCGGTATTAAGCCGCAGGGTGTTTTATTTGAGTTATTCCACTTGATAGGCAGATTCCGCCACCTTATTGGTGGGGATCAAGTCGTGTTTGCTTTGCTATACTACGTTTGACGGATAAGGTGATGGAAGCGCCTTAAAGTTCCGGGGGATTGGAGAATGGAAGATGCTGACTGTCTGTATCTGTATTTTTCTTTTGGCATTGACGGGTTCGATTTGCGGTTGCATTAAGAGTAAGAGTTAGTGGTTATCCGCTTTCTTGGTAAATGGGGGAAGGTGCCGCTTTGTAATGAGAGATCGGACCGCGCACCTCATATCGGAGGTTTCTGTTTCCCTTTGTGCTGGAGATGTACGATGATTGGCATCGGGTTGATAACGGGCGGATTCATAAGCGCTTTTACTCGTATCGGTTTGATAGAAGGTCTGTTGTCTTGTGTGTTGATAATTCCGTGCCTGATCGACGGGTTGCTTCAAGCGAGTACCGATTATGTCAGTTCGAATCCCAAAAGAATCGTGTTCGGGTTTCTTGCCGGAGTCGGGATGTTTATAAGTGTTTTTACTGTTTGTAATGTGTTCTTGAAGCTTAAGTAATGTTTGGAGGTTAAAAATGAAGAAGAGTTGATCACATGATATAATAAACACGTTCAAGGGAGGCCTTGAATATATTGATTCAGGAGAATTTGTTTATGGCCGAAAGCCAGAACATTGAATATAAAGAGTCTTGGCGTGATGAGTAGCTGAAGTGGATTTGCGGCTTTGCAAATGCACAAGGCGGTACTATCTATATTGGTATTGATGATTCCGGGAATGTTGTCGGCGTGCAAAACATTAAGAAGCTCATGGAAGATATTCCCAACAAGATTCAATCCGGTCTCGGCATTGTTGCTGATGTTAATAAACTGAAAAAGGACGGGAAGTATTATCTGGAGATTAAGGTTGATCCCAGCTCTTTCCCGATTAGTTATCATGGCGAATATCATTACAGGAGCGGCAGCACTAAGCAGCAACTTACTGGTATAGCCCTGTCTGAGTTTATAATGCGAAAAACAGGTTTTCGATGGGAAGACGTTACTGTTGATGATATATCCGTCGATGATCTTGATGACGAGAGCTTTAAGATATTCCGCAGGGAAGCATTGCGTAAGAAGAGGATGTCTGAAGCGGAACTGAATGTATCAAACGAAGAACTTCTTCAGAAATTACATTTGATCAAAGACGGCAAGCTGAAAAGATCGGCAGTGTTACTCTTTTATCATGATCCGGGTGCAGTTCAGGTTGGAAGTTTTATTAAAGTCGGTAAATTCGATGAAAACAATCTCGTAGTTTATCATAACGATCTTGAAGAATCATTGATAGTCAATGCAAACAAGGTCATCGACTTGATCTTCCAAATGTACCTCAAAGCGAAGATCAGTTATGAGCATGATAAACGCGTAGAAGATTATCCGTTTGCAAGAGAAGCGATCCGAGAGGCTGTATATAATGCTATAGCCCATAATTGTTACATGTACGGTGTTCCGATTCAGATAAGAGTTAAGGAAGACTCTATCACTATTAGTAATAGCTGTATCCTTCCGGAAAACTGGACCGTAGATACCCTTATGGAAAAGCACGACTCAAAGCCGTACAATCCTGAAATTGCAAATGTTTTCTATCGTGCCGGTTTTATTGAGAACTGGGGTCAGGGCATTCAGAAAATTTGTAGCGAATGCAAGAAGATAGGTGCTGAATTGCCTGTGTATGAGTTAATAGGAACTACGCTCAGGATTAACTTTAAAGCTCTTGAAAGTGCGCTTATAGATCAGCCCAAAGCACCAAAGGATCACTTTGATACTTTGGATGATACTTTGGCAGAAAAGATTATTGTATTGTTGAAGGCAAACCCGTATATGACGCAGGATGATCTGGCGGAAAAAACCAAAGTATCTGTTCCTTCCATTAAGCGTGCTATGAAAAAATTGGTAGAATCTGGAAAAGTTATCAGAACCGGTGGCAAGCGATTTGGTCATTGGGAGATACGGGAATAATCATAAACGTCAAGCCACTAAAAAGCCAACATCCGCTCACAAAAAGCCATAGAACAGGTGGAATAGATAGAATAAAACCACAAGATATAGGAGTCAGCAAAGAACAACAATGGTTGAATCTTAAACGCAAAGGGACGTTGGATGATCAAGTATAGATTTTAACCGGTTCAGGACGTATATGATCCTTAGATAGGTATTATGATTCTGTCCCAATAAAGCACCTTGGATGGTATAGAATTATGGTAGTTGCAGGAGGTGCCTTATGGATGAGTATGAGCGCTTAAGGATGTTTATCAGGTATGAGATGGATCCGTTCTTCTTTGATGATGATTCTGTGTATGAGAGCGATCCGTTCAGTGTTTCCTATAAGGTTACATATGATGATGTCGTTTCGGTTTGTGAGAATATTATCGATGTAGATCCGTCTTTTGAGGAGATGGAGAATTGGGTCTGCTATATCTTTGAAGTGATCAATGAACACTTTGAATGGCCGGAGAATTCTGATTATTTATGGGGAACAACTGATGAGGATATGATCAGACTCATTTTTGATTCTCTTTATGATGTGTGTTATGAAGATCTTTGCTATGAAGATGCGTCAACTATTAAGGAAGCTGTCGAGCTTATCTATGAGATGATCAGGGATCATGAGTATAACAGAGGACGTGATCTTTCCGAGTGGAGGATAAGTAAGCTTCACCGGTCTATTCTCCTTCGTGCGTATGAGGGCGAGACTGAAAAGCTCTCACCGGAATATAAGTCTCGTTTCCGTGAGTTGGTCGATCAGGCATGTGACGAGAAAGATACTGTCGCCATGCATATTAAGGGATATGACTGTTACGGCGGAGGAGATCTGTATGCATGCGACTGGGAAGAGTCAAGAAGGCTGATAACGGAACTTTTTGATCTGACAGGTAATCCACAGTATGCCAATACATTGGGGTATATCTACTACTACGGAAGATGTAATGGCGGTACTCCTGAATACGATAAGGCGTTTCAGTATTATTCGATAGGCGCCGCACATGATCTTCTGGAGTCTATGTATAAGATTGCCGATATGTTTAAGGCGGGGAAAGGCTGCATCAAGTCTCCTGAGACTTCTGCACATATCATTCAGAAGCTATACATGGATGTTCGTCCGAGGTTCTGTCGCGGATCGGATGCGAACTTTGCCGATATCGCATTAAGATTTGCATCGATCTTCCGGGACAATGAGGATTATGCATATGCTTATGAACATTATCTTGAGGCGGATTATGCGATAAAGAAGAGACTTCTTAAAAGTGATTTCTTCGGTAATTACAAAGTTCAGGAGAATATCACCGGAAGTCTTGAGGAGGTTCGGGCGCTTCTGCCCGAGTCTTTCTTTGTTAATGAATTCGAGTTGGAGAATACAAGGTTACTTAATGATCTTTTTGACTTGGAAAAGAAGATCAGGGTTCATGTCGAACAGACAGGGGAGAACTGCTATAAGATGGAACTGTCAGTGGAAGAGGCCTCTGATGAAGATAAGTTGCTTGTGGTCTATCCGAGAATTGATTATGTCGAGCTTACCGATAAGCTGGTATTTAAGGTTACTACAGACAGTCCCATCGCTTATGAAGAGGACGCATCAGGGGACGTGATCGTCGACAGTTTTTTCCGACCTGCACAGGGTGAATATTTCTTCTGTCTTGGTGACGAGGATGTCTTTTTTATGAGCGGCGTCAAGTTTATTGTTTGTAAAGAGTATCTGTAAACGTTTTCATATCTGAAATAAAGTACGTGCCCGGTTTGGGGTAAGCGGTATATTATTTATAGATATTAGGGAATAATATAGGAGACATAAAAGCTTATGGCAGACAATAACAAGTTAATGGTCGTAGATGAATCTACACTTAAAGATAAGATATACATCATCAGGGGTCAACAGGTAATGTTGATTCTGATCTTGCTGAGATTTATGGATATGAGACACGATATCTGAATTTACAGGTTAAGCATAATCAGAATCGTTTCCCGGATGATTTCATGTTTCAGCTGACCAAGGAGGAATACGATAACTTGATGTTGAAAAATTCAACATCAAGTCATGGCGGACGAAGAACACTTCCCTATGTCTTTACGGAGCAAGGCGTTTATCAATTGGCGACGGTTTTGAAGGGCGAACTTGCTGAACGTCAGAGTGTGGCAATTATGCGTGTGTTCAGGGCTATGCGAGAGTATATATCTCAAAATAAGCAACTTCTACCACAGCAAGAGTTGCTCCAATTGTCCGCAAGACAAGCTGTATTGGAAGGTCAGGTCAGAGAGATAAAGGATAATATGGTATCAAAAACTGATCTGTCCGATTTTATGAAGCTTTTTGATCAGGGGTTATCGAATGAGGAAGTCCTGATTCTTGATGGTATCCCTTTTAAGGCGGACGAGGCCTATCAGAAGATATACAGGAGTGCCAAAAGCAAGATATTGATCATTGACGACTATATAGGGACCAAAACACTGCATCATCTGGCTCATTCGAAGAAAACAGCAAAAATCACGATAATCAGTGATAATTCGGCAAGACCGAAGCTGAGTCTGGCGGAATATAACGATTTTCTCACGGAGAATCCCGGCAGAAATATTACTTTCCTTCAGTCACTGCACCGCTCTCACGACAGATATATTGTGCTCGACGAAGGTACAAAGAACATGAAAGCATATCACTGCGGTGCATCCAGTAAGGATGCCGGTAACAGGATAACAACAATTACAAGGATCAGTGATATTGATGAATATAAGACTACTATAAAGACAATGCTTAACAATTCTGTTCTTCAGTTAAGATAATTGATAATGTAACCGTAAATCCGATGACAGAGCCGAAGTTAATGCTCTGTCATTTTTTATTTATTGGTACAGGATGGACTTTGTTCTCATGGATTTTTCATGGACGGCTTAAAGGTGCATTGAGTTTTTGGGGTTTGGTCATTTATGATGTGTGTTATGAAGATCTTTGTTATGAAGATGCGTTAACTATTAAGGAAGCGGTCGAGCTTATCTATGAGATGATCGAAGATCATGAGTATAACAGAGGACGTGATCTTTCCGAGTGGAGGATAAGTAAGCTTCACCGGTCTATTCTCCTTTTCCTGAAATATTAGGTTGAAATATTCGAGAATGAAGTTAAAATATGGGTATAAACATCGTGCGCGATTTAATTGTGTGCAATATAATTTAGGAGGTCTTCACGATGAATGTTGCAGTCAGATACTACTCAAGATCAGGGAATACGAAGGCAGTGGCTGATGCCATAGCAGAGGCATGCGGAGTTAAGGCGGTTTCCGTAGATCAGGCGGATTCCGGGATCAGTACACCTGTCGATGTTCTTTTCGTAGGTGGGGCGCTTTATGCTTATGGACTCGACAGTAACCTCAAGGCGTACCTCGGGACTTTGAAGGCATCTGACGCGAAGAAGGCGGTGGTTTTCTCCACTTCATGGATCTCGAAGCATTCTATCGATCTTATTAAGAAAGGTCTGTCGGAGGCGGGTATCCCGGTTGAGGAAGAGACTTTCTACGTTAAGAGTAAGCCGAATCCCGATCAGCTTAAGCAGGCTTCGGAATTTGCGAGGAAGTTTCTTCTATGACCTCAGGTGAAGGCGATAAGTTATGCCTTGGAAACCAGCTTTGTTTTCCTCTTTATGCTTGTGCCAAAGAGGTAACGAGGAAGTACAGAAAGCCTCTTGCAAGATTGAATCTTACATATACGCAGTATGTTGTGATGATGGTGCTGTGGGAGTTCGGGAGCATGACCGAAGGGGCGCTCGGTAAGAAAGTGCACCTGGATTACAGCACCCTCGCTCCATTGCTTAAAAGACTTGAGAAAACAGGTTATATCGACCGCACAAGACCGGATGACAATGAGAGGCAACTGGTAATTTCATTAACACCTGAGGGGAGAAAGTTAAGACAGAAGGCTCTTAAAGTTCCGGATGAGATGAGAGGATGTATCGATCTGTCGGAAGAAGAACTGATCCAGCTTAAGTATCTGTTGGACAAGGCATTAAATAATATGGATCAGGAGAAATACAACTGATAACTATATGAGAGGTGAAAGATGAACGAGACGATCAAAGTAATGAAAAGCAGAAGGAGCTGCAGGAATTTTAAGCCTGATATGGTAAGTAAGGATGTGCTTGATCTTATCCTTGAGGCGGGCACCTACGCTCCTACAGGAATGGGCAAGCAAAGTCCGATAATAATCGCGGTAACAGATAAGACGCTTCGAGATGAACTGTCTGAGTTCGGAAAGGATATACTGAGAAGACTCGGTATCGAAGGCGAATACGAGGGCATAGGACACTGTGCGCTCGGATATGCGGCCGAACCTCCCAGGGACGCTGCTGCGCGTAAGGAAGACTACATCTACCGCATTTGACGGCACGATGGATCGCAGTTGTTGATCAAGCAACAGATGTGGAGCCGGTTTATATCCGGCTGGCTTATAAGTCTTGGAGGCTTGGCGTTCGCAAGTACGATTTTACAGGTTCGTAAAGTATGCTATGATATATCATATATTTTTAAGATTTATCGAGGGGGAACTCAAATGGGATTACTTGATGCATTGAAGAACGGGATCGGGCAGAAGCAGTCTGCTCCTGTGCGCACTAATACGCCGCCGCCTGTTACGAAGGGCGAGCCTGTCGCTAAAGAGGCTCCTTCCAAGTCCGCAGATACATTTAAAGTCAAGTTCGGAAATAAGGTTCCTTATTACGATCCCGAATATAAGAACCTCGAAGTCACGTTTAACGGCTTCGGAGAAGTCAAGTCGGAAAGCTGGGCCAAAGACCCCAAGGGTTCGGAGTTCGTCGGCAATATCATAAGCATGACGCTTACCCGCGAGATCATGAACTCGGGATCGAACGGAGTCTCATACAAGGAGCTGATGAAGAAGAAGATAACCTTTCGTAATTCCGTTATAGAGGCACTTCGGGAGAAGAACATCGAAGTCATCTCCCTCGCGATCAACACGATATCGCTGACGGAAGAGAGCAAGGAAGCGGTAAAACTTATAGATCAGAACAAATAAGAAAATCCCGGGATCGACCCCGGGATCTTTTATGTCGTAGTTATGTATTCTCCCGTGAGCGTATCTATTATCACGTATTCGCAGGTGCCTATGGGGGTTCCGTCTGGGTGAGTCGAGAACACGTCGCAGGATAATATGTTTCCGCGTTTGTTTATCTTACTTACCGGCGTGTGTCCGACGACCTGTGTCATCTCATGTTCCATGAACATCTCATCGTCCGTGTACTGCGGTCTGAACCACAGAGGCGAAGCGTCGTCCCATAAAATATCGCGGTCCATCGAGTTGATCTTCCCGATGATCTCGTCAGTGCCGAGGGTCTTGTATTCAGGTATGTTCTTTTTTACGAACCTTTGTGAGATCCCGCCGTGCACGAAGATCACGTTATCTATCCTGTGGACGAATGCGAGGTCCTCATGACTTTTAAGTTCCGATCTTAATCTGCTCAACTTGGTCCTTACAATGTCTATGGCGTAAGGGGAGAAGCCGGTCTCGAGTCTTTCCCAGATATAGCTCATGTCGTGGTTGCCCCAGCACCACAGCGTGTCCTGATGCGCCTTGGCGAACCTGATCGCGGCATCGTATGTTCTCTTATAAAGATCCAGGTTGAATTCCTGTTTGAAGTCATCTGCGATATCCATAAGGCAGACTGCCCGGTCGGCCCGTCCTTCGGTTATATATTGCGAAGCCTTCTCGAAGATATGAGGCTTCAGGTGGACATCCGGGATGACGATTACTTTCATCAGGCGGCGGGCTCCTGAGGCTGTTCGGGTTGTACCTCCGGTTGCGGCGCCGGTGCCTCTGTCTGCTCAGTTTGAGGTGCTTCAGTCTGCTCGGGGGCAGGTGCTTCAGTCTGTTCGGGAGCAGGTGCCTCTGTCTGTTCGGGGACAGGTGCTTCAGTCTGCTCGGGTGCGGGATCCGTATTCTGAACGGCGGTTTCTGTTGCTTCCGTCTGCTGAGGCTGCGGTGCTTCGGTCTGTTCGGGTGCCGCAGTTTCCTCAGGTGCGGGGTCGTAGTTTATTACGGGAGCCGCGGTCGGTGTAGGGGAAGGAGTCGGTGTCGATGTCGGCCTCGGTGTCGGAGTCGGTGTGGCTTCCGTCTCTTCGGTTTCCTCCGTTTCTTCCGTCTGAGGCTCTTCTATCACGCCTCCCGCGAGTACGAACAGTGTCTCGCTGTTCCATCCCGTCTGGGTGCAGATAGTATCGCGAAGTTCCCATCTGTCGAGAAGGTTATCGAGAAGGAACGGAGGAAGATCTTCTGCGGCGATGCTCTCCAATGTATAGTCTGCTCCGCCTGCGATCTGAACGGTGAGCTTATGCCCTGCCGATACGTCGATCTGCTTCAGGTCGTCCTCCGCATGTGCGGTCCCTGACGTGATTATTATCGAAGCGGTTCCGTCGTCTTCGATCTTGATGTATCCCGACGAGTTACCGAGATGTATGCTTAACGAGTTAATGTTTATGGAGGTGTTCTGCGGGAATCTGTTCATCTCGAAGAATATGCCTCCGGATACCATGTTGATCCTTGTGTTGTCCGTTGTCTTTATAAACTGAACCGCGCTCTCGGGTTCGAGCGTTACGGTCTTGTTGTTGTCAACGGCGACCGAAGCGATGCTGTCGACGCCGGTCCTCAATATCATTCCGCTCTCGAATCTTCTGTTATCGTCAAGAAATTCGGCGTTGCCGTTGGAGTCTTCCAGGATGATCACGCCTTCTGTGCGTATCAGTCTCATGGTGGTAGAATCGTAGTTTCTGTTAAGGAAGATAATGATGCCTATAACGGCAAGTATGAGCGCCGCTATGGCGATGACCATAAGTTTAAAAGGCAGGCTGCGTCTAATATTCATTTACATTTCCCCACATATACCCGGTTTCTTATATTATTAATAATATTATTAACTCGGGTTTTGTTTGTTACGGCTGTGTTATAAGCCCGTCACATAATAATTAAATGTGAGGATGAAGAATGTACCCTTTTAAGGGACACTTGGATTTTGGTTTTCTGCTTTAATGTTGAATGGGGGAATAAATGGGCTACATTTATCCTATAATAATTATCGGGAGGGATCACATGATGGATTTTCTTGACTTATCGGGTTCATGGGATGACATACTTGACGTAAATGAAGTCGCCAAGACAACCGGGCTTCACGCTGACAGCGTGCCGGATTCTCTTATCATGAGCCTGACCACGCGCGGATGCGTCGATATCGAATTCATGTCGATCGTCTCGGGCGTCGATAAGGATACGGTTATCAAGACCTTGAGAGGATCCATCTATCTTAACCCCGAGAATGTTAAGAACAGTATCTACACCGGATGGGAAACGTCCGAAGAATATCTTTCGGGTAATCTTATACTTAAGTGGAGGGCAGCCAAGGAGGCTGCCGTGAAGTACCCGGGGCTTTTCGAGGAGAACATAAAGGCTCTCGAGAAGATACTTCCCCCGCAGGTTGCTTCCAAGGATATCTATATCACACTCGGCTCCCCGTGGATCCCTCCGGATGTCATAGATCAGTTTATACTGTATCTTTTTGGAGACTCGATCCCCGGATACATCCGCGGGATACGAAGAAAGAAGATAGAGGATGCATATCGCGTTATTCATGATGATATGACGGGCGTGTGGGAGATCCCGCACAAGAGCCGTTATCATCTTAATGTTGCCGTTATGAGGACTTACGGAACAAGCCGTATCGATGCCATGCATATTCTCGAGGATACCCTTAACATGAGGCCTGTTAAGATCATGGATGAAGTTAAGTGTACCACGAATAAATCCGGGGTGAAGCACGTTCTGAACCGCAAGGAGACGTTGGTCGCTTCCGAGAAGCAGCAGGCGCTCATCAAGGCGTTTCAGGATTGGGTGTGGAGAAATGATGCCCGTAAAGAGAGACTTACGAGACTGTTCGATATTAAGTACGGATGCATAAGGCGAAGGATATATGACGGGTCGTTCCTCACGTTCCCGACTATGTCCCCGGATGTAAGCCTGTATCCTTATCAGAAGGATGCCGTGGCGAGGATGATCTTCTCGCCGAATACTTTGCTCGCGCATGATGTCGGAGCGGGTAAGACCTACGAAATGATCGCGGCAGGACAGGAACTTCGACGCATGGGACTGTCAAAGAAGAATCTCTATGTCGTTCCGAATAACCTGACGGGGCAGTGGGAGTCCATATTCCGTAAACTGTACCCTGCCGCCCGACTTCTTGTCGTCGATCCGTCCACGTTTAAGCCTGCGCACCGTATCGATATGCTTAAGAAGATCCGCGATCTGGACTTTGACGGGATAATCATGGCATACAGCTGCTTTGATATGATACCCCTGTCCCGGGCGTATAAGATGAAGGACCTCGATACGAAGATACGTGAACTCGAGATGCATATAGAGATCAAGGGGAATAACAGTCAGTCGGTGAGATCCAGGAAGAAGAAGCTCGAGAGTCAGCTCATCAAGTTGAGGGATACCGATCCCGATGACGATGAGAATGTTTATTTTGATCAGCTTAAGATAACGAGGCTCTTCGTCGATGAGGCGCATAACTATAAGAACGTCAGCGTGGATATCGGTTCCGACCGTGTCCTCGGCGTGAGCGGTACAGGCTCGAAGAAGTGCAATGAGATGTTCGAGAAGGTTAAGAACGTCCAGAAGAATAACGACGGTAAGGGCGTTATAATGGCTACCGGTACGCCCATAACCAATTCCATAACCGATGCGTATGTAATGCAGATGTATCTTCAGAGCGGCACGCTCGATATGCTCAATCTGAACAGCTTCTATAACTGGATCGGTATGTTCGCCGAACGTGTTACCGAGTTTGAGATAGATGTCGATACGAGTACGTACCGTCTGGCCTCGAGATTCTCGAAGTTCCATAATCTGCCGGAGCTGACCTCGCTGTTGTCGGCCATAGCGGATTTTCACTACGTGGATCCCGATTCCGGCATACCTTCGCACGACGGGTATATCGACACGCTGCTTGCGAAGACACCGGAGTTCTCCGAATACCTTAAGGCCATATCCGAGCGCGCCGAGAAGATCCGCACGGGCAGCGTTAAGCGACAGGAAGATAATATGCTCAAGATAACGACAGACGGCAGAAAGGCCGCTCTCGATATGAGGCTCATTGATGCCGATATTCCTCTGTCGAATCAGTTCAAGGTCGTTAAGTGCGCGGCCAATATAGCCGAGATGTATCGTAAGAGTTTTGACTTCATGGGAACGCAGATAGTCTTTTGCGATTCGTCCACGCCCAAGGACGGCTTCAATCTCTATGATGAGCTTAAATCAAAGCTTATCGATTACGGTATCCCTTCTGATGAGATCGCATTTGTTCACGATGCGACTTCGGAGGCGAAGCGCTCATCTATGTTCAAGGCCGTAAGTGAGGGGCGCATAAGGGTTATTATCGGTTCCACGGCTAAGCTCGGTCTCGGTGTTAATATTCAGGACAGGCTTATCGCTTTGCATCACCTTGATGTGCCGTGGAGACCTGCCGACATGACACAGCGTGAAGGCAGGATCTTACGACAGGGGAACATGAATAAGACCGTGTATCTTTACAGGTATATCACGGCCGGAAGCTTTGACGCATATTCGTGGCAGCTTCTCGAGACGAAGCAGCGGTTCATATCGAGTCTGCTGTCGGGTTCACTTACGACGAGGTCCGAATCGGATATCAATGAGGTTGTTCTGAACTACGCCGAGATCAAGGCGCTCGCAGTGGGTAATCCTCTTGTTAAGAAACGTGTCGAAGCAGCGAATGAGCTGTCAAGAAAGTTGACTCTTCAAAAGAAACTCATCGAATCCAGAATGCTTATGCAGAAGGAGTTGTTCGAACTGCCGTCGAAGATCGAGTATCAGAAGCATCTTATCGATAACTGCGCCGATGATATGAAGGTCGCCGATCTGACGCGCGACAGTCATAAAGAAGCGACCGGATCCGAGAAGAAGAGGATAACCGAGGAGCGCCGCCTCTTAAGAGAGAAGATAGAGGATGCTGTTCGTAATAATCTTTTCAATCCGGAGGAGAGAACGCTTACAAGTTATCGCGGATTTAAGATAGTCCTTCCTGCGAATATGATCGCAGACGAGCCTTTTGTATTTGTTACGCGTAAGGGAAGATATAATGTCGACTTGGGCGACAATGAGGCCGGTAACCTTATCCGAATCGATAACAGATTGGATACGCTTCATGATCTTCTCGATAAATACGAATATGCGCTTACGCTTCTTCAGAACAGGGAGCAGGATCTTCGCAGGGAATTGGAAGATAAAGAAGACTACAGCAAAGAGATAGAGTACTATAGAAAGGAAGTCGAGAGACTGGATAAAGAACTGGGAGTAGATGAAGATGAATGAGATCAAGCTTACTAATGTACCTTCAATGTCAGTCGGAACCGTTGTTGATAAGTTAGCATCAGCGTACGGTACGATAATAACCCGAGGCCTCCCTCTGTCGGTTATGCCGTCAGTTATGCTCTGGGGTCCTCCCGGAGTCGGTAAGTCGCAGGCCGTAAGGCAGATCGCAGACCGGATCCGCTCCGATACCGGCAAGAACGTTAATGTCACCGATGTCAGATTGCTGCTCTTTAATCCTATCGATCTTCGCGGCATCCCGACATCCAATGAGGATAAGACTCTGGCAGTCTGGCTGAAGCCGCAGATCTTCAATATGGATGAATCTGAAGAAGTTATCAATATCCTGTTCCTCGACGAGATCAGTGCCGCACCTCCGTCTGTTCAGGCGGCGGCTTATCAGATAACGCTCGATAAGACAGTCGGCGAGCATAAGCTCCCCGATAACTGTATCGTTATAGCTGCCGGTAACAGGACTACCGATAAGTCCGTCTCGTTTAAGATGCCTAAGGCGCTCGCCAACAGACTTATGCATATAGATGTGGAAGTCAGTTTCCGCGCATGGAGGGAATGGGCGGTCATGAACGGCATCAATCCCAAGGTGTTGGGATTTCTGTCGTTCAGAGAGGATTACCTCATGGGATTCGATACATCTACTGACGATACCGCTTTCCCGACGCCCCGTTCATGGGAGATGGTAAGCCGACTCCTTAACGGTATAAGCGACAATATCGATGAGATGTATCAGCTTATCGCCGGCCTCATCGGCTCCGGCGTGGCAGTTGAGTTCCGCACATGGGAGAAGGTCTACAGCACTCTGCCTTCTATAGATGATATCTTTGAAGGTAAGGATCCGCCTCTTCCTTCGGGTACGGATGCTCTCTATGCACTCGTCTCTTCGATGACGAGTTATGCGAGGGAACATAAGGATGATATGGTTAAGATCGCCAACTCCATCAAATATGCCGATAAGCTGCCGCCGGACTTCGGCGTTGTCCTTCTTAAGGATTATATGTGTCTGGAACCCGGATACAATGTGAAGCTCATGACTGTCCCTGAATTTGCAAAGTGGATGGAACGTAAGGGGAGACTTCTTAATGGAGCTTCCTGAAGACAAGATAAGAGAATATAACCGCAGGATCCTGCTCGCCCGTATGCGCCTTCTGAGTAAGAACGGTTTTTACGGGCTCCTTCTCATGCACATGTCCTTCGCTCTGGATATGAACTGCGAGACTGCTGCCACGGACGGGAATAAGATAATATTCGGTCCTTCATTTCTCGATGATCTGTACGATGACGAGCTCGAGTTCATCATGATGCATGAGATCCTCCACGTTGTTCTGCAGCATTGTTTCCGCACTGGGCAACGCGATGATATGCTGTTTAATATTGCATGCGACATAGTAGTCAATTCGAATATCCTTTACTCGAACAGAGGAGATCTGTCGAGCATCACCTTGCATAAATACGGCGAATCGATGCATCTGGCACCTGATTCTCAGGAGGGATATAACTATACCGCCGAGCAGGTCTATGAGATGCTTTTGCAGAAGCACCCGGATTCGGGTAAAAGTCCCTTGACCTCACCGGGTTTCTTGGACGACCATACCAAGTGGGGAAGTGACCAGCCCGACTATATCGCAGATCAGTGGATTAAGAGACTTCTCGACGCCGGTAAAGCAATATCGATAAGAGAAGGAAATGACAAACGCGGACGCATGCCTTTGTGTGCACAAAGGATCATCAATGAACTGACCAAGGCGCGGACCGATTGGCGTTCTGTCTTAAACGACTTCGTTCAGGAGGAGATAACCGACTATTCGTTTATGCCTCCCGACAGAAGATTTATGGAGACTCCGTTCTTCATGCCTGACTACAACGAGAAGGAGGAACATCCTGAAGATATCCTGTTCATGATCGATTCTTCCGGCAGTATGTCCGATGATGAGATCACCGCTGCATTCTCCGAGGTCAAAGGCGCGATAGATCAGTTCGGAGGCAAGCTTAAGGGCTGGCTCGGATTCTTCGATGCAGCTGTTGTTGCCCCCCGAGCCTTTGAAGATGTTGATACTCTTAAGCGTATTCATCCTAAAGGCGGCGGCGGAACGAGCTTCGAGTGTATCTTCAAGTATGTTGAACACAATATGTCGGATAAGCTGCCCTCATGTATAATAATCCTCACCGACGGCTATGCTCCGTTTCCGCCGGAGCGTGTTGCTATGGGGATTCCCGTTCTCTGGCTTATCGATAATGATGATATCACTCCCCCGTGGGGCAAGATCGGCAGATTCTTTTGAGCCTTTTGACTTCTCTTTTTGTTGTTTCAATCCTCTTATTTGTATTTTCATATGAAGGCCGGGATTTTTGTCGCAAAATCGCCAAGCCCCGTTATATCAGCGTTTAAGCCTTTTTGTTCCGCGTTCGTCCTATTAATAACCCTGAAAAACGGGACGTATTCGGGGTTGTATTCATCACGGTTTGTTTGTAGATTTTATATATGGAATCAGGTTTAGTATCTCGTATGTTTCTGATCGGCAGATATCTGTATCTGACCGACAGGATCTCCAAGATGCCCAAAGTTACTTTCAACCGTTTGAGGGGTCAAGAGGCCGTCTCATATTATTTGACGGATGAGAAAACAGGTGAAGTCAAAAGGAGGAGGTTCACCAACAAACATCCGCAGTGGGACAAGGTAAGGCAGATGGCAGCTGTCCGCCGGTCACTTCAAGAACAGTTGAACAAAGTACTCTTGCTCTGGAGATCCAATTACAATGATTCGCTTATTCAGGCCGCTTCATCCTACATGCTTAAACCTAACACAGATAACAGGATAGACAGTGCGCTTTGGGAATCTCTTAAAAGCGGTGAGAACAAATACAAGAATGATCATCCGGTTATACACAACGGGATGATCATGCGTTCTCAATTCGAAGCGAATGTGGCGGATATCCTCGAACGCCTCGGAATAGAGTATAAG
Organism: Mageeibacillus sp. UBA6980; assembly: GCA_002450095.1. Lineage (GTDB taxonomy): Bacteria > Bacillota > Clostridia > Saccharofermentanales > Saccharofermentanaceae > Saccharofermentans. The sequence goes on along the minus strand of DJYK01000015.1, from coordinate 52,247 downwards.
TACGACGCTGTCTTGCAGACCGGCGCATCTGAAATCGTATCGCCCGACTTCTCGCTGAACTTTCCGGAGTTCAACCGCAGCGGTTTTATTGAAGCGCTCGGTGCATTGGATAATCTCGGATATATCGGACACAACACCGAGAAGTTCAGAAAGTATCTTAATGCAGGCATATATCCGAATCGCGATCTTATCTTTATACCCGGCGATTATAACTACCGCCCGGATGAGACAACGATCATTCGCATGATCAATGTAATGCTCGACTCATTCGCCCGACAGTATGTGATAAAGAAGCCCGCCTGATCGCCTCTTGATCGATCCTTAACGCTGCAGCGGCCTCGTAGTGACTGAAACGTTGACCAACTCGTTCAATCAGTCACACTTTTGGTCACTGAGAGGCCTGTAGTGACTGAACTGTTGACCAACTCGTTCAATCAGTCACACTTTTGGTCACTGGGCGGGTGAATGTGGGGCGGAGCGGGGAATATGGGACGAGGCGGATGGTTGTGAGGGATGATATAATTCATATCGGAAACGAGGTAATGCCCATGTTCAGAAAGATGAGAAGATTCGGTCAGCAGGTGAGCGACGAGGAGTGCATACGCATTCTTCAAGAGCAGAAAAGGGGCGTATTGTCGGTATTAGGCGACGACGGCTATCCGTACGGCATACCGCTCGATCACTGGTATTGTCCCGAAGACGGGAAGATATACTTTCACGGTGCCAAAGAAGGACATAAGATCGATGCGATCAAAGAATATGATAAGGTGAGCTACTGTGTTTACGACGAAGGTTTTAAGAAAGACGGTGAATGGGCGCTCAATATAACGAGTGTTGTTGTGTTCGGCAGGATGAGTATAGTGACGGATTCTGAGAAGACGCGCATGATATGCACGAATCTGTGTCGTAAGTTTACGGATGACGAAGAGTATCTGCAGCATGAATTGGTACACGCGCTGCCGAGAGTCATGTGTCTCGAGCTTACGCCCGAGCATATGACAGGAAAGCTCGTTAACGAGTCTTAAGAATGCAAAATCTGCGGGCTTAAGACTTAAGCGTGAGATAACAAGACTAACAAGACTTAAGCGTGTGATACATGAGATGGGCTTAAGTCAGTCGGTGAAGACGACTTTGTTGCGTCCTGTCTCCTTCGCGGTGTAGAGTCTGCCGTCGGCGATGCTGACGTTGTCTTCGATGCTCTTTCCTTTGACGAATTCGTGAACGCCGAAGCTCATGGTCTTCTTGATCGTGATGCCGTCTGCAGGGAAATCGGATGCTTCGATCGTCTTACGAAGTGCTTCGGCCTTGGCGGCTGCCTGTTCGAGGTTCGTGTCGGGCATCAGGATTATGAATTCCTCGCCGCCCCATCTGTAGGCGTTCTCGTTCTCTTCGCATGAATCCATGAGAAGTTTTGCAGCGAACTCCAATACCTGGTCGCCTGCATTGTGTCCGTATGTGTCGTTTACGAGTTTGAACTTATCGATGTCGCAGATGAACATGGACAGAGGCTTATCGCATTTGTCGTCGAGATACTTCATGTACTTTTTTGAGAAGTCGCTGTAGAAACCGATGCGGTTCTTAAGCTTGGTGAGCCTGTCGTGTTGGGCGTCGTCGAGGAATGTATCTGATTCGAGGGCGAGACCTAAGATAAGAGCGGGCAAAGAGAGTTTACGGGAGTCCTCTTCTTCGTTAAATCCGTTCTCGTCGAACTTGTTTATCAGCTGGAAGGCGCCTATGAATTCTCCGTTGACGTCTGCTACGGGGAGTACCATTACCGAACGGGTGACATACCCGGTCTTTTTATCTACGGAAGAATTGAAGTCTGGATCGGAATACGGATCGTTCGTGACTACTACCTTTTTGTTTGTTATGGCTTTGCCGACAAGACCTGTGTTGTCCGGGATTACGATCCTGTCTATGCCTGTCGCTGCAGTAGTCCAAAGTTCGTGGCGGCGCTTATCCCATTTCCAGAAGCTTGCGCGGTCTGCGCCGACTATCGTCTTGCCGAGCTCGGTAAGATAACCGAATATGGCGTTGTGGTCCTGCTCTTCGTTGTTGCAGGTGTTTTTATACAGTGTGTCGGTGATGTCATAGATCTTGTCGAGAGTCTCGTTTGTCATAGGGGTGTCCTCCTTATATAGCGGTGCGAGTTCGGCACTTGTTCCGCGGATCTTTTCTTCTATTGCTGCTTCGTTGTCGAGGTGCATAAGGAAGATCTTTACACCGTTGTCCGACTGTTCTTTTATGAACGGGAGCATATCGTCTATCTGAAGATGAACGGGACTTCTGAATAAGGAACATTCCATATAGAGCGTACAGCTTTCGTGAATGAAGGGAATGAACGGTTCTATAGTGTTGGTGTCGCCCGTGTAGATGATGTCCCTGCCGTTAAGTTCAATATGGTAGCCGAAGCATTTACCTGAGAGTTGTTCGGTGTGGGAGGTAGGGATCGCTTCGATCTTGAGTTCCTTGTATTCGTCTATGGTCAGCATGCTGTACCAGTCGTCGTTGCAGCCGTCCAGTATGTTGATAAAATAGTGAAGATCGTTCTTAACTTCGACGGTAGGGGCGACGACGGTGATGGGGATCTTCTTGACGAACCACATGAAGTCTATGAGCATCGCGATGCCGCTTACATGATCTGAGTGAGTATGCGTCACGATGATATCTATGGCCTTGATGTTATCCAAAGACATTCTCTTTATCTTATGGAAAGCCGTCATCGGGCAGTCGATGAGGATCATCCTGCCGCCTTCCGTGAAGAAAGCGCTGTTGTTCTCATCTGCAAAAGCAGAGCCTCTTCCAAGAAACTTAATCATTTTTATCCTCCAAACTCTCAAGTATCAATACTTCAAATCCGTCAGCCTTGCCTTTGAGCTTGACGCTGTCTCCCAGGGACTTAGTAACTGCGAGGGAGCCAAGCCTGTCCGCAACGGCGCGGCTTATATATACGGTGGATCCGGGAGCGTTCGCTTCGAGTCTTGCAGCGGTGTTGACCGTGTCCCCGATGGCTGTATAATCCATACGCTTCTCGGAGCCGATGTTTCCTACAACGGCAGGGCCGTAATGAACACCGACGCCCACTTTGAATTCTTCTCCGGTCTCTTCTTTGAGCTGTGAGGATACTTCTTCGCAGCCCTTTACGATATCGAGTGCAGTCTTCGCGGCGAGGTAAACGGAGTCTTCCTGAGGCAGAGGTGCTCCCCAGAATGCCATCGTACAGTCGCCTACGTATTTGTCGAGTGTTCCGTTATTGTGTTCTATACAGGTGGATGTCATCGTGAGTATCTTGTTGATGATGTAGACGACCTGCTCAGGCGAAAGCCTCTCGGACATGGTCGTAAAACCTCTTACGTCGACGAACAGTACCGCGATATCGCATGTCTTGCCTCCGAGCGAGAGACTGTCGGTGCCTTCTCTCATGAGTTCCCTGACTACGGAAGGAGCAACATAACGCTCGAAAGTCTTATATATCTTTTTATTCGAAGCGGAAGCCAATACATAGTGGAAGATGACCGTTACGATGTAAAGAATGGTAAGACCCGAAGGGATCCACAGAGGGTGAGTGACGTATCCGCCGTTATACAGAAGTGCCGAAGTAATAATGGAGATCGCGGAAAGGAGAAGATATGCTGCCGCGCCCTTAACTACTTTGGATTCGATAAAGATGAACATTCCGAGGGTGCAGACTAAGAAAACGACGATCAACTGCGGTATAGCCGACACCTCGTGTTTGGAATTGTGTTCGATGAGGCTCTGGATCACGTTCGCCTGAAATTCTACGCCGTACATCGGACTTCCCCTGTCGATAGGGGTGAGATATGAGTCCTGCAGTGCAGCGGCATAGGGACCTATGAGGACTATCTTTCCTGCGTAATAGTCGGGTGGAACTTCGCCTCTTATGAGCTCTGACAGCGACACGCCGTCGTAGAAACTTCCGGGGTAGGAGGCGAGAGGAACATAGAAGTGTCCCCTCGAATTTGTCGGAGGATAGGTTATGGATTCGCCGTGTTTTGCAAGATAGAGGGAGGCTGCTTCGCATGCCATCGAATAAACGCGGGTCTTCTGTCCGTTGCCGTCAAGTGGCTCAACGTAGAGAAGAGCGTGTCTCATTATACCGTCGACATCTTCCATGGCGTTGATATGACCCTGCGTCGTAACGTCTCTTAATGCGTCGTACGGTTCTTCGTAGCCTAATATCGAATAGGTGTCTGTTATGACGCCTTCGTCGGTAAAGGTATTCGTAGTACCGAACTGCGCTGCCGTAGCGGTGATAACACAGCCTAAGCGATCCGCCGCTTCGACGAGATGAGCGTCCGCTTCTTCTGAAGTTGTGCCGGCGTAGAGCGTATCGATCGCTACGACGGAAGGAAGCTTGTCGGGATCTGACGCGAGCGCCTCAAGTGCGGAGGCCATGACGTTACGGTCCCAGGTGTTGTAGGGACCGAGATCCGTGAGTGACTGTTCATCTATGCCGATGATCACGATATCAGGTGAGACCGCTGTCGGTCTCTGATATAAGTGGTCCTGCAGGATCTTATCCGGGCTTTGAAGAAGTCCGGTCCCGGCGATGAGCGTGACCGCTGCTGCGCCGGCTGCCGCATAGATTATGTGTTTGGCAAATGTTTTCATCTTCGAGTATTTAAAACAGGCGGTCCGTCATTCGGCGGACCGCCCGGTACAGGTGTTTTATCCGTTGGGAACTACGACATCGTCTCCGCCGTTGGGAGAGGACGGATCCGGAGTAGGATCCGGCTCTTCTGTCGAAGTGGGATCTGACGGTTCTTCCGTCGAAGTAGGATCTGCCGGCTCTTCCGTAGGAGAAGGCTCGATTACAGGTTCTTCAGTCGGCTCTGTCGTAGGTGTTACGGGAGCGGTTGTAGGTGTAGGCGTGTTCGGAACCGGTGTAGGCGTATTGGACCTCGGTGTAGGAGTTGCAGTAGGCCTCGGCGTAGGCGTTGCCGTTGCTCTCGGCGTAGGCGTGGCCGTTGCTCTCGGAGTGGGTGTAGGATCGGATGAACCTGAACCTGATCCGGATCCTGAGTTCGAAGCCGGTGTAGGCGTAGCCGTAGGTCTCGGTGTGGGAGTGGAGGTTGCTCTCGGTGTGGGAGTAGCGGTTGTAGAAGGCCTCGGTGTAGGTGTGGCCGTCGCATTTCCTCCGTTATTGGTTCTCGGTGTAGGCGTGGCTGTAGCGGCTTCCGTCGGCGTGGGAGTTGCCGTGCTCTCTTCTGTAACGGGAGTAGGAGTATTAGTCGGTTCTTCGGTCTCGTAGACCTCTGTCTCGATTATAACGGTCTCTTCTGTCTCCATAATGGAAGGATCGAGTCCGCCGCGCTCGAGGATGAGAGCCTCATCCCAGCCTGTCGTTGCACAGACTGTTCTTCTAAGGACCGTGTCCTCGCAAAGTCTTGCTATGACAAAGTCGTTCAGATCGTTCTCGGTTACTGCCTCGAGAACAAAATCGACGCTTCCGACCGCTCTGTCGTTGAACAGATAGACCCTTACCTTCTGTCCGGCGGATACGCTTAACTGCTTTGTCTCGCCGGTATTGGGGTTAGTACCCGTGATGTGGACATGGCCTGATGTCAGGATGAGCGTCGCGATACCGTCTTCATCGACCGTGACGTAACCGGATGTTCCCCTGATGCCGACGGTCATTGTGGATGTTCTTATATCGAAAGTCTCGTTCTCCTCGAGAGGCTGATCTACGTTGAAGAATACTCCTCCTGCCGTGAGATTCAGTTCCATCATATTGCGAGACTTGGTGAATTCCGCGCGGCTGTTCTCCTCCAGTGTGACTATCTTGTGATCGTCGAGTGCGATCTGGGCGAGACTTTGTACACCCGTGGAGATCGCGTCTCCGCTCGAGAATCTCATGCCGTCGACGATGGATTTGTCGTTGCCTGATGCATCCTGAAGCGTAACTGTTCCTTCGATCCTGAGAAGTCTCATCGTCGTAGCCGACAGGCCGCTGTTAAGCACGATGATCAGAATGATGACACCGATGATAACAACTGACGGGATGGCGATCGAGAGAACTTTCCAGAGTGTGGATAAAGAAGTCCATTTCTTGATAAGATTCATAACAAATTCCTCATGATTAATCGATTGGCCGAAGCCTTTTCATAACAAGTGGATTATATATGAATAAACTCTTACTATTCAAGTTTATTTTATTATTAATATAGAAAGAAATATAAACCGTGAAAGTCGTAAAGCGGGATTTTTAAGCTATAATAAATCTGAAAAACAAAAATAATCTCGAGGGCTTATGGCAAGACGTTCTGTTACAACCAAGGAATATGATGTCGATATCGCGGTTAACCGCGGCACCGGCGAACCTGTCATAAAAAAGTATAAGGTTTCCGAGAAAGGCAAGGAGATAACGATCTGCCCTGAAGGGGGAGATCCCGTCGTCTATATAAGAAAACGTCTTCCGGATGCCGTTAAGCGTGCGAGGCTCATCGAGAGAGCCAAAGGCGACAGATCTCTTGCAAGATTTGCCGAAGACTGCAATACCAGTGCATCCACGCTGTCGAGATTCATAACGGGAAATAACGGAACCGACGCCAAGGATTCCTACAGCAACAAACCTATGGGTGTTAATCTCGTTCTCGCCATCGTGGACAATGCGCAGATTGCATCTGATCGTCCGGACAGACCGTGGAATCGCATATCCGTGGAGGAGCTGATGGCTGTAAACGGTTATCTTCTTCCCGATGACTCCGAATACAGAGATGAGTCCTATGAGATCAGAAGAGAAGGCGAGCAGGATAACGCCCTGATCGACAATGTCAAGAGTGAATTTGTCAGAGCCCTTATGAACGAAGAGTATATGGTGGGTACGGCAAATTGGAGGGATCTTCCCGAGAGCAGATACAGTCTCACCTTGAGAGGCTACGGGACGTGGATCTTCCGGGTGATCAGAGGTGATGAGGATCTCTTCTGGATCGTAAACAGCAGTATGCTCGTGGAGCACCCCGACAGAAGACGGATCATAAAGACTATTCTCGAATACGGTGCTCAATCTGTCTTTCTGCGGGATCTGTGGGATCCGAAGTCTTTAAGTAACGTAAGATATACGATCCTGTTGCCCGATGAAGATGATATCGTGGACAGTGTTAAGGATCTGCTTAAGGATATCAGAGTCAATAACTACATATCGATCAGGGGCGTTTCTGTCTTCGAGGATAAGGGAAAGTTATCTTCCGACGAGTATGTTTTCCCTAAGATCGACGGTGAAGAGAAGCAATAAAGTCCTATTAATGACACTTATTTCAGAATTTTGAATAATTTTCAGAAAAAAGTATTTATAAACGGGATCAAATCTGCTATAACTGTTTCAGATGTGAAACGTGAGTGTTCATAACGTGAAACAGAAACAGCGGAGTCCTTTGACCCTGTATATATGCAGGAGACTGCCAGATTATCTTATATTCCCTTGATCCGGTTCTCTCGGGGACGAATTCCTGTTTCATATTTTGTGGATTGAATGTTTCAAGAATCTGAAATACCAGGTTGAAATCTTCTGAAACGAGGCTACCTGATAAATAAATCTATATTAAGGAGCAGACCGATATGAGTAAGACATTACTAATCCCTGAAGCAGAATTGAATCTTATTAAGAGAGCTCAATCAGGAGACAGATCAGCCAAAGAAGCGATGGTCGACGCTTTTGACAGACTTATAAACAAACTGGCAAGAGAAATGTTCACAGGAAAAGTCCGGGGCAGAAGATCTGCTCTGTATGAACTGTGCGACATCGAACAGGAGTTAAGGATCTGTCTTCTGGAGACGATTGATAAGTTCGATGCGGATAGGGGATTTCGTTTCAGCACATTCTTTGTGTCATGCGTTCCTGAGGTAAAGAAGCGCGTTACGCGTAATTCCTTTGCTTATTCAGTAAGCAACAGACTTATCGAGAGATTGTCCCGCATAAATAAGTGGTCTGAAGAATTCAGATGCATTAATAACAGATATCCGACTTACGCCGAGATCGCCGAGGGACTCACATTCGGCAAGAATAACGTTCACTTCTCCGAGAAGCAGATAAAGGAGATCATGAACATCCAGATCTGCGGTGAGGTGGTCTCCTTCGATTATTCTTCTGACGATGAAGACCGGGTAAGCCCGGAGAATTTGATCGCCTCGGATGCCTGTGAAGACGATTACTACGATAACTTCGAAATGGATGAGATCCGAAAGTGTATCGAACTTATCGACAGCCTCCTTAGCAGGGAGGATGCCTATATCGTCAAGATGCGTATCGGAGTGTTCGATAACATCGAGCATCCTTATAGAGAGATATCGGAACACACGGGCTTATCGGTCGAGGGCGTCAGGAAGAGATTCAAAAGAGCCGCGGGCATCCTTAAGGACTCCGTTCTTTACCCCAGAAATAACAAGATCCCTGCATAATTACGGAGGTGTTTTATGATCTATTATCTTTACAATCTTGAATGGAAGAACTATAAGAAGAAATCTTCAGAGCATTACCGGAACGACCGCGACTCCGACCTCGAGATAGAGTACGGTTCCGGCTTGATTTCCGACCTTAACGACGAGTACTGCATCAACTATGAGAAGGAGCGCAAGTTCCTTATCAACATAACCAAGCGTACTGACCGCTATATCGAGATCCAGGCTGCCTTAGACATCGAATGTGCTTCAACATCCGAATGCGATGATTACATCTCGGAGCACTTCCGTGATTTTATACTCGGCCGTAAGAAGGAGATCACCGCCCTTGAATTCAGAAGAGAGATCGACGCCGGAAGATTCGGACATTCGACCAAGGTCATCCGACTTCTCGGACTCGATTACAGATGCTCTATGTTCGATCCGCTCCCTTTCGAGATGGATGAACAGGTAAGTGACGGGTCGAGACTTACCAGAGCCGAGTGCCTTAAGCAGGCGTCTTCGATCATGGCATCCAAGTCGATGACAGAGGAGCTCAAGAGGATCTACTCGAGTAAAAATATCAAGAAGTATTACGGACATCCGGTGCACTACTTTGTAAGTGCGGGTGATCGCGGTGCTGCCATGGATATCTGCAGTCTTCTCATAAGTGCGTTGAGGAGCAACAACAGGCTTATCTCCGGACGTCAGGTCATCATCAGCGACATAAAGAAGGGCTGCTACCGTGACGAGAGATATCGTCAGGTACTGAGCGCGGCTGAGGGCGGCACTGTCATCCTGGAACTCAGAGGTCAGGATGATATGGGCATATTCGCTTCTGACTTTCACGAGTTGACGAAGGTGACGGGAGACATACTCAGCAAGCAGAAAAAGGATACCCTGTTCATATTCGTCGAGATAACGGGCAAGTCCTTCAAGGACAGCGATGCTCTTAACAGCATTACGTCCAAGGCTGATATCATCCAGATAACCGAAGGCTCCGGAACCTATGAGCAGGCGAAGGATTATCTTATGTCTCTCGTCGATAAGACGGATTTTGCGAAAGCGGATAAGAGCGACGCTCTGGAATATCTTCCGAAGAATGAATCATATACCGTGTCCGATATCTATTCGGCTTATAACGCCTGGTACGGAAGCGGGCTCAAGACACATATCTATAAGGCCTACAGCACGAAGACCACTTATAAGGTAGAGGTTAAGAAGATCGAGAGCCGTCCTTATGAAGAACTCATGAAACTCGTGGGACTTAAGGACATCAAAGCCGTTATCGACGATATCATCTCGGCAGGTAAGGTGAAGTGCGTCAGGGAACGCATGGGTCTTAAGACCGACAACACATCGATGCATATGATATTTACCGGAAATCCCGGCACCGCCAAGACAACGGCAGCCCGTCTTATCGCGGGTATCCTTCGCGATGAGGATGTTATCAAGAGCGGCAAGTTCGTCGAGTGCGGAAGACAGGACCTCATCGCCAAGTATGTCGGATGGACCGCTAAGACCGTCGCTGCTAAGTTCAGGGAGGCGGAGGGCGGAATCCTCTTTATAGATGAGGCGTATGCACTCGTCGATGACTCCAATTCCTACGGAGCCGAGGCGATAAACACGATAACCCAGCTTATGGAGAATTACAGGGATCGGGTTATAGTGATATTCGCGGGATACCCCGACAAGATGAAGGATTTTCTTGATCAGAATGAGGGACTTCGAAGCCGCATATCATTCCATCTCGATTTCCCCGATTACTCATCGACCGAGCTTCTGGATATCATGAAGATCATGAGTTCGGACCTGGAGTACAGGATCGATGAGACGGCTATGGACAAGTGCCTCGGGATCTTCGACAAGGCGTGTCGTATCGAGAACTTCGGCAACGGGCGTTACGTCAGAAACGTCCTCGAGCATGCAGTATTGCATCAGTCGGGAAGGATAATCGCCGGAGCAAGAGGAAGCTCGGAAGAACTTACCCGCGAGAAGCTGAGCCTCCTTCTTCCCGAAGACTTCGAATTCATCCCCGTAGACAGCAGCGATAATAAGATGAAGATAGGCTTCGTCTGATATCAGTTGTTACACAAATTTCCTTGAGAAAACCAGCCATTGTATGTAGAATGATTTACTGAAAAAAGTAATCAGGAGTAAGGGTATGGCCGATACGATAAAATGTCCTAACTGTGCTGCGAATCTCATATTCGAGCCCGGCGTGTCAAAGCTTACGTGTTCATTCTGCGGCGGTTCTTTTAATGTCGATGAGCTCAAGGATCTTATAGAGGAATCCAATCCCGAGCAGGTCGTTAAGGAACAGAGCGAGAAGGTTGAAATGGAGCATCTCGAGGCGATCGAAGGCGCAGCCGAGAATGCTTCCGATAATGTGGAATTCGTATGTAATTCATGTGGCGGAAAGATACTCTCGGATTCGTCGACGGCCGCTTCATTCTGTCCGTTCTGCGGATCGCCCGCACTTATCACTCAGAGACTGACTCAGGAATTCGAACCCCAATACATAATCCCGTTCAAGTACGGAAGGGAACAGGCAGAAGAAGCTTTTCTCAAGTGGTGCAAGGGCGGCAAGTACACACCCGTCAAGTTCGTGTCAAAGGAGAACGTCGCGAAGCTCACGGGCCTTTATGTTCCTTTCTGGCTCTATCAGATGAAATCCGTTATAGATGTCGAGGGCACAGCTCAGACCGTAAAGATGCACTCGAATTACACGATCATAACGGATTACGCTTATAAGGTCACCGGGGAAGCATCATGGAAGAAGGTCCCTTTCGACGGGGAGACCAGGATAGACGACGCTCTCATGGAGGCGATCGAGCCCTACGATTACCGAGGACTCGTTCGTTACGACAGCAAATACCTCCCGGGGTTCTTCGCAGACAGATACGATCAGTCGGAGGAGAAACTCAAGGAACGCGCTGCCTCTACTTGTAAAAAATACACTGAGGCCGAGATTAATAAGCTCTGCTCCAAATACAACTCCCATACGGTTAAGACCGACAAAACGCGCGTGAGTAACCTTCACGGTGAATACGCTCTGCTTCCCGTGTGGTTCATGCACTATAAGTACTTGGGTAAAAGCTACTATTTTGCAATGAACGGGCAGACCGGCGAGGTGGCGGGCAAAGCCCCCGTAAGTCGCGTCAAAAGGCTCATGTTCTTCTCGGTCGCACTCGCAGTCATATCGGTGGTCTTCCGCTTCATCGCGGGACTTATCATGGGAGGGTTCGTAGGATGAGCAAGAATAAGAACATAAGCTTCTGGGGCGAGATGGGACTGCTCAATACTGCGGCATCCGTCCTTCTGATCGTACTCGTAATTGGTTGTTTTGCTTTCTATGCATTTATGTCTTCGTCTCCGTCAAAGAAGATCGTGGTCGAAGACGACGCGGATATCTTCACGTCATCCGAGATCGATGAGCTGGAAGATCTCGCGAGGTCTTTGTCGAGAGACAAGGACATAAACGTAGTCATCGTAACGACGAGGGATAAGGGAAGAGGCTATTCCGATTCCGATGAGGACTGCGCGAAGTTCGCGGGAGATTATTATGCGGACCGTTGCATCAGGACAAGTCTCGTGAATAACTCAGGTATCTGCATCTTCATAGATCTCACGCAGGATTATCCCGGAGGAAGGTTCTTCTGGATCTATACTTACGGAACGGCTTTCTTCGCCATCGATGACGATGAGTGCACAAGGCTGTTCAATGAGCAAAGAAGCGAGCTTACTTCCGGTGATTATTACGGGGCGGTTAAGCATATCATAAGAGAGCTCAAGGGTTATAATTACAGCTCGACGGCTCCTCTGACGTTCTTCTGCCTCATCATTCCCGCAGGACTCGCGCTGCTTGTCACCCTGATCGCGACTTCGGCAAAACCCCTTGATAAGAAGCCCGAATCCCAAAGATATATCGACGGCAAGCCGGATATCAAACTTACGGACCGGGTGACAAAGATGCAGAAAATAAGACACGAGAGTTCCTCGGGCGGCGGTATCAGCAGCGGCGGAGGAGGCTTCTCCGGAGGCGGTTTCTCGGGCGGCGGACACTCGGGCGGCGGAGGCGGCAGATTCTGACGTGAGCATTATCTGCCCGGACTTGTTATACTTAATAAGTTAAATAATCTTCTATGAAAGGAAAGACATCTGATGTCCGAACCGTTATTCCGTCAGAAGAGCATGGACCGCATATCTTCCCCGGAAGAGTTGCATGATTATATGAAAGTTACGAGTCCCAGACTGTGGATGATATTAACGGCGATAGCGGTCTTGCTCGTCGGATTCATCGTATACGCTTCGACGACCCGCATAGAGAATACGTTACCGATACATATCACTATCGAAGCCGACCCCGTTGAACCCGGGACATCGAGACTCGTCATAGCGGATATTCCCGAGAATCGGGAGAATATCATAGATGCCGGTATGGTCGTAAGGCTGGGGGAGATCGAAGGCAAGATAGAAATGATCGGTTCCGATCAGGATTCGTCGTATGCCCTGATCGACTTTGGCGATAAGATTCAAGGTTATCCTTTGGGTGAATATGAAGGCGAAGTGGTTGTCGAGAGCACTACTCCAATGAGTTTTTTGTGGAATTAGGAGCCTTCCGGAAATGCCCGATGTCAAGAAACCGATAAATAAGGGAGTGGCGAGAGTTCCTGTCATAATGCAGCTTGAGGCGCTTGAATGCGGAGCCGCATGTCTCGCGATGATACTCGCATACTATAAGAAATGGGTGCCGTTGGAGAAGGTCCGCTATGACTGCGGAGTAAGCCGCGACGGCTCTAACATGAAGAATATCTATCTGGCTGCGCAGAACTACGGACTGGATGTTCACGCATACCGCATGGAAGTCGATTCGCTTAAGGAAGAAGGAACTTTTCCCTGCATAATCCATTGGGAATTCAACCATTTCGTCGTTCTTAACGGCTTTAAAGGCAAATATGCCGTTCTTAACGATCCGGCGCGGGGAACCGTAAAGGTCCCGATGGAAAGGTTCGACGAATCGTTCACCGGAATGGTCCTTCTTATGGAGCCCGGCGAGAGCTTTGTTCCTTCGGGTAAGCGCAAGAGTACGTTGGAGTTCGCGAAGAAGCGTCTCAGGGGCGCGGCCGCTGCGGTTGTATTCGTCGTAATGACGTCGGTCATATCCTATCTTTTCGGCGTGATCAATCCTGTAATGTCGCGTGTCTTTATCGACCGGCTGTTATCGGGAGAGGCTCCGGGATGGGTCCGTCCGTTTATCGCCGTTATGATCGTTCTCGCATTGTTCCAGCTTGTGGTAATGTGGGCGCAGACGGTCTACAGCCTTAAGATCAACGGTAAGATGTCAATCGAGGGAAATGCTTCCTATATGTGGAAAGTCTTAAAGCTTCCCATGAATTTTTTCTCGCAGCGCATGACAGGTGATATTCTTCAGCGTCAGGGGACGAACGCCTCGATAGCCGGTACTCTGGTAAATACCGTGGCGCCTCTGGCTCTTAATACGATAATGATGGTCTTCTACCTTGTCGTCATGATCCGCTACAGTGTGATGATGACGGTAGTCGGTATCGCATCCTTGTCACTGAACCTTCTTGTCGGAAGATATATGTCATCCAGAAGAGTCAATATCATGCGTGTTCAGATGAGGGACCAGGCGAAGCTCGTCTCCACGACTTTGGCCGGTATCAGCATGACCGAGACCATCAAGTCATCGGGAGCCGAGGACGGATTCTTCCGTAAGTGGAGCGGTTATCAGGCTGCCGTCAACAAGCAGAACGTTGAGTTCTTCTCGATGAATTCGAAGATCGGACTCATTCCTCAGTTCATAAGCTCGTTCTGTAACTACGTCGTATTGTTCATGGGCGTCAGACTCGCGATGGATAATAACTTTACTATCGGTATGATCACCACGTTCCAGGGTCTCCTCTCTTCGTTTATGGGACCTGCAATGACTTTGATCGGTGCGGGGCAGACGATCCAGGAGATGAGAACGTCGATGGAGAGAGTCGAGGATGTCATGGAATATCAGGATGATCCCGTGCTCTCTTACGGCTCCGATGCGAAAGAGAACGATTACGAGAAATTAAGAGGCGAGATCGAATTAAAGAACATCACTTTCGGTTATTCGAGGCTCGGAGTTCCCGTCGTAAAGAATTTCTCGATGCACGTTAAGCCCGGCAGCCGCGTCGCCATAGTAGGCGCGAGCGGATGCGGCAAGTCCACGATCAGTAAGATCATCACGGGACTTTACAGTCCGTGGGAAGGCGAGATCCTCTTTGACGGAAAACCCATTAGTTCGATCCCGAGGATAGTGTTCACGGGTTCCGTGGCTATGGTCGATCAGGATATCGTTCTGTTCGAAGACACGATAATGAACAACATCAAGATGTGGGATGAGTCGATCCGTGATTTTGAAGTGATCCTCGCAGCGCGTGATGCCCAGATCCACGATGATATCCTGAAGCGTCCGGGAGGATACGGCTACAAGCTTACCGAGAACGGTAAGGATCTGTCGGGCGGTCAGCGTCAGAGACTTGAGATCGCGAGAGTCCTCGCTCAGGATCCCTCGATAATAATCCTGGATGAAGCCACGAGCGCCCTCGATGCGAAGACGGAATACAATCTTGTCAAGGCTATCAAGGATAGAAGCATAACCTGTATAGTAGTCGCGCACCGATTGTCCACAATAAGAGACTGCGACGAGATCATCGTCCTTCACAAGGGCGTTATAGCGGAGCGCGGAACACACGAAGAACTATATGCCAAGGGCGGTCTGTATACCGAACTTGTGACGTCGGAGTAAGGAGGAAGAATGGGCTGGTTTGACAAACAGATCCGTCAGCGCATGGAAAGTGACCAGAACGCCCTGGAGGAATCTTTCTTACGGATGGCCGGTGTCATCATGGATAAATGGAGCGCCGATAAGTTCGAGAACGACAGACTGATAGCCAAGGAGTCTCTCGATGTCATATTGAAGTATTTCCGCCATAAGCCTGTTGAGATCCCGGATAATATCAAGGATATCAATGAACAGATCCAATATGTCTTAAGGCCTTACGGACTGATGATCCGTGAAGTCGAGTTGACCGAGAACTGGCAAAACGATGCTTTCGGTCCGATGCTCGGTTATCTCAAGGATTCGGATACTGCGGTGGCTTTGATCCCGGGCAGATTCCAGGGATACAAATACTTCGATCCTCTCACGGGAAAGAAGATGCCCATAACTTCAAAAGTCGCTCAAAAGTTCTCGCGCAATGCTGTCTGTTTCTATGAGCCTCTGCCGATGAAGTCTCTGGGGATCAAGGATCTTCTTATCTATATGACGAAATGCGTTACCGCAGGAGATATAATCCTGATAGCTCTCGCAGCGTTGGCAATTACTTTGGTAGGGTTTATCGAGCCTGATATATATAAAGTCCTGACCGGAACGGTTATACAGACTCATAATATCAACCTTATGGCAGGTGCCGGGATATTCCTCCTTTGCAGCGCTTTCTCTGCGGGGATGATCGGCCTGGTTCAGTCGCTTCTCATGCAGAGGATAAGTATCAAGACTTCTTCATCGGTCGAAGCATCGGTAATGATGAGGATACTGTCCCTGCCGGTAAGCTTCTTCAGAGACTATTCGTCAGGTGAACTGTCGAGTCGTGCAACGAGCGTCAGTTCGCTGTGCCAGATGCTCGTAAGCGCCGTGCTGTCTACAGGTATCAGCAGTCTTATTTCTCTTCTTTATGTTACGCAGATCTTCCGTTTCGCGAAGACTCTCGTGATCCCTTCCATAATCGTGATCATATCCACGGTATGTATCAGCCTTATCTCATCCTATATGCAGATAGGGATAAGCAGAAGGAAGATGGAACTCGCAGCTCAGGAGACGGGTATGAACTTCGCGATCATCAACGGCATACAGAAACTGCGTCTGTCAGGTTCCGAGAAGAGGGCTTTCTCGAGGTGGGCAAACCTCTATTCACAGAACGCGAAGCTCGAGTATAACCCGCCTTTATTCCTGAAACTCAATCCCGTCATTACGACGGCGATATCGCTTATCGGTACGATCGTGATCTACTATGTCGCGATCAAGTCCGGTATCAGCCAGAGTGACTACTATGCCTTCAGTGCAGCGTACGGACGCGTAATGGGCGCGTTCACGGCTCTTGCCGGGATCGCTATCTCTGTGTCGGCTATTAAGCCTGTTCTCGATATGGCCGAGCCTATCCTTAAGGCCGAGCCCGAAGTATCGGACGAGAAGCAGGTCATTGATTCCGTTACGGGTCATATCGAGATGAATGACATAAGCTTCAGATACAACGATAAGACCCCGTTCGTGCTTCAGAACCTGAGTCTCGAGATCAAGGCGGGGGAATATGTCGCGATCGTCGGTCGTACCGGATGCGGCAAATCGACGCTCGTAAGACTCCTCCTCGGATTCGAGAAACCCGATATGGGTGCCATATATTACGACAGCCGCGAGATGAGCACGATCGATCCGAGATCGCTGCGTAAGCATATCGGTGTCGTTATCCAGAACGGACAGCTGTTCCAGGGCGATATATTCTCCAATATCACGATCTCCGCTCCGACCCTTACTCTCGATCAGGCATGGGAGGCTGCTGAGACGGCGGGAATCGCTCAGGACATAAGAGATATGCCCATGGGAATGTACACGGTCATCTCGGAAGGACAGGGCGGTATATCAGGCGGTCAGAAGCAGAGACTCATGATCGCGCGTGCGATCGCTCCGAAGCCTGATATCCTCATCTTTGACGAAGCGACATCCGCGCTTGACAATAAGACGCAGAAGCAGGTGTCGGAGGCTCTGGACAGACTTAAGTGTACGCGTATCGTCATAGCGCACAGATTGAGTACTATACGCAATTGCGACCGTATCCTCGTTATGGATGACGGCAAGATCATCGAAGAGGGCGGATATGATGAATTGATCGCGAAGAACGGTTATTTCGCTGAGCTGGTAGAGCGCCAGAGACTCGATAAATAAAGTATCGGTCAGACTGACGGCATGTTACGGCAAGTCATTCGACTGCTCTGATATTACTTATCTTCCTGAATATAAGGGCGAGGATAAAGGACAGCATCGTTATCGAGAAGAATATAAGGATCCCTATGGGGTAACCCCAGTTGAGGAATGCATAGAAATCGTTGGTATCGGGCCAGGGCCCGCCGATGCCGTTTATGAGTATATTCATAAGATAGAAGCAGCCGTAAAGAAATGTAGGGACCGCCGAGAGCGCCGCCTGCCTTATCGTGATCCGGGGCCTTCTTATAACGAGAAATTCGATAAGTGCGGCAACGGGTTCCAGAAGGTGATAGTAGAGGTTGCCGCCTTTGTAGAACTGAGCATAACCGTAGACGGGGCCGAAGAAGAATGCGACGACCGCGAATGTGATGGTAACGCCGCAGAGTCCCGCTAGCTTAAGGAATAACAGTTTATCCGTATTCTTGCCCGCGACGGTCAGTGCGAGGTAGACCGAAGATACGATCCCGCATAATACATTTGAGAGGACAGTGTAGAATTTGAAATTCTCTATCCCTCTTGCCTGAAGACTTCCGGGCTCGGCTTCGCTTGTAAGCATCAGGACGATGCCTATGAGCGTAAATACCGTGATTATCAGATTCAGTATTATCTTTATGCGTTTCTGATTCATAAAAAGATTATAACATGCTGTATAATTAGAATATCATCATCAGTTGAGGAAGATCATATGCTTAAACATATTAAGAGAATATTGGCAACATCTGTCGGTCTGGTCGTGCTTCTTACAGGCTCGTCCGCCGTTTGGGCGGACGGGAATGTTCCCGCCTCCGTAACAACGCCTCCTAAGCCAATTGAAGGTATAAGAGACGACGGATCGTACCACGATCTTGTCCATCCGGGTGTCGCGAACGGCGGATATATGGTCTATTCGTTAGACGGGACCACATGGTTTACGACACTTCCGGCAGCGACTGCAGCAGGTTCATATACGGTATACTATCGTGCCGTCGGAGACAGCAGCCACTCCGATTCTCCCGTCGGAACGGTGACGGCTCTGATCACCCGTCCCGATGCGGCTTCATTTGCCGATTATCTCTACAGACATGCGTTAAACAGACCCGCAGACGATAATTCCAAGAATGCACTTTCTGCTATCGTAACAAACGGCGGTAACGGTGCGGATCTGGCGAGAACCGTATTCTCGAGCGGCGAGTTTAATAACCGAGGTTTGAGCGACAGTGACTTTATAGAAGTCGTATATCAGACTCTTCTCGGCAGAGCATCAGACGCTTCCGGAAGAACGGCGTGGCTCGATGCACTCTCGCACGGCGCGTCGAGGATGAGCATGGTCGAGGAGTTCATCAATACATCCGAGTTTGCCGATATCTGCCTCAACTACGGACTTACGTCGGGCGGATCCGGATCGCCGAATGTAACTGTAACATCCGCTTCCGGTGTTCGTGCGTTTGTAGGAAGACTGTACAGGATATGTCTCGGCAGAAGACCTGATACGGGCGGATATGAGTTCTGGTCAAGCCAGCTTCAGAATCACGAGATATCCGGTACAAACTGTGCTTACGGATTCTTCTTCAGCCCGGAGTTTACGGGCGCCGGTTATTCCAATCAGGAATATGTCACAAGACTTTACAGCGTCTTCCTCGACAGAAGTCCCGATCCCGCCGGACTTAATAACTGGGTGACCGCTCTTAACAGGGGCGTATCGAGACAGGATGTTTTCTACGGATTCGCAAGGTCTGCCGAATTTACGAATATCTGCACGCAGTACGGGATCGTCAGGGGATAAGTTATGTACGAAGATAAAGACTGTTTCATGTTTGACCTTTACGGGACTCTCGTCGATATAAAGACCGACGAGACCATTCCTCTTTTGTGGAGCAGCCTCGCCAATTACTATTCGTTGAAGGGCGCTGAGTATAACGATACGGATCTTCGCCTCGAGTACGAGAGGCTGTGCGCGCGTAAGGTCATCGATACTTACGGCAGACTTCGTAAGAGCAGACATAAGATATCGGAAGAAGATGTCGAGATAGATCTTCTCGAGGTGTTTAAGGAGCTTTTCGAGAGAAGGAAGGTAACGCCGGAGCCTTCTGAAGTTATTGACGCAGCCGTTATGTTCAGAAGCATCTCGCTTGTTAAGCTTAGGCTCTATGAAGGGGCAGTTGAAGTCCTTGCCGAGCTTCGCCGACGCGGAAAGAAAATATATCTTCTTTCAAATGCGCAGTCCTGCTTTACCGTCCCCGAGCTCAGATACCTCAAGATATATGATCTTTTTGACAAGGTCTTCATATCATCTGATGTCGGAGTGAAGAAGCCGTCGCTCGCGTTCTACTCCAAGGCGTTGGGAAAGACCGGCCCCGACACCTGCGTCATGATCGGAAACGATGAATTCGCCGATGTAAGGGGCGCGATGGGCGTGGGGATAGAAGCCTGTTACATACAGACAGAGCAGTCTCCGTCGTTCCCGAGAAGTCTTCCCGGCGACCGGATCAGTTCGCTTTGGGATCTTATTTCTTAGAGGACTGGACTATAAACTTCTGGGTGTTGGAATCGAGCTCGGATATCGTCGATACGACAAAATCCTTGGATTCCTTAAATCCGTCGTTTACCCACTTTGCTATAACCGCGATGCAACCCTGAGATCTGTAGTAGGTCCTGTAGTTCAGCTTATCGTCATTGAGGTCAATGTGTTGTTTCTCTGATTCGACCTTTCTGAAGACACCGTCGATGCAACGTGTGAGTCTTGCACGGATCTGTCCGGTGCTGTTAGGCGAGAAGATCATCTGGAATATAGTACGTCTGCCGTCTATAAAATCTATGAGGTGCTTGAAGAATTCGTTCGACGGGAGTTCCTCGAGCTGTAATGCGAGCATTCCGATATCGAGGAGGATATCGCTTTCCATCTTGTCGTAAAGATCATAGATATCGAGATAATGCTTATAGAATGTACCTCTGTTGATATCCGCTATCTCAGTGATCTCCTGGACGGTTACCTTATGCAGTTCCTTTTGCGTAAGAAGTCCGGCAAGGGCGTCTTCGATTGCTTTACGTGTTTTGCGTGTTCTGGGATCGATCTTATCGCTCATATACTACCTCGGATTCTCGCAATTTTTTTATAATTATAATTTACATTTTTTAGATTAAAAGGCAAGAATCTGTATTGATCAGGCTTCGATTTTCTTCTGAATCGATATCGTCTCCGAGATCTGTGATATGACTATAGCGGCAAACATGATGACGCATCCGGCGAGTTCTCTCGGTGTCATGGCTTCTTGAAGTATCAGCCATCCGGCGATCGCCGCGAACACTGATTCGAGGCACATCAGAAGAGAAGCTACTACCGGGCTCGCATGCTTCTGACCGATTATCTGCAGCGTATATGCAATGCCGCAGCTCATTATGCCGGAATAAAGTATCGCGGGTCCCGCAGCCTTGATCCCTTCGATCGTCGGATGTTCAAATATAAACATCATAAGAGTCGTAAGAATCGCTGCCGTCAGAAACTCCATAAATGAGAGCTTGATGCCGTTAACATTCTCGCCCGTGTATTTATCTATGAGCATTATCTGCACCGCATAGACTACGGCACAGGCAAGCGCTAACAGATCTCCTTTGTTGATCGAACTTATGTCTTCCGTATTGATGCAGAGCAGGAAAAGACCTGCCAGAGCTATAAGTATTGACAGCCAGGTCAGGGGAGCGATCTTCTTTTTAAGGAAGATCCCGAGTACCGGAACAAAGAACATATAGAATGCCGTGAGAAAAGCGATCTTGCCTGAAGTCGAATAGTAGAAGGCGAACTGCTGCAGATTCTGGGCAACGGCAAAGACGATGCCGAGTATTACGCCTGACCGTATAGTCTTACCGTCCATGAACGGCTCGCTTCTGTCCCTGAATATCAATACGACGGGGAACAGGATCAAGGTGCCGAGGATCGTCCTTAGACCCATGAAAGTAAAGGCGTCAACGGACTTGATACCGATGCTCTGTGATACGAACGAAGACCCCCAGATAAGGGCAGTCAGCAGTAATAATACTATGCCTTTAGGTGTGGTCTTTCTCATACGCCGAATATTATAATACAGAAAATAACTGAATCAATATCGGAGGTTTAATTGAACCTATGGCACCTGAATGGCTTAAGAATGCAGTGTTTTACGAGATATATCCGCAGTCCTTTTATTCTTTGGACAACAATGGAGTCGGCACTCTCAACGGAATAATCTCCAAACTCGATTATATATGTGAACTCGGCTGCAACGCGCTCTGGCTCAACCCGATCTACGACTCCCCGTTCAAGGATGCAGGTTACGATGTCCGCGACTATAAGAAGGTCGCTTCGCGCTACGGTAGCAACCGCGATGCCCGTAACCTGTTTGTTGAGGCTCATAAGAGGGGCATTCACGTGATACTCGATCTCGTGCCCGGACATACATCCGAGGAGCATCCGTGGTTTATTGAAAGTTCGAAGGCTTCTCATAATGAATATTCGGACCGTTATATATGGACGGATTCCTGGTTTAAGGGGATCCCCGGACGCCCTTATATCGGAGGCGAGACCGAGCGTAACGGCACATATATGTTGAATTTCTTCAAATGCCAGCCCGCATTGAATTACGGCTGGACGAATCCCTTAGAGGATTGGCAGTCATCTGTTGATTCGCCCGAAGCTCTCGCTACCCGTGAGGCGATCAAGGATATATGCAGATTCTGGCTCGATATGGGCTGCGACGGATTCCGCGTCGATATGGCCGACAGCCTCGTAAAAGGGGAGAATGCCTGGCCTCAAACCGCCCTTGTCTGGAAAGATATCCTGAGTGATCTTCGTAAGGATCATCCGTCCGCTGTATTCGTATCCGAATGGTGCTATCCGTATACATCGATCGTAGATGCGGGGTTTGATATGGATTTCTATCTCGATCATAAGGGTAACGGCTATAATTCATTGCTCCGCGATTATGAGACAGACGGCCCGGATATGAGCTACTTCCGTAAGGATTCACGTATATCCTGTTCGAAGTTTATAAACGAATGGCTTCCGTCATATAATGCGGTCAAAGATCACGGGTTTATAAGTCTTATAACCGGAAATCACGATACTACCCGCATATCATATAATCTGTCTTCGATCGAACTTAAGATCGCTTTTTGTTTCCTTCTTACGATGCCCGGTGTCCCGTTCATCTATTACGGAGACGAGATCGGCATGAGATACCTTGATCTGCCGTCTTATGAAGGCGGATATACCCGGACCGGCTCTCGAACCCCCATGCAGTGGGATGCCGATACGTTGTCCGCCGGCCTTAACGGAAAGTTATACCTTCCGTGCGACGATTCGTCTGACGCACCGACGGTCGAGAAGTCTCGTAAAATACCGGATTCTCTGTTTAACACTGTTAAAAACCTGATAAAACTGCGCCTCTCGGAGGATTCGCTCTGTTCTGACGCACCATTCGATATTGTCTTTTTAAGTGATGATTCGCCTTTTTTTATCTACCGACGTAAGGACCTTTTGATCGCCGTAAATCCGTCTTCGGAAGAATTATCCGCCCGGCTCGACTCTTCGGGCGAGTTGTCTTCCGGCTTCGAGCCTTTAAGACGCCGAATCATCTGGTCAGTCGGCGAAGGTAAGATCGAAGACGGGATCATCCGTCTGAAACCCCAGTCGTTCGTGATATTTAAGTGATCAGACGCTCGCCCGGACTTTGTTGCCATTGAATCCCCACTAAGTGCCGATAAATTGGGGAAAACTGAGGACGCTACAGGGGATATCGGCTGAAATCCCCACTTGATGCCGATAAATCGGGAAGAACAGGGGACTATACAGGGGATATCGGTTGAAATCCCCACTTGATGCCGATAAATCGGGAAAAACAGGGGACGATACAGGGGATATCGGCTGAAATCCCCACTTGGAGCCGATAAATCGGGAAAAACAGGGGACTGTACAGGGGACTATACAGGGGATATCGGCTGAAATCCCCACTTGGAGCCGATAAATCGGGGAAAACTGAGGACTGTACAGGGGATATCGGCTGAAATCCCCACTTGGAGTCGATAAATCGGGAAGAACAGGGGACTATACAGGGGATATCGGCTGATCCGACCGTAGTCCGTTTGTCGGTTTTTGTCGGTAATTGTTATCAATTGTCGAGTGATTTTATTCTCATTACCGTTCATAATCTTATTATCATCGGATAAGGGGACAGATTATGAATAATTGGGAGAAACTTCCCGTAAAGTATCTGCAGGCGCGATTAGGTGCAGTAGAAGCGGAGTTGTCAAAGCTTCCGAGAGTCTGTACGGGAAAACGCCGGAACAGAACGATCATAAGGGAGTATTACCTGAAAGACGGTAAGGGGTACAGGCATGAACATTATGCGAATACACCGAGTGGTCAAGATATCCTGGAATTAAGCAATAGAAGGAAGCAACTGATCGCATACAGAAAGCAGCTGATCCTAACGCTTAAGGAAGCGGCATCACCGTTCGTATTCGATGCGAAGCGGATCAAAGCGCCGTTCGGACGGGCGTTCTGGGACAATAAGAAGCTTCGGGCGGATATGGAAGAGACGGATTATGACTATGAGCATAAAGGTGTGAGGTACAATTCGAGGGCTGAGGTCCTGATTGCACAGACACTGGATTCTCTGGGATTACGTTATGTATATGAGCCTTTGCTGGTCCTTGGTGATGACTTCTATTATCCGGACTTTGCGGTGTTCCTGCCGGAGTTCGGCAGATGCTTCTTTATCGAATTTCTGGGCAGGTTAAATGAGAAGGATTATTCGATCAAGAACGGAGTTAAGCTCGGAGATTATATGCATAACGGCATGGTCGTAGGCCGCGATCTTCTGATGTTCTGCGGTACTAAGACGGCCATGCCGTCTGTCGATGAGATAATATGCGGGGTATCCTCTCTTATAGATAATCTTTGCAGACTCTATTCGTCTGAGCCTTCGTTCAGTATAAGGTAACCCCAGGCGGAGATCTCGATATCATCGCCGGCGGAATATTCGGTTCCGGAAACGAGGTCTGTGCAGGCCGAAGGGATGGTATAAACAGTCGGATCCATCGAATAATTGAATACGAATAATATGTGTTCGCCCATACGGTTTGTGCCGCGTTTGATGATAACGGGAAAGGATCGTTCAGGGATATCGATGTCTGCGTGTAAGAGGCAATCTTTAAGGACTTCCGAAGTGTCTTCGGGTGTGAGTATGGTGCCTACGGTGGTTACACCGCCGCACCTTAGAACCGCGGCATATCTGTTCCAATACGGATGATCGTAATACGAGAGGATCTGCGCTTTGCTTCCTTGAATGGGCGTATAGAATTCCATAATGCCGGAAGCGCTGCCTTTAAGAGGCAGCGTGCCCTTAAATCCGACGGATGAGGGGACGGTGAATTCATCGTATGTCGCGCCTGTAAGATCGGTCATATTGTGAGGCTGATCGTCGTGATATATCTTCAGGTGTTCGTTGCTCATAAAGCAGCGGGGGGTGATGATGAGGTGACCTCCGTTCATAACATATTCGCGGATACGCCCGATCGTTTCTTCCGATGCCGAATAGAGGGCAGGGATGATCAGTAGTTTATACGAAGACAGGTCATCGTCCGGGTAGACGAAGTCCGTCTCTATGTTCATTCGGTAACAGGCGTCGAACCAGCGGCGCATCATATGATTGTAGTCCTCTTTCGAGTTGCCCTTAAATGCTTCTTCTCCGTTTAACGGGAATTCGTCTATTCCCGTAAGGCTTCTGTTATCGAGCATTATCGCGACATTGTTTGTCTTCTTAAGGTATGTGATCCGATCCTTAAGAGAAGACATAAGTTTTCCGAATGAAGACAGCTCGAGATAGGGGGCATTCGGCTTCAGATTATGGCTTAAGATCCCTTTCCAGTATGACTCGTATGAATTATGGATGGAGTGCCAATGCCAGTACATGACCGAGCCTGCGCCGGATGACAGGTGGGAGAGCGCCTGCAAGGTCAGCTGTCCCGGGAACGGTGTCCAGGAAGGACGGCCCTGAGCCTGAGTCTCGAGAACAAGATAATTATCCTTCTTAAGAGATCTTCCGACAGCGCCGCCCATGGTGATCTCACAGCCTGTCAGGTCCTCTTGGGACGGATGGTAGATGTCGACTCCCGCGATGTCCATTACCGAAGCGGAGTCTTTCTGGTTTACTTCAGGCTGCATGCCGAAGGAGTATCCTACCCAGGAATAGTCAAAGTTATGAGTTATGAACTGCGAAGGGGTTCTGTATTCATCCACGATTTCTTTAAGCCATTTGAAAAACCCGGTGACCACGTCCCGTAAAAATGCCCGGTATTCAGCATCCAAAGAGCCGTTGATCGTGCCTCGTACGTCCGGGAATGCATCCCAGGAAGGAATCTTGTTGCTCCAGTAATCCATGCCGAATTCGAGATTGAAGGCATGAAGATCTCCGTCGAACTTTTCCTTCATTTGTTGCGCAAATTCTTTCTGTACCCGGGTGGCTGCCGCTCCTGCGGAACGGGTCTCGTTGTCGAGCTGATATCCTATGATCACGTCGTTATATGATCTTGTGACGTCGAGCATCTTGCGGATCACGCGTTCGGCATACTTAAGGTATGTGGGATTCGTGATATCCGTAAGCTGACGGTGTCCGTACAACGCTCTGCCTGAGGCGGTGGTCGTAAGGACGTCCGGATCGATGTCGGTAAGCCAGGAGGGGACGGCGTAAGTAGGGGTGCCGATGATAACCTGAAGTCCGTGTTTACGGGCACCTTCGAGCATTCTTATAAGTGATGTAAAGTCGAATTCTCCTTCGCGGGGTTCCCAGGTCGACCAGGTGGATTCGCCGATCCTTATGACGTTCATGCCGGCGTCGCAGATCATTTTGAAGTCCGTATCTATGCGGGATACGGGCATGTATTCATCGTAATAGGCGCAGCCGAATAGGAATTGTTCAGGTTTCATAAAACACCTCTTGCAAACTTGTATGGATTTTTGAAAAAATATTGATAGAATGAATATAGCACAACCGGTTGCGTTCTATCTACCGGATTTTGCGCAAATGATCTTCGTGGGGAATGAGATAATGACTGAAGACAGACTGACTATAGACGATATCGCAAAAGCCCTGAATATATCCAAGACTACCGTTTCACGTGCCATATCCGGTAAGGGAAGGATAGGTCCCGCTACACGAGAGAAGGTTCTCGCATATATCAAGGAACATGACTACAGACCGAGCCCGCTCGCGAAAGGACTTGCTCAGTCAAAGACTTATAACATCGCGTGGGTGATCCCCGGAGATTCGACCGTAACCGAGCTTCCTTTCTTCCAGAAATGTATGATCGGTGTTTCGGATATCGCTTCGACATACGATCACGACATCCTGCTTTGTATGGTATATGAGGATGATTTCTCCAATCTCGAGAGAATGGTCAGGAACAGGAAGGTGGACGGCGTGGTCCTCGCACGAACCCTCTTTAAGGATCCGTGTGTGGAATTTCTCCTCGAGTCCAACATACCTTTTGTAACCATAGGAAGCACTCCTTATAAGAATGTCTTCCAGATAGATAACGATCACATAGGCGCATGTAAGGAGCTTACCGAGATACTGCTGCTTAAGGGGATGAAGCGCATCGCTCTTATCGGGGGAGACGAGAACCATATAGTAAACAGATCCAGAAAGCAAGGCTTCCTTAAAGCGTACGACGAGCTGAGGATACCTGTCGAGAAGGAGATCATATATATGAACTCTGATAATAAGTCCGTAGCGGTGCGCAACGTGAATGATGCCATAAACAAGGGCGTTGACTGCATAATCTGCACGGATGACATGATATGCGTATATGCGCTCGACGAGATCAGGAAATTAGGTCTTAAGGTGCCGGCTGACATAAAGATAGCGTCATTCTATAACAGTCCGGTATTGGAATCCTACCAGCCTGCGATCACGACTTTGGACTACGATCCCAAGCAACTCGGTGCCGAGGCCTGCACCACGTTGTTCCAGTTGATGTCGGGGGAGGATATCCCGAAGAAGAAACTTCTCCACTATGATGTGACTTTTAAAAGATCGACACAGTAAAGGATACTGATAACAAAAGGTTTTGCGCAACCCTGTTGTAAAGATAGCCGCCTCCGTCTTTGCAATGGGTTGCGCTTTTTTATGCTCATAATTCTTCCAAATTGTGTCGTTAACGATTATTGTGCAAATTGTTAATAATTTCAGTCATCGAGTGGACATATCGACTAAAATACCGCACAACGGCAAATTGGTTCTTGACGATTTTCACAAATGATTTATTATTAGGTTAGAACAACCGGTTGCACAAATTACGGACCGGCAAGACAATTTTTATAAGTTATGGGGAGGAAACATCCATATGAAAATGAGAAAGTTTGTTGCACTCGCTGCAGTAGCTTCCATGCTCATCGGTTCTCTCGCAGGATGCGCAGGCGCGACTGAAGAGAGCTCTAACGGCGGAGCGGCTGCCGGAGACGACGCTATCCAGAACCTTATCAATTCAACAGAGGGAACAGTCTCTCTTACGGTTTGGGCTTCTGAGGAAGATCAGGCTTATACACAAGGTTTGATCGACGAGTTCATCGCAGCTTATCCCGAAGTATCTTTCGATATCCAGCTGGGTTCCGAGTCCGAATCTACATGTAAGGATACGGTCCTTACTGATATCGAGGCGGCAGCTGACGTATTTGCTTTCGCTGATGACCAGATCCAGGCTCTCGTTGATGCCGGTGCTTTGCAGCCCATCAGTGCTTACTACACATATGATGTTGCAGCCGAGAACGTTGCAGGTTCCGTAGAAGCCGCTACGGTTAACGGTCAGCTCTATGCTTATCCTATGACCGCTGATAACGGTTACTTTATGTTCTACGATTCTTCAGTATTCACGGAAGAGGATGTTGCTTCTCTTGATTCCATGCTCGCTGCTGCTGAGGCTGCCGGCACAAAGGTTGCAATGGACTTGAGTAACGGATGGTATCTGTATTCATTCTTCGCAGGTGCAGGCCTCGAGCTCACACTTAATGAAGACGGAACAACAAATACATGTACATGGAATGCCGAGGGCGGTACTGATGTATGCCAGGCAATCATCGATTATGTATCCACAGGTACATTGGTTAACATGACGGATGACGAGCAGGCTACTGCACTTGCTAACGGTGAAGTATCCGCTTGCGTCAACGGTACTTGGAGAGCCGAGACTGCACAGGCTGCCTGGGGCGACAATTACGCTGCCTCTAAGCTCCCTACATTCAATCTCGCAGGCACACAGACACAGATGTCTTCATTCTCCGGCTGCAAGCTCATCGGTGTTAATGCTTACTCCGATCAGATCGGCTGGTCAATGCTCCTCGCTGAGTACCTCACAAACGAAGCGGCTCAGATTGGAAGATTCAATGCAAGAGGTCTCGGACCTTCGAACATCGCTGCTGCATCTTCTGCGGAAGTACAGGCTAATCCTGCCATCGCTGCTCTCGCCGCTCAGGCTGACTTCGCTACACCTCAGCGTGTAGGCGGAAACTATTGGGCACCTGCTCAGACATTGGGTGAGATCCTTGCTTCAGGCAATCCTGACGGTGCGGACCTCCAGGCACTCCTTGATACGGCTGTTGAAGGTATCGAGGCTCCTGTAGCTTAATCTAAAGCTTGATTCCCGGAACGCCTCATATGCTCACCTATAACATATGAGGCGTTTTTTACGGGAAGATCATGAGAAAGAGGATCAAATTATGGCAAGCAAAAATGAAGTTCATGCATCTTCTGCCAGAGAAGCATTTACGAATTTCTTCAAGGGAATTGGTGAATACTTCTCAGACTTCGGAAGAGCATTATCAAAGGGTGATCTCGGGGTTAAACTGTCGACGGTCATTATGGGTGCAGGATACTTCGCTCGTAAAAAGTATATCGTGGGAATACTCGCCACACTGATTGAAGTACTCTTCATACTTATGTGTGTATTCTATGCGGCTCCCAACCTTGCCAAGTTCGGGACGCTCGGCGATACGGTTCGTTCCACTTCGTTTGATCCCGTAACCATGCAGAATACGGTAATTGAAGGAGATAACTCATTCCTTATCCTGCTTAATTCCGTTGTTGCATTATTCCTTATCTTCGTATTCATCCTGTTGTGGATTCATAACATAAAGCGCGCTTATGAGCTTCAGCAGGAAAGTGCAAGGGGAATGCACGTCAATAGTTTCGTAGAGGACGTAAAAACGCTTGTCAACGGCAGGTTCAATATTACGCTCCTGACGCTTCCTACGATCGGCATCGTTCTCATGAACATCATACCGATCCTTATCCTTATCGCTATCGCATTCACAAATTACGATCAGCAGCATATGCCTCCTTCGGCGCTGTTTACCTGGGTCGGACTTACAAACTTCAGGAATATCTTAAGTCTTTCCTCGGGTAATGCCGCATTCGGCTATGCATTCTTCAGAGTCCTGGGATGGACCCTCGTCTGGGCTTTCTTCTCGACATTCACATGTTTTCTCGGCGGAATCGTGATGGCAAAACTCATAACTTACCGCAAGGTAAAGTTCCCGAAGATGTGGAGAACGTTATTCGTAGTTACCATCGCAGTTCCACAGTTCGTTACGCTCCTTCTCGTCAGATACTTCTTCGGCGATACGGGAATCGTTAACAGCATCTGTTCTTCCATAGGGATTACGGATTTTCTTAAGACAATAGGACTTGTTTCAAGTCACCTCACATACATACCTTTCCTTACACACCCCGGCTGGGCGAAATTCATGATCATCATGATCAATATCTGGGTTGGCGTTCCTTACCAGATGCTTGTAGCGACCGGTGTCCTCATTAACATCCCCGAGTCGCAGATCGAATCGGCAAAGCTTGACGGTGCGAATGCCTGGCAGATCTTCTGGCACATCACCATGCCTTACATCATGTTTGTCGAAGGTCCCACGCTCATTACCGACTTTGTAAGAAACATCAATAACTTCAACGTTATCTATCTTCTTACTCAAGACACATACGTTACCACCAACCAGACACTCGCTAACGCCAACGCCAAGGAAGTCGATCTGCTCGTAACATGGCTGTTCAGACTTACCAATGAGTACTACAACTACAAGATGGCATCAGTAATCGGAATCATCGTATTCGTTATATGCGCGGTGTTCTCGCTCATAGCGTTCTCGAAGTTCCTGTCAGACGGAAGAGAGGAGAGTTATCAGTAATGGAAAACGCAGCAAAGATAAATGATACTGTTGAGCAGAAGGAGCTTAAGCTCCGCTCCAAGAAAAAGAGTGAACTGATATCCACGATTATAATAAACGTACTGGTTGCCGTATTCGCACTGATATGGATAATCCCGATCATCTGGCTTCTCGTTACATCGTTCTCGAAGTACAGGGGAATCGACACGGTGCATTTCTTCCCGGCGCAAGGTTGGACGCTCGATAACTTCAAGATCGTACTCTTCGAGCCCGACTCGGTCGTTCAGTACGTCGCATGGTTTAAGAATACGTTTATCATCGCAGTGTTCTCGTGCATAATCTCGACCATATTCGTTCTCATGGTCTCCTATGTGTTCTCATGTATGAGGTTCAGAGGACGTCAGGCGATGATGAAGTTCTCCATCATCCTGAATATGTTCCCGGGCGTTCTGTCCATGATCGCTATCTACTTCGTAATGAAGCAATTGGGACTTACAAACAGTCACGTAGGAATGGTCATCGTTTATTCGGCCGGAGCGGGTTTAGGATATCTTATCTGTAAGGGCTTCATGGATACGATCCCTACATCCATAAGAGAGGCTGCAAGGCTCGACGGTGCATCGGAGGCACAGATCTTCTTCAGGATAATCCTTCCTCTGTCAAAGCCCATCATCGTATATACGGTAATAAGCTCATTCCTTGCTCCCTGGGCAGACTTCGTATTCGCGAAGCTTATGCTAAACTCCGGTATCTCGTCTCAGTGGACTGTAGCGATCGGACTTTACAACATGCTCGGCAAGGATCTTAAGTCACACTACTTCTCGGTATTCTGCGCAGGCGGACTTCTCGTATCGATCCCGATATCCATCCTGTTCATCCTTATGCAGAAGTACTACGTAGAAGGAGTTACGGGCGGCGCTTCCAAGGGCTGATCCCCGATATCAACAGAAAATGTCTTTCGGTGTGCGGCGTATGCCGCATATACCGGAACGTATGCCGAATTTAAGTAAAAAAGGAGAAGAAAAGCATAATGGATAATGAGTTTGTCGTAAACATAATCCATCGTCCCGAGATGGTTCCCGAGTATGCCGAGAAGGTAACGGGGCAGGGGAAGAAAGAAGATATCGGAAGAAAATCACTTCTTACCGAATCACTCGATATCTTCAGGTTCCAGCAGGAGACCGCACATAAGAACGGTCTTAAGACGACGATACAGATGACGTATGCGAGTCTGTTCAACGAAGAGGCGATAGAGATCGCTAAGCACGACCACGAGACTTACGGCGATGAGATCGCGCTCTCGCTCCTGGGACTTCCGTGTGAAGAGTTCAGGAAGAAGTACAATACAAAGGACTTCTGTATCTGGATGTTCTCGATGGAAGACAAGATGGCTATCGTCGATGACGTATTCGGCAAGTTCTACGATATCTTCGGTTTCTATCCGGAGTCGACGGGTTCTTACTATATGGATGCCGATCTTACGAATTACATAAAGAGCAAGTACCCTTCCGTAAAGTGCGCGGTCGCTACCTGCTGGGAAGAAGGACCTAAGGCTTATCACACATGCAATAATTCGTGGTATACGCTTTTCGACGGGGGACCGTGGAATCCGTGGATACCTTCCAAGCAGAACACTCACGCGCCCGCTGCCAACGAGGAAGAGGATTCGGGCATCGTCGCGATCCCGCATCTGTCACGCGATCTTATCGCATGCTATGACGGTAACGGATCGAACTTCGGAACGCATCCGCAGAATGTTCTTCGCGGGATGATCTACGATTCGAAGACATGGGAATACCCGTATCTTTATAACATCATCGATCAGTACAGGGATCTCTCTAAGTACAACGACGGGTATTCGTACAATATGATGTTCGTAGGCCCGGGCTGGCTTAACAAGATGGGACGTTGGGAGGCTCCTTATGAGCTTCTTAGGAAGTCTTACGAGGACGGTATGGCTTACTACGGCAAGCTTAAGAAGGAAGGCAAGCTCAAGGATCTTACGATGGCTGAGTTCGCCGATTATTACAGGGCGAAGAAGCATTATAATGAGCCGGAGTGCGCTCTGTGGAGAGACATCCTCTACGGCTCGGATAAGCAGGTGTTCTGGTATGCCGACCCCTATATGCGCGCATGCATCAACATGGATCAGGGCGGAGCGCTCGTCGATCTGCGTCCTTATGTAAGTAAGCTCGAGTGGAAGGTCGGTATCGGCACTCCTCACGTTCAGGATGCTTCGTATCCGTTCCTTATCCAGGAGAAATACCGCGCCGGTTATTTTACTCATTATGCAGGCGAGGGTACCGTTCGTTCGGCGAAGCTGTCTTATAAGGGCGAAGAGGTGGATCTGTGTCTTTGCAGGACCAAGGCTCACTTCTCCGAGACTTCGGATTCCAAGATCCTTACACTCGATCCCGTGGATATAGAGTTCTACGATCTGACGGTTACACTTCAGACCGTGATCACATTCGAGAAGGGTTCTTCGAAGATCAGGTTCGAGCGTAAGATCCTTAAGATGAGTGACCCCGACGCGGAGGTTAAGATCAACGAATACATGGTCGGCTGCTATGGAACGACGGAGTATCCCGAAGACATGACGGGTATCACGCTGAAGGTTGAAGGCGGGAAGAACGCGGTCGAATTGTCTTATGAGTATAAGTGCCGTGAATTACGTTCGGAAGGCGGGAGCAGAGCGGTATCGGTCATCCCCGCTATAGATACCTCTGTCAGCATGGAGACTAATGACGGTGATGCCGAAGTATATGTCCGCGAAGGTTATGCGTTCTCACCGATGTACACGATAGGAATGACAAAGACGATCAAGGAAGGGGAGGATGTGACAACATGGCTCAATCTGGAAAAGGTAAATTAAACTACAGGTGTCCGTCCTGTTTTCTGCGTGACCTGGACATCGATATGTTCTATGATAAGTCCAAGGATGAGTATTACTGCATACGCTGTCAGTTTACGGGAAGCGAGCAGGACGTGCTCAACATGAACGAGACTGTAAGGACCCGCTACAAGGCGATGATGAAAAGATTCGAGAAGTTTGATTTTGACTGATGATCGGTATAGACGGATACATTAAAGGAGCCGACGTTTCCACTCTGATCGAGCAGGAAGAGCACGGTGCGAGATACTTTGATAACGGTAAGGAAGCAGATCTTCTTACTGTTCTGAAGGCATACGGTTTTAACTGGGTCCGCGTAAGGCTTTGGAACGATCCTTACTCCGAGGAAGGCGTTCCCTACGGAGCGGGTACGAATGACCTTGATAAACTGATCAGGATCAGCACCCGTGCGAAAGCGATCGGGCTCAAGGTTCTCCTGTGCCTTCATTATTCGGATTTCTGGGCTGATCCCGGCAAGCAGACTATGCCCAAAGCCTGGAGAGGGTTGGATGTTCCGGCTCTTCAAGCGGCTGTATATGACTACACTTCTGATGTACTTTCCTCTATGCGGGAGGCAGGCGTGTCTCCCGATATGACGGCTGTCGGAAATGAGGTCACCAACGGGCTTCTGTGGCCGTTCGGAAGAAAGCCCGAGTTTGATAATATCGCTTTGTTTATAAGAGCCGGCGTCAGGGCGTGCCGTGCATTCGATCCTTCTATGCCCGTGATGATACACCTCGATAACGGCGGCAATAATCCGATGTACGTCGAGTGGTTCGATAACTACTTTAAGCGCGGGGAAGATATCGATGTTATAGGGCTGTCGTACTATCCGTTCTGGCACGGGACGATGGATCAGCTGGAATTCAATATGCGCGACATCGAGCGCCGTTACGGCAAGCAGACGGTCGTT
The DNA here is from genome assembly GCA_002450095.1 of Mageeibacillus sp. UBA6980. Taxonomy (GTDB): domain Bacteria; phylum Bacillota; class Clostridia; order Saccharofermentanales; family Saccharofermentanaceae; genus Saccharofermentans. The sequence goes on along the minus strand of DJYK01000015.1, from coordinate 17,833 downwards.
GCCGAGGTGTCGATGGGCTTTACGATGGAGGACTATGCTTCGTATGAGAAACTTGCTCCCTCGGATCGCAAGGGCTATGCCACAAGACAGGAACTTGTAGATAAACTCGAGTATCCTATGACGCGCGAAGGTCAGTGTGATTTTATGAAGGAGTTCATGAGGCGTTCGTCAGCCGGAGAACTCAATAAAGGTTTCTTCTATTGGGAGCCCGGATGGATACCCGTCCCGGGTGTCGGCTGGGCGAATGAAGCGGCGTTGGCTTATACGGGCGAGAAGGGACCCGGCGGTAACGAGTGGGCGAACCAGGCTCTGTTCGATTACGACGGAAACTCGCTTCCGTCCCTTGAGGTTATCCGTTCATTTATAAGGTAAGACTTAAGTATATTCTTTGAGTTATAATTAACTCGATGATTACCGTAATAAGATTTATCGCTCTTATGCTCTCGTTCGGCGGGATCGCACATTTTATCCGCCGTAAGTTTGACCTTCGGCCCGAAGTCTGTCCGGTCGTTGCTTTGAGCGTGACGGGAGTGATCCTTTTTATCGGAGGCTGCATCAACCTTCTTGTCCCTTCGGCGATCGCTCTGTTCATCTTGGGATACCTGTTCTATCTATACGATCTAATATTCGAATCCGGATCATCCGTTAAGACTTTCATTGATCACATTAAGGGTGATATCACCGTAGGAACCATAGTGTTTACGGTGTTCTCGGTGTATCTTTTTGTCTGGCTGTCGGGAGCGAGGATCTACTACTACGATAACTTCACGCACTGGGAGCTCATCGTAAAGAATCTCATCTATGATTCGAAGTTTCCCGATGCGACGGACAGGATAATCGAGTACAGATCTTATCCCGTCGGTTCGTCGGTCTTTGTCTGGTATGTCTGTAAGGCTCTCGGCATGTCCGAAGGGCACGCCCTGTTCGGGCAGTCACTTCTCTCATTATCCTGCGGTATCACTTTCTTTGGTTTTGCCGATAACAAGAGCAGAATTAACAGGATCGTCTCATATATCCTCGCCCTTCTCGGGACTGTAGCGCTTACGACATGTTACCCGGGTCTTGAGAACGGCGTCAACAGCCTCATGGTCGACCGCCTCATCGCGGCTCTCGGAGTCGCTTCGTATTCGATCATCATAAGTCACAAAGATGACCTGAAAAAAGCTCTTGCGGCATCCGCGCCGGTGCTGTCGCTCGTTACCGTGGTCAAGAGCAGCGGGATCTTCTTTGTTATATCCTGTCTGATACTTGTCGTTCATCTGACAAGACGGTCGGATAAGTCTGTCGGAGGCCTTGTCAAAAGTTCGGCGGCTTTGATATCCGGCCCGGTCCTTATGAGGGTGATCTGGGGGATAAGGATGCATGTTGTTTTCGCGGGATCGGATGAGACCCCTCACCGGATATCGGGAGAGTATTATGAACAGATCCTCGCGCAGAAGTCACCCGAGAACATACGTCAGATCTTGAAGATGTTCTTTACCGAGGTGTTCACGCATAACGATATGTTTGTGTGGATGTTCGTCGTGATGGCTCTGATCTTTATTGTTCTTAAGGTGTATTCCAAGGGCGGCCTGAAGATCGCGGATTACGGATTCACGGCGGTGTTCCTCATCGTTAACTATGTGTTATATCAGGCGGGGAATCTTGCTATGTATATTTTCTCGATGCCGTGGGTCGAGGCGAAGAGGCTTTGCTGGTATGCGCGATATGTAATGACCATTGATGCATTCTGCTTCGGCGTGATGCTCGTTATGGCTCTGTGTATCATAAGAGGACTGGATGACATCGGTCTTCGATCCGGTCTTATGAAGGGGGTCCTTATCGCTCTGTCATTTCTTGTCCTTCCGATGCACCTTCTCGGGGCGGGGACGCTTCTTGTACGACAGGATCTTACGGATGAGGAGAAACTTGTAGACGATGTGAGGACGATCATCGATATCCACGATCTTCCCCAGGATCAGAATGTATCCTATTTTGTCCTGTTCTCCGAGAATGAGGAATGGCTCGATCAGATAGAGGCGCCGGTCGGATTCAGGTATTATTTTTGCAAGACCATGTTCTATTCGGCTGACATAACGGTTACATCGCTTAACAGGCTGAATGAACTTGAAGGGCAGGATCTGACAGGTTACGATTATTATATCTTCATTTCGCCCGAGGGCACGGATAAGACGTGGCGCGATCGGGAGGAGTTTACGTCATTCGATCCGGAGTTTATCGAGTACTCGTATTCTTCTTAAGTTTATAGAGCTCTTCCTGCGCGATCCTGGTCTTCGCGACTATATCGTTCTTCTTCGGGAAGCAGTAGTAGAGACAGTCATTTGTGCCGAGACAGACGATGTCGCCCAGTTCATACCAGTAGTAGTCTGAATACAGGCTGTAGCAGGACGAGGGGCTTTGCTCGTAATGAAGCTTTCCGTCGCATCCTTCGAGCACGAAGCCGTCGGCGGAATGCCTTAATCTTCCGCTGCCGACCATATAGAGAGCCTTGTAATCGACGATCATCCCGATATCGCATTCGGTATCGAGACAGTAAGTTCCGTTTGTGATCTCATCCCTGACCTGCTGCCTTTCCCATGCGTACCAGTCGGGGATATGAGAGAATACGGTCTTTCCGTTAACCGCGTGAAGTTTTCCGTATTCGTCCATCTCGTATCTGATCCCGCAGGCACGGCAGGTGAACGTGATCCCGCGGCCTTCGGTCTGACCTTCCTTCAGGCAGTGCGGACACTTAAAGAGGATCCTGTTAAGACTGTCAGCGCGAAAGGGTTCCGTCACTTTAACTTTATTATCAGACTGCCACTTAAAGTAATCGAAGCTGAACGCCTCGTCGAGTCTCTCATCGATTTCGGCCGTTCTCATAGATGTAAGCTCGTCGACCGAGAAGAGGCATCTCATATCAGCCGTAACTTTAACGTTTCTTTTCTGAAGGTTGTTGTACAAGGGATCTCTTGCGAATGCACCGTATGTGGTGATCATTACGACAGGGACCTTGAGTCTTTTAAACAGGACGCCCATTCTTCTCGGAAGTCTTGTCGCGGTCCCGTCGAAAGAATAACTTGCTTCGGGATACAGAAGAACGCTCGTCTTGTTATTATTAAGCGCATGATCCATATCTGAGATCAGGGTAATATCCGTTACGAACTTACGGGTGGGGATACATCCGAGTTTTCTCATCAGAAACTCTTTACCGACGAGACCGTCAGACGTACATACTACATTGAACGGTTTGTTCTTAAGTATCTCGTATGCGATCACAAGATCGATGAAGCTGCTGTGGTTCATGAGTATGAGCCACGGACCGTTCCCGGCCTTCTCCATATCGATCTTCTCATATGAGAACCCGACATCCTTAAGCTCGCCTCGTGTCACGAGGTTTCCCATGCGGGCGATAAGCCTTGACGGTCTGCAGGGTTTCTTATGCTCCGGACGCGGCAGAGCCATGACTGTATCGTAATCGGAGTGTTTTACTTTGATCTTCATACTGTTTATTATACATAAAAAGCTGTGCAACCGCATGGCGCACAGCTCGTTTTTAAAATCTCGGATCGGATCGATTATTACTTGATGATCTGGATCTTATCTCCGATAAGAGGGATCGTATACATCTTGTCCTGTGCGGCATTTACGATGCCCATAATAGCAAATACAAGAACAACGATAGAGCACAGCCATCCCAGGAAAGGAATGATGGCACAGATGACTCCTGCGATACAGAGGATGATTCCGTTGTTTACGTGGTTCTTAACATACGGATCGTTCTTTTCAGGTTCGATAAGAAGACCCAAAAGCCATAAGATTCCGATATAGCTTAAGATTGCAAAGATCTTAGCGTTGCCGGAAGGTGCGGAAGGGTTGTTATCAATAACAGGACCCTGATTGTTGATGTTCTCATTCTCCATTTTTATTATACCTCCGAAGGATAATTCTAAAATATGATACCATATAAAATAAACAATACAACTTTTGGATGAAAAACATTATGAAAGTATCAAGTTATAAGAAAGAAAGTGAAGTAACGTACAGTCTCGGGGCGACCGTGACGATGGAATATCTGAATGTGTGTCCGGCAGCGGTGAAGGCGGTGATCCTTCATCCTAAGTTTGATGCTGTTGATACGATAAAGAAGATAAACGTCATCTGCAAGGAGCATTCCATTCCCGTAGAGGTGTCAGAGAAGCCTTTCAATATACTGTCGAAGAAGGGAAACTGTTTCGTGATCGGCGTTATCGAGAAGTCTTCTGACAGGATACTCGGCGGATGCCATGTAGTTCTCGTCAATCCGTCGGATGCGGGAAACATGGGTACCATCATAAGAACCTGCGCAGGATTCGGTATACTTGATATAGCGGTAATTCCTCCCGCTGTCGATATGTTCGATCCTCGCGTGGTAAGAGCGTCTATGGGGGCGAAGGCGAGAGTCAGGATGGAGCTTTTCGATTCGTTTGAGGCTTATGAGCAAAGGTTCCCTGATAACAAGCTGTATCCTTTTATGCTCGACGGGAGCCGTATCTTACAGGATACGGATATCAAGACCCCTTTCAGTCTTATATTCGGAAACGAGGCGACAGGGCTTCCTTCGTCATATAAGACCAAGGGGCAGCCCGTAAGGATAGAACACACTGACAATATCGACAGTCTTAATCTTCCTACCGCCGCAGGTATCGCGATATATGAAGCGACCAGGAGCATTTACGGGACAAAAGACGTATAAAAATAAGGTGAAAATAAGCTATTGCACCATCAGGGCAATAGTGTTAAAATCTCTCGGTAATTTAAAAAAGAAATGATCCATATTATTACGGAGGAAATGAAATGCCTAACATTAAGTCGGCTATAAAGCGTGTTGAAGTAACGAAGAAGAAGACAGAGGCTAATAAGACTAAGAAGACTGCTATCAGAACAGTCATCAAGAAGTCCAAGGCTTCTGTTGCTGCAGGCACAGCTGATGAGGCTCTTCTCAAGAATACACAGAAGGCTGTCGATCAGGCTGCTGCTAAGGGTCACATGAGCAAGCAGGCTGCTGCAAGAGCTAAGTCCAGAGTTGCTAAGGCTGTAAACGCAGCTAAGTAATCTTATCTTATTACGTTGAAATATTAAGACTGCGTGTATGCGCAGTCTTTTTGTTGTTATTTGATCCTGATAGGGGAGATCTTCCACTCGTATCCGCTTTCCATCGAAGCGTAACGGGCATAGATGTCATTCGCGAGAAGATCCGATTCGAATTGCTTCTTAAGTCTTTGATTCGACGAGTAAAGCTCAAGCGCGTCGGAGGGGTTACTTATTATCGGAAGCCTCGCGCACTTTCCCATTATCTTAAGGCAGTATCTGCCTTCATTCGAGAATCCCAATACACGTATATACTGAACGTGTTTCTCCTCATCGACATACGATGCTGTCTGACCCGTCATAAGAGAAGCAACGGCTCTTCTTATTCGGGGCATGGTGAAATGCTTGGTCTGAAGGTCCTTATCTATGTTGTTCCTTATAAATCCGTCCAGTCCGTCCGTCATATATGCATAGGAAGAGATATCCTCAGATCTTCTGAGCTGGATCTTTACGTCCTCCATGTACTGTTCATGATCGGGGATCTTGAAGTCCTTATGAGACATGGCCGAGAGCATTACTGACAGCGCTTTGTCGGGAATGACCCCGTTAAGTGCGTTTGCGACGGAAGAGACGCTTCCTCTGTCAGCGGTATCAAGCGCTTCTCTTGCTAAAGTCGCCGACATCCCCGGCATCCTTCGGATCATATGGATCTTAAAGCCGGTATTCATCCTCTTAACGGCTCTTATATAGTCGAGTGCCAGGATGGAATTGGGTTGTCTTAATGTGTCGGCGATGAGGTCTTTATCAGCCTCTCCGTTATAGTTCGCGATAATAGCGTCGGCCCTTGCGGACGGATAGGACTTTCCCTTCGCGAGTGCTTCCTTAAGAACGCTCTCATCGGGTTCTGTTTCTGACAGTTCCATTAGAAGTGAGGGGTCCTTGCAATCGACTCCGAAAGCTATGTCGGTTACAACTCCGGTCCTGTACAGAAGTTCGACCGCTCCCGAGGCAAACCTCTCGGAAGGGGCACATGCGAAAGTAAACGGAAGTTCTATCGCGACGTCAACGCCGCTTATAAGTGCTTCTTTTGCCCGGACGTGCTTAGGGGAGACTGCCATGGAGCCTCTTTGTGTAAACGGTCCGCTCATCACCGTCATTACGACGGCGCGGGGATCGCCGACAAGGCGCTTCGCTTCTTCTATCAGGTATTCGTGTCCTTTATGGAAAGGATTAAACTCGGCTACGATTCCAATAACTCTCATGCTTATAAACATAACCGATTAAGCGGGATTTAACAAGAAGGGTCGTGATATGACATTTGTCACATAAGGATGTGACCGGATTCACTTATCTTCCCGTTGGTTTTGGATGATAATCGTATCAGATGAAGGAGGAAGACAAATGAGCAAGACTGTTATTAAAGTAGAAAACCTCGTAAAAAGATACAAGGAACTTATCGCTTTGGATCACTTCTGTATGGAGGTCAAAGAGGGAGAGATCCTGGGACTTCTCGGGCCTAACGGTTCGGGCAAATCCACAACCATCAACTGTATACTCTCGCTTCTAGAATATGACGGCGGAGATATCAGGGTGTTCGATAAGGAGATGACCCCGAAGTCTTACGACCTCAAAAGACAGATCGGTATCGTTCCTCAGGAGGTCGCGGTATTTGATGAGTTTACGGTCTATGAGAATATCGATTTCTTCTGCGGTCTCTATATCAAAGACAAGGAGGAACGAAGAAAGCTGGTAAATGAAGCGATTGAATTCGTAGCGCTTAGGGATTTTGTCAAATTTAAACCCAAAAAACTGTCGGGCGGACTTCTCAGAAGGCTTAACATCGCCTGCGGCATCGCGCATAAGCCCCGTCTCATCTTCTTTGATGAGCCGACAGTCGCTGTAGATCCTCAGAGCCGCAACAATATCCTCGAAGGGATAATGAAGCTTCGCGAAGAGGGCGCGACGATCGTCTACACATCCCACTATATGGAAGAGATAGAGAAGCTCGCCGACCGCGTGATAATCATGGATAAGGGACAGGCGATAGCCTCGGGAACGGTCGATGAGTTAAAGGCGATGATCAAGAAGAGCGAGCTCATCAGTATCGAAGTCCCGGGACTCGATGAGAAGGTGCTTACGAAGATAAACGATCTTAAGAATATATATACGGTCAACTATGAGGACAGTCTTCTTAAGGTGGAAGCGGGATCCGGCAAACACAATGTCATAGATATAATCAATATCCTTCAGGAAGACGGATATAAGCTTCGTAAGATATTCTCGGAGCAGCCGACGTTGAATGACGTGTTCCTTGAACTGACGGGTAAGGAATTAAGGGACGATTAAAGGGGGGACGGACATGTTTAAGTACAGTCTTAAAAAGACATTGAGCAATAAGATGTTCATCTTCTGGAGTCTTATCTTTCCTGTGACATTGATGTATTTCTTTCACCTGGCATTCGGCGGATTGTACGATATCGAGAACCGTATAGACGTAAGAGACGCTGCAGTGATCTATGAGGCGGATAATGAGTTCGCTTCGTACTTCGGAGCCGTTTTGGATGAGATCTCAGAAGGTGACGAGGCGATCTTGAATCTTGTCGATGAGGAAGATGAACAAACGATCCTTAGGATGGTCTCGGAAGGTGAGATTAGCGGCGTGTTCATCGTTAAAGAGGATACCATCGAGATCGCTGTTGAGCCCAAATACAACTCCAATGATTCGATGATCCTGAAGACGATCGCCGATTACTATGTAAGAGAGTACGATCTGATAAGAGATGCTGTCTTAACCGGTGATCAGGGTGCGGTTAATTCCATCATAGACGGTATGAGTGCGGAAGTTGATTATATGAGCGAGGAGCAGGGAGTATTTGCCGAGAAGACCGATCCTTATAACTGGTATTATTATTCGACGATCGTGATGGGAATCCTGTTCCAGGCCATGGCGGGCATTAATATGGTCGCCGAGCTTCAGGCCGACGTCGGGGAACGTAAGGTTGCCATGAGGACATCCGTAAGTCCGGTGTCCAAACTGAAACTGATCATCACGGCTTTTCTGTCGAGACTTGTCGTATCGCTGTGTATATCGACGTTCTCGATAATATGCATGAATAAGTTTTTCGAGGTTCCCGTAGGAAACAGGCTCCCGCAGCTCATCCTCTTCATTCTCGCAGCCAATATGTTCGCATTGAGCATGGGGGAGATGTTCGGACTGTTCTTCAAAGGCAGTGTCTCGACAAGAGGAAACAAGGGGACGGCTCTCATCATGACATCGGTATTCATATCCGGAGAGATGATCGCCACTTTGCCGGGATTGATCGAGAGATATGTTCCGGTGATCAACGATATCAACCCGGCTACAGTCCTGAATATGGCGCTTTACAGACTTGTCTACTATGAGGATCTGACTACCTTCTATATCGAGATCGTGAAGATAATACTCATCACAGTCGTATTCTTAGGGATCGCAACTATGAGATTAAGGAGGCAGAAATATGCATCTGTTTAAGCACTTTTTCAAGATGGTCGTTAAGCATAAGACCACGTTGATCATATACACGGTCATCTTCGTGGTCATGATGACGGCGTTCGTTATGAACGGCGGATTCGGAAATACGGAAGAGACCAAGAGTGTTGACGACAGTTCTTATACGATAGGATACATAGATAATTCGGATTCCGTAGTAAGTCGCGGACTTATCGAATATCTGTCCGGGAATAATGAACTTATCGATCTTAAGGGGAAATCCGAGGATACGATCAGGACGATGGTCTACTTTACGACCGTAAATATATCGATAACCATCGATGAGGATTTTACCTCTAAGATCGAGAACGGCGATGATACGGCGATAACATTCATCAGTGCATCGAACGAAGGTCCTTCTCAATACATAGTCGAGTCCATGATCAATAATTACATAAAGACATATAACGCTTATGTCGATCTCGGATTCGAACCGGAGGAGGCGGTAACAAGGACAACGGATAACCTGTCTCTGAAGGCTGATGCATATGTATTGACGGTTGATGCCGATGCTAAGCCTGATGCCGAAGGGAAGCTGTTTACGCTGTGCTATATGTCCAAGTTCTTCATTTACATAAGCTTCTCCGTCTTATGTCAGTGTGTCGGAATGGTCATTATCAAGAACAATATGGGTAAGGTCAATTCGAGAGTCAACGTTTCTCCCGTAAGCCCGCTGTCACAGTCTGTCGTGAATGTCTTGGGACTTCTCGTATGCGGGATTGTGCTCTGGATCATTGCCTGTGCATTGCTTCTTATCAACGGGGCAGGGATGTCGGTGATGAGAGAATACGGATATGCCATATTCATAATTCTTCTGTTTATGTGTATCTGCAACTGTTCGCTTACTTCATTCATCTCGTCCTTTGCCATATCGGCGGATTCGCTTCCCATGATCACCAATATCATCGGACTCGCGATGAGTTTCCTGTGTGGCGTGTTCGTGCCTCAGTCCGTTATGAATGCCGGAGTAGTAAATGCATCGAGATTTCTGCCTTTCTACTGGGCTGTCGTAGTTCTCGATTCCGTCAATAGCGTAACCGGAAGCATTATGGAATACAGCCCGAGACTGCTTCTTACGTCCGTTCTGATGCTTACTTTGTTCTCGGCGATATTTACGGTCGGAGGAATTGTTGTAAAGAAGACACAGACTTATAGTAAAATCTGATAAGATAGCTACTTAAGGAGAGAGCATGATAAGGTCCTTAACGGACAGGATCATTATACTGATCACTACGATTCTGATGCTGGCGACGGTTTCTGCTGTCGCCGGCTTTTCCATTACCGATGTTAAGGTTTTAACGGGTATACTGCTTCTTGTATTCTTCCTTTTTGTTTCCTTGCTTGTCGGAAGACCCGTATATGTTTTTGCTGTTGCTTTCATAAGCGCAGTATCTGCGGCAGCAGGATTCGAAGAAGCGGTTATAGCGTTTCCCGCTCTCGCGTGCTGGAGTTTTTGCATCCGGGGAAAGCCTCTTCATATCAAGCTTATCGTACCTGTCTTCCTCATCTTAGTGACGGCATTTATCTTAAGAGAGCGAAGTCTCGTCATCGTAGGGCTTATTATCCTGTCCTCGTACATCTCGTTTAATTCTCTGAAGACGGAAGAGGAGCGGGAGTCACTTCTTAAGAAATACGATGAGTCCCGTGAGAATGCGATACGGGAAAGAAGGAGGAGAAGGTCTGCGGTCGACCGCAGCGAGAATGATATCTATCTCGCGACTTTGGAGGAGAGAAATCGTATAGCGCGTGAGATACACGACAATGTCGGTCATATACTTACGCGTGCGATCGTACAGATGAAAGCGGTCACGGTCATTAACAAGGACGAGACGCTTAAGCCTTATCTCATGTCCGTGGACGAATCCATCAATAATGCGATGACATCAATAAGAAAGTCCGTTCACGAGCTTCACGATGATTCGATCGATCTGTCGCTCGGGCTTAATGACCTTATGAAGTCATTGGATCCGAAGTTCGATGCCAAGCTTATGACTTCGATAGAGTCTCCGACTTCGAGCGAATTCAAAAAGGCGGTGCTCGGCATAGTCAAGGAGGCTCTAACAAATATCAATAAGTACAGCAACGGTGATAAGGTGAGAGTAGAGGTCATAGAGAATAATACTTTCTGGAGGATCTTTATCTTTGATAACGGGCGCTGTGAGGAAAGGGATTATACCGCAGACGGCTGCGGCGGTTCCGGAATAGGAATAGAGAATATAATACAAAGGGCAGCGTCGATAAACGGCACGGCGAGAGTGTTCTCGGATGATAAGGGCTTTACGGTTCTTGTGACTGCCAAGAAGGAGACATGAAATGATAAATGTATTTATCGTAGATGATGATCCGCTCGTATCGGGAGCGTTGAAGGTAATACTTGAGAACGACGGTGACGGTGAGCCGATTACGGTCGTAAATGAAGCTGATAACGGCAAGGACGCGGTATCGTATGCTCTCGGCAACGACTGTGATGTCATCCTCATGGATATAAGGATGGACGGTATGGACGGCCTCGAGACGGCTGACGGCATCCTCTCGGAAAAGAAGGATACGAAGATAATCTTCCTAACGACTTTTCTTGATGATGAGTATATCAACAAGGCTCTGACCGTAGGGGCCAAAGGCTACATCCTGAAGCAGGACTGTGATGGGATCGCGACATGCGTCCGTGCGGTCATGGACGGGAAGACGGTCTTCGCGGGCAAAGTCGTTGAGAAACTTCCCGAGCTTCTTAACCGCAAGGAACACTTTGATTATTCCGAGTTTGATATAGGCCCCAAAGAGCAGGAGCTTATCGAGCATGTCGCGGAAGGACTGTCCAACAAGGAGATCTCGGAGAGGATGTTCCTGTCGGAAGGGACCGTCAGGAATATGATGAGTTCGGTCCTCTCCAAACTGGACCTTCGTGACAGAACGCAGCTGGCCTGTTTTTACTATCAGAAGATCAGGATCTGATGATTATCCCCTGATGGAAGCGACATAATCCTCGAGGTTCGGATAGAAGTGTTCGCGTCCGACCGTCTCCTGGAACTCGATCTTCTCGAGTGCGTTGCTCACGTCGCTGTTTAATCCTACGAAACAGAAATCGGATCCCTGCTCCTTAATATATTCGATCGCTTCCAGAAATTCCGTCTCTGCTGATACGTCAACGAAGACAACGCCTCTGAATGAGAGGATGTATGTGTCGTATCTGTTCGGGCACTTCTCGATCGCCTTCTTGAGCTGCTTGCCGTTAGCGAAGAAGTAAGCGCCGATGCTGTAGACGATGCCCGCATTCTTATTGCCAATAAGGGTCTCTTCCTCGATGTTTACTCTTATATCTGCGAGCTTGCTTATCGTGATGATCATGGAGAGTGCGACTCCTATTACGATCGCATAAGTAAGGTCGAAGATAACGGTAGCGACCATAGTTACGAAGCAAAGGATGATCGCATCTTTCAATCCGTGTTTGAAGTAGCTTTTTATGGTCTTAAAGTCGTTCATCTTATAAGCAGTTACGAACAGGACACCTGCGAGTGCGCTGTAGGGGACCATACCGATGAGAGGGGAAAGGACGAACATGCAAAGTACGAGGAATATCGACTGAAAGACTGATGTAAGTCTCGTTCTGCCGCCGCTCTTGATTGCTACGGAGGTTCTCGCGATGGCTGCCGTGGAAGGTACACCTCCGGCGAAAGGGACGACCATATTGGCGACACCCTGAGCGATGAGTTCGACGTTCGAATCGAATTTCTCCTTCTTCATCGCTGCGGCTGCCGTTCCGCACAGAAGGCTCTCGATCATTCCGAGAAGAGCAATAGTTATCGCGTATTGGAATATGGAGCTTAACATGGGAATGCTTACGGCTCCTATGTTAAGGTTCTCGGAGTTGATGATCGAGGTGGGGATCGCTCCGATAGTCTTTACGTCAAGTCCCGTAAGCTTAACCAGCAAAGTGGCGATGATTATCGCTACAAGCGAGGATGGAACGTATTTGGAAAGCTTCTTGGGATATAAGGCCATGATGACGATCACGATCGCTGCAACCGCCAATGTAGGAAGATGGGTCTTACCTATATTGGATACGAAGGTCAGGACCTTGTCTATCGTCTCTTTTCCCGAAGCATCGACACCGAAGGCATTTCCAAATTGTCCGATTGCGATAACGAGTGATATTCCCGAGGTGAAGCCGGTGACAACGGGCTTAGGTATGAACTGCACGAATCTTCCGAGTCGGAGAAGACCTGAAAGCAGAAGTATAAGTCCCGAGATGAATGTGGCCATGAACATTCCCTGTATCCCGTACTGACCTGATACTATCGTTCCGAGGATGACGGCCATGGCTCCGGTGGGCCCCGATATCTGGAACGATCCGCCGCCGAGGATACCCGATATGAGCCCCGCGAGTATGGCGGTTATAAGACCTCCCGCGATACCCAATGCCAGGTGTTCGGGATCGACGCTCGCTGCACCGAATGCGAGAGCGAGAGGCAGGGCTACGGCTCCGACCGTGATTCCGGCCGTCAGGTCATTAATAAGATACTTGGTGTTGTATCCTTTGAATTCGTTCTTGAAGATCTTCGCATAATGCGCGAAAAAAGGTCTTTTTGTCTTACTCATAAATAATCTCCTCGTAAAAAGCAGAGGTATTGTAGCACTATGCATATCTTCTGAGGGTATAATTAGTTATGGACAAACGCACAAAGTTACATCTGCCAAAGATAAGCGATATTATTCTTACTGCCATAGGAGCAGTCCTGTGCGGTGTCGGCTGCGGGTTTGAAAACTTTGCTTCGCTCGGTATGGATGCGGTAGGTTCGTTCTATGACGGGATAAGGATAATCCTCGGGCTTTCGCTCGAGAGCATAGGAACTGTGTCGCTGGCGGTGACGGCTGTCCTTCTTATCTTTCTTCTTATTGTCGACAGGAGATATGTGAGTATAGGGACCATGATATATATGGTCCTCTACAGTATAAGCGCCAATGCGGGCACAAAGCTTCTCGAACTTCTGGTCCATACCGAAGCACTGCCTGTAAAGATACTTATCGCGGTAACCGGTTTTGCGATGCTGGCGGCAGGACTCGGCATCTACATAGCGGTCGATATCGGCGTCGATGCCTTTACGGGCGTTACGCTCTGGATCACCGATAAGCTTCATAAAGACCTTAAATACGTAAAGATCGCCTGTGACCTTGTCCTGATGGTCGCAGGGATACTCTTGGGTGCGAGGATCGGGCTCTTTACCGTCGTATCCGTTCTTGCAGGTGGACCCGCCATCGAATTCTGCACTAAGAAGGTGCAGAGGATCTACATCAGGCATATGATCCGGAAAGCCCGACGAACTCCATCTTGAAAGCAACACTTGCTGTTTGCTTGACCGTCTTCGCCAGATCCGTGGCAGGATACGGACTTTATGAGATAATATATGGGATACCTTTTAAGTTATGGGCCGTAACGGGGATATGGGAGGAGAATGAAATGTTCAATGTAAACATCCGGCAGGTGATCAGATGATCGATCTTTTTAATAAAAACTCCAATATCATTCCTGACGATGCCGCCGGTGCGATCTCGGCTCTTCTTTACGCAAGGTACAGATCCGGGATTGAATACTCTATCGAGAATGACCATAGGACCTACGACTTTGATCAAAGACTTAAGAAGAAATGCGAGTGGCACTACGAGTATTCCTTTTTTACAAAGTTCAGATCGACAGGAAGATAGAAGAAGATTCGGAATTCTATAGAGAGTTTTGTCCCGGAAACGGCTTTATCAGCCGTGACAGGTTTAACGTAATTCATGTCATCAACCGCAAGTCGCTTATTAAGATCCTGGATGCCGTTGATCTTAAGCTTCGTGAACATAACATGCAGATGTCGTACATCTGTTACTACAGTAAGGTCCATAAGATGCACTGTCTCGAGATATGGGCTTACATTTCTTATGAGGAGAAGCTTTTAAGAGACGTGCGTAACGAGGGACCGGCACGCTTTCCGAAGCCCGACCGAAGAGAGATCGTTATGTATGAACCTGATCTTATAGATGGCGTTACGACCGGTAAGGAAAGGCTTGATGTCATCCCTTCCGGCATTACCGTTCTTACAAAGAATGAGTATGAGAAGTACCGCAGGTATATCGGTTACAAGGATTACGACTGGTTCCTTAAGCCTGATGAGGATGGTTCATTGTCAGGTGTTCCGTTGGTAACGGTCGACGGGAATGTAAGGCACGGTGACTGGGTCGTAAGACACGGTGTTGTACCCGCCGTGATCTTAAGCGGAAGAGGTCTTAAGACCGAAGATAAGATCTTTTATGCAGGGTTTACCTGGACGGTGATAAGAGAAGATATGATCCTTGCCGATGGTATTATCGGAACCTGCCCGTTTAAGTATTACTATAAAGATAAGGTCACTTATGAGACGAGCGTTCTTAAGACCTGCATCGACGGATGGTTTGATAAACATAAGAACGATCCTCTGTTCATATGAGAGTTTATCGGAATGGTGCAGCGGCTTATAGTGATATTCTTCTTGTCGGCTCTGTATCCGCCGGGGATATGAGTATATCGAGGCCCTTTTCGTAACGTAATTCTATATTTTAAGATTACGTCACGAATATCAGTGTGTTTTCGTGACGTAATTTGCTTATACGAGATTCCGTCACGGAATAACCTGTTTCTTCGTTACGAAATTACCGCATTCACAATTGCGTCACGAAATTGCCGTGTTTTTTGTTACGGAATTTCAATATCTGAGATTCCGTTACATAATAGTTCGAAATATCGTCCGGCATATAGGAGCGCCCGGAGACGGAATATATTGCTATAATAGAAAACAGTCTATGAAATATGGAGAGAAACAGATTACTGCCCGGATGGTGGGGAGAAAGAAGATATGAATCAAGAGAGGATTCATAATCGGGTTTATGGGGGATTATCTGATGCGTAGATTAAGAAGAGTATTACTGTTAGTATGTTTGTCTTTGTTTGTGATCCTGTGCGGCTGTAACGATTCCGAGCAATTAACAACGGATAATTGGGGGTCGTTTACTGACACCTCGAAACTCTATTCGTATGACGAAGCGTACTACTCAATTCAAACTATAGAAGATGATACTGTAATTATTCGTCTGTACAATTCAATCGATGATGAGTTGATTTGCGAGATCGAGCCATGCCGTTCTGCGGATTACTGGGGCATGGTGTGGGAAAGAGACAGATATGCGTTTTGGGTTCAATCCGGCGATATAGGTGTTTTTTGTATTGAGTTAGCGGATGGCGAATGGGTTGAGAATTGGGATTGTGAAAGACCTGAGTACATAGAGTCCAGATATGATTAAGATACTGTTCGTCTGCTGGGGCAAACGGTTCAGCGGGAACGCATAATGCCGTAAACTTCGGCATATTACGGCAAATCGCGGCAGACAAAGGAAACTATACTGCCGAATTTACAAAGGAGGATTATATTTGTCGTGAATCAATTGTTAGAAAAGTATTTAAATATTATAAAAGCTCCAAGGGGCAGGGCTTCATCTGTTCATTTTGGGCAAACTCGCCGTTATAAAAAAGCTGAAGAAGAATCTAATAAGAAACCTGTCGCAGTAGATGAAAATAATGATTTAATTACATCTTTTTTTTAGGAAATCGAGATAAGAACAACCGACCATCCCAGACGGATATAGACGAGGAGACATAGAGGAAGCCGTGAGCCTTTTGCAGCGAATGAGTAACACCCGGGAGAGAACGATTACACTTGATATCGAGATGGAGGACTATCATAGGATCAAGAACGGAGAAAGATAGACGGGCATCCCCGTCTAGAGATTGTGTATATTGTTTAAACCGCATGTTAGGAACAAAGTAAGACAAATTTTAAATTAGGTGAACTTTAATGAATCAAAGGAGGAGACGTTATGGTAGATGTTATAATTGATAATGAATGGTTCTTGAATAAGATAACGGAACCCAAATGGCATTATGTGTCATGGACGCCTTATTCAACACAGGCGTTGTTGGAGTATGCATCCATGTCTTATGTATATGCGATTTGTTTAAATTCAGTGAAATTATCTGAGAAAGAGATTTGCGCTTTATTTCATCAGATTGATAGAAGTGGCGAAACTGGCACATTTTATCCAGCTGCAAATATTACAATTATGCCATCAAGAAGATACAAAGAGTATTCTCCTGAACAAATTAAACAGCATATTGATGATGTTAGGAAAGCCCAGGAATTAATTAATTCGGATAGTATTTATTGGGATTGCCGATTTGAAGATGAAAAAATCGCTAGAGGATTGTTTACAGTATTGACTGTTGATGAATACTGGAGAGGAAAGAAGTGTTTCATCGTTTGTAGTCGTCACTTCTCATTATGATGTCAAGGGAGTAGAGATTATAGAATAATGGAGGAGAAAATGGATATATTAGAAGAGTATTTGAAAAGTGATTTTTACAAGAAATACAGAAATACATATTATTCGGATTCTATATTAAAGGATGTATTTGGTAGAGCAATAACAAAACATAGAGTTAGTTTGAAGAATTATGAAGACGTGTATGAAAAAAACATTGAAGTGATGCAAGATTTTATTGAGTATGCTAATAAATCACAAAGTGTCGATGAATATTCAAAATGGTTAATGCTGCGTAGTTTTTATATTGACCCTGATAGGAAATCAATTATATATGATGACCAAGGAGTTGCCTGTAGTGCAGATGGTTTGATTTCTTTGCGTCGAATCTATAATATGTGCGGTCTGAATCAAAATTTAGTTGAAGAGTATAAAGAATACAGAAAGGCTCCGATATTCCACTTTCCAAAAGAAACTAATGGAATTAACATGTCAAGGGCCTCTGTATTTGGAGACCGTATAGATCATACGTTATACGATATAAAAAGAAAGTGTGAAGGTGAAAAAAACTGTAGATTGAAACTGGCATATAATCTTCCCAAAACGAAAAGTTGGTTAGAATGTTTTAAATATAATTTTGAAAGAATTGTTGAATGGTTAAAAGTAGGCGGAATATTTGTGGATGAAAACTATAATATTTATGATTTAGAAAAAAATGATAATACGATTATCATCAATTACCAAGAAGATTATAAGCGGGAATGGACTGATTCTTACTACAGCAACATTAAAGCTAAGATTTCTAAATACTATGAAGAGAGAAAAGTATAGATATGTTTGGTAGGGACCTTCGTGTGTTGACTTGTTTGGTTATACTACTGACATCAATGTCATTGTCTCCGGGCATGTGGAGTGCGTAGTATTGAT
>DJYK01000021.1 GCA_002450095.1 Mageeibacillus sp. UBA6980 | reverse complement strand
AAATGTTGACCAAATCATTCGATCAGTCACACTTTTGGTCACTGAGAGCCTCATAGTGACTGAATTGTTGACCAACTCATTCAATCTGTCACACTTTTGGTCACAGGGTTCTATGCAATAAAAAAAGCAGACCGTTTGGTCTGCTTATCGTGGCTGCCGAACTAGGATTCGAACCCAGACAGACGGTGCCAGAAACCGGAGTGCTACCCTTACACAATTCGGCAATGTTGAATTAATCAACGCAAGAAAGTATAGC
Organism: Mageeibacillus sp. UBA6980; assembly: GCA_002450095.1. Classification (GTDB taxonomy): domain Bacteria; phylum Bacillota; class Clostridia; order Saccharofermentanales; family Saccharofermentanaceae; genus Saccharofermentans. The sequence goes on along the minus strand of DJYK01000021.1, from coordinate 53,064 downwards.
AAATCGAATTTTAAATTTCAATACCCTGTTATGATCCGATTATTGATCGGGATCAATCGGTTCGAGTTTGGGCAGTAAACCCATATCCTCAAGCTTCTTTCTTACCTTCCCCATATCCTCATATATCGGTATCTTCTGTTTCGGATCTCTAAGCGCATACGCGGGATGATATGTGGTCATAATATAGTAACCGTTATTCTCGATGAATCTGCCTCTGACATCGCTCATCCTTACCTTTTGTCCGAAGAAGCCCTCATATGCAGTCGACCCGCAAAGGAGTATTACCTTAGGGCGTACGAGACGGAACTGAACGGCAAGGAGCCTTTTGCATGCTGCGATCTCAACAGGTTCCGGTCTCCTGTTCTGAGGAGGCCTGCACTTACAGATATTGCATATATGGTAGTCTTCGTCAGAGAAACCGTAAGAAGCAAGGAGACTTTGAAGCAGTTGTCCCGATCTGCCGACAAAAGGTCTGCCTTCCATATCCTCATTAGCACCGGGAGCCTCACCGACAATCATCAGAGGCGCTTGACGGCCTCCCCTGTATATGACGGTGTTGGTTGCATTCTGCCGCAGCGGGCAGTTATTGCAGGCTCTGCACATCGCTTCGAATTCATTCCATTTATTGTTAAACTCTTCCGTATTCATATACACCTCATTTGAAAACGACTATCGTTATTCCGTCATTATGTCTTCCCCAGTCGATGTCACTTCTAATTTCAGGATAACGTGCGGCAAACTGTCTTCCTTCCTCTTCAAAAGGTCCGAGTTTCTCTCCTGCACACAGATCCTTGATAATATGCTTTCTTCTGTATTCAAGAAGTTTCTGCCGGCATGCCTTGCGTATGGCGCCGCCCCTGCCGGTAGATCCGTAGCCGTGGATTATCTTAACAAAACGCGCTCCTGAAGCCCTGACGGCATAGATGCGGTTATTTAACGTATTCATCGCATCGACAGTATTAGGCATTCCGTTCTCAAGATTAATTATCTGCATAAAAGAATTATACACTATGAGTTATAATCTCATCATGAGACTCGATAAAGCTTTGGCATCTTCAGGCTACGGAACAAGAACGGAAGTTAAAACCCTTATCGCGAAGGGCAGAGTTCAGGTCTCCGGAAAAACGATAAAAGACCCGGGATTCCACATTAAAGACGATGATATAAAGTCAGTTACGGTTGACGGAAGCGAAGCGGATATCAAGGAAAAGATCTATCTTCTGCTCGATAAACCGGATAACGTACTTACTGCCATGGAGGATAAAAGGCTCGCTCATGTAGGTCAGTTCCTGCCTTCGAATCTTAAAAACAGGAAGATATCGCCGGTAGGACGTCTCGATTACCATACGACGGGATTACTTATACTTACGAATGACGGAGAACTCTCGCACAGGCTTACGTCCCCTTCGTACAACATTCCGAAGACCTACAAAGTTACTTTCGAGGGACCGGAACTTACTAAGGAGAATGTCGACGAAGCCTCCCGCGGGATAGTCCTCACGGATATGGACACTCCCGTAAAACTTAAGCCTTCAATACTCGAGATCACGGACGGCAACACCGCGCTTTTGACACTTACGGAAGGAAAGACGCATGAAGTAAGACGGATATTTGCCAAATGGGGACGCCCTGTAATCGGATTGAGGAGGATCTCCATAGGCGAACTCAGTCTCAACGAAGACAGCGTGGAAGGGCAGCTTGAAGAACTTACTTCGGAACAGACAGACTATCTTCTTAAAATCACAGGACTGAGCTGAGAAGCTGAGCAATGATCATCTCGGCATCCGTATAATCCGTTGTCTGTGAATTGATCGCGAATATCAGTGATGTATCTGTCTCAGGCCACAGATTCTCAAATCCCAGCGCCGAGACGGCATCCTCATCGGTTACGGATATCCCTATCATAACGGAACCGGCACTGTACTCGGACAGATCCTCATCTACCATACCGTATTCCGAACCGTACTCATTCTCATACTCGATCATTATCTCCATCGCTTCACGTTCGCTTAAATAGACCGGATGTATCAATGCAAACTGCTCATCCGTCAGATTATCCTTAAGATACGAATAAAGGCTCGTCAGATCCGTAAGATATGAATAGTAATACGGGATAGTAACTTCATCAAAAACAAGAACGTTAGGATTGGACAGCATAAGCGAAGCGACCGTCTGGTCGGCGTAAGCCTGCTGCGACTGTCCCTGATCGTTCGGAATAACGATATCGACTGTACTTACCAACGGGTTTTTAAATCCCAGTCTGGACGTCAGAAATTTCTCGACATAATCGGAATCGTTCTCAAAATGTCCGATCGCAAGAACACCGCAGTCGTATCCCGGGCGTGTAACTATCGTATGGATGAGATTTCCGAGCAAGACCAAAAGCAACAAGCCGATAAGATATTTGTACCAGGTATAAGAAAAATACGTTCGCCATTCTTCCGCTGTCTTATTCAGGAATTTACGTTCCTTCTGTCTTAACTCTTCCTTTTCCTTTCTCTCATCGCGTCTTCCCGTCGCGATGTCATATGCGGCAGACAATTCCGCGATCTTCTTTTTGCCCTCGGGAGTATTGTCTCCTCTTATCTGTTTGGAAAGAACCCAGAACTTCTCGTCGATCGCAAAATCATTCGCATTTTCCGGAAGCCCCATATACTCCAGCGCCTGAGCTTTGGTCATGGAAACAACTTCTTCTGAAACATCCTCTTCGGTTCCCTTCTCGATCATAAGAAGAGCAAACTTCTCGCTTACGACTTTATCAGTTTTAAACTTTCCTTTAAAAAGCGAATACGGAAGATCATCACAATCAGAGCCCGCATACTTCTCGTCAACGACAAAATAAATGTGTTCACAAGAAGTTGCCTTCAGCTTCGGTATGATTATCTTCTTTATCCACTTAAGATCGACATCGCTGATATTACCGGCATTCTCGCACGCATCTTCAATGATGAGATGCTTCGAATCATGCTTCTTTATTATCTGCACCGCATGCATCATCGGAGTCCTGAAGTCGTCCCTGTCACCGTATTCTTTCAGGGTAAACACACAGGCGTTCGTTTTCTCGTCATATCTTAATCTAAAAGCTTTTGAATCAAACAGTTCTTCCATCAGTAAAACACTTAACCGCCATCCTGATTATATTAGCAGCACAGAACTGCAGATCCGCTCTGGGCAAAGTTCCGTTTCCTACCGCATCAATTATATCAGTTACATTCTTTTTGCAACCGGGCATCTGCCAATCATTTCCGCTCCTGATACATTCAACACTCGATGAGATCGGATATTTTGCTTGCAAATAGTCTCCGAAATCATTCTCCTGAGATGTATACCAGTCTGTCATCACGACGCCTTCAAATCCCCACTCGTCACGAAGGACATGTCTGCAAAGTCCGATATGATTCGCGGTATGAGTTCCGTTCAAAAGATTGTACGACGACATAACGGAATATGGCTGTGATTCTTTAACTGCGATCTCGAATCCCCTTAAGTAAAGGTTACGGACAGTCCGCTCCGAAACATGAGAATTGGAGAACATCCTGTTTACTTCCTGGTTATTGCAGCAGAAATGTTTTATCGTGGTCCCCTGACCGCCCAACGATTGTACACCCCGTGTCATTGCCGCAGCACACTTGCTGGAGATAAAAGGATCCTCCGAATAATACTCGAAGTTTCTTCCGCACAGGGGATTTCGGTGGATATTCATTCCGGGAGCGAGCCAGAAATGAACAAAATACTCCTTCATCTCCTCACCGACAACAATTCCCATCTCACGGATCAGGTCAAGGTTAAAGCTCTGCGCCAGCGCAGTCGCGATCGGAATAGCCGTGCAGTATTGATAATAGTCGACAGCATCTTCGGGAATATCATCAGGGAACGGATTAAAAGATAATCCGAACACCTCTCCTCCCGGAAGCTTGGTCCCGTCCTTATCGGTCTTAAAATGAGGCTGAAGTCTTAAACCTGCCGGACCGTCGGCAAGGACCATGGAAGGTATACCTCTGTCCTCGACAAGGCTTGATACGGTCTCTGCGGCAGCGCCCGGAACCTTCATGGATGCGGATCCGACTACATTAGCCGTCTGGACCATATCGGAACTGTAATCGCCTACGCACAGGATCGCCATCTGCTCTACGGTAAGCTGTGAGGCAAGCTCGTCAGGTGTTGCTCTTCCTTCCAAAACGTCTTCGAATCTGATCTTTTCCGACGGTCTGTTATCAATGAGTTCTACCCTGTCATCGATATACTTTGCTTCTGTCGTCTTAACAGAAGATGCATCGATAACAAATTCCTTAACACCTGATGCATCTGTCGCGGCACAAAGGCCCGGATTTGTAAACTCTCCGGTCACGCCGCCATCACCGAATACATTTCTTAATCTCTCAGTTTTTATACTCTCACCGATAACAAACTTGGCCGCTGCCTTGACCTTCTCGGAATCGTCTCCGACAAGAAGGATATATTCGCCGGGTTCGAGGACCTTGGATTCACACTTATCGCAATACGAGGCAACCTGAGCAAGAGAGAAAGATACTTTAATCGACTGCTTCGATGAAGGAAGAAGCGCATCCGACTTGGCGAAAGCGACAAGTTCCTTATAAGGCTTATCAAGAACTTCGTGCGGAGAGGATATATAGAACTGTACTACGCCCTTACCTTCTCTCTTGCCTGTATTCTTAATATCAACGCATACATCGACATCGAGGCTTCTTACGATTACATCCGTAACCGAGATATCAAATGTCGTATAGCCCAATCCGTAACCGAACGGATAATCAGGTCTTACGCCGAAAGAATCGAAGTATCTGTAACCCACATACTGGCCTTCCGTATAATACTCATCATCGGTATTACCGTTATTGATACTGAAGTTCTCCTGATTCGGATATTTATCGTAATCAAAGCACCATGAATCGGTCAGTCGGCCGGAAGGATCCGATATGCCGGTAATAACATCAGAAGCAATGCGCCCGGTAAGATTACCCAGCTGGCTTATCAGGATAATGGAAGAAAAACCGTCTTTAACCTCCTTAAGGGAAACAATCCCGCCGGTGTTGAGCACGAGGACGCTCTTCTTAAAATTCGAAGTGATGAAGTTCATAGCCCCTATCTCATCATCTTTAAGATAGAAATCCCCTTTGGTTGCGCGTCTGTCTCCGCCTTCGCCCGAGTCTCTCGAGAGGACATAGATCGCCGTATCCGTTCCATTGATATCAGATGGCGTTACTTCGGGGATCGGAGCCACGCCGGGAACGACATCAAACATTATCACTGCGGGAGGAAGGTTCTTCTCCGAAGCGAGCCTGTTGACCTTGTCCATATACGACTTAATATGATCGTCATATGACTTATCGAATCTGTCAAGCCAGTCGCCGGTCGTTATCTCGAATCCCTCTTCCTTAAGTCCCTGCTCAATATTTACGACAAATCTCGAATTGACATCCCCGCTTCCGGTTCCGCCCTTAACGGTATGTCTGGCTCCGTTTCCGAACAATGCGATCTTCCCCGGATCCTCGATGGGAAGAGTACCGTCATTTTTCAAAACGACTGCACATTCGCCTGCAAGTGCCCTTACACGGTTGCTGTGTGCTGTCTCCGAATCCATTATCTTATCAGTCGTACGTGCGTGATATAACATAAGCGGATCTCCTTATAAAATGTCTGTTAACATTTTAAAGGATAAATCCGCTTATAAATTCAAAGTCTTTGTGAATATTGGGGCAGTCAGGTTCTGATCCAGCGCTTGATATAGATCTTAAAACCTCTTACATCCGCACCGTGTATAGAGAGTCCTTCTTTGATAGTCGCACCTTTACATATCTCGGTTATGTCTTCGATAGCGCGACCGAACGACGAACCTTCGTGAGTGATGAAAGGCTTGATCGTCTTCCCGGTCCAGTCAAACTTCTCAAGGAAAGTAAAGACTGCCATCGGGTATGTCTCGATATAATTCGGTCCGCCGAGATAGATCGTATCGTAAGAATCTATAGACTCGGGACAATTCCTGATCTCCGGTCTCATATTCGCACTCTGGTCCACCTTGGCCTTCGCGAAACAGTCCTCATATGTCTCCGGCATAGGCTCAACGGGCTCGATCTTAAACATATCGGCGTCCTCGATGAACTCCTTGATATACTCGGCGGCTATCTCGGTATTGCCTTTATCAAGCTTAACTATATCGCCGTTGACGTTATTCTCTCCCGCCTTCGAAAAGTAAGCTATAAGTGTCTTTCCCATCTTATCGTTATTCCTCCGTATCGAGTTTGTTGATCACGTAATCAAGTATTGCTTCTTCGATCTGCTCCGGATCCATCTCCTTCGCATCGAAGCACATATCATAGTTCTCCGGATCACCGAATATACGTCCCGTGTAAGCCTCGTAGAATTCCTTCCTGTATTTGTCGGAAGAAGCCTCATATATCGCAGCCATATCTTCACTGACGTTCATCCTCTTGGCTATATTCCTGATCCTGTAATCCTTAGGGGCATCTATAAAGAAGCTGAACACATTCTTACGTCCGGATAAGACATAATCAGCGCATCTTCCGACGATGATACATGACTCGCCGTCAGCGAGAAGATTAATGACCCTTGCCTGCTTATCAAACAGTTCCTTGTCATAAGTGAAGGCTGACTCCGGTTCAATAGTATCGCCCGCTCCTTCACTTAACAGATCCTTGATACTGACATTACCGGATCTGACGCTCTTGATACCTTTGTTATAGTATCTTATTCCGAGTTTATCGGCGAGATGCTTGGCAATGCGTTTACCGCCGCTTCCGAAAGTTCTCGATATTGTGATCACGTAATCTTCCAAATCAAAACCTCCAAAAAGAATTCAATTCATTATAGCAAATTTTATCCGAAGAAAAATGCCGCTTATTCAAAGCGGCATCTTCCCTAACAACGAATCAGCGGTGTATCAAGCATCGAGACCATAGAAGCTGCAAACGTTGCTCCACTCCTGCGTACCCGTAAATGCTCTTGCCACATCCTGTCTTGAAGCACCGTTATTAAGCGCATTCACCCAGTTGTTAAGTCCGGCCGTATCGGGCTCTCTGTCAAAGAAAGCACGGTAAAGATCGGTTACATACTGAGCATTGTCAACATTCTTGGAAACGAACTCCTGTGAATTAACGAAGTTAAGAACTACATCATTGGGAGTAAACCTTCCGCTCTCGATACCGTTTACCCAATAAGTCATACCCTCGGCATCCGCAGATCTGCCGAGAACATTCTGATAGATCCTCTCGACGAACTCACCGATGATCCTCGTCTTGACCATGGAGATGGGAAGGTTACGGCATGATGAATATGTAGCGGCTACTCTTACGGCAGAATTATACGAGACGCCTCCGAGACCAGCGGAAATACCTTCGAAAGTTCCCATAACGGGGCCGGGAGCACCGTTCGCAAGTGCGGGATTACCCATCAAAGCAGCCTCGGCAACGGAAAGCGCGATCCTAAGATCCGAAATGGCAATACCGAAGTCGTAATCCGTTCCGTTCTCGAATACGGGATATGCACGTGAACGTGCAGTATCGAGAGATACATATACATCCTGCGGGATATCGTCACCGTACAAAGTCAGAAACGCCGTTGCAGCATCATAATAATTACAAAGATTGGCAACCTGCTGATCGCTTACTCCCGTAGCGGCTTTTGAATTCATCGCCGTAAAGGGCAATGCCAAAGCGATGACGGCAATGATGAGCATAACAGCAGTACTCTTCTTCAAACCGATAGAATATCTCATAAGTTATTCCCCTCCTGATGATTCACTAGGTTGATTATCATAAATATATTACTATTTTGGACTTAATATATGTATTTTTCTGTGTTTATTTTGTAAATAATGTTTAACCGAACGAGTACCAAATTATTTTACTTCTTGTATAATCGTAGCGTATTGACAATAACGCAACCGAAAGGCGAACAATGAAAACTTCTGACTTTTACTATGAGCTTCCCGAAGAACTGATCGCTCAGCATCCTCTGGATGTGAGATCTTCCTCGCGTCTCATGGTCCTTGATAAAAACGACGGGCAGATACTGCACAGACATTTCTACGACATAAAAAGATTCCTTAACAAAGGAGACGTTCTTGTCGTAAATAATACGAGAGTAATACCCGCGCGCCTTATGGGTGTAAGATCCGACACCGGATCCGCGATCGAGATACTGCTTCTTAAAAGACTCGACAAAGACCGCTGGGAGACTCTGGCCCGCCCCGGAAAGAAAGTCCGCGAAGGACGCCTTGTAACCTTCATTCCGGGAGAACTTGAAGCAGAATGCGAAGCGGTCCTTCCCGACGGAAACAGGATCATGAGATTTAAGTATGAAGGTATCTGGGAAGAGGTTCTCGACAAAGCAGGAACAATGCCTCTTCCTCCCTATATCCATGAACAGCTCATGGACAAGGAAAGATATCAGACTGTCTATTCGAAGATCCCGGGTTCTGCCGCCGCACCTACCGCAGGACTTCACTTTACCGAAGAACTGCTTAAAGAAATAGAGGATATGGGAGTCATTAAAGCTGAAGTTACTCTTGATGTCGGACTCGGAACATTCCGCCCCGTCAAGTCGGATAATATCGAACAGCACGAGATGCACAGCGAGAGATATACATTCGATCAGAAGGCATCAGACATCTTAAGGGCAGCAAGAGCCGAGGGACGAAGGATAGTCTCGGTCGGAACCACGTCCACAAGGGTTCTCGAGACCGTGGCGGCAAACGACCCCGAGATGAAGCCTTGTTCGGGAGAGACTCAGATATTCATCTATCCCGGATACGAGTTTAAATGCGTTGACGCTCTTATAACCAATTTCCATCTTCCCGAGTCGACTCTTGTAATGCTCGTCTCGGCAATGGCGGGTAAAGATAATATTCTCAATGCATATAATGAAGCAGTGCGCGAAAGATACAGATTCTTCTCTTTCGGCGATGCTATGTTTATAACTGATCTTAAGAGGTTCCCGGAACATGAGTAATTATCCCGTATGGTACGAACACATTCACACTTGTAAGCAGACCGGAGCGAGGCTCGGGCGGGTACATACCCCTCACGGCACTTTCGATACGCCTGCATTTATGCCTGTCGGAACACAGGCGTCGGTTAAAGGCATGAGTCCTGAGGAGGTATCTGAAACAGGTGCCGGGATCATTCTGTCCAACACATATCATCTGTGGATGCGCCCCGGAAGCGAGATCGTAGCCCGTGCAGGAGGACTTCACAAGTTCATGAACTGGAAAGGCTCCGTCCTCACCGACAGCGGCGGATTTCAGGTGTTCTCACTGTCACGTCCCAAGGACATAGTCGAAGAAGGCGTTAAGTTCCGCTCTCATCTCGACGGATCGAGACAGTTCCTTACACCCGAGATCTCGATGAAAGTACAGAACGACCTCGGAGCCGATATAATCATGGCTTTCGATGAGTGCTGTCCCTACCCTTCCACTCATGAGTATGCCGACAGATCGCAGGAGAGGACCACAAGGTGGCTCGACAGGTGCATCGACGCTCATAAGAAGAGTGACACCCAGGCTCTGTTCGGGATAATCCAGGGATCGATGTATGAAGACTTACGCAAGAAGAGCGCAGAGGCGATCACGGCCAGAGATCTTCCGGGATTCGCGATAGGCGGAATATCCGTAGGCGAACCCAAGGACCTGTTCATTAAGATGATCGACTGCACCGTTCCGCTCATGCCCGAAGACAAGCCCAGATATCTCATGGGAGTCGGGACCCCGGATTATCTCATCGAGGGATCGTTAAGAGGCGTCGATATGTTCGACTGCGTCCTTCCCACAAGACTCGGCCGTCACGGAACCATCCTCACAAGACACGGAAAGAGGATCATCAGAGACAAGTGCTTTGCAGAGGACTTCGGACCGATGGATCCCGAATGCGACTGCTATGCCTGCCAAAACTATCAGGCAGCTTATGTAAGGCATCTTCTCAAAGCCCGCGAAATGTTCGGTCAGAGGCTTTGCACATACCACAACATCTGGTTCCTGGTTAAACTCATGGAAAAGATAAGAGAAGCTATCGCCGAGGATTCTTTGCGCGATTTTGCAGATTCCTTCTACAAGGATTATTACGGAGGTTAATCACCGGATCTTACGATCATCGTAACTGCAGTAAGGTTGCCTTCGGCAAGACGGTTCTTGTCGGAGATGCGGCAGATCAGATTATCCATCCACTCTTCGGCACTCTCCGATACGACCGCATCTGACAGAACGGCGATATCGTTCAGGCACCGCATGAATTCTCCCGTGCAGCAAATTACGCGGTCATTATCCTCGAGCGACGTCTTACCGTTCGGAAGCATCTTCAATTCGCCGTTTTGCACGATATAAGCATACACCTTGCCGTTACGATCTATCTCAATGCTCTTATCATCTATCCTGATGAGCATGTAGTTATGAAGATTGATCAATATCGGATATGAGGATTCCGCCAGATCCCTGAACCTTAACTTCGAACTGGTCTTGATGAGTGCGGAGATCGAAGCCTCATCCGCCACCGAGAAATCAGACTCGGACGGCAGATACAATATGGCCATCGTAAGAGCGGACGAGTAATTTACAAAGACATTATCGCGATACTCTTCCTGTCCGCCTTTATGCATCAGAATATAGTTCTCTATCACAAGTATCCCCTCTTCACCGTAAAGACTATGGCGGTATAGTTATCCTGTTTTGGTCTCTTCTTCGAAGCCACCGCCCGCTTCAGTTCGACAGCGGTCGAAGCGGCACTGTCCTTAAGGTATCGCGTGATCTTATTGATCGGAACGGCATCGGTAAGTCCGTCCGAGCTTACGATTATCTTATCACCGTCAAATATCCTTATCGGTTTCTTGGTATATATAACACGCGGATTGAGATTTCCCATGAAGTCCACAAGCGCCCGGGCTTTGGCATTGCTATAGGCGGTTTGAGTCTGCTTATTATTACGGCATAAGGATTTTATGAGCATCGCCATATAATTCTGTCTGGGATTAAGTATGGTCGCCACGTTATCTCTGATAAGTATGATATCGCTGTCTCCGACGCTGTAATAGTTAAGATAGGATCCCGCTATATGGACCATGGCTATTGTAGATCCTCCGGACAGCTGATACTCATCGTAAAGTCTGTTCGACAGAAGCCTCAATTCGTCGGCATTCTGTTCGGAAGCAAAGAACGACATCGGACACATGCCTTCAACAAAATCCACGACCTTCTCTGATATATCGCCACCGAATTCCATGCCGCCCATACCGTCTGCAACGACGGCTGTTATCCCGTATTTCTTATAATCGGACAGATTTGATATGAACACCGAATCCTGCTGTGACGGTCTTTTGCCTATCTCTTTGAAGTAAGCACAGTCAATAAACAACTCGGAGTCATCAGGTTTCCCCTGCCGGTGCTTCTTAAAATACAAGACAACGATCCAGACAAAGACGAGCAAAGTTAACAGAAACAGTATCAACGCGGGAAAGACTACTCCCTGAAGATACGTAAGTTCCGAGAAACTAGTTTCCATCGCCTTCCTCATCACTTAAGTCGTCAGCAAAGTCGTCCTCCTCTTCCTGTTCAGGAACGGGATCCAAAGGTGCGATGTACTGCTTTATTACTTCTCCGGTAAAGTACGCCAGTACAAACTGAACAAAGCCGAATATAAACACCAGATAGTAGAATACTACCAGCGCATATGCAAAATAAGTAGTCGTCACCAGAAGCATCGCCGGCAGCACGAGCAGAAGCACGATAAGCATCAGGATAAGCGCAAGGCACGGACCGAACTTTAAAAGAAAAAACAGGAACGCATTCTTATACATCTTACGAAGAGGAAGCTCCCTTGATACGATCATGGTATAGACCATGTTCTGTATTATCACGAATACAAAGAATAGTATGACAAAGAATGTACTTAACGCCGTTCCCCACCCTGTTCCGATATTCATATAGAAGCCTGCCGCAAAAAGGGTAAGGCACGTTACAACGATAGAGATCAGCGAAGCGGCAAGAGACTGCTTCCAGTTATTCTTAAGACCGTCCTTAAAATCGGTGAACAGGAATACCCCTTCCTGTCTGTAGAGGTTTCTGTATATCTGGGAAAACCCTGCCTGAAACGGTCCTATAACCACCAGGGTCGATCCGAGCAGGAACATAACGCAGAACAGGACTATAAGATAATAGATCTGATAAGCCGCATCCGTTCCTACGTCATTGATCGCCGTATTTCCGACAACCCCCGCATCGATCATGAACTGAACGAAGTTTTCCGGAATGAATACGTCATTAATAAAGGGCAAAAAGAACAATACCATCGAAAAAGCCAGGAGCATCATCGGAATATTGAAGATCAGGAAAAGCAGATTTACTGATGTGATGGTAAAAAAATGTGTCGATAATGTATGAAAAAAATTAAAGACAGGACCATGCTGTTCCGGAACATAGTCTTCTTTGGGCACCTTCTTAAGATTCATTAGGATCTCCTTATCTTCAGATCTTTATCTTACTGATTATACCGCTAAACTCATCAACAATAGCAAGAGAACGTTCGGCGATCGCGGAATTCTTGTCCTGTTTTGCCGTCTTTCCTTTGAATCTTCCGGGCATTTGTGCCACGATACCGAAGTTGGCATTCATGGGAACGAACTTGGTAACAGACGGATCGGATACATATCTTGCCATAGCGCCGATGACGGTCCTGTCGTCAAGCTCGGTATCCAAAGATATGCCAAGGACCTTAAGTGCCGCGTATAATCCGGCCATGAATCCGGATGCTGCTGATTCGATATATCCTTCCACTCCCGTTATCTGTCCGGCAAAGTAAATGTCAGGATGTTCCCTCATACTGTAATCCGGTCCGAGAAGTCTCGGAGAATCGATATATGTATTTCGATGCATTACACCGTATCTCAGATATTCGGCATTCTCAAGACCCGGTATCATGCCGAATACCCTTTTCTGTTCGGGAAACTTAAGTCTTGTCTGAAATCCTACAAGGTTATACATGGAAGATGCTCTGTCGTCCTGTCTTAACTGAAGACAGGCATAAGGCTCCTTTCCGGTTCGGGGATCGGTAAGACCGACCGGCTTCAACGGACCGAACCGCATCGTATCCTCTCCCCTTGAAGCCATGACCTCTATCGGCATGCAGCCTTCAAATACATTGATCTTATCGAATCCGTGAACAGACGCCTTCTCGGCAGTTATCAAAGCATTATAGAACGCTTTATATTCTTTCTCGTTCATCGGGCAATTGATATAGTCATTACCGCCCTTACCGTATCTTGACTGTCTGAACGCCTTATTCATATCTATGGATTCCGCCGAGACTATAGGTGCGGCAGCGTCAAAGAAATGAAGATCCCTGTTTCCGGTAAGTCTCATAATGTAATCATACAGGGCACCGTCCGTAAGAGGTCCCGTAGCAATGATGACAAGTCCGTTCTCCGGAATGGTCTGAACTTCTTCGCTTATTATATGAATGAGAGGATTATTCCTGATCTTATCGGTGATGAATCCCGAGAATTCATCCCTGTCAACGGCCAAAGCACCGCCTGCCGGAACCTCTGCCTTATCGGCAGCTTCCATTATGAGAGAACCCAGTCTTCTTAATTCTTCCTTGAGAAGACCTACAGCATTTGTTATCGAAGCCGCACGCAGGGAATTGCTGCATACAAGCTCGGCAAACATATCAGACTTATGAGCCGGGCTCTTCCTTACAGGCTTCATCTCATAAAGATCGACTTCGATCCCGAATGAAGCAATAACAGAAGCAGCCTCGCACCCGGCGAGGCCTGCACCGATAACGGTTATCTTTCTATTCTCATTCATTATTCCGATTTTCCGGATTTCCCGGAACGATTCTTACGGGACGGACAATCTTCGTTGCTGCACCTCGGATACATCTTGCCCCTGAATCTGTGAAGCACCATATATGAACCGCAGGTATCGCATTTCTTATTCTCGACGGGAAGATCCCATGATATAAATCCGCACTCGGGATCATTACCCTTCTTATCACAGACATAGAACGTCCGGTGATTCTTTATCGTTCTCTTAACAAGAATGCCCGAACCGCACAGAGGACACTTGCCCTTCGCATATACATCGATGCTCTTCTTATAAGTACAGTCGGGATAATTGGAACATGCTATGAACTTTCCGTTCCTGCTGTCCTTAATAACGAGATCTCCTCCGCATTCCGGACAGATCTCACCGGTCTTAACATCTTCGATCTTGACCTTCTCGATGCTCGCATCGGCCTTCTTTATCTTCTCATGGAAATCAGGATAGAACTCCTTAAGCACTCCTACCCAGTCCTTATTGCCCATCTCGACATCATCAAGCTTCGACTCCATTCCGGCAGTAAATGAGACATCGACGATCTCGTTAAAGTTCTCTTCGAGCATACCTGTTACGAGCTTACCGAGTTCAGTAATAAGAAGGTTCTTTCCCTCCTTATCGACATAGTGTCTGTCGAGTACCGTCGTAATGGTCTTCGAATAAGTGGACGGTCTTCCGATACCGAACTCTTCCATCGCCTTGATAAGAGACGCTTCATTGTAATGAGCCGGAGGCAGCGTCTGCTTTGCCTCTATCTTGGCTCCCAGATTCTTAAGCTCCTGTCCTTCGGAGAACTCGGGCAATATCGCCTTGCCGTTATCGGCATTCTTATCATCCTTGAAGTCTGCATAAGCCGCGAGGAATCCCTGGAAGACCACAGTCTCTCCCGTGGCTCTGAAGATCTCATTCTCGCATCTTGCATCAACGGTTACGGTATTTAATACGGCATCCGCCATCTGGGACGCGAGGAATCTCTCCCATATAAGCTTATAAAGCCTGTATTGGTCATTAGAAAGAGACGACTTTACACTCTCGGGATCAAGTTCGAAGTGAGAAGGTCTTATGGCTTCATGCGCGTCCTGAGCAGAGTTCCTGTTCTTGAATTCCCTCTTATAAGGACATACATACGAATCGCCGTACTTGGCTGCGATCAGACCTCTCGAAGCACTGACGGCTTCATCGGACACTCTGACCGAATCGGTTCTTATGTATGTTACGAGAGCCGTCTGCCCCTGACCTTCAATGTTAACGCCTTCATACAACTGCTGCGCTATACGTGAAGTGTTGCTTGTCGAGAAACCCAATCTTCTCGACGCTTCCTGCTGCATAGTTGAAGTTGTAAACGGAGGAGCAGGCTTCCTTGCGCCTTTGCCCTTCTTTACCGAATAAGCACTGAACGAACTGTCCTTGATCGTCTCGTATATCCTTTGTGCAACATCCTTATCGGAAAGTCTTCCGCCCTCGGGCTTGATGATATCTTTTCCGTTAAGGGTTCCGTAATACTTTGCAGTAAATGAATCCTTCTTATATCCCGGAGTAAGATCAACACTTAAGTTCCAATAGTCTTCAGGAATGAAAGCATCGATCTCCGCATCCTTATCCATAACCATTCTGGTAACAACGGACTGAACTCTTCCGGCCGAGAGACCGGTCTTAATCTTCTTGCAAAGGAGCGGACTCAATTCATAACCTACGAGTCTGTCGAGCACTCTTCTTGCCTGCTGTGCATCAACGAGATTCATATCAACGGTTCTCGGATTGGCGATGGCCTCCTGAACAGCCTTCTTCGTGATCTCGTTAAAAGTGACCCTGCACTTGGACATGGGATCGATCTTCAAGGTCTTGGCAACATGCCATGCTATGGCTTCTCCCTCACGGTCAGGGTCGGTTGCGATATACACGACGTCAGACTGTGATGCGAGTTCGATAAGCTCTCTTTTGATCTTTACATTCTTATCTATATATAAAGGTTTAAAATCGTCATTAACATTTACACCCAAAGTCTTATCCGGCAGATCTCTGAAGTGACCTACCGTCGCAGTAACTTTATAATCCTTGCCAAGGTAACGTTCTATTGTTTTTGCTTTGGCCGGAGACTCAACGATTACAAGATTTTTCCCCATTTATACTATTCACCGCTTTCATCGATTCGGTATTTTACTATAGATTAACGCCCGTGAATTGTCAAAACATATTTGCCGTGCTCGTTTGCGATACGTCCTTCCGTCTCGAGAGATGTTATAAGAGCCGACAGATACGAGAACGGTATCCCGAGACTTACGGCAAGCTCATCTATGTTCTTAGGTCTCTCTGATATCTCGTCACATAGTATCATCTCCCATTCGTGCTCTTCAAGATCACCCGGGTTCTCTTTTGCTATCCGTCGAAGGTTGTCCGCACTAAGGTCCATCCTTGAATCGCACTTACTAAGGAACTCTTCGCATTGCATCATCCTGTTACTGATCTCCGTTCGGATGCTATCATAGACCGTATCAGAATCGATCAGTACTTCCGCGCCGTCCCGAAGGAGCAGAAGTCCGCCCAGCGAATTATCCGAATAAATACTGTTTGGAAGAACATATACATCTTTACCCTGAGCCGCTGCGAAGGATGCGGTATGAAGTGTTCCGCTGTGAACGCCGGCCTCCATGATGAGGCATGCGTCTCCCAAAGCGGATATAAGTCTGTTCCTTGAAGGAAAGTACTGCTTTATCACTTCCTGTCCGGGAGGAAGTTCCGACAGCACCAATCCACTCTCGCATAACCTCTCGTATATATCCCTGTTCTGATACGGATAGATAATGTCACATCCTCCGGGTACAAACGCTATCGTCTTCCCTCCTTCATCAAGACATGTCTCATGAGCCTTTCTGTCGATACCAAGAGCAAGTCCCGATACGATGACTACGTCCCTTCTTATAAGCTCCTTTGTAAACTCACCCGTCGCATACAGAGCATACCTTCCGGGTGTCCTGCTTCCTACGATCGAGCAGGTCCCGGAACACGTCAGATCGTCAAGGATCCGAAGATTACCCCGCGCGAAGATTATCGGAGGCATCCCGCTCAGATTCTCCCATGACATCGGATACAGAGGATCACGCCCGCTTATGATCGCTATATTGTTTTTCTGAATAATGTCGGCATATTTATCCATCGAAGCTTTAACTTTATCAGTCTGCTTTACGGCATCCGATATGAGAGTCAATGACCTCTCGGACAATACGTTGCTGTTCATGTCCTTAAGGATCCTTCTAAGTTCGCTTAATACAGGATAATCCTTTTTAAAAATGAAACCTTTTAACTCTAATTCTTTCCACACTTTGTAATCCATCTTGGTCACATATCTTATTGCAGTATGCTCAAGAAGCCTGATATCCGATTCTTCCATCTTCTCTGTCCCCTTTCCTGTAAATACCCGCTTCGCCTACATCATTTCTTGTCATATCCGATCTTCCGTCTATATCCGCGATCGTTCTTCCCACGCGAAGTATCCGGTTAAAACCTCTCGCCGAGAACCCGGCTCTCTCGGCTATCTCGGATGCGTATTTAACGACGTCGGAGCTCGCTCTGAAAAGATCCGCGTCGACATTGCAGCAGGTGCCGTTAAATATGTTGTCGTTAAACCTCTCCTTTTGCATATCCCATGCCCCCTTCACGAGGGATCTCAGCTCATCATTCATTCTCTTGTCTTCCTTTATCGCGGACTCGGTAAGACTTGCTCCCGATATGGAACGCATCTCCGCGACAAGATCTATCCTGTCCCTTATAGGTCCGGACAGCTTCGACATATAATTCCTGATGACATTAGGCGTACACGTGCATCGCCTGCCCTCTTCGTACAGCATTCCACATCTGCAGGGATTACCTGCCGCGACAAATACAAACGATGCCGGAAAAGCAAAATTCCTACCGTCCTTACTCATCCTGACTACATGATCTTCGAGCGGCACTCTTAATGCCTCGAGCACCTCCCTTTTGTACTCGAAGATCTCATCCGCGAACAGGACACCGTGATTTGCCAAAGCGAATTCCCCGGGAAGAAGTTTGCTCGGGATACCGAGTATCCTTCCTTTGCTCATCCCGGGATAGATATACCTGAACGGTCTTCTGTCACTTAATACGAGTTCGCTCTCAGGATCCGCCTTAAGACCTGCTGCTTCCATAACGGCATATACGTCCCCTATCTCCGGTCCTTTAAGAGGAGGAAGGATACCGGCAAGTATCTTCCCTGCCATCGTCTTCCCGCATCCGGGACTTCCGAGCAGAAGGATATTATGCACGCCTGCCGCCGCTATCAGAAGAGCCCTGACCGCTTTACTCTGACCCTTGACCGATGAGAAATCAGGGATATCATCATAGTATCCTCTGACGTCCCTGACATCGAATAATACCGGTTCATACCTGCTTCCGTTCAGGATGTCTCCGACCTCTTCGAGGCTTTTTACCGTCATCGCCTCTATACCGGCGCATCTTGCACCGTCTTCTTCATCCGCCGGTATGAACACATAATCGTATTCTTCATCGATAAGGCGAAGTCTCAAAGCCGCAGACGGAGTTCCTTTGACCTTACCTGTAAGTTCTATCTCTCCGCTCGAGAATATCCTTTTGTCCTTACTTACCGGGACCTGACCGGAAGCAATGAGCATCCCTATCGCGATCGGAAGATCAAAACCCGTTCCGGATTTCTTTACGTACGAAGGGGATATCGATGCCGTTATATGTCCCTTCGGCATATTAAACCCCGATGAGACAAGCGCAGTCTGTATCCTCCCCCTCGATTCCCTTATCGAAGAATCGCACAGTCCTATAACATCAAATGTCGGAAGACCCGGTGTGATCGATACTTCGATCTTTGCCTTAACAGGTGTCATTCCGTCCATAAAAGACGTGTGCACCTGCACAACTTTAACTTTGGAAGCCATATAAGCAATCCTCCCTATTCCTTGATTCCTCTTATACGATAACAGGTCTGAAGCCTCAAAAAACCGACAATTGATAACAATTTCCGACAAAACCGACAAAGAAGATGTATAATAACTTTTCGAAGTATTTAATAAGAGGTGTTATATGGAACTCGGAATAGTAGGACTTCCTAACGTAGGAAAGAGTACACTTTTCAATGCGATCACAAAGGCAGGAGCAGAATCCGCCAACTACCCCTTCTGCACCATCGAACCTAACGTAGGTGTAGTCGCGGTACCTGACACAAGACTGGATGAACTTGCAAAGATGTATAACCCGGAAAAGTACACTCCGGCCGTTATCAAATTTGTGGATATCGCAGGTCTCGTAAAGGGCGCGAGCAAGGGCGAAGGACTCGGCAATAAGTTCCTGTCCAACATCAGAGAAGTTGATGCCGTAGTTCATGTAGTAAGATGCTTTGACGATCCCGATGTAATCCATGTTGACGGAAGTGCCGATCCCGAGAGAGATATCGGGGTTATCAATCTCGAGCTCATCCTCTCCGACATGGAGATCATGGAAAAGAGGATCGACAGGACCAAGAAGATGATGAAGGGCGGCGACAAGTCATATCAGGCCGCACTCGATGTATATGAGAAGATTTATGCCGCGCTCGAAGCGGAGAAGTCAGCAAGGTCGGTTGAGCTCGATCAGGATGAACTCGAGTTTACGAAGGATCTTCAGCTCATCACTATGAAGCCCGTGCTCTACTGCTGCAACATCGCAGAAGACGACATCGGCAACGATGACATCGAATATGTTAACCGAGTTAAGAAGATCGCCGAAGAAGAAGGTTCTCAGGTAGTAGTTATCTCCGCCAAGATCGAAGAGGAATTAAGCCAGCTTGACGACGAAGACAGACAGATGTTCCTCGATGATCTCGGACTTGATTCTGCGGGTCTTGATAAGATGATACAGGCCTCTTATAAACTTCTCGGGCTCATCTCCTTCCTCACTGCAGGTCCCACGGAAGTCCGTGCCTGGACTATCAAGGAAGGTACTAAAGCACCCCAGGCCGCCGGAAAGATCCACTCCGACTTCGAGAGAGGATTCATCCGCGCAGAGGTCGTAGCCTACGATGATCTTGTCTCTCTCGGCTCAATGGCAGCATGCAAAGAGAAAGGTCTCGTAAGATCCGAAGGAAAAGAATACGTGATGAAAGACGGTGACGTTGTACTCTTCAGATTTAACGTCTGATATAAGTCAGCGCTCGTTTATCCTTATCTCAAACGTCTCCTTATAGGTGACGTTTTTCTTTAGCGGAAGATTCGTCGCATTGGTGTCGGTACGCTCGATCTCCTTCGAACAGAAGTCGATCATCAGCTCACAGAAATCATTCTGCATGAGAAGCTCATCGTGTAAGGACTCGTTCATCTGCTCCGGCGTAAAAGGCAGTATCGTAAAATCGAACTTCTTATCGCCTGACACTCTCCTTACGACAAAAGAACTTCCCTGCGCCGATTCGATCCTTAATGCATCCGTATCAGTATGAGAACTGTTCTCTGCAGGTCTCGCATAAGAATGGAATATCTTGTCTGCACCTACGGAGAACTGACCTATACGGGTAGCGTTCTTACGGTCGTAATACGATTCGCCCGGGCCTCTTCCGTACCAGGTGCAGATCATGTCCTCTCTAGATACAGGAACGCGGAAACCGTACCTCAGAAGGTCGTATTTGGGTGTAAAGTTCAATGTTACGAGTATCCTGTCCGGAGAAGGGACCTCGTATGCGACTAAGATCTCATCTTTGAATGCGAAAGATTTATATCTGGATACCAAAGAGAATGTTCCGTTCACGATACCGTAATCCATGCCGTTGAACTTAACGGACTTCTGAATCTGCTCGTAATCGCTTTCATTCGAGAATATGGTCCTCGACAATACAAAACTCCTGTCCGTTCGGTCTATGTTGGACGGACATCTGTAGAAGCTCGGCACCATGGATCCTTTAAGGAACTCGATACCGTGTGAACTTAATCCGCACAATGCTCCGTCAGTCCTAGAGAAACGGACACCGACTGTATCCAGAGCCAATTGCAGGTACGAAGGAAGAGCCGTAAGCTCTGATGATTCGATAACCGATACGGAAGCTTCTTCGTAAGCCTCGGACTCTGAAACCGCGGAAGACAACTCGGAAGCCGGGATCTCGTCGTACTCTTCGGGAGCCTGTTCCATAACTGTAAGAGAGCCGTCAAAACTCTCATCCGTCACTTCGGGAGCGGGAAGAGCCCTGCCGGATGCTTCAGTCTTATGCCCCAAAGCGGCAACGGGCTTAGATGCTCCTCCGCCGGGAAGGCCGCACTCTGATGAGATAACATCCTGGTAGAAGGCCATCTCGAAGCCTTCCTTGGCATAATATGTATCCTTCGACAGCTTAAGCGTTATGGCGAAAATGATCTGATGAGAAAGAAGATTCATATACATCTCGACATATTCGGGTCTGCCCTCGGCCCAGCCGTCTTCGAGAAACTTATCTATGTTGATCGGGAACTTCAGCGTTCTGACGCCGTAAGGTTCTATCTCCGGGATCGTTCCCCGCCCGTTCATAACGACATGTCCTCCGAGAAGCACCTGCCATTCCAGTAAAAGCTCCGGAGTATTTGCAAAGGGATGCGCATTACGCAAAGTCAGCGTCGACGGATCATCGGGGTGCGCAAAGATATTGATGGTATTGCACTGGTTCTTAATATCAAGATAGATCGGGTGAGGATTACGTTCAGCATCTACTATACCCTGACCGATACAGCTGTCTTCTTTATTCTTGCCTCCGACAAGATCGGCATGATGGATCCACTTATACTCCGCATTGTCATCGGGGAATCTCTTCCTTCCCGGAATGCTCTCGAAGATATTCTTCCCGGTCTTATTCTTCGAGAATATCTCGGCTCTGTCGAGACACAGATCCTCCCATGGACCGTATATGATTCCGGATTCATTCGGGAAAGGAGCGATATCCGTTACGGTCTCGCCGCCTTCAGCGCTGCAGTACCAGGATCTTAACCGGTCAACTTCCGATCTGATCTCGTTCTTGACCTTAAGACATTTATCCTTATCGAACCTGTAATCGTTAAATGCCCACATAACTACACACGGGTGATTGACCGCACTCTCTGCATAATCCCTCATAAACCGTCTGTCACAGCAGGCTATAACATACAGACCGTATTGATCGCACAGGTTCAGGAACTCGTCGCTTAAAGGGAATCCTTCGCCTATGACACCGTTGATCCCGCATCTTTTCATCAGGATAATATCCTGACGGAATCTTCCGAGGGGGACACTGATTCCTCCCTTCGGATCGAATTCATAGTATCTTACGAGATTGAGTTTAACGGGCACATCGTTGATATGAAATTTACCGGCAAGGACTTCCGCATTTCTGAAACCGAATCTTTTCTTCTTAACGCAGATAACTCTGCCTTCCATATCCATCATCTCGATGATCAGGTCGTAAAGAACAGGAGTAGCATCATTCCACGAAGCGACATCCAATGCGACAAACTCCACCTTATCCCTTCTCGAAGATCCCGCATCCGCCGTACCACCTGCCTGAGACTGTATGCTGATCTGGACCAGAGGGAGCTTATAAGGATCATATTCGGTACGGACCTCCATAAGGGAGACGCTCAACTGATATGGCATTACAAGATCGGTATGATTTCTGACCCTGAAATCGGCAGTTACCGAATAATTACCTCTGATAAGACCGGCATTGCCTGCAAGTGTCAGAGACGAAGATTCGGTATTGGTGTTGATGATATCAAGCTGATCTACATAAGCGTCCGGAACCGAAGTTACCGACAGATGAAGATTCGATATCTCGAGCAGAGGCTCGGCAACGATCCTTACGGGTCTTACAAGTCCCGAGAACCCGAAATTCATAAGTTCTTTTATCACATGCCCGTGACGGTCTCTGTCCCATCTTCTTACAGCGATCGCGATCTGATTGGTACCGGGCTTCGCACTGTCGGACAGAAGTATCCTCTTCCTGGTCATTACGGAATTGGATTCCGTAAGAAGCTGTCCGTTGAGATACAGACTGAACTTACCGCATATTCCCGATGCCTCAAGATAAAGAGCCCTGTCTATATCCTGTGGGGCAAATACAACAGTAGCCCTGTATATACCGACTTCGTCGGATTCTTCATTATTAGACTTAAGTATAAACTTATCGCTTATGGAATCCTCGCCGCGCTTCGAGAGTTTCTCGAGTTCGACGGGATAATTATACAGAAGGTTCTGAGGCAGTCCGTAACCTTCGGTCTGCCACGTGGAAGGCACATTAATGATATCCCAGTCGGAATCGTCAAAGGAAGCGGATTCAAAACCGAACGGGATCTGTCCCTCCCCGTCAGCATGAAAGAATTTCCAGGAAGATATCAAATGTTCATATGGCGATACGGCATCTCCGAACTCGGGAAGCTTCCTGTCTTTATAGATATATTCGAACGAATCATATGGCAAAAATCCGTCTGTACTGAATTCAAAATCCATAATAACTCCTGCAAATTACAATTAATCAGTATTATTCTAACAGATTGGATCACAGCCGTTCGTTTCTTAATGGTTACAAGTTGAGAAATTTTAAAGAGGCTGCCTCTTTTGTGACCGAAGTCACGTAAGGCAGCCTCTTTGACGTTCAGATCGGTTCGGATCAGAATTTCAAGAATGATATTGTCTTTAGGATCGGAGCGAGTGTATTTGCAACAGTCGACATCATCTTGATGAAGATATCAAGGGCAACTCCTACAACGTCCTTACGGGTATCACCTATAGTGTCACCGGTGACGGACGCCTTGTGAGCGGCAGAGCCCTTACCGTGACCTTTAAGCTGACCTGATTCGATGTACTTCTTCGCATTATCGAATGCACCGCCGGAGTTACCCATGAAGATGGCTCTCGGGATGGCAACGATTGTCGCACCGACAAGAAGACCTCCGACGAACTGGACACCGAACAGGATTCCGCCTACGACAGGGATAACGAGAGCAAGGATAGACGGAACGATCATCTTGCGGATCGCCTCTCTTGCGGCCATTGCGATCATCTTGTTGTAGTCGGGCTTAACCTGACCTTCAAGGACACCCGGAACAGACATCTGCTTATCGCCTTCATCAGCCATGAGCTTCGCCGAATCGATGGTGTTGTCTGTCAGGACAGCACTGAAGTACTCAACGAGCGAGCCTCCGATGATACCGCCCGCGATAACGGCAAAAGATGCGAAGTTCAAAACAGGGTCCTCGCCGATCTCCGTGTACTGTCCGACATATGCAGTAATAAGCGACACTGTAGCGAAAGCGGCGGATCCGATCGCGAAGCCCTTACCGATAGCGGCCGTAGTATTTCCTACGGCATCGAGCTTATCTGTAATGGCACGAACTTCCGGTGCAAGATGACATGCCTCGGCAAGACCGCCCGCGTTATCGGCGATAGGTCCGAATGCATCGATGGAGACCGTAGCACCGACGAAAGCGAGCATACCGAGCGAGGATACGGCAACGCCGTATGTTCCGCAGATGGAGCCGGAGATAAGGAGCGATACACCGATGAGAAGTATCGGCAGCAGACAGGATCTTGAACCGATAGCATCACCCTTGGTAACAACAAAGGCTTCGCCTTCCGTACAGATCTCAGCAAGCTCTCTTGTAGGCTTGTGCTCCGTAGCCGTGTAGTACTCGGTTATGATACCGATGGCTACTCCGCTCACGATACCGAGAACGGATGAGATCCACGGTGACAACCATCCTATCTTAAAGTTATAAGCAGACAGATCGTACTTGGAGAACATGACATAACATGCAACACCGCCGAGAACAACTGTTATTCCGGCCGAGATCCATGTCGACAGATCGAGTTCTTTCGAAGGATCGTCACTCATCTTCTTAAAGTTGGCAATACCGAGTCCAGCAAGACATCCGATAAGACCGCAGCAAGCGAGGACTATCGGGAACAAAGAAGCATTCTTGAACGCATCCTCGGTAATGACTAATCCTTTGTGAACCGCTACCTGATAAAGAGTTACCGCGATCATTATCGTAGCAGACATTGTGGCAACAAAACTCTCGAGAAGGTCAGAACAGTTTCCGGCGATGTCGTTTACGTTATCACCGATAAAGTCAGCGATCGTATTCGGGATTCTCGAATCATCTTCAGGAAGGTCGTGACGCAGCTTACCGAGAATATCAGAAGAGATATCTGCGGCTTTCGTGTAGTTACCGCCGGCAACACGGTTAAACATCGCAACAATCGAGCAGCCGAGTGAATAAGTGGATATTCTCATCATCGTAGGATTACATACGAGATTAAGAATAAGACCTGTTCCTTCCGCTTCATGCGAGATACCGCCGTTCTTAAAGACGAATTCACCCAACAAAAGAACGATGATAAGACCGAACATACCGAATGCCTGAACCGCAAGTCCGCTTATCGAACCTCCGCACAAAGCGACCTTAACAGTCTCTCCGATAGATAAGGACTCTCTGGCCTTATTGGAAGTCCTGACATTGGCATATGTAGCGCTCTTCATACCGAGGATACAAACTATCGAACTCATAAATCCGCCGATAAGGAACGATATACCTGATGTCTTCTCGATAACGAAGCAGAAGATCACAGCGACAGCGCACAGAACTATACCTATATACTTGAACTCAGTCTTAAGGAAAGTCTCGGCACCGGATCTGATGATCCCTGCAAGCTCGCTCATCTCCGCCGTGCCTTCCGGCAAACGCTTGATCCTGGAATAATTCCAGAAGATATAGACCATAGCGATCACGGTGACACAGAGGACGGCAAGCCAGACAGTAACTGATGACATAGAATTGCCCTCCTGAAATTAAATGGAATCAGTTTTGATAATACATTATGAATACTTCAAATTCAATTTAACTGAGTAAAGAATACGGATAAATCAGAAAACGATTATCATGCCGACGATCTCAAGTACGATGATGAGTCCGCATATTACGGAACCTATTATAAGATCTACCGGATTATTGAAAAACTCGGGCGTCGAGAAAGACTCTTTGGTCAGAGCACCCATCTCGGATGTCCGGTCAAAAGAATCTACGCTCGGAATGGCTTCAACATAGTCTTTGGACGGATCATAGAAGTTAGGTTTACCGTCATAACCGGTATCATAAACCGCAGACACCTCCGGCTTAACCTGTCCCGACAACAGAGCCTCGTCCTCAAACGGATCCCCGTAAGTCAGCGAAGAATCAGTAAACTCGACAGATTCATATCCGCCGGATCTCATTATCTTACGCTTCTCATCATCCGTCTTGATAACAAACCCGGTCGTATTATCCGGATCCTTTGTATTAAGAACATTACGCTCAGGATCTATGTCATAATCTCTGACTGCCATAAGCGCATTATATCACGGGTTGTCAATAATAAGAACTTACCAGGGGGT
This sequence comes from Mageeibacillus sp. UBA6980, assembly GCA_002450095.1. Classification (GTDB taxonomy): domain Bacteria; phylum Bacillota; class Clostridia; order Saccharofermentanales; family Saccharofermentanaceae; genus Saccharofermentans. Next base: position 26,845 of record DJYK01000021.1, on the reverse strand, counting down.
TCCGGAATTGTTAAAGGCTCCGTACGGATCATCGGGAACGCCGTTGGCACCTTCGTATCTTTCATTCTGTGCCTGAGCCTGCAGATCGAGTATCTGCTGCTCCGGAGTCAGCGTAGGGGTGGGTGTACTGCCGCCCTCTCCGCCGGGAGTAGGGGTAGGTCCGCCTTCCCCGCCGTCAGGTGTCGGAGTAGGAGTTCCGTTCTCATCGGAAGGAGTGGGAGTAGGTGTATCACCGCCTTCGGGAGTCGGTGTGGGAGTATCCTCTCCGCCTTCAGGAGTCGGTGTAGGTGTTTCCTCTCCGCCTTCAGGCGAAGGTGTGGGAGTCTCGGTCGGAGCCGGTGTAGGCGTAGGTGTAGGAGTAGGAGTCTCATCGGGAGTCTGCTCTTCTTCGGGTGGATTCAAAAGCGATGCCTCGAACTCATCGATCTCATTTTTCAATCTTTGAGCATCCGGGTAATGTCCGCTGTTATCATCCCTGGACGCGCAGCCGTTCTCACACAGGATGTCTCTGGCTTCATCGAGTATCTCCAGGACCTGCTGAAGGTTATCATCATTAATCTGATCGGGATTGATCTGTTCTACCATCGACAGTGCCAGATTCACTCTTAACCTGCAGTCAGAAGGTTCATCCAGATGAGATCTCATGGCAAGTTCATATTCCTCCTGCGCCCTCTCGTAAAGCCCGAGAGAATAGAATACATTACCGCGGTTATAGTGGTTGACGTGAGGCTCGACAAATCCCAGGAAACCCAAAGGATTCTGCTCATATATTCCATTCTTGTATTTCTCGATCATCCTGTTATTACTGTAATCTGCAAGAAAGAGGATCGCGAGGAATATGGCGATAACAGTCCACAAAGCGGCAGTCAATCTTCTGATACTCATACTCATCCCCTCCTTCTCAGGCTTATGAATTCATAGGCCGTCAACAGTGCCAGAGGGATCATCAGGATAAAGTAGATATCCGAATATCCCGTCTTGTACTGTTCTTCGGGTTCAGACAGGAAGTCGGTCCTCAGATTCTCAAGAACATCGTCGAGTTCTTCATTACTGCCCATATTTATATAAGGAACATGGATCTGCTGTGCAATGCTTCGAAGGTTAGTCTCATCGATCCTTGAAACAGCTTCAGAATCAGCATAATACCTTGTATCGACAACGGGACGGTATACATCATGAAGAGCGTCATAATAATTCATATGCCCGCCTCTTTCCGTTCCGTATCCCATCACCGCTCCGCCGGCAATAAAATCATCCAGATCGTAAAAAGTTCCGCTCTGATTATTATCCGTGTTCTCTCCGTCACTTAAGAAGAACATTACAAACTGAGATTTTCCGCTTGTCTGACTCGCCTCGTACAGAACATCCTCCAGCGTCTCGATGCAGATGCTGATATTGGTTCCGGTTGCATAGGACGGAGACAAAGGATAGACAGAATCGATCGCATTCCTTAAATAATCTGCAGAATCGGTAAACGGAGTCATTACATGAGTGTTATTGTTGAAGCAGATGACCGAGAACTTCGCTCCGGGAAGATTCTCAACGATATAGTTCATATCCGCTTTTGCCTTATCCAGTCTGGTCTCGTACCCTTCCTGATCCGAAGCGATCATGCTTATGGTATCGTCAACCACAAGAAGGACATTCAGATCCATCTTCTGAGTCTTTACCTTGATATTCTCGGTAGCATACATCGGACGCAGATTGATCACAAACAACAGAAGAACGATAAGTATCTGTCGTATATACGGCATGACACCTCTCCTTTTGAACACGATAAGGACAACGCAGATCACTGCCATGACGGGTATGGGTATTATAGGTTCAAAGATGATGTCTTCCATATTCTTACACCTTACAAAGCCATTCCAAAAGTATCATACACGCCATCGATATCACCAGGATTATGAACGGGATCTGAGGAGTCACATTCTCTCTCATCTCATACTCAACCGTATCAAGCGTCGCGACCTGTTCAAGTATGTTATCAACGATGTTATTAACCACATGTTCGCTCTCGCCGTAATAGAACTCACCTCCGGTAAGCTCTACGGCATTTTTCATCATCCTCTTATCGGAAGAATACATCTGTTCGGTTCCGATACCGTAAACGATTATCCCTCTGTCGACACAAAGCTGCGCCGCCTCAGGCAGGGTTACTATCTCGGTTCCCTGAAGATCGTTGTCCGTCGAGAATATAATTATCCTCGATCTGTCAGGATCTTCTTCGATATTGTTAAAGTCAAGGGCGGCCGCGGCAAGTCCGTCTCCGATTATGGATGAACCTCTCTCCGAATTGCCTATAAGCGTACCGGCGCTGATATATTCATCGAGATCGACGAGTCTCTGGCTGTATGAACCTCTCCCCTCGTAGTAATCGTATCGAAGCTCCAGGGCCTCCTCTATTATATCCAGCTGTTCGATCACTTCTTCATAATCAGTCGTGAGCGGAACAAGATATAAGGGTGTCGTATTGAAGATCACTATACCGAATCTCTCTCCGTTCAGGTTCTCGACCATCTCCTTAAGCTTACCGACCAATTCAAAGTTAAGATGATCTACGGTGGTAGATATATCCATACACAGGATGATATCGCGGTTCAGATTCTTGACCTCGGTAACCTCGGTCTTATAAGGCATGGCCATCAGAAAACCCGAGATAAGGATATTTATGATTATCACAAAAGACAGGATGAACTTTAGGATCTTATAGATTATGAGTTTTCTTCGGAAATAAGGAATCTCCTTAATGTAATCCGCTTCAACGGCCTTGGTTCCGCCTTTAAATCTTCTCATCCTTCGGAACCTGATAAAGGAGAACAGGATGAACCCGAGTGCCACCGCAGCACATATATAAAGAGCTATACTGTACTTTAATTCCATCTCGAGATCACCTGCCGCGTCTTACCTATCGATGTCTTTACATCGCCCGCTGAAATCTTGTCGAATTCAGGTTCATAGTATTCTTCTATAAGATCTGTCAGTTCGTGAAGATCCGTGCTTCTTAATTCAGACAGAGTGTACTTCGGAACATCAATTCCGGTCGCCTTAAAAACAAAATCACGTACAAGCACACTCATCTGTTCATAAGACGGTCTGATTCTCGTGTTATCGGCATCAAACTCCATTTCGATCTTCATGAGCCTCGCCAGATATTCCTGCCTTAGCTTCTCAATATCAGGCTGCTCCCACAGGATGGACTTGATCGTATTCTTCCTGCCTTCCCTCTTATTCTTCAGAAACCTAAGAAGAAACAGCAGGATGAGAAGCAAAGTCACCGCAATAAGAGCGATAAGCGTAAGCTGCATCGGCAAAGCAGAGTATCGGAACATCTTTTGTACTTCAACTGTAGTCGGCATAGTTCACTTCCAAAGCTTATGCTTCTCGAGAAGCTCGATAAGATCCCTCTCGATGTGATCGGTCTTATTCACTGTCACGTGCGCTATTCCCTGACGGTTGAGTTTCTCTTCGCACTCGTCGATTATCTCCTGACGCTTTTTCATAGACAGAGTGCGGAGCTTTTTACTCTCGGACAAAAACGGAGGAAGATAATCTCTTCTGTCTATACTGTATATCTTCTTACCGAACATATCCGCATCGCTGACGTTAACGATGAGGACATCATGAACGATCATAAGCTGCCTTAACAAAGACTCTGATAAACCTCTTATACCCTCCATGTCGGTAATGATGACGATTATCATCCTTCTTCTTATGTTCCTTATGATATGAGAGAGAGCCTTATCGAGACATGAACGGTTATCGAATCCCACCGTATCGTGATATTTGCTCAGTATCCGCTCGATATTCAGAAGACCGCGCTTAAACGGGAAAAAACATAGTGAAGTCTCACTCGGAAAGATCGCGCTTACATAGTCACCGTTGTGGTTTACCATATACGCCAACGACCCTCCGCAGATCAAAGCCACGTCGCGCTTCTCCTCGCCCTCGTCGGTATCTGCGAGCATCCTCTTATTGGTATCGAACACCAACATGATATTGTGCTTCTTCTCGGCAATGTACTGCCTTACAAGGACCTTTTGAGATCTCGAAGTGGCCTTCCAGTCTATATCCTTGATGTCATCGCCCGGAACATATTCGCGCAGTTCATCAAAGTTCATACTTCTCCCCTTGTAAATGGAGTTATATGAACCGTCCAGAACTCTGCTTGTGGCCTTCTTTGTTGCTATTTTCTTGTATCTTTGAAGACCTGTGCTGATCCTTGATACGTAGTCTAATCTCATGGTGTATTAACAGACTTGAAAATAGCGTCTATTATTGTCTCCGCCTTAACGCCGTCAGCGATCGCGGCAAAATTGAGCATGATCCTGTGTCTTAAGACTTCGTGACGCATCTCCTTAACGTCATCGGGTGTGACATACGCCCTTCCCTGCGACAACGCAACAGCCTTTGAAGTTTCCATAAAGGCGATTGCAGCACGGGTGGACGCACCCATCGCGACATAAGGTGCGAGATCCTTGAAGATGGACTCGGAAGGATTTCTCGAAGCCTGAACGATATCCACGATATACTTCTTGATCGTAGGAGCGATATAGATCTTCTTACAGATATCCTGAAGGAATACGACGTCATCTATCGATGCAACGGGAGTTACAGAAGTGAATACACCGGATTCAATCCTGTTAAGTATCTCGACTTCCTGCGAAGCCGTAGGATATGTTATGACCTCTTTGAGAAGGAATCTGTCGAGCTGGGCTTCCGACAGCTCATATGTACCTTCCTGCTCGATAGGGTTCTGCGTAGCAACGACGATAAACACATCGGGAAGTTTGTAACTTGTTCCTCCGATACTTACGGTCCTTTCCTGCATCGCCTCGAGCATCGCACTCTGAGTCTTGGCACTGGAACGGTTGATCTCATCGAGAAGTACGAAGTTCGCGAACACGGGACCTATCTTCGTCTCGAAAGTGTTGTTGCTCATGTTAAAGGTCTGTGTTCCGATGATATCACTCGGAAGAAGATCCGGTGTACACTGTATCCTCGAGAACTGTCCGTTAACAGATTCCGTTACCACCTTAGCGGCAGTTGTCTTAGCAAGTCCCGGAACCGATTCGAGAAGAATGTGTCCGTTGGCCATCATGGAGATGATAAGGGAAAGGCCTAATCTTTCCTGACCTACCATCTTGGACTCATAATAATTCTTCATCCCGGTGATAATGCTCTGTGCGCGACTCATCTGGTCGACAGTGATATCGGTCTTAACCTGTTCGATCTGCTGATCCATTAATCTTATCCCCTTTGTTCACTTAAAAATTCTTTGACCATTATACCACAAGAAATCAATATATAAACAAAGGCTGCCATAAGGCAGCCTTCGCGTTTAAACAGATGGTCAGACTATTAAGCCTTGCCTGCAGCCTCAAAACCTTCGCAGAGTTCCTTAGCCTTAGCAACGATAGCCTCACAGCCGGGCTTGAGGAGCTTACGGGGATCGTAGCCCTTACCCTCGAGGTCCTTACCGTCTTCGATGTACTTACGTGTAGCAGCAGCGAATACGAGCTGGAGCTCTGTGTTGATGTTGATCTTGGAAACACCGAGAGAAACAGCCTTCTTTGTCTGCTCGAAAGGAATACCGGAACCGCCGTGGAGAACCATAGGCTTACCGCCGATAGCTTCCTTGATCTCAGCAAGTCTGTCGAAGTTAAGGCCTGCCCAGTTCTCAGGATACTTACCGTGGATGTTACCGATACCTGCAGCGAGGAAATCTACGCCGAGGTCAGCAATGAGCTTGCACTCAGCAGGATCTGCGAGCTCACCGTTGGATGTAACGCCATCCTCTGTACCGCCGATACCGCCGACTTCGCACTCTACGGAAACACCCTTAGCGTGTGCGAGCTCGATGATCTCCTTGGACTTAGCGATGTTCTCTTCGATCGGGAAGTGAGAACCGTCGAACATAACGGAAGAGTAACCGACCTCGATACAAGCCTTAGCACCCTCGTATGTACCGTGGTCAAGGTGTAAAGCAACAGGAACAGTGATACCCATGGAATCGATGAGGTCGTTAACCATATCAACTACCATCTTGTATCCGCCCATGTACTTAGCAGCACCCTCAGAAGTCTGGATCATTACAGGAGTATTTGTCTCCTGAACAGCTCTCAAGATGCACTGTGTCCACTCGAGGTTGTTTGTGTTGAACGCAGGAATTGCGTAATGTCCCTCGTGGGCCTTGTTGATCATTTCTACAGCAGAAACTAATGCCATATATATGTCCTCCTAAAAATTGTTAACCTCTAATATCTTACAATCTTTCAGCCAAAATGCAACCGCGAAAATAAGGCAAGTTAGCCTTATCTAATCTTAAATCTTAATATCATTCCCTGTTCTTCAGCACTTCGGCCGGCGTCATTTGCCTGATCCTGACCATAAGGATCCTGTTGATAATAAGATACAGGACGATTATAAGCACGTATACGGCTATAAACACCCATAAAGGACTGTGATGAACCACAGTCCTCAGGTCGTAAATACTATGCCGGTTACCGCTGTGACGGCAACAGTGATACTCAGAAAGGCACTCTTCTTAAGCTTTACTTTCTCTCGTTATGCTCGTCAGTTACCTCGTCAACGATCGCATCGATATCATCATCGTTGAGCTCACCGGGAGTGATATCCTTCATATTCTCTTTCTTGGCGGCAGCCGCGTCAGCATCGGTATTGGGCTTGATCGCCTCCTCGCTGTTTCTCGCGCCGTAAGCATCGGCAATCGCGAAAGCCTCTTTCTTCAATTTCTCGAAGTCTTCCTTGGAAGCAAGATCCTTGGTCGATGTCTGATAGCATGCTTCATCGAAGACGTTGTCGAGTACAAGATACTTTGTGACAGATCCCTGATTCATCGCATTATTGAGCATCTCCTCTGCCTTGTCGGGTTCACCTTCTCTGGCGTCAAAGCTGTCAAAAGGAATATCGATAAGGCTGAAACGGTATCTCAAAACGATCTTCTTCTCGTTATAATCTACAGCAACACGGTACTTCGCGATCAGGAAAGACTGGATAAAAACGAGAAGGCTGATGATAAATCCGACTCCGCAGATTCCGCCGAGTATATACTGCTTTTTGGCGAGGACCAAGCAGAAAACGACAGTAAGAGCGATGAATGCGACCATGAGAATGATCGTAACGATCCTCCTTGTTTTTATCTGCGACTCATTTGCGGGAAAGCAATGAACGCCTTCCTGAGGCAACTTTGCGATCAACCCGTTATTCTCAAATCCTGTTCCCATAATGAACCTCCTCAGATCCTGACTCAAAGAGCCGATAATGTCTCTATTCTCTCGGAAATGTTCTTGAGCATCTCCTCATACTTTGTAAGTTTCTCTCTCTCGGCCGCTACGACATTAGCAGGGGCTTTAGAAGTGAAATTCTCATTCGAGAGCTTTCCGTTAAGGCGCTTGATCTCGCCTTCGAACTTCTCCTTCTCCTTGGAAAGACGCTCAAGTTCCTTACCGATATCGATAAGATCCTCAAGAGGCATATAGATCTGCCCGCCTTCAAACTGAGCAGCAACCGCAGTTGAAGGAATGCCTTCTTTATCCTTCTTGATCTCCATGGATCCTACAGAAGCAAGTCTCTCGAGGAAAGCGACTCCGTCGGTAAACATTGCTCCTACATCATCAGAAGCAGTTACAACGATGATGTGAGCCTTACGTGAGGGAGCAACGTTCATCTCCGCTCTGATGTTTCTCATAGATCTGATGGCACCCATAAGAGTACTCATCATCTTCTCATCAGAAGGGAATGAAGGTACCTTATCGGCATCAGGCCAGTCGGAGATCATGATGGAATCAGACTTCTCATCGATAACAAGATTCCTGTAAACCTCTTCTGTCAGGAACGGCATGACGGGATGCAGAAGCTTCATCAGAGTACCGAGTACGTTATTCAAAAGATACAGCGCCTCATTTCTCGTCGGGCAGTTCTCATCGAACAGACGGCTCTTCGCGATCTCGATGTACCAGTCGCAGTAAGACTCCCAAATAAAGTCTACGATCTTCTGCAAGGCTACTCCGTAATCGTAATTCTCGTAGTTAACGGTTACTTCTTTTATAAGTCTGTTAAGTCCCGTAAGTATCCACTTATCTTCAAGTGTATATCTTGAAGCATCGACATTCTCATAAGAAAGATCATCGGGACAGTTCATGATAACGAATCTCATGGCATTCCAGATCTTGTTGGAGAAATTCCTGCCCATCTCGATCTTGTCTTCCTGGAATCTCTGATCGTTTCCGGGAGCATTACCCGTTACAAGTGCGAATCTTAAAGCATCGGCACCGTACTTGTCGATGATCTCGAGAGGATCGATACCGTTACCTAACGACTTACTCATCTTTCTTCCCTGCGAGTCTCTTACAAGACCGTGGATCAATACGTCCTTGAACGGGACCTCATTCATATGAGCGCATCCGGCTACCATCATCCTCGATACCCAGAACGTAATGATGTCGTAACCCGTAACGAGCGTGTCCGTAGGATAGAATCTTGCAAGATCGCTTGTCTTCTCCGGCCATCCGAGCGTAGAGAACGGCCACAACGCAGACGAGAACCATGTATCAAGAGTATCGGGATCCTGACGCATCTTCTTTCCGCACTTAGGGCAAACAGCCTCATCATCCTTTGTAACGACGATCTCCCCGCAGTCATCACAGTAGAATGCAGGTATCCTGTGTCCCCACCAAAGCTGTCTGCTGATACACCAGTCGCGGATATCGTTCATCCAGTTAAAATAATTCTTCTCGAACCTTTGAGGAACGAACCTGGTCTTACCGGTCTTAACCGCTTCAATGGCGGGCTTGGCAAGTTCTTCCATCTTAACGAACCACTGCAAAGATACACGAGGCTCGATAGTTGTTCCGCAGCGGTAGCAAGTACCGACATTATGGTTATGCGGCTCAGTCTTAAGAAGGAATCCTCCCTCCTCAAGATCCTTTACGATAGCCTTTCTGGCCTCATATCTGTCCATGCCGGCATACTTCGGATAATCATCTGTTATCTTGGCATCTTCCGTAAGAACAGTGATAACCTCGAGATCATGTCTTCTTCCGACTTCGAAGTCATTAGGATCGTGAGCGGGCGTGATCTTAACGGCACCCGTACCGAATTCAACATCAACATAGTCATCGGCGATAACCGGTATCTTTCTGCCTACAAGAGGCAGGACGAGCATCTTTCCGATGATATCCTTATATCTTTCATCCTTGGGGTTTACTGCTACTGCGGTATCACCCAATAAAGTCTCAGGTCTTGTCGTTGCAAGCTCGATATAACCCGTTCCGTCTTCAAAAGGATACTTTAAGTGCCAGAATGAACCTTCCTGATCCTCATATTCAACCTCTGCATTGGAGATAGAGGTCAGGCAGTGAGGACACCAGTTGATGATCCTCTCTCCCCTGTAGATATATCCCTGTTCATAGTACTTTACGAATACTTCCTTAACGGCATCGGAGCAGCCTTCGTCCATCGTAAATCTCTCGTGATCCCAGTCACAGGACGATCCCATCTTCTTAAGCTGCTCAACGATCCTTCCGCCGTACTTCTTCTTCCAGTCCCATGCGCGCTCGAGAAAACCGTCTCTTCCGAGGTCTTCTTTGTAGATCCCCTCGGATCTCATCTGCTCTACGATCTTCGCTTCGGTAGCGATGGAAGCGTGATCTGTTCCGGGCACCCAAAGCGTGGAATAACCCCTCATCCTCTTATATCTTACGAGGATATCCTGCAAGGTGTTATCAAGAGCGTGTCCCATATGAAGCTGACCCGTAATGTTCGGGGGCGGCATTACAATAGAGAACGTTTCCTTACTCTCATCGTTATCGGGCTTAAAATAACCCTTATCCTTCCATTCATTATAAAGCCTCGGCTCCGCTTCCTTCGGATCGAAAACCTTGTTTACTGAATCGATTCTTGCCATGAAACTGTACTTCTTTCTTATTTTTTATCTGTGATCATCGAGAGTGCTCCATAGAGAATGGAGTCGTCTCCTAACTCTGCCGTCTTGAACTCTACCGTTTCCCTTATCGAAGGCATGCAGTATCTGTCGACTTCGGATACTATCTTCTCGAGGAAATAATCTCCGCATGCTTCTATGACTCCGCCGCCGTATACGACCATCTCAGGGCTGAAAGTGTTTACAAGATTTCCGGTGGCGATCGCGAGATAATGACATGCTCTGTCAACCGCTTCAACGGTTACGGGGTCTTTAGCCGCAAGGTTCTTCTTAAGAAGCTTGCTCTTAAACACACCGCCTTCAACGGCCTCAGCCATAGGCGTCTGTCTTCCTCTTCTGACCTGGCCTCTGATATAGTCGCTCATTCCCTGCTTGCTCGAGAATGCCTCAAGGCAGCCTCTCTGTCCGCAGTTGCAGCGGGGTCCTTCCGGATCGAGTATCATATGTCCGTATTCGGCACCCTTAAACTTGTGACCCGTATAAAGCTTGCCGTCAAGGATGAGTCCGCCGCCCATTCCTGTTCCTACGAACAGACCGACAACGTTCTTCTTGCCCTTGGCAACACCGTACTTATACTCACCGAGAACGCCTACATTAACATCGTTTCCGATAAAGAAAGGAGCGCCGAACTTCTTCTCGATCGGCTTTCTGATGTCGTAATTCTTCCAGGGAAGATTAGGAGAAGTAAGAACTATGCCGTTCTGCTGATCGATAACACCGGGAGCACCTGCGGCGATCGCCTTGATCTGAGTCTTCTTGATGCCGAAGCCTTCAATGAGCTCGTCAACAACGGAAATGATCGTCTCTTCAACATTCTGTGTTGCTTCGCCGTCAGCCTTCGTCTTCTTCTTGATCCTGTAGACGATATTCTTCTTCGAATCAAAGATCGCACCGAGAATCTTGGTTCCTCCGATATCGAGACAGATGTTGTACATTGCTGGCATATAATCTCCTCCTTAATCTGTCAGCTTGCGCCCAGACGTTTCTCGCCATTGCCCGTTACGGCGGCTGAACGGCTGCTTTCCGATGACTTCTTCTTATAAATCAAAGTGGGTTCCTTACCTTCGGTTATGCACGCTCCGTCGATTATGCACTTGGATACATCCTTCTGTGAAGGAACGTTATACATAACATTCTGCATGGTCTTCTCAATGATCGAACGAAGACCTCTTGCTCCGGTCTTCTGCTCGATCGCCTTATTCGCAATCGCCAGAACCGCATCATCTGTAAATTCGAGGTCGACGTCATCGAGCTTTAAGATCTTCTTATACTGCTTAACGATGGCATTCTTAGGTTCAGTAAGGACTCTGACAAGATCTTCAGCCTGAAGCTTGTTAAGTGCTACTGTAACGGGGATCCTTCCTATGAACTCGGGGATCAGGCCGAACTTCATAAGATCCATCGGCTGAACCTGACTGTAGTAAAGACCGCTGTGCATATCCTTCTTGGACTGGATATCTGCACCGAAGCCGTACTGCTTATCGGCTACTCTTTGGGCGATGATCTCATCGAGACCGTCAAATGCACCGCCGCAGATGAAGAGGATATTGGTTGTATCGATGGAAATGCATTCCTCATTCGGATGCTTTCTTCCGCCCTTGGGAGGAACATTAGCCACTGTTCCCTCGAGGATCTTGAGAAGAGCCTGCTGAACGCCCTCACCGGATACGTCTCGCGTAATGGAGACATTCTCGGATTTCTTGGTTATCTTATCGATCTCGTCGATATAGATGATACCGGTCTGTGCACGTTCCACGTCATAATCCGAAGCGATGATGAGCTTAAGAAGGATATTCTCAACGTCCTCACCTACATATCCCGCTTCGGTAAGCGAAGTAGCATCGGCAACAGCGAAAGGAACATCCAGGATCCTTGCAAGAGTCTGAGCGAGCAAAGTCTTACCGGAACCTGTCGGACCGAGCATAAGGATATTGCTCTTCGATATCTCGGTATCATCATCGGAAGAATCCGAGAAGACACGCTTATAGTGGTTATATACGGCAACGGAAAGAGCGATCTTCGCATCATCCTGTCCTACAACATAGCGGTCAAGCTTATCCTTGATATCATGAGGAGTGATCAGAGCGCTGGGTCTGGAAGACTTCAATCTCTTCTTCTTCCTTACCTTCTCTTCTTCCGAAATAATGCCGTATGCCGTTCTGATACAGTCTATACATATGTAGCAGTTAACTCCCGAGAAAAGTCTTGGAACATCATATTCGGACTTTCCGCAGAAAGAACAACTGAGGATATCTCCTCCGTGTCCGCCATCACCGCCGTCATATCTCATATTTGCCATTCAAAACTCCTTGATTACCCTTATATTTAACAATTAAGTTTATCACATTAGTAATTAATATAAAAATATTAGTTAAGTTACAAAAACCGCCGTTTCATCCGAAACGGCGGTAAACAGTAATTCAAGTGAAGGCTCGAGGAATCAATAAGGATATTATCCTTCCTTCTCTTCCTTGTTCTCTTCTTCATTACTCTCTTCTTCCTTAGGCTCTGTCTTAACGGCCTTGTCAGCGAGCCACTCAACAGTCTTTCTGTTGATGATGCTCTCCTTGACGTAAGGATTGTCCTCGCCTACGGCCTTCTTGATATCCTCAACAGTCATACCGTTATAAGCCTTAGCCATATCTTCGAGTTCCTTCTCGTACTCTTCAGGTGTAACCTCGAGCTTAAGCTCCTTGGCAACAGCCTCGATAACGAGGTTGCTCTTAACTCTGATAAGAGCCATAGGCTTCATGCCGGCCTTAAAGTCTTCCATGCTCTGGCCTGTGTACTGCAGATACATATCGAGACCGATACCCTGCTGACTCATTCTCGAAGCCTGCTCATTAGCCATATTCTCAACTTCGTTGTCGATCATGGCATCGGGGATCTCTACCTCGGCATTGTCGGCAACGACACCGACGACCGTGTTGATAAAGGCATTCTTGGCATCTTTCTCTGCTGCCTCTTCCTGATTCTTTCTGATATCGGCCTTAAGCTCATCAAGAGTATCGAACTCGGAAACATCCTTAACGAACTCATCGTCGAGGTCGGGCATCTTCTCTTCCTTGATGTTGTGGATCTTTACATTGAATGTAGTATCCTGACCCTTCAATTCTTCTGCATGATAATCCTCGGGGAACTTAACCTCGATCGTAAACTCTTCACCGACATTATGTCCTTCTACCTGCTCCTCGAATCCGGGGATAAATGAGTGAGAACCCAAAGTAAGATCGTAGTTCTCTCCCTTTCCGCCTTCGAAAGCAACGCCGTCCTTGAATCCTTCATAGTCGATGTTGACCTTATCGCCGCTCTTGGCAGGACGATCCTCAACATTCTCCCATGTTGCATTTCTTCTTCTCATGGCGTCGATATCGGCATTGACAGTCTCATCGGTGATCTCCCTCTTATAGTAAGGAGCCTCTACACCCTCGTACTTACCGAGCTTGACTTCAGGCTTAACCGTAACAGTAAGCGTATACTTCATACCGTTCTCATCGATGCTCTCGACATCGAGCTCAGGACGGGAAACAACCTCGAGTTCATTCTCCTTAACGGCTTCCTGATATGCGGGATTAACGATCTCATCGATAGCATCCTCATAAAGAACGCCTTCACCGTAATACTTGATCACGAGCTGATAAGGAACCTTACCCTTACGGAATCCCGGAACCTGAAATCTCTTCTTATTCTTGTTATAAGAGCTCTTAAGAGCCTTATCAAATTCTTCTCTGTCACACTCAAGCTTAATAGCAACCTTTGAATGTTCAAGCTTCTCGATCTGGGCCATATATATTCTCCTTAAAAATAATAATAAACAACCGAATTAGGATTCTATCACAGCAAATGCCTTATTTGCAATAAAAATCAGAGCACGGTAACCTGTACGCCTTTAAGTACGTTTAACGTTTCTGCGTCAAGCTTTTTGTCAAAAGAATCCGTTAAGGATGAATCTACTATGATCTCTGCTTCGGGAGCGGCGGCTTTCGCGATGATCGCGTTGGAGACAACACAGATGTTTGATACGAGACCGCATACCTCGATGGAGTCATACCTGTTATTATTATCATTGATATAATTTCCAAGCTTCAGCGACCCGAACGTCTCTTTCTCAAAGCACAGACAATCGGAAAGAAGCCCCTGAAGAGCCGGAACCAACTTATGTCCTTCGCTTCCCTTAATGCAGTGAGGGACCGGAAGGTTACTTCCCTCCTGAGTATCCATATAATTATCGTAATGCGTATCCAGAGTATAGACAACTTCATCGCCGGACGCTTTATACTCTTCGATCCTTGCGGCAATGCCTTCTATGATACCGTCTGCCCCTTCAAAACCGAGAGCACCGTCGACAAAGTCATTCTGCATATCGACAACGATCAACAATCTTCCCATGGTAATTACCTCCGGATTTATTATAAAAAAGCGGCTGTTATATCAACAACCGCTGTTATGGCGCGCCCGGCAGAATTCGAATCCGCAGCCTTCTGATCCGTAGTCAGACACTCTATCCAGTTGAGCTACGGGCGCGTAAAGCCTAATAATATTAGTACAGGGAGGGTTGAATGTCAACAAGATTGTGATGTAAAATATGCACCTATGAATACTTACGATCCTGATTCACAGAGACTGTTTTTTGACGATCTTATCAACTGCAGGGAAATGGGAGGAATGCCCGGCAAGGATGGTACATCATTTAGAAATGGCATCATCATCCGTTCGGGATCCCCTTCTCTCGCCTCGCATAAAGCATATACGGAATTAATAGAATACGGGGTAAGGACCGTTATCGATCTTCGTTCCGTTGCCGAAGTTTCTCACTACGGCAACCCTTTTAAAGATGACGGTAAGACCGAATACTATAACATACCGTTATTCATAGGCGATCCTGATTCCAAAGAAGACAAGACCATGAATTACCTTCGCGACCACACAATGGGCGATTTCTATGTAATGATGATACAGGAATTGGGGGAACGCATAGCGGATGTAATGAGAGTCTTTACGAGACAGGACAAAGGCATCACTCTCTTCCACTGCGCTCACGGCAAGGACAGGACCGGGGTGATCGCTGCCCTTCTGTACCTTCTTATCGGCGCGTCGGAAGAGAATATTGTATTAAACTACAAAGTCTCATACGACTATGCCAGGGATCTGCTTGACCCTCTCATCGAACTCAAGGAACCTTCAATGAGACATACACTAAGGTCTGATGCGGATAATATGGTTACGCTTCTTCGATTCCTGAAGGCCGAGTATAACTTAAGCGCTGAAGCATTCCTTAAAGCATACAATATGACCGACGAAGAGATCTCGGCTCTTAAACAGAGGATTATTTCCTGATATTATCCTGATACCTTTATGGTATTTACAATATCATTCTCATCGAATCCGAATACGACTTCATACATCCTCGAACCGCTGTTTATCGATATGATGTATTCAGATTCGTCAACGAACGGGTATGCCGTCAGTATCTGTGACCGTGACATTCCGACATAAAGATTATAGCCGATGCTGTATGTGGAATTGGCGATAAGCCGGATGGAGGTAAGTGTCCCTTCCCAGTTTGTCGAATCGATGATCTCACCGTCAAATCTTAAGAGGACTCCGGCATATATAACGATGACCATTCCGGATTCCTCGTCCATATTGATCATAGGAGGTTCGCCCATTACGGAAACCAACTGGTCATATGTATAAGAATTTCCGACCCGAACGAGCCTCTCGTCACCTCTTACCAGGAAAACGAGATTAAGATCCGGTTCGAGATTGACTTCATCTTCGATCGTATATGTTCCGTCCGGCTGAAGATCGAGAGTAACCAGATGGTTCTCGAACATGGATCCGTCAGGCGCTATAGTCTCGGGAACTCTTATCACCATCTGATTGGGAACAAGCCTTACTATCTCGTATTCGGACGAGTCTGACATTACTCTTAACCTGTAGAATTCACAAAGCTGGTTCGCTTTGGCATAGAGTACGGATTCCGTGTATTCATCACCCGTAAACCCGGGTCTGAGCAGCGCCTCCACGGCATCGGAATTCCCGCTCTCCAGAAGCGTAAAATAGTGATTGCCGTAATTATAGATATTGATCACCGAAGTTATCCATTCAGCCGACAAAGACACTTTACCCTCACTGTCCTCACTGAAAAACAGATAGACAGGATACTCCGCTTCTTCGTTATAAAGAAGTTCTACACCCTTCACGGTTCCATAGCGTTCGTAAAGCCTCTGACCTATAAGATTGATACAGTCTGTGTCATTGAGCACGCGGAAGGAGATGACCTTACCGTTATTATCCTGGGTGGATACGGATCTCATTATATTCATATACTCGTAAAAGTAGGAATATGACAATCCGCCGTTCTGATCTTCCGGGATGCTTGAATATGCGTCAGCGGTATTCCTCTTATCATTGATGGCACTGATAAGAAGCCTCGACAATTCCTGGACCGGAAGTTCACCCTGAACCGAGATACGGTTATGGACCCTGTGTCTTATCTGTTCTGCCAGATTACAGGCGCAAAAAGAGAACATTACGGTTATACACATAACAACAGCGGTCATCTTCTTTATAACACTTCTGTTCATCCCGTTACCCCTTGCGCTTCAGATTCAAAAGCCTCAACAGCTTCATCAGGTGTGGAATAACCGCCGTTTACGTATTCATCACAGACCTGAATGAATACACTGTTAACGGCATCATCATAATCCGAGATAGATGCAGGATTGATCCCCCACGCTACATCAGCAAAGACTCTGAACGGGTTCTGACCGTTAAGCCATGATTCGGAATAAGTATCATCCCCTGCACAAGCCATCATAACACTAATATTGTTTACGGTCATACCGGAATCAGCCATATCGCGAAGATTCTCTTCACTGATCGCAACATTCCTGATAAGCCGTGCCGCCGAAGCATCCATATCACAATATGTTGTGACAAAGATGAAGTTTCCTCCGTCGTAGTAATTCGAAGGAGGCATTACGATCCCCCAGTCACCCGGATGATAAGGTCTTAAGAATAATTCTCCGAATCTCATCGTTCCGAAATATGCTATGGCCGAACGGTTCGATATCCTCGAATTCCACTCGGTACTCCAGCGGTAACAGCCAAAGGTAAGATCCTCATTAGTCAAAGCGTTGATAAACGGCAGATAATCCTGCATATACTCGGGAGTGTCAATATCTCCGTCCGAATCGAACCAGCTGTCGGATCTGCCGTAAATATAAGCATTCTCAATATCGGAAGGACAGGATATGAGATGCCTCGTTCCCCCGGATGATTCATTCACGGCTCTCGAAGCCTCGAGAACGGAATCCCACGATTCAAAGTACGGCGCAACTTCTCCGGGCTCGCTTACTCCAAACTCGGAAGCCATGGCGCTCCTGCAATAGAACACCGCACCGGGAGTGATCTCCCATGACACGCCCTTGATAACGGAATCGGCATCAGTCATCATGGCGAAAGTGTACTCGTACATATACTGAAGTTCCTGATACGATATCCCGATGTTATTCAAAGGGATCGTCACGTCGCTCATGGCATATCTGCCCGCGCATCCGCTGTCGCAGATTATGACATCCGGTGCATTCTCGCCCGAGGCAAGGATGGCATCCATCTGATCCTCAAACGTGTTCATGCTCAGCACTTCGTAATCAAAGTCAACTTCGCTGTAATCGTCTATGATATCGATCGCGTTGCGGCTGTTGGTACATATCTCAAGGCTTGCATTCGCAGAATCATCGTTATCCTCTACATTGTCAGGCAATTCGAGTTCCGTATAATCATCGGGGTCAAGGTTCAGTATCACGCTCGCGACCGAACCGCCCGTGAAAGTACCGTTGTTATACACATTGATCGAATAAGATCCCGTATCGAGAGTATCCTCGCCGTATGAACAGATCGCAATATTGCCGTATATCTGCGCCTGACCGCCGCTCATAATGATCTGCCCGTCACGGAAGATGTCATATGTGATATCAAGATCCCTTCCCGACTCTATATATGCATTGTCCAGCCAGACCTTAGCGACGATCTCAGAACAGTTAAAATAAATGCCGGATATATCGGTATACTGCCATACGATGTCATCGACAGCCGTTCCGTCAGGGAACAGAGAAGGACTCAACGTACATTCGTGATGATCCTCGTAGAACGTGTTCCCCATATTACTGACAACAAGTCTGTAGTCGTATTCCGGAAGATAATCAAAATCTAATGAAGTGTCATCGACATCCAAAGGAAATGAGACTCCGTTTCCGTCCTCGTCATAAACAGGCGCTCCCGAATAGATCTCACGGTCACCGATATAATACCGGTAAGCAAGATCCAGACTAACGCCGGAAGCAATAAACTCATCGGTAAACCCGTAATGGCAGGATATCCGGTCGACATCATTAAAAGAACCGTCTTCACCGGAAGAAGTCCAAGACGAATCGGTAAAGACAGAATTACCGTCCAATACAAATTCATATCCGGGGTAAAAAAGCGAACCGTAAAGATTTGACGCTATCTCGCCGGAATTCGCAACGTACCAGGTCCCGCCGTTCTTTTTAAGGGAAACGGAAACCGTTACATCACTCTTACCGTGAGTTCTTAACGCTTCCGCAAAACTCTCATAATCTGAGGGAGCCGAAGCCAGAGTCTCATTGATATTAGGCATTACGAGCGTATATACGGCCTCCAAAGAACCGTCCTCGCCTCTTCCCGACAGTCCGGCTTCAAACCTGTAGTGAGTGGAACTTAAGATCAGACTTACGGGACGGATCTTATAGTCAGATTCAAGATAATCCGCAAGCCCGGAATCACCGTCAATACAAAGCGAATCCGCTCTTTCGATATCCATGGAAAGGATCGCATCTATATAAGCCTTGGAAACATCACGCGCAGCACCGGTAACAGATGAACAACCGATGCTTCCCGCGAATATGACCACAGCGGCGAAAGATGCTATTCCCTTCCCGATCCGATTCATTGCGATCTTCCCTTTACCGCCTCGTAGATCACTATTCCTGCCGCGACTGCCGCGTTAAGACTGTTTACGTTTCCTGCCATCGGTATGGACAACAGGAAATCACATTCTTTCCTTACTACGTCGCGCATGCCTTCGCCTTCGCTTCCGATGACGATCGCAATGGAACCGTTATAGTCAGCCTTATCGTACGGCGTGGTCCCTTCCATAGCAGTACCAAAAACCCAGAATCCGTGTTTGTCTTTCAGTTCGCGCAATGTGGATGCGATGTTGGTTACCCTCGCGACCGGAACATACTCGATCGCTCCTGCAGAAGCCTTCGCGACTACGCTGTCGAGTCCTATCGATCTGTGCTTCGGTATGATAACTCCGTCTACACCGGCAGCATCGGCTATCCTCAGTACGGAACCGAGATTATACGCATCCTTAAGTTCATCGAGAACAACAAAGAAAGGGAACTTATCCTTCTTCCTGACCATATCGATCATATCTTCAAGATCAACATATTCGTGACTTGCAACCGAAGCTATAACGCCCTGATGATTATGAGTCTGGCTCATCCTGTCGAGAGCATCCCTTCGGGCCCGCACTACCGGAACCTTCTTCCTCTCCGCTTCCTTCAAAATACGCATAAGTATCGGATCGGGTTTGGATCTGTCGCCTGATTCGAGGATCCAGAGTTTATTGATTTCTCTTCCGGCCTTGAACGCTTCAAGGACGGCGTTTCTTCCTTCAAGCCTGTCGGCCGAAGGCTCTTCTCTTACATCGTTATCAGGTCTTCGGCTCGCGGACCGTCTTTTGTAATCATTGTCCCTGCTCACTGTCTATCACCTCGAAAGATCTTTGAATTATATAATCGAGTCTGTCTCCTTTATTATCAAGGAACAGATATCCCAATAACGCTTCAAATCCGGTGGCATTCATATAATCCACCGGACTTGCATTCTTGGACATAGTCGGAGAATTGGAATTTCTTCCCCTCTTGAAATAATCGATCTCTTCTTCGGATAATTCATCCATTACGGCATTGACCGCTTTCGCCTGTGAGGCGGCAGATACATAATGCACATTAAGCTTATGCATTTTCCCGGAGTTGGAGGCCGTCTTCTCGCTTACATGACACCTTGCATAGAGCTCATATACGGAATCTCCGATATATGCCAGGACGGAAGGATTGACCTCACGAAGATCTGCTGCGATAAAAGGGATGATCACAATCTTTCCACCTGGGGACCCTGGGGAGTATCTTTAACGGAATACCCCTTTGAAGTGATAAGATCCCTGATCCTGTCAGCCTCGGCAAAGTCCTTGTTCTTCTTCGCTTCAGCACGCTGATTTACAAGTTCTGTTATCTCCGAAGGGATTCCGTCTTCATCATTGTCAGTAAGCTCTATTCCGAGAACACCCGTAAGCTCAAGGATAAGATCGTATGCATCTTTCAGAGCCTTAACCGATGCTTTCCCCGTTGACACAGCGGTATTAGCGGCCTTAACAAGTCCGAATATATCCGTTATGGCATCGGCGGTGTTAAGATCATCATCCATATGTGCGATGAAGCTCGCCTTCTGCTCTTCGAGAGCCTTGTAAAGATCCTCGTCAGCGCTGCCGTCACCCTCCGTGCCGCTATCGATATTGAACTTCAAAGTAGAAGCACAGGTGGATATCCTCTGCAAAGAAGTCTGTGCCGCTATAAGCTGCTTATCGGAAAAATTGATAGGCATCCTGTAGTGTCCCGTAAGAATGAAGAACCTTATGACGGGATAAGGGAAATGAGCAACGATGTCCCTGATCGTAAAGAAGTTACCTAAGGACTTACTCATCTTCTCACCGTCTACGTTAACGAATGCATTATGTACCCAGTAGTTTGCCAGGCAACAGCCGTTGGCGCACTCAGACTGTGCGATCTCGTTCTCGTGGTGAGGGAAAATAAGATCCTGTCCGCCTCCATGGATATCGATCGTCTCACCGAGATGCTTCTTGATCATGGCAGAGCACTCGATATGCCAGCCGGGTCTTCCTTCACCCCATGGAGATTCCCAGAAAGGCTCGCCTTCTTTCTTAAATTTCCAGAGAGCAAAATCTCCGGGGTTCTTCTTACCTTCATAAGAAGCCTGTCTCTCGCCTCCGCCTGCTACGAGCTCATCGAGCTTATAGTGGGACAATTTACCGTAATGCTCATCCTTGGAGACATCGTAGTAAACGCCGTCACCTTCTATTACATAAGCGATACCCTTATCATAAAGAGACTGAACTATACCAATAATGGCGTCTATCGACTCTGTCGCACGGGGCTGATATGTAGGTCTTTTACAGTTGAGGCCGTCAGCGTCAACATAATACTCGGCAATATACTTATCTGCGATATCCTTTACCGTAACGCCTTCCTCGTGCGCACGGTTGATCATCTTGTCATCGATATCCGTAAAGTTCTGACAGAACTCGACTTCATATCCTCTGTATTCGAGATATCTTCTGAGCGTATCGAAAGTAACGAACGGCCTCGCATTTCCGAGGTGGAAATAGTTATAGACCGTAGGTCCGCAGGCATACATCTTAACGTGTCCTTCTCTTATCGGTACAAACTCTTCCTTAGTTCTAGTCAAGGTATTAAATAACTTCATCAGATACCTTCTCCTTCTGTTCCTTCTGTATTGGCAACATTCTGCCTCTGTATATGATAGAGCCTCTCCTGAAGCTCGGATACGACCTTGGCAAGCTCCTTAACTTCTGCCTCTGTCGGATCATCCGTAATATAGTGGTCGAGTGCAACTGCGTGAGACTCACCGGCACTCTCTATCTTAACGATCTTACCCGGGACACCTACGACGGTTGAATTATTCGGAACATCGTGCAGGATGACCGCATTCGCACCGATACTCGAACCCGAACCTATCATTACGGGACCTAAGATCTTCGCCCCTGCTCCGATAAGAACATTATCGCCGATCTCAGGATGTCTCTTCGCTCCCTTCTGATGGCCTCTTCCGCCTAACGTCACTCCGTGATATATCGTACAGTTATTGCCTATGACCGCTGTCTCACCGATAACGACACCCATACCGTGATCGATGAACAGACCGTCACCGATCGTAGCACCGGGATGGATCTCGATACCCGTCTTATGTCTTGCGATCTGCGAATTCCATCTGGCAAGGAAGAAAAGCTTATGCTTATAAAGAAAATGACTTACGCGGTGGTAAACAAGCGCATGGAAACCCGAATACAGTAAAATAACACTCGCAACATTTCTGGCTGCGGGATCGCGCATATAAATCTGTCTTGCATCATTAAGCAAACTCATTAATCTAATTCCACTTCTTTTACACACAAAAAAGCCTGAATTGAGTGAACCCCGCTTGACCCCTCGAAATCTCAAGGGCGGTACCCTGCCTTCAGTTTCAACCGTCCAACTTACAAGGCTTGGTCTACGCTGCCGGACTCCGGGTTCCATTTAACGTCATGTAGGTTCAATGTAGAGCCCACCCGCATCAGGTGCTTATATTATATATAATAAATTAGAATAATTCCACAATCGGTCTTTTTCAGAAGGATTCGGCATTGAGAACCGCGCGATTGCCACACAAGGCGATACAGACCACTTTCGATGCGCCTGCCCTCATAAGGCTCAAGGAAGCCTCATGCAGAGTATGTCCCGTTGTGGCAACATCATCAACAAGAAGGACACTGACTCCCTCTATGTCGTACTTGTCATCAACCTCGAACGCTCCGTTAACATTCATACTCCTCATTCCGTTATCCGTGATCTGAGTCTGTCTCATGGTATCCTTGACCCTGCGTATAAGATCGGGGATATACGCGATATTCGTAACTTCTGCCGCCTTGGAAGCGATAAGATCCGCCTGATTATAGCCTCTCTCCTTATATCTTGACGAAGACAGCGGTACAGGAACGATAAGATCCCCGCGGATACCGTCCTTTTGCATCATATTGCCGAGCAAAGTTCCCATAAACTCTGCGATTTGAGGCTGAGAATGGAACTTGATCCTCGGTACGGCTCTGGCAAAGATCCCCCTGTACGCGAAAGGAATATAAAGAACAAGCCCCGGCAGCGGATCACCTTCATAAGGTTCTGACAAACAAGGGAAAAACCTGTTCTCGGATGGCTGGGGCACGATCTGAGACAGACAGTCAAAACATATATGAAACCCTTCCGGAACGCTGTAAGGGATCTTACCGTCCGCATCAGGGAACCTGCCGCAGATCGAGCAGTTTTTAGGAAGTATCAGATCGAAGGCATCTCTAATTATCCCCATCTGTTATTCTTCCGGAGACTATGGCGAGAAGATCTTTAAGAGAAGTCTGTCTTCTGATCTTCTGTTCGGAATTGATCATCTTCATAAGCCGTCCTGCCGAATCGATGATCGTCACCTTGTTTCTGCCTCTTGTAACCGCAGTATAAAGGATCTTTCTGTTCGACAATCTGTTGTCCATCTTGCCAAGGACAACGACGACATCGTCGAATTCGCATCCCTGAGCCTTATGTACGGTCATGGCATATGCGAGCTCGATATCTTCCATATTCTTCTTCGTGTAGCCTATCTTACGCGAACCGTCAAACAGGATATCGTATTTGGCCGTCACTACATCATATCTGTCGAACTGACCGATCTCGCCGTTGAATATCCCGTAACATATCTCATTGTTCTCTTTGTCGAAATACTCTATCGAATAATTATTCCTGACCTGCATTATACGGTCGCCTTTATAGAGCACGAGCGACGTCCTTACATGAACCTCGTCCTCATCTTTCCCGTGGAGGCTCTTTTGAAGTCTCACATTCAGTTCTTCGGTTCCGAGGATCCTCTTTCTTGTCGGAGTCAGCACGGCAAGATCCTTATCTTTATTGGCTTTCACAAGATCTGTTACGATCTTCTCCGCTTCCTCGTCGCTCTCGGTCCTTATGATCTCAAAGTCCTCTCCGGATACAGGATACTCCCCGTTAAGGATCTTCATGGCATTATAAGGGATCGAACCTTCTTCGTCCTGTCTGAATATGTGCGTCAATCTGACACAAGGGATAACTGAGCAGGAAATAAGATCTTCAAGCACATTTCCCGCACCGACCGAAGGAAGCTGCTCGGGATCTCCGATAAGAACCAATGAAGCGTCGGGTCTTAACGCATCGAGAAGGGCCTTAAACAGTCCGATATCAATCATCGATGCCTCATCCGCTATGACGACCTTACTGTCGAGAGGATTGTTGTTATTTCTTCCGTAAAACACCTCTCTTACACTGTCGTCATCATCACCTGTTGCATTCATCTCGAGAAGCCTGTGTATCGTCGACGCCTTCACTCCGGATGCTTCGGAGAGTCTTTTGGAAGCTCTTCCGGTGGGGGCACAAAGATCATATTGAATACCCTTCTGATCGAGGAAGGAAACAAGGACAGACGTGATCGAAGTCTTACCCGTTCCGGGGCCTCCGGTGATTATTGTTACGGGCGAACTTAGACACGTGATCAGCGCTTCAGTTTGAAGTTCATCGAGCCTGATACCTCGCTCCTCGCCTATCTCGAGGAGTTTCTCGGTAAGTTTATTCAGATCTTTGACTTCCGTCCTTCGGCTTAATAACGACTCGATATGTCTTTTGACCGACAGTTCTTCTGCAAAATACTTACGCGACGCGACTCTGGCGTCCGCTTCATCTATACTGCAGGCGGCACATTTACCTTCGGCAAAATGATATATAACGATATACTTGTCTTCGCAGGCTCTCTCGAGCGCATCCCTATATATCCCGTCAACACTCTCTTCCGAGTATTCAGAAGATGATTTTGACAGCACAAGAGAAAGAGAATGCCTTCTTACAACGTCCGGAGCATGGTATGTATTCCCCGTATCTTCGTGCAGCGCCTGAACCGCACTGACTATCGCACCTTCAAAACGGGATATATTAATATCCTCCCCGTCAAACTTCCGGTAAATGGAATCACATATCTCAAAACCTATCCCCGGCACTCTTATAAGAATGAACGGGTTACGCTTTATATCGTCAACACAGGTCTCTCCGAACATCTCGTATATCCTGACCGCTCTTTTATTCGACAGGGATAGTTTCCGAAGTTCGAGAATGATCCGATAATGCTCGGGATCGGATTCGATCGTCCCGGCCATACTCATCGCTGCCTCGAACGAGAGCCCTTCGATATTGTCCGATACGCTCGTGGGATCTTCGACAATTTCTTCAAGGATACTGTCTTTGTATTTCTCGGCTATCCTTCCCGCGAGAGCAGGTCCGATATGTTCGAAATTCTCTTTCAGGAAATCGGCAACCAGGATCTTATCATGATCTTCATCATCGAGCATCTCTATGAGATTGGCTGCAAGTTGAACAGAGTTCCCGTATGTCCCTACGACACCGGAAACCCTGTAACATGCACCTTCAACTATTCCGGAAACACACTTTCCTTTGACCGAGAAACCTTCTTTACAGGAGAAGATATAAAAATCCTCTCTCTCGTATATCAATTTCGAAACGGTTACTTTGACATCTTCCAGATTCTGTCCGATGTCATCGGCGGATAGTCTTTTCTTTGACCGGCCGGAAGATCTCATCCGTCAGAGCTTGGAAGCCTCTTCTTTGAATGAATCAACGAGATCCAATCTCTCCCATGTAAAGTCGGGATCATTTCTTCCGAAGTGACCATAAGCGGCTGTCTTCTTATAGATCGGACGGCGCAGATCAAGATCTCTGATAATTGCAGCAGGACGCAGATCACAGACCTTATTTACGATATCCGATATCTTAGAATCATCAATAGTACCTGTACCGAATGTGTTAACCATAACGGATACAGGACGTGCTACGCCGATAGCATATGCGATCTGAACTTCGCACTCCTTTGCAAGTCCTGCCGCTACGATATTCTTGGCAATATGGCGAGCGGCATAAGCGGCACTTCTGTCAACCTTCGTAGGATCCTTACCGGAGAAGCATCCTCCTCCGTGTCTGCCGAATCCGCCGTATGTATCAACGATAATCTTTCTGCCCGTGAGACCTGTATCTCCCGCAGGACCTCCGAGAACGAATCTTCCCGTGGGGTTAACTAATATCTTGGTATTCTCGTCCATAAGCTCTGAAGGGATAACCGCATCGATAACCTGATTCTTTACAATGTCGCTTATCTGTTCTTCGGCAGCACAATCCTTATGCTGAGTCGATATGACGATCGTATCGATCCTCTTAGCCTTAGGGCCGTCGTACTCCACAGTAACCTGTGACTTACCGTCAGGACCTAAGACGCTTGAAGGATCATTCTTCCTTACTTCGGCAAGCTTTCTCGTAAGCTTATGCGCAAGGTCGATCGGAAGAGGCATGTATTCCGGTGTATCGTCATTAGCATAACCGAACATCATGCCCTGATCTCCGGCACCGATATCAAGCTGCCCCTCACCTCTTGTCTCGAGGGCATCATTTACTCCCTGTGCAATATCGGGAGACTGCTCATCAATTGATGTCATAACGGCACAAGTGTTGTAATCGAAGCATACTTCGCTGCTGTTATAACCGATCTCCTTCAATGTCGCACGGGCAACACTCGGGATATCAACATAAGAGGATGTTGTGATCTCACCTGCCACAATGATCATTCCGGTAGCCGCAAACGTCTCACAAGCGACCCTTGCCTCCGGATCATTCTCGAGTATGGCATCGAGCACGGCATCCGATATCTGATCGCATACCTTATCGGGATGTCCCTCCGTTACGGATTCTGAAGTGAACAGCCATTTTCCTGAACTTTTTCTCATATTTATAAACCGCCTTTACGTTTTATTAACTGAAACTTGATTCTAACATTAGTGACAATCTTCCTCAACATCCCGTTTGTCGTTTTTTGTCGGTAATCTGTCGATTTTTGAGAGAATGACAGATATCGCGTGAAGCA
>DJYK01000037.1 GCA_002450095.1 Mageeibacillus sp. UBA6980 | reverse complement strand
GGAAACAAATAACGGCAAATTCAAGTTTGTAGAAATAATGTGTTGGCGCGTTATATTGGAAGGATAGTGAAATAAGCAAATCGCTGTTTGATGAGGTAAAGATGGTAATAATATTAACAGGCGCATCCCATAGCGGAAAAACGGTTCTGGCACAACGGATGCTTGAGAAATACAAATATCCTTATTTTTCAATTGACCATTTGAAGATGGGGTTTATTCGCACCGGGATGACTGATCTCACACCTGAAGATGACGATGAGCTTACAGATTATCTTTGGCCAATAGTTCGAGAGATTATAAAGACTGCTGTTGAAAATGAGCAGAACCTCATCGTTGAAGGCTGTTATATACCTTTTGATTGGCGAAACAGTTTTGATGAGCTGTATCTTCAATCAATAAGATTCGTTTGTCTTGCTATGTCAGATGAATATATAGATTCGCATTTTGCAGATATAAAAGCACATGCTTCTGATGTCGAGAAGCGGCTTGATGATTCCGATTGTACGGCTGAACAACTGAAACAAGATAATCGTCGGATCATAGATGGTTTCAAATCTAATGGAGAACATGTTACTCTGATCACAGAAAACTATGATGATCCAATTAAGGGAGTTTTGGATTAATAAATATAGTTTGCCGGGATAGCAAGTTATATAAACAGAATAATGCACGATGGTAAGCGCAACTAAACATAAGGTAAAAATGTTCAGACTTATTCTTTCAGACTTGGATCACACTTTGTTAAGACAGGACGGGAGCGTTTCTGATGAGACACTTCGCGTATTGGATGTATGCAGAAAACAAGGTGTTGTTTTCGCGATCGCGACAGCAAGATACTGGATCGGTGCTGAAAAATACATAGATCTGTTAAATCCTGCCTATGAGATAACTACGGACGGAACTCTTATACATTCAGGCCGTGAATGCTTGTATTCCTGCGAGTTTTCGGAAGAAGACACCGAACATATAGTAAGGAGTCTTTTAAATGCTGTGCCCGGATCGGAGATTACCGTTGCCCACGGAAAGACGGTTTACTGGAACAGCCTTCACATCGCCGAATCAGAGAAACTTCATAAGGCTACATATAACGATTATTCTGCAGCGCTTAACGTCAAAGCAAATAAGATCGTAGCTGAACTGCCGAATGAGGCTATAGCCCGGAAAATAGCAGAACAGTCAGGTTGTAAACTGCAGTGTTATCGCGGCGAGAAGTGGTATTCTTTCCTTCCTTCAGGTTCCGGAAAGACTGCTGCCATTGAAGCATTGTCCAAGATCAGCGGCATAAGCATCGAAGATATTGTTGCCTTCGGTGATGACAGCAATGATGTGGAAATGCTGAAGTTGTGCGGCAAAGGAATAGCAGTGGCTAATGCAGTTCCCGCAGCATTAACTGCAGCAGACGATATAACTATGTCTAACGATGAAGATGGCGTTGCTCATTGGCTTAAAGTAAACTGTATCGGATAGAACGGAGAATCGGAATTAGAATAACAATTAAATAAAGGGGAAAAACATGGATGAAATAAAGATCAGAGAACTTGTAGGCGCCAACATGGATATTGATCTGGTCAGCGATAATGTTGACTGGGATCAAAGTGTTTGTCCATGGAATAAAGTTGAGAATACCAAAGAACATAAATGCGCAGTAAAAGACACTTCAATATGTAAATACTTCTGCGGGATAAAATATATGGATAGTGTACTCTGTAGTTATCCTAATGAAAACAAAGATTCGTTGAATTAATAGACCGAAAAATAAACAGGATATTTTTCAAACTTCTAGGGGATGAAGGAGAGCATATTTATGAAACGTGAACTGGGAATTGCAAGATGCGGATTGGCATGTTGCTTATGCTCGGAAAATATTACATGCAAGGGGTGTAAAAGGGACGGATTCAAAGAACTGTCATGGTGCAAAGACGCTGAATGGTGTGAAGTGAGAAGATGCGGTATAGATAAGAATGTATCCGGATGTTATGAATGTGAGCCTGCAAACTGCCGTAAAGGGCTTTATGCAGATAAGATCAAAGCCCGTGCTTTCGCTGAGTTTGCAAAAAGGTATGGTGTAGAATCTCTTCTTGATTGCCTTGATAAGAACGAGAAGGCTGGCATTGTCTACCACTGTGAAGGGATCATGGGTGATTATGATGAATTTGATGATCTCGAAGAACTGATCGATTTCATCAAGACCGGCAGAAGATAAAATAATCAGTAATATAAAACTTTAATATGGAAGAAGTATTATGAGTGACAATGATTCAATAAATACATCAGGTTGGGATGCGATAACAGCTGAATTTTCCCGCATATATCCGGGGCAGGATAATCCGAAACACTATGGGACATTGATAAAATGGATGTTCGGAGGAAATGATCCGCTTGACGGGATCAGTATATATGATGGCGGTGATTACTGGCATTTTGTTTCGTACGGTCTGAGTGAACTTTACGAAAAAGAGTGCGAAGACAAAGAAGTAAGCGGTTATGGATATGAGCTTACTTTAAAGCTTAAGAAATACGATTTTGACGATCTTGAGGGAGAGTTTAAGAATATCTGCAATATTTTCCAGATAATAGCACGCATGAGTTTTACACGCGGGGAGATCTTCTTTCCGTATGAATTCATCTATACAGGTCAGAAAGAAGGCATGGATGCCAAGCAGAAGAGTAATCTTACTGGATTTATTACGATCGCGGATACCAGTGCCAAAACGCTCAGCACTCCTAACGGATCGGTGTATTTCCTTGAACTTGTAGGAATGACAGATGCGGAATTAAAGACACTGAGCACCGGTGATACCGTAAAGACAATATATGAGAAACTGGGAACTGATCTGACTGATTATCACCGTGAGTCAGTGGTTTAAATCCTGAACAAAATGGACTATATCAATATCAACCTGTACGAGAAGCTAGGCTATAAGATATATAAGGTGGAGCAAGGTCCCAGCGATCTTTCATTTGCATATATGAGAAAAACGCTTGATTAGGCTGACAAATTCAATTTTGTCGGGATGAACGATAGAGCGTTATCTCCTGAATATAACTAAATGATCAGAATCGAAAGGAATCGAAGAACCTTTGATATAGAGTTGAGAATGCAGGAAGCTTTTCCTTTGTATTCGCGTTTATCGCGGCTTTAATAGCAGCAATGACACGATGATCATCTGATAGCCGCCCAAAAAGCTTACATGTGACTAAAGTCATACCGATATCCTGCCTTTTTTCACTACAAGGAGGACTTACCGATTGATATTATCGAGCCATAAGAGTTGCAAAGGAGAATCTATTCTTATGGACGTAATACTGAAGACGAAGGATCTTACCAGGAAATACGATGACAGGATCGTCGTCGATAACTTAAACCTCGAGATAAGGAAAGGCGAGATATTCGGCCTTCTCGGCCCTAACGGTGCGGGCAAGAGCACGACGATGAACATGATCTGCAACATCGTAAAGCCGACGCTCGGAAGCGTGGAGTTCATGGGAGAGGACCTAAGGAAGAATTCCAGGGATCTCATGAAGCACATAGGCTTCATTCCCCAGGACCTCGCGATCCACAACAAGCTCAAGGCATGGGAGAACGTAGAGCTCTTCACTTCGCTTTACGGAATCAAGGGAGCGGATCTTAAGAAGGCGATCGACGAGTCACTCGACTATGTAGGACTTCTCGAGAGAAGAAACGACTATGCGGGCAAGTTCTCCGGAGGAATGAAGAGAAGGCTTAACATCGCGTGTGCTATAGGCCACCACCCGGATCTGCTTATTTTCGATGAGCCCACGGTAGGCATCGACCCGCAGTCAAGAAACTTCATTCTCGACAAGATAAAAGAATCCAATAGCAACGGCGCGACAGTAATCTACACCAGCCACTACATGGAGGAAGTGGAAGCGATCTGCACGAGGATCGCCATCATGGATAACGGCAAGATCATCGCCACGGGAACCTCCGAGGAATTGAAGAAGCTCGTTGTGGATGACACCGATTCCATCACGCTGGAGGAAGTCTTCCTCACACTTACCGGAAAGAAACTGAGGGATATCTGACATGATTAGATACGTAATGAAGAACTACATCAAGCTGATGTGCAGAAGCTCGATGAACATCATACTCATCGTAGTCGCGCCCATCATCCTCATCGCAGTGTTATCGTCGGCTTTCTCGTCCCTGATGGCTTCCTATGAGGAAGCGGAGTCGTTCGGCGCAGGATACAGGGTCTTAGAAGAGAATATGATGACACCTTATATTGATGCGCTTAAGGAAGCCTGTGAGGAGAATGACATAAGTCTTATCGAATATCCTGAAGGCGACGTGGAGGACGTCATGAGAT
Source organism: Mageeibacillus sp. UBA6980 (assembly GCA_002450095.1). Classification (GTDB taxonomy): domain Bacteria; phylum Bacillota; class Clostridia; order Saccharofermentanales; family Saccharofermentanaceae; genus Saccharofermentans. Next base: position 5,340 of record DJYK01000037.1, on the reverse strand, counting down.
CGAACGGCCTCGCGGGCTTCGTGGAATTCAATGAAGATTCATACACGATCTACAAGAGTTCAGAGCACGAGACCGAAGGACAGATCCTCGAATACATGATGTCTTCATTCGAGAGGAATATCGAGATCGGCATGACGGGTGCGGTCACAGGACAGCAGATCCCGGAGACAGAACTTAACATCACGGAACATGACTTCATGCCTGCGGTCGATGCAACCGACTACTACGGCATCGTGGAGATCGTATACTTCCTCTGGTGCGCAATCGTATGCGTGGCAGGCATCGTAAACAACGAGAAGAAGTTCAAGATTATCCAGAAGCTTCGTGTGGCAGGGCTTTCCGAGACGAAGATATACCTGTCGAAGTTCATTCCCACAGCAGCTGTCGTAAGCCTGGGTATACTCATCGCAGCAGTAACTTCATCGCTGCTGTTCGGGATTCACTGGGGCAGCATCCCGCTGTCGGTTCTCATAGTATTCCTGTCAGTCACGGCAGCGGTATCGATGGGCCTTATGTTCTACACTATCTTCGATAATATTGTGGCAACGATAATGGTAACTTTTGCCATCGTCTGGATCTGCGGATTCTATGGCGGTTCGTTCGAGACTTACCTGTTCTCTTCGCATCCCGAGTTCATTAAGGAACTCTCGCCCATCTACTACTGCAACAGAGCGCTTATCGAGCTGTCAGTTCAAGGCAGCAGCGACTATGCAGTCAAGGGGATAGCCATCCTTACCGTAATGACACTTGTGACATCGGCCATAGCAATCCTGGCAGGCAGATTAAGAAAGAGAGGCAGCGCATGCTGACAGTAATCAGATCAACACTTAAGTTATTATTCAGGAACAAGGCGTTCTGGATCTTCCTCATCTTCGCTCCGGCAGCTACCCTGTTCATTCTCAACGTCAACGAGACTTATTCGATGACGGAGGACACCGCGGCTAACTTCGAGATCGTGGAGATTGAAGCGGATGACAAAGTCGCATACTACGGCGGTGCCAAGGCGTATACGGTTAAGGTTTACGACGCCTCAGGTTCTGACATGAGCGAGCAGCTTCTTAATGATCTGGCGGATACAGGCATGTATTCGGTCTGCCGCGCATCTACACCCGGCATTACTTCGGAGGAGCTTGAAGCACACATAAATAGCGATGCCTATAACGACAGGATGGGCGCGGTGCTCTACTTAAGACCTGACTTCGATGAGCAGATTGCCTGCGGTGACACGGAAGGCGCACTTGAGATCTTCATCGTATCTGATGACGCGAGAACAGAGCTCCTCGAGAGTGACGTGAAGCTCATACTTCAGCAGCTTATCCTTGCCGGAAGCCCGGAGAACGTAGAGGACATAAGAAGCGTCATGCCTTCCAGGCAGATCGTAAACATTGAAGCGGAAGGCGCCCGCGTATTAAGCCGTGAGCAGAACAACGAGAAAATGGAACTGGGTTACGCGTTCTCGTTCATGACATTAGGCTTCGTATTCTGCGGTGCATTCATCTCGCACACTGTCATCGAAGAGCAGAAGAACATGGTCTACACCAGGATCAGGCTTACGGGAAACCGCGACATCACATACCTTGCCGCGAAATTCATCTGCACCTTCATCACGTCGAGCATCATAACAGCGATTCTCGCGGCGGGAACAGCCGTCTTCAAACTTGCGGGAACGGAGCTTGCGCTCGGGAACTTCATACTTCTCGTGTTCCTTCAGGGCCTCATCTTCAGCACATTGAGCCTCATCCTCGGCATTCTCGCAGGTGAGATCATGACATCCAACTTCGCCGCCTTCACGGTGTGGTGCATGTCGTCGCTTTTCGCAGGGCTTTACTTCCCGCTCGATGATTCTTCCGACGTCATCAAGGCGATCTCCTATGCGATGCCCCAGCGCTGGTTCATGGAGGGAGTCGACATGTTCTTCTTCAAGGACAACATGGCAGTTCTCTTCATCATGGGCGTTACGGCGGCGTATTTAATGATAATATTGAGTATAGGAAATGTCGGCATAAAGCTTAAGAAGCAGGAGGCTTAGTGAGCACCAACTTACGAAGTGTATTCTTCAGGGCGGCGAGGATAGTTCTGCTGCTCTCATATACAGCCTACAGTTTGTTTCTGTACTTCGCGGAAGCAGGAGTGTCATATCCGGCACTTCTGCTTTCTGCCGTTTACATAAGCGCACTCGCGTCGAAGGATTCCTTTCGCGGTAAATTCGTTTTTCTCCTTCCTGTCGCGGGTGTCGTCATCCTGATCCCGCTCTTTCTTATCGGCGGCAATGCATTCGTTCCGCTTCTGTTCTTCACGTGCCTTGAGATACTCTCGTGCTTTAAGATCGACACGAGATGGTATCTGCTTCTGCTGCCGGTTGCACTCATACCGTGCCCTTCTGAGGTGTTCGTGAAGATACTGCTCTATGCCGTGACCGCACTTTTGTATCTGCAGAACAACTACGTAGTCGAGCCCTACCGCGAGCAGATGTACGAGGACACCCTGAAGGAGCAGGGACTTAAGCGCGACATCGAGCGAAAAGAAGTCGAGTCCAGGCTTCTTGCAGAGAACCGCATCCTCGAGGAGAGGGCAGCGCTCTCGCAGACACTTCACGATAAGCTCGGCCACAACATCAACGGTTCGATATATCAGCTCGAGGCGGCAAAGCTTCTGCTGAATCAGGATCCCGATAAGTCGCAGAGCATGATCCAGGCCGTAATAGACCAGCTTAGGACCGGCATGGATGAGATAAGAGCGATACTTCGCAAGGAACGCCCCGAGAAGAAGCGCCTCGCCATGGTGCAGCTTTATAACCTGTGCGAGGACTGCAGCAGCAAGGGAGTCAAGGCGGAGCTTCAGACGGAGGGGGATATCTCCCTTATCACGGACAGACAGTGGGAAGTCATTCTGGACAACGCATTCGAGGCAGTGTCAAACTCGATGAAGTACTCCAAGTGCAACAGGATCGACATAAAGATAGTCGCGATGAATAAGATGGTGAGGTGCAGCATATCCGATGACGGCGTAGGCTGTACCGCCATCACAGACGGCATGGGCATAGCGGGAATGCGGCAGAGGATGAGGACCGCAGGCGGAGTCCTCGACTTCGAGACCGGAGCCAACGCGGGATTTACCGTAAACATGCTGATACCGATGGGAGGCTGAGTGAATGGATAAGATCAAGGTCATTATCGCTGATGACAGCGATTTTGTAAGAGACGGCATGAAGATAATCCTCGAAGCCGACGGGGAGTTCGAAGTGATAGGCTGTGCTTCGAACGGGCGCGACGCCATCGACATCGCGCGAACGACCAGGCCGGATGTCTTTCTCATGGATATACAGATGCCGGTGATGGACGGCATAGAAGCTACTAAGATAATCATCGAGGAGGGGCTGGGCAAGGTTCTTATCCTCACGACATTCGATGACGATGAACTCGTGCGCCGTGCGATCGCGGGAGGCGCGAGCGGCTACCTGATCAAGAACCATACTCCCGAACATCTGAAGCAGACCATAAAGTCCGTATATAACGGCGTAAGCGTAATGGAGGAGAATCTTCTGGGTTCCCTCACGGAGGGGGACTTAAGAACCGGCAAGGGATTTGATACCGAAGGTTATTCCGAACGCGAACTTGAGATAGTGCGTGCAGTCGCGGACGGCCTCTCCAACAAAGAGATCGCAGGGAGGCTGTTCATATCGGAAGGAACGGTAAAGAACTACATAACTTCTATCCTTGCCAAAGAAGGATTGTCGCACAGGACTGCTCTCGCGGTGTATTATCTTACCGGGAAGAAACAGTCTTAACGGGAAGAAACAGTCTTAACGGGAGGTTCGGAATATGGGATTTAATTTCTTTAAGATCGTCAATTTGAAGGACAGCTTCCGTAAGAAGCTTAACGGTTTTGTTCAGAACTTAGGTCCTGCCATCAGGGACGGTAAGACTATCACCTTCGCGGACAACGATATCAGTTATTTGCTTAAGCTTCAGCATGACCGTCTCAAAGACAAGGACCTTACCCTGGACATGGAGATCTATGACAGGGATAAGGAGACAAATGCCATGGTCGGTTCACAGTGGCGTGATGCGCATTATGAGAGCTTTGTCTGCAGTGAACAGCTGGGTATAAAGAGGCTCATCACAAGGGACGGAAATAAGCTGTATTCCGATAACAGGAAGAGCGTGTTCTATGCGACGATAACGGATGTTACAAGCGGAGTCCATCCCGATGATGAGAGCGTGAGCTGCCCCAACTGCGGCAGCGTAAGCACGGTTTCCAAGCTTCAGGGCGGATGCCCCTATTGCGGTACTGTCTTTAAGATGGATGACCTCCTCCCGAAGGTTACCGGTTACTACTCCCTGGAGGATGTGGGAATAGCGGGCGACGAACATAAGGTCCCGATGAGACTTACGATAATCATCACGGGAATTGTGTTTGGTCTTATTCCTCTTGTTATGGCGCTTATCAAGGGTGATAAGGAGATTTGGGATGAGATACTGAGTGCGATTTTCCTCGTTCCCGTAGGCTTGTTTGCCGGATATGTTTTCTATTCGATAGGACTTCTTATCAGGATGATCGCCGTGGGTTCGAGTCAGTCCGCCGGCAAGTGGGGAACCATAGGCTCGAGGGCTAAGTTTGAGCAGAGAATGAAGAAGTACAGCCCGGAGTTCTCCTTCGAGTATTTTACGAGCAAGGCGATATCACTTATCAAGACGGCGGTGTTTGCACCGAACGCGCAGGACCTTCTCTTCTATAAGGGCGGCCCGTTGGATCCGTCGTTTGGCGATATAATCGACCTTAACTACGGCGGCGCACTGGGCGTAACAGACATCAAAGAAGAGAACGGCCGCGTAACAATTACGACCGATGCTTTCTTCGATGTGCTCTATCTTCGTGACGACAGAATAAAGGAGAGAAGAGACAGGTTCAAAGCAGTATTCCAGAGAAGATCGGATATACCTATCGAGATGTCATTCTCCATGACGAAGATCCAGTGTCCGACCTGTGGCAGCAGCTTCAATGCGATTCAGAACAAGAAGTGTCCGTTCTGCGGCCGCGAGTACGACATTGAGTCTCAGGACTGGGTACTTAAGGAGATAAAGCCAGGCTAATAGCAATGTGTTTGCCATTTGTAATATCAGGACTATGGCAGTTGAGAACTGTTTTTAAAAATAAGCCATCTGAGGAAGCGAAATGGACAGACCGAGACTGCATTAACTGAATCAAAATATATACAGGATAATGAAATAAGCAAATCGGGATTTATAGAGGTGAGCATGATGTTGGAAATACTGAAAACGAGGTTTTTAGAACACAGTAATCTTCATCCGGGTCTGGAATGGTCCGAGGTGGAGCATA
>DJYK01000001.1 GCA_002450095.1 Mageeibacillus sp. UBA6980 | reverse complement strand
CCTTCAGAGGCTGTGAATAGTAACTTTAAACCGTGATTCCTTTTGGGTTTCCTCCAACATGTCAAGTTGTCAATAATGCACGTATGGGTACTTACTTATTATAGTATAAGAACCTCGTATTATTCAGATGTTTCTCACTTTTTACTGATTTTTCACATTTCAGGCGTGTTTTATTACTAATTCACTAACAGAAGGAGATGACTCAAAAGTGAACTATTCACTATGAGGTCTCCTATTTAACATGCATATGAGTAGTCTCATGTACAATTGTATCTACATCAGTATCTACTTTTTTGTTTTATAAAGGCCAAAGTAGATTCAAACCGGCAAATGTATCTACTCTGGTATCCACTTTTGATAATTTAAGCCTCAATCAGGATACTCTGATGTTCAACAACTCCTTTTCGAGGGGCTTATGCAGGTCTAAACTTCAGGTACTCCTCAACATTCAAATAATTTATCTCTCCGCAGGAAGTTTTTTCACCGCGATAGATTACGTATTTACCTTTAATATCACCGTATCTTCTGGAGGTCAGAGCGCATTTTTCCTCATCTTCCAGATGCCGGTACTGCTCGGCAACCGCTTCCTTGCTATACTTAATTCCATATATCTCGCAGCAAAGTTCTTTGGGGTCGAACACAACCATATCAAACTCACCCACCGGGAACTGAAGCTTAAACACTTTTTTATTCGGATATGCAAGTTTTGTTTCCAAAAGGATAATATCTTCCATCATTCTCCCTCGTATTTCAGAAAGGAGCCTGTCTATAATTCGCTGTCTTTCCTTTGCCGACAATTCCTGAAACTCTGAATCAAGAAGCATATTTGTTGTTATCGCCTCTGCTTGAGCATATCTCAATCCGGGTTGTGTAATGATGGTAACCTTTCCCTTCCTGCTTACCTCCGGAAGTGATTCCAGATCGATCTCCATAATTAGATCCAGCATAGTGAGGTATTCTTTGATCTGACTCATGTGATCAGCATCAATATCTATACTCTGATCTTCCTTATTCAGAATATCATGCGACCTGAACGTTCTCTCTATAACATCTTTTGTAAAACTATGGTTTATGTTCTCAACAACTCTGTTTATTACATTTGTTAATTCGCCACGCTCATAAAGGTCAAGTAGCAATCTGAAATGTCCTCCATATTGATACGACTTCAACGAATGCTGGATGTTTCTTGCTATTGCTGTATCTATATATTCTTCGGTGTGTTTAGAATCAGAAAAAGGTGTATCAACATTATAGTTAATTCCGCTAAGACTCATGGTTCCTCCATAGCGGATGTATTCGTCTATTCCGTGTATTCCCAATACTTCCTCGAATTCCCGATATGGGATAAATGGCGTGTGAAGCAGAATGCATCTGTTGTACAGTTGCTCTTCTTTTGTGAATGCAAAGCCAAGGGAATCCGTTCCCGACAATACAATTCTCATCCCGCTGCTGGCGTAAATATCTGAGAAGATTGCTGCTCCCTCTACAAAATCTTCCATTAACGTTACCTCGTCAATGAATACGTATTTAAAGCCGTTCTTCTCCAACACTTTCAGATCGGCGTCAACATCGGCAAGTGTATCACCCGCTGTCACCTGAATAAATGCAGCCTTTCTAAACTCAGCCGGAGGAAGTTCCGTAAGGATCTGCCTTATCATAGTTGTTTTGCCGGTTCGTCTCAGCCCATAAATGATCAACACTCTATCCTGACTCGGGCCGAAAACATAATCCCTAAGCGTGCTGATGCACTCTCTTTTCTTGTACTTTCTGGTAAGTGCAATCTGAGATTCGAGGTTGTTTCCGATTCTGACCATCGTTTTGAAGTTCAGACTATCAGTGGGTTGCTTCATGCTTTTCGGAGCCAGGAGTTTTAAATCCTTCAGTTCTTTCTCCAAAGCTTTTCGCTTTTCTATTTCCTCTTTTAACGACTGAAGCTTCTCAAAACTTACATAGTTCTCAACCCTTTTACCATCCCGCGTAATTCTGTGGTAAAAATACTCTTTGCCATTTATTCTTTTCTTCGTGATGCTTCCCTCAGGCAGCATAGCGATCTCGCGTTCCAATTCTGCGATTTTGTCGTTGATAGCATCATTCATAAGAATATTCTCCACAATAAATCATCGTTATACCCATTATACCCAATCAGAATATTTTAATAAGGGTATAACGGGTATAACGATGCTGTAAGCAAAGAACCGATGGTTATCTACAGGATGCTTATGATGTTTAACAGACGCTTTTCGAGGTGCTTAGCTTTTTAGTGGAACTTGGCTATATCTCTTCGAGTCCGAGACTCTTCAAATACTGATTAGTTCCGTCATAGTATTCCGGCAAGCGCGTGTTGTCTTCCCAGAATCCGCTTGCAGTCTTGTTGTTATTGCCTTTCGGAACACAGATAACCATGCCGCTCCTTGCACGCGTAAGTAGTACTCTGTATGCGTTCAGCATATACTTCATTTGTTCTTGTTTACTCTCGCTCGTTGCAGTTTGCTCATTCCATGCTGTGCGTCCGTTAAATCTATAGAAATGCCATTTGCCATTCTCATAACGCATATCAGCGTCCCACAGAAGACATGTATAATCCAACTCAAGGCCTTGAACCTGAATCTCCGTTGCAGCATCTTCAAGGTAGTTTGACGCTCTTGTATCTATCTTATCCTCTAGGAACCAATGAACAGCATTCTCATCTCCACTTGGTAATACATGTATTCCCAAAGGCTTGTAACGAGCGGATTCTTTTGTAATCAAGACACCCGTTCTTTCTGTACCTCTTACTCTTGAATGTAGCCATGCTTTAGCTTTATCCATGTCTCTTGTCAAAACAATCGGATATCTGTCTTTAATCTCAGCATATATAGAGGCCGCATTATCATCAATATCTAGTAACGAATGAACAAAAGCCGACAATTTCTCTGCTCTGTACGAGCGTAATGACACCCCAAGGTGTAAGCTTTCTGAATACGTTACATTCTTGTTCTCTTGTAGAAGCTCATTAACTTTCCCTTCGGCATATTCCGGCTCTGTCAATTTTGGAGAAATATAGACATTCCAATGATTAAACTTCTCATTCAGAGACTTAATCCATTCTGTAATTCCGGCTTCGCCGGTGTTTATTTCCTGACCGCCTCCGACAAGGCAGACAATCGTCGCCCAATCTTCTCTCTGATCAAGCGACCAAATCAGAAATGCGGCCTCAGACATAGGAAAGTTGGGAACTTTCAATTTATTGCCATATGTTCCGCCACGCTTAAGGTAATCGGCTAACCTCTTATGAGTCCAAGAGCGCTGGGCTTCGTCAAAAATAGCAACATGTTCAACTTCTCCATAACCTGATTCCTTCTGATTGACGGCTTTAGTTGGATCAATCTCAAGAATTCCGTTCTCAACCGGATTCTTAATCTTAGCTAACATATTGTCACGATAACGGTGAATGATCTGAATGAACTTACCTACTTCACGCCTGGAATCTGATAATTTCTTGGATTCCCCTCTCTCCTTACACTTCTCATAGTTGTCCTTCGCAAGAGCTTCATTCAAGACAGCAACCAAAGGTCCGTTTCCTGAAAGATACACCGCTCCTTCATCGTCAATCGGTTTATCAGACCCTTGATAAGTTTGCTTTACAGCTACATCCAGTCCAACAAGTGTTTTTCCGGCTCCCGGAACACCTGTTACAAAACAAATACTCTTCTGTCTATTCATCTTGCTCTTATGAATAACATCCAGTATGTATGAAATGGTAGCGTCAGTTGTAACCTTATCCGCTTCGTGTCTGGTTATGTCTTCAACGGAGTGACTCTCATACAATGTCCTTGCGGCTTCAATTATCGTCGGTGTAGGCGCATATGGGCTAATGATCCAGTTCCTATCAATAGATCTTTCATTAGGATAATACGCTAATACTTTAGAAACTATATTTGCTATTCCAAAAGCTCCCGTAACCAACGGATTCAGAACTCGATCATCATAGGCCGAAGATTGAATAACATCTGACGTCTTACCGTATTTTGTTGCGATGAGAACAGGAACAATTACTTTGCCTTGACTGTATTTATGGAAATTATTGAGATCAAGAGCATAATCCAAAACCTGATCAACATCACTTTCAAGAATCTTGGTTTCACCTACTTTGAATTCCAGACAATAGATTATCCCCTTCAAAAGTAAAACAACATCTATTCTCTTACCTAAACGAGGTATGTCGTATTCAAAGATTATGTGTGCATCATAACCCCGCCACGTAATCAACTCGCGTTGAAGGATCTCAATCTCACCCATCCACGCTTCTCTGGAAGTTGTAAGAGCATCACCATGGTATCTGTCACAAAGAACACCAAAGACGGACTCCTTGTCCTTACAAAGAAAGGAATCCAGATCACTATCAAACAAACAGCGTGCACTATGGCTCATGCATTCTCCAATTCATAACTAATATAGTAAGACACAATTAGTTCTTACTATTGTACTATATCATCGGCTTTCCAATGAAGCCGATACGAATATGCGAAGCACCCCTTCTATCCAAACAGCTGAAGTTATCGGCAGATGCTTTGATACATCTATGGAATATCTTATCCTTAGAGGAACGAATGGAAGTAGTATTATTCGATAATCGCTTATACGTTACGTAAGAAAGCTATAATATCGCTTGTGACAGATTGTATATTCAAACCTAACCAATTCTTACGGGATCTCTCGAGCCTACTCACATATTGCGCGGAAGCAAATGTCCTCTCAACTCGTCCCAGGAGATCCTGCATATTGTTTTCCCGCATTCCTTCGTCCTCGAAAATTAATATGCGGAAACACTCTATGAGCCGATCCTTGTCCATAAAATCAGATAAATATCTCATATCAAAGATATCCTTATACCGAGTCGAGTTGGGACCAAATTTAAGAAGCGAACGAAGCTTTTCCGTAAACATCTGTTCTTTTGTATTAATTAGAAGGTTAGCACCTTCATCGCAGAACGCAATGTCAAAACAATACTCTTCCTGTTCTATCGACAGATTTTTGTGAACGCCAAGATCAATCTTGCTTTCGAGATAATCACCCGTTGAGTCTGTTATGCGAATAAAAACTCTTTTCCCGTGATAGTCTTGCTGTTTCAGCTCAGTTATTCCTCCGGTCTGTTCGATTGTAATGCCATCCAGGCAATTCAGCTTATGTATAAACAGTCTTATGGATTCGTTATCAAGAGAGTAGCGGATAAAATCGATATCCATATCCTGTGTCGCTCTTCTAGCGTCACCTGATATACTCCGCATAACAACTCCGCCTTTGATTGTTGCATTACGACTCAACGAACTTTGTGACAAAGCTTTAATGATCACATCCTGACAGACCTTGGCCTCAGCATTCTCATCGTTATAACCGTCTTCATTCGCACGTCGTAGCATTTCTCTTATTGTTGCCATTAAAAGACCTCTGCATCTAGCAATTCTCTGATCTTCTTATTCTTAGGGAAGATTGATGCATACTCTTGTATGCGCTCAATATCAAGCGTATATATCAGGTTTCTGTAGCTGATTATGATTTCTTTGTAATAATCATAAGGCAGCTTGTTCTTGTACCTGAGAAGTTCTATGAGCATTCTCTCACGATCATATATCTTAAACTCAGCATCTCGGCGTTCCATTGTAGTAACTCCTAAATCCAAAATGTCAGACTGAACATATATCTGCTTAATTCGCGAATCTTTAAGAGCAATCGAATGCTTATCCGTAGCTAGATAATACTCATCAGGAATAACATCAGTAAGGCCATGATAATAGAATGCAGAATCCAAAGTAACGATAGCATTCGGATATTTCTTGGTGATTATCGCAAGCGTTGAAACGTCCGGGCTATCAGAATAGACCCCTTTTTCTATCTGAAACAAATCACCATTGATTATCTCTTTCTTAACCATGTAATCCGATTTCCATCTGTCAATGCATTCAGAATAAGTCATTATCATAGAATAGTCCTCTCGAGTAAACATAGGCCTTTTTACAGATTTCGCCTATGTTTACTTAATTGTACTATTTGGATGTTGTACGGTCAAGAGAGCATCATTGTTCTCACCTAAAGAATAATTCAATCCTCTTAGAATAATCACTCCATCATCTCTTCTCTCGTGTAAATCATAATAAAATAAATGGTATTCTAAGAATCGAAATCATTAGTTTTGTACCAGACAATGACTATCCTTGCGATTTGGATTCTGACTTGGTACCAAGAAACATTTCTTCTGCTGTCTTCCCCGGATAGAACTCTCGCTCCTCTTCCCTGTCTGAATCGCGTAATTTGATAAAATGCTCGTTCATTGTTTTGAATACCTTCTTAACCATCTCCTCTTTCCCATGCCTTAAAAGGCCATTTATCAATTCAGTATATTCAGAATATACAGTCAATTTCTCTCCATCGTCATAAAACAGATCAATATGAGTGTCCTTAAAAAGATGATTCTCTACAATATATGAATACTTAATGTCCACAACATTCTTAGTATCTATCCAGTGATTGACTCCGCGCTGATTAATCCTTGTATATGTATCTGCCGGAGGCTGATTACCATAAGCATTATATTGATCCGAGACACAGTATTCAGATTCATAACATTCATCGTCATTGTAATAGTATAAACTTCCTTCATAATCAGGAGCACCAGCGTAGGCGTGCACGCCTTTCTCACCCTTCCAAACAATTCCAAAAAAATCTGTCCACTCAACTTTGCAAAATCCAAACTGAGCTGCATCCCGCTCAATGGAAGTAAAATCCGGAAGCAGATCGCAATTGGAGTAATTATTCTTACATCTTCGAGCGCGTGTTGACATATACAATTCATGTTGCTCAACACTATACTTTATACTCCATCTCCATCGTTCAGGAAAAAACTTTACATAATCTTCAACATATTCCCGGATAACCATACTTTCTCCTATCTCATTCACTCTGATTCTTCAACAGATACTTGTTGCTCACAACCTTCATTGATAATGAACCGCTGACAATCATGCTATATATAGGTTCAACAGGTCTGATTACTATACCTTCCTTACGTCCGCCACGCGGATACTCACCGTCCGCTCTCGCAAGCAGAGCTTCAACCGTCGGATATTTGGAAGGAAGATCAGTATCTATCTCTTCAATCGGAACAGTCTCAAGACTAAGCTCAGAGCATATATCAAGCATTCTATTAAGACCTACTCGCTTGCCATCCTCCCTGACAGTAAATACATACCATTCCGGCTTGGTAAGCTTCAGTCTGTTCTACTGAATACCCGGAGCACATAACTCACCTTGTATTGTTAATAGATTGATGCCGTGGATGCTCATAAACTCGCGCATCTTCTTCTCAACATCCCTGCTCTTAATAAACTCATAAAAAGGACTTAGCCCATCATCCTTATATTCGTAGTTATGCCCTGTCACATGAAATCCATTCTCATCAATACTTACTGAATGAGAAGACCCATCCATCTTGGTGCTTATATAGTACCGAATACCATCAAACTCATGAATCAGTTCAGGTGCCGCCTGAACTCTGGTCTCATCAGTATGAGGAACATCGTATGGCAAAGCTCCGATCATTGTTCCTCCGGTAGTTATTCGTTCTTCAACCTCCCACTTCCGAACGCCAAGAACACCCGTCACATCAGTACCAAGTTCAATATCATCCGGCAATTCTTCGAAATCACTTATCGGCAACAACAAACCCTGTGAGGTCTGTCCTCTGAATCTCATTGTACGAAGTCTGAATCCCTCTCCCATTACATCAGTTTTACGATAACTTGAACTTCTGAGGAATTCATATTCAGGCCTTATCGGAAGAAAACTGTCAATCTCAAAATACACAGCAAAATCCATGGGCTTGAACTGACCCTTATTGACAACACATTGCCATCCAAGAACGAATGCCAATTCAATTTTATCCGCTCCATCGATAGGCTCAATTTTCCAAATTCTTTGTAAACTGGCAAGTTTACGCATATCGTTATCCCCTCTTTTCTGTTAAGATTGCTATAGTAGAGCACGCGGTAACCATCGGTTAACATTATATGTTATCCATTGGTTACCGTCAATATTATGGTGATTAGGTATGGAAAGAAAGATTGTACCGGAAAAACTTAAGTTAGCACGTGAAAGAGCAGGGTTCTCGATGGCTGAAGCCTCGAGGCGCCTCAATCTCTCGAAAATAGGATACTGCCGATACGAATACGGCGAACGCACCCCTTCTATCCAAACAGTAGAAGTGATCGCCAGATGTTTTAATACATCTGTAGAGTATCTTACAGGTCAGACGGACGACATGTCACCTGATTATCTCGTAATAAGCAAGGAGCAGTCCCCGGAACTATATTCAATGGTAGAATTCTGTAAGCAGGACAAAAAGGCTGCGGAACAGATACTAGAACTGTACAGGGAACTTCACGGATCTGACTGATTTTTATGTAACAGTCGAGACATGCAACCTGAAATCTTATTAATCTTTCAAAAGATCCAACATTATCTAGAAGAATATCCATGATTGCATTCTCGGCTGAACCCTCACATATGCAAGCCTTATACTTTGCTAATTCCATAGATCGATTCCTACTTAAGCGCTGCGACCATACTTTTTTTCAATCGCATATACGCATCATACATTGGAGTTGTACCTTCAAGGAATCCGCTCTGATATGCATCGCTCTTTTTTATGTCATTCCTTTTCAGAATTGTACTCAAGTTTTCAACTGTAATCCCGTTTCTATTCTTGATTATATAAATACTGTCATTTCTATCATATTCATCCAATAGTTCTGGATAGTGTGTTGTATAAATCAAAGACCCGCCATTCTTATTCAACTTACAATCCATAAAAAACCGCATTAATGTCGTTACGATTTCTTTATTAAAGTGGTTTTCCACCTCATCAACGACAAGGTAGCCACCCTTTTGTAACACTTCCTGGGCCAACGTAAACGTGATCATACCCTTTACGGTACCGGAAGACAAATAATTATTTAGTTGCATCGGATTATTCATCACGATTTCTTCTTTCCCTTTGAACTTTAAGCGAATTACCGATTTTTGATCCTTTTCGTCAAACCGCAGACTTTCAACAGTCGGATCCAAATAGGTAATGACCTCTGCAGGTATATTGTCAGAAAAAGGAAGCACATTGACGTTAGTGAATTGCAGCAAATTTACTACCCTCATATTTTCCCCGGTCTTCTTATTACGGGCGATCATAATGCTGACATCATCTGACAGGAAATCCTCCTGTCCGCTTCTGAGTATAACAGGATCCTTTCCATCAAAATCCAGTAACGTCTTACGAGTTATCACCTCATCAGCTTTCTTCGACCATAAGCTTTCTGACAGGATACTATATACAATCCCCTCCGTCTTTGTCCGCCTCGAAGTAATCATAGTTTCAAGACGACATATCTCCTTCTTTGATTCTGAGAAAAAAAAGATGTTTAAAACCGTCTTTTGCGCATCTCCCAAAATGTCTTTGGTTTCTATGTGATTAATTGGCTCATTATTAAGTATTCCCAGCGACAGAAGTATAACCTTTAAAACAGATGTCTTTCCTGAAGCGTTAATTCCAATAAATCCATTAGCCGGATTCATATATATATTTGAAAACAAGGGATAAAGGATTCTTTTCTGGTCCTCTGATACTCTCTGCTGGGCATAAAAGCATATATCAAGTTTTTCCTTAAAAAGCGGTAACTCGTCAGCTGTAATTCTCAGAAGCTTCATTAAAATACCTCCAATTTAAAAACGGATTTTACGTTGTTAATTCCCATTTCGATCAGTATACTATCGAATATGAGAATTATCAACAGATTTCGTGTTTTTAATTTTCAGCATAGCCGATTAAACATTAAACAGATTAAACTTATTGATTACCCTGCTTTCGGCTTTAGTGTGTTCTCCACAGGATGACTTCCGCGGCATCGCGATTCTCAAAATCATCAAGTGCCGCCACTGACCTCAGAAAACTGTCGAATATCTGCTTCACCTTACCGGGCTTCGTTCCGAGACCGGTCTTTTAAACCTGCGATTTCCTTGAGCGTTTCCTCACCGGTTGCAAGGATCCTGCCATCTAATACAGCAAAAACGATCTTGATATCATACCCGAGATTATCTTGAATGAAGTCATTGCATGCCCTGATAGCCGTTTGCCACGCTTTATCCACCGGATATCCGAATATCCCCGCAGATATCAGAGGAAAGCCTATAGAATGCAGATCATTTTCTTTGGCAAGCAGCAACGACTTCGCGTATGCACTGTACAAAAGCTTCGGTTCATCATGCTCTCCACCTGACCATCTCGGGCCTACCGCATGAATCACGTATTTTGCCGGAAGCCGGAACCCTGGAGTTATAACCGCAGAACCTTCATCACAATGGCCGATCTTTTGGCATGCCTCTGTCATCTCCTTGGAGCCGGCATCGCGAAAAATATATCCGCACACTCCGCCTCCTTCCCAAAGTCCCGTATTGGCAGCATTGACCACCGCATCCGTATCTAGTTTTGTTATGCCTGTCTTTCTGATCTCAATCGAACTCATATGTCACTTCACCCCTTGATTATGCCTGCGCAAGTTCCATGTATCTACTAATATCTTCAATGAATCTACGGAACAACAAGTAATCGGGAATCCGCACTCAGGACACACTCCGCCGCTCATAGGAGTACCGCATCTCGGACAATTCATTATCTTCCTCCTGACAAATAGAATGTGAACAAAATTCGTCCCTCCTAAATTATAAAACTGAGTTGACAAACCTGTTTGTAGAATAATTATGAACATTAATTAAAACTGATATGTAATGACCTATGTCAATACATATCAGTCTTTACTACTCAATAATTAAGGAGCGATGTGACTTTCGATTATACTCAGTATCGTCGTGTATTCTTCGATATCCTTCACAAGCTTTAGGTAATCCTCTTCTGATACTCCAATATCCTTACTGAAATCTTCAGCGAATGCACTTTCAATACTGTCAAACTCCCCGTCTATATTGCAAAGGCCCAGAAGTTCAAGAACTACGATTCGCTTAATCACATCACTTGCATTACTAAAACATTTCTTGACCGCTTCAAGTTCATGAAGTCCCGAAACATCATAAAATGCTACTCCCATCTCCTTACAGTACTGCATCAGCATCCTTTTTTCGGATTCTTCAATTACTCCATTTGTCTGTGCTGCATAAACTGCTAAATCCAAAAACATCACTTTTTGCTCATCATTTAGTCTGTCTAAAAACATCTTATTCACCATCCTTTTCTATCTTATCTTCAAGTGCTCTTGTTACCTGATCAACACAATCATTCACACTTGATATGTTGACTATATTCTTCTCAGGATCTTCCGGATCTTTAATGACCAAGCTTACCTGGCACATCTTGTATAAGAGTCCGACAAGTAGGATGCAGTTTTGAGTGTTAATTCTCTCTTCAGTTGTAAAGGATGACCATTCAGTCTTATTCTCCTCAATTATCGTTCTCTTGAGCGAATTGAAGGAGTCTTCATATACTTTCCTAATCTTTTCTAAAAAGATCTGATACTCCTGTGCACATACTTTTAGATCTCGAAGATACTTGTTTATAACCTCGACCTGTCTTTCGATCTCCAATGCCTGATAGTATGCTTCATCTGCCTTATGAGACAGTTTTGAACCGGTCACACTGAATATAACCCCGCCGACTAAAAGACCAACACCCAATGTCGATACACCCAATATAGTAGTGCCGAGAGCAATTCCACCACCGCCTGCAGCTACAGCTCCACCTCCAATAGCAGCAAGTGTAGCATTTGTAGCTGCGACTCCGCTTAAAGAAGCGATTGCTGTTCCAGTAGAAGCAGTTCCTAATGCCATAACGGCAGATGTAGTAGCACCCGCAGCAGCAAAACCTCCGGCTGTTCCCAACGCAGCTCCACCTATACCGCCAATTAACAGACCCGCACCAACGGAAACCCTTTTCAATTCCTCAGGATCGTATTTCGGTATTTGTAAAGTTTCGTCAGTGTAATCTTTAAACTTAGGTCTTCCCTGTATCTTCTCCATTACATCCGAGAAATCCTCAAAATGAGCGCATACATCAAGCTCAAGCCTTCCAAGATCATCCATCTGGCGTGCTGTAACAGAATTTTGAAGTTCAAAAGTCGAAAGAGCATCATCTCTTTTTGCTATAGCTCGCTTCATCGTCCGATCAGCCATCTTCATACGGACTCCGCCATTAACACCGGCACCTACTCCGCCAGCGGCAGCTACTGCTGCTCCAACTCCTAAGATCAAAGGCAAAGGCATTCGTCTACCCCCTCCCCAATTACCATTTATTATTCAAAAGACAGATGATTCTCGGGATTGCTCATAAAACCATCAAAATCGCCTTTCCAAGGTATGTCAAAATATTTGTATAGATCCATGAGAACACTATTAAGTTCTTGTTCATCCGATGAATTGATTACTCTCATCGCGGTATCCTGATATTTTTGAGTATCTCTTTCAAACTGTTCAATATCAATACGAGCTACTTCGGCTGCATACCGATCCAAATACATTGAAAGCTCCTTCATACCAGTAACCTCAGTAGGAATCTGATTCATCTTGTCTACAACTTCATTGATAAATGCACTTCTATCCATATATATAAGGAATGTACAAGACAACAAACCACTTACCAATGTCGAACAGAATCTCACAACCACATCACCTATAACTGGCATTTTTCCAATCGGAGTTTCTGAAATAGTGCCACCAATTGCTGTCCCTACCATCAGACAAGCTCCGGTAGCAAGAATAACAGCCGACATCTTAAATCTATCACCTAACTCCAATTCATCGGGATTTAAAAGCAATACTCTTGATGACCTGATGACAGAAGCAGATACCTCACGAATGTTTTTTACTACAAGCTTACTCGTGGTAAAGAATACATTACACAAAGTAGTACCGAGATTTGCCAAACTTCCAGCAATAAGACCTTCCCCAAACTTAGCCAATATCTCTTTGTATTTCAAAAGTGCACTGGCAAAACCGTTTTTGATACCAATTGCAACAGCATTGGCTATTTCAGAATAACTGCATCCGGGAGGAAGAGCTGATACCTCTTTTTTGGTAACCAACCAAACCTCAACAAATACAAATCCCAATGCTTGTCGGATACCCATTTCTATCCCACGTTGCTTAGCAGCCTTTAATGTATCTTTATAAAACTGCCGACAATTTGGATTAGAAGGATTAAGATAATAATACTGAAACATCTCCTTATCCATCTTAGCTTGAGCTTTCTGTTCTAATTTGACCATGTTCTTCTTGGTCTGATCAGACAATTCTGGATGAGTTTCGACATATTTAGCCTTACTATCATCTCCGAGAGATTTATTTAAATGTTCATTTGTCCATGCAAGGTTTTCTTCAATGTCGGCAAGATCCTTGGTCTTTAAACCTGACAAGACTCTTTTACGATCATCGTGGATCGTCTTAGCTGCAACAATATGGTCCAGATTTGCAGTTTTATCTGTCGGACGTCCCTTGCTTTTACTTAATATTACTGAAAGAGTCTTCCCCTCATATGCATCTTTTATGGGCTGATTCTTTATTTTTGCCTCATGTTTTATTTTTTGATAATTAGTTCTAGACCCCTCAACATCCTTATGACTATATGATCCTCTGCTTGCATACTTTCTTGCATTGTGATCATTCTTATAAGTCATATTGGGATCTATGCCGATTTGACTTACGTTATGAAGAGTATCAACATCCCCTCCATACACATCTGTCACCATAAAATCAAGCAAAAACGCAGTAAGAAGACTTTCTAATACAACACGTTCATACTGTTTCCAGATACAACTGAAAACATCATCATCAAGATTGACAATATCCGATTTCTTTAAACCTTGGAGATAGTCATCCATTACAACACTTAATTACATTGATTTAATATAATCAGCTAGAGAATCATATATCTTAAGAGGACTGCCCTTATACGGGACCTCAAACACTTCTCCTTTAGTATTCTGCCATATAGTCAGATTCTCAACTCCAATGTACTCAACCAAATACATATCGTTTGGAATTGCGGCATTATCCTCTTTCTCTCTCAATGTAGAATCAACAACATTTAAACGCTTGGAGGGACAAATACCGGTCAACTCATGTGCTCCGACAGAAAGCAAACCGTATGTTTTTAAATAATCTTTGTATTCTGGAGCAAACTCTAACCCTAGTCTATCTTCAGCATCAGATATGACATTGTCCTCAGCCCCATTGAGATGATATACATTCTTTTTTTCTTTCAATATTTCTTCTAAAACCATTATATTACCTCCTCATTATGCCGATACTATAGCTGCTAACGATCTCCAAAACGCCTCCCTTTGAGCAGACCACGCTGCACCATGATCAACAGCCGATTCAGAGATTAGATCATGCCAAATCGCATGGTTTCCAACGCCTCTGTGTTCAGCCTGAGTCAATATAGCCATCGTAGCATCTTGAGTTTGCCCCATATGATGTAGCTCATAGGCGAGACCAGTTTCAGGATCAAGCGCCGCAAGACCCTGTTGCATTCGTTGTAAATTTGTTCGTCCCATATCGTCAACAAAATTCAAATCAATATCTCTAATTAAAGCGGGGGAACCATCAACAACACCACCATACATACCAGAATTTCTAATGATTTCATACTGATCCATTGATTGAAATTCCCTTATGATATTCAATGGTATTCGAGATTCTCTTTGAATTGTAGCGGCTTCATCCATTGTCAAGCCATTCAAAGTTGCTCCGTGAAGGCCAACAGCTTCTCCAGCTCCTCCTAATATCGAGCCACAAATAGCTCCCATCATAAAGCCTTCACTTGCCGCAAGTTCTCCATCAGTTAATGCTTGATCCCAATCGCCCGTTGTGATTCCAGTGGTCAAGCCAGCTGCAACTCCACTTATTACTCCTGAAGAAAGGCCCATAGCCGTACCGGTTTGAGCTCCAACAGCAAATATCATGCTAGCTGCCGGTGCTGCTCCTGCTGTAGCAACAGAAACAGTAACACAAATTAGAATAACGCCTGTTCCAATGGCAACATTACGGATTATTTGATCATAAGTATCATCATACTCTGACATTGGTTGAACGACTGTGTTTCCATCCTGCACAGTAAATACATATCGTTCTCCCTGGAACTGCTCATCTAATTCTTGCAATGTATAGCCAAAAAATATATTAGATCGTGAATTGTAAGATAATTCGTCAATATATTCTTGAGAAATATATATTGCGTCAACATTTTCAATATACGCATTATCACCAATCTCATCAATCAATTGACAATATACTGCACCCTCCATATATGTAAGCAGATTGGGATCACTCATAGAACTGAAATTAAGGTTTTCTACCTCAGTATCAAGATAATCCATTGTAGTTAAATCGGAATACAAAACATCTTCATCAGATAATGTGTTTAATACCGAAGATGATTCTACACTTTCAGCTTCTACCACATCTTGCTCTACTGAAGGGTGTACAGAGCATCCGGCTAACAAAAGAGTGGCTGTTAAAACAATTGATATAATCTTTTTCATAAACTATTTATCCTCATTATTATCTGTATTATCTCCAGATTTATCTTCTTTTCCCGAGTCATCCTTATCCTCGTTTATCTGACTGTCGTAAACTGTATTTTTAGTATTTCCCTTAAACTTACCGATAATCATATCCCTTTTTATAAATACCAATACACCGGCGCCTACTATTAAAACTATGATAAAGATGGCTATTATCGGAAACCTCTTACTGCCTTTTTCAGATTCCCCTACTGAACTATTGTCATCATTATTTCGAGATGATCCCAACGGTCTATTTGATGCTTCTTCAGAAGCATCAGTTTCCTCTGGTCTACTATTATCTGGAGCGACCATAGAACCATCTTCATTGATTTGATACCCCTCGGATACCATTTCTTGAATCTGATCCAACGTATATCCATTAACTACATACGCTCGCATCATTGGATCTGTGCCAACATATATAGTCTTCGTTGTCGACTCATTGGTATAGTTATTATGTACAGTTATAGTGTATATTCCCTCTTCAGTATACTGTGTTCCGTCAGATGCAGGACGATTAAACCTCACATCCTCGGTATAGCCATTACTGCCTTCAACATAAACAGATCGCTGAACATTAATATCCAGATATCTTGAATTGGCAAGATCGAGATAAAACCCATTATCTGTAAAAGATTCATTTGTAAGTTCGCTTCCAGTTGAAACATCAAACGGGAAAACCATACAATTTCCATTTCTTATCTTGAAACTGAAATAGATTCTGTAATTAGTATATGTCGGTACGCCTATTACGGTATTCCATGAAACACCATAATGCTTTTCTTCAATCTCATAATCCAATGCAACTTCATAATCGCCTTCTTCACAGAACTCAACTACAGTATCAGCACCTTCATTTACACCATCAAGATAATTAGTATAAATCACCGGATCAGCTGTAGAATTCTGGTAATCAGTTTTTCTGATGATTAATAGTCCTCTACAGTTATTAAACTGTTGTGTGCTAAAATACTGATCATATCCATTTGAATCGGCATAAACAGTTAGATTATCCTGTCCATTGAGGCTATCAATATCTTGGAGCAATTCAAAGTGAAGTTCAACTTGATCTCCTACATTCTTCAAGAAGACATCACCACTAGAGTCCGTGGTGTGTTGCGTATATCCACTAACATAAAACTGACCTAAAGACCATCCGTAATGCGGATCATCAATACCTATAGTATTATTCCCGGAGTAACCATTATCTTTCCCAGTATTGGTAACAGTACCCAAATTCCATCTCTGATTCGAATCAGCAAAAACATTAACGCTGAAAACAGACACCATAATCGATATCATTAACAGTATAGATATTCTTTTTTTCATATATAGCCCCAATCATTAAAGATAGTTTTGTAATTTAATTCTACATATACGTATCTTCATTTTTATTAAGCAGTTATTAATAATAGTTTAACTCAATCTCCTTTATTCAGATTTTATCAAGTGTTGTTGCATAATCCTGTCCAATTAATGTCGCAAAAGAATCATTTAACTGCTTTTCGCCACCATTTTGGTGGGCTCGCAGTCCACATAACACCCGCCGCAGGACACCGGATTACTCCGACATCTTAAGAAGCTTTTCAAGAAGCAGCTGGATCTGATAAGCAAACTCCGATATTGCAAGTCTGATATTGCAATTCTATTATATAAACAGGAGACAGACTTAATGAGCGGCTTTTCAGATTTGTACATTTCAGGATTAGATTTTTTCAAAGACAGGCTTGACCCGTCAAGCTATCTGCTTGGAATCCCGGCGATAAACAATCTTACGCATCTTGAATTTACTTGTCCGGTCACCTTTTTTGTCGGAGAGAACGGAACCGGGAAATCGACACTTCTTGAAGCTGTTGCAGTGAATCTTGGCTTTAATCCTGAAGGCGGTACAAAGAATTATTCATTTTCGACTTATGATTCGCATTCCGATCTTTGTGATGCGATCCGGCTGGTCAAAGGATGCAAAAGTCCCCGTAGCGGGTATTTTCTGCGTGCAGAGAGTTTCTATAATGTAGCTACGGCAGAGGAGGAATACAGTAAAGGAACGGGCGGCCGGCCAATGCACTATCACGAGCGATCACATGGCGAAAGCTTTTTGGCTCTGGTGCAGGAGACGTTTCTTGGCAATGGTATCTATCTGTTGGATGAGCCTGAAGCGGCATTATCGCCACAACGGCAGTTAACTCTTATGATTGAGATCATGCGTTGTGCGAAAGCGGGAGCCCAATTTATCATCGTGACTCATTCTCCTGTATTACTCGGCTTCCCCGATGCGACGATAATGTGTTTTGACGGAGGAAGCATCAAGCCGTGTACATATGAGGAAACGGACAGCTATAAGATCACTAAAATGTTTATTAATAATCGCAATCAGATATTGGAGCAGTTATTTAAAGAGGAATAATCCTAAACCGTTCCCTGATAAACATATCGGGAGCGATAAAAGCTCTCGGTCTTTTATGAACGAGAGCCTTTAGAAAGACCACAATCGGTTTGGATGAAATTGATTTTAGTACACCAATCAGATTCTATGTTAACATTGACGAGATCCTTACACTGTATTTCATGTTCTGTTCATCCCGTAATTCAGCCGGCCCAGATTCTTCTGCCTCTGGGGTTAGCTTTCGTCGCGATGCTTAATACGGCGAGTCCTATTCCAAAAGATCCGATAAAGGATCTGTCTGCCTTCTCGGAAGGTTCACTTCCAATATAGCCTTCACCCGGTTCGAAATGGTCGTAATTAACGGTGACGGAATCACCTACAGCAGTTCCTCTCATGTAGACTCCTTCTGCTGTATATGTCTTGCCGTCGATAACGTATTCGGCGCGCCACTTGGTGGGTCCGATACCGTTAATAATGCCTAAGGACTTCTCGATACTTACGACTGTTCCTGTCGTCTGGGAACGGCACGCTGACACCTTGTGTGTGTATTCGTGCTGAAGGATTCCGGTTATTATGCCGCAGATGACGGCAAATATAAGACCGCCTATAAACAATATGTTAATAAGATTCTTCAATCCTTCCATAATCAGAACCCTGCATATGCAAATGAAGCGTATGCATCTATTCTGTCGACGAACATCTCCACGAGGGCATTGGGTATATCGGTGTTGGGGGTAAGGTCATAAGGATCGGTGAGGCCTAATTCATCAGTTAACTCTATGAGAAGGTTAACCGGGTAATTCACTGAAGCTCCGCCTAATATCAGAATGTTCTCATCTGATGCGATGATGTATAGAATGATCTCACCATCGTACAGGTCCTCGAGCATGTCTTCGACATCGTCTGCCTCAGGAATATCGTTGTCGTGCATAATATCGATAAAATCAGAATCAAGGATGCTTTGACTTAAGTCGGTAACGCTTACTCTGAGGGTGAGGCTAAGACCGTTCTTTGTTCTTCTGTATTCGGAACTGCTAAGATCCTCAATATTGATATCGACACTGTTAAGAAGGTCGTCTATGCCGTCTTCGAGTTCGTCCAGATCGACAGAGTCGTTAAGAGTTATCTGAATGCCGGCGACTGATGAGAATGACAGATCATTCAGTGATTCCAGATCAAACAGATCAGCATCTTCAGGGTCGATGAATCCTCTTGCTCCTACGCTGACCTGCTCTATATCATCCGAATCAAGATTCAGGTCGAGATTGGCTGATTTCAATGTGGGGATGATCATCGGGAAATACTCGAGATCATCCGGTTCGAACGTATAGTAAAAACCGTCATACAATTGAGCCTCAAAATCCTCT
Source organism: Mageeibacillus sp. UBA6980 (assembly GCA_002450095.1). GTDB lineage: Bacteria > Bacillota > Clostridia > Saccharofermentanales > Saccharofermentanaceae > Saccharofermentans. The sequence goes on along the minus strand of DJYK01000001.1, from coordinate 89,875 downwards.
TCGCTCAACTCCCCGAGTTCGTCGAAGCTCATCTCGTCCGCATCAGTATTCTCCCAGGCGTTCTCGAATTCTTCCGAAGTGACGGATTCGATCTTCTTACATCCAGTCATCGAGAATACAAAAGCACCTGCCAACAGTGCTGCCAAAAATCTTCGTTTTTGCATAATAATTACCCCTTATCCAAACTGTTATTTTTATAACACACCACCAAGAGTCTATCACTCATTTGTGACGTATGCCATTTTACTTTCCGTATATTCTGTAATTACCGCTGCGAAGATGTCCGATTATCATCAGATTGTGATCCGAAGCGAGCTTCACGCCTTCGACCGTAGGTTTCTGTCTTGAGACAAGAACGGGAATCTTCGCACGTATTGCCTTGCGTATCATGTCTGTGGGCATTCTTCCTGTCGTATAAAGGATTGCCTTTGAAGGCTGAAGACCATTCCGGTACAGATATCCGACGGCCTTGTCTATTGCATTGTGCCTGCCGATATCCTCCGCCTTGTAGATGACTTTGCTTTCGTACATAAGAAGTGCCGAATGGGATGATCCCGTGAGTTTGTGAAGCGCCGTATCTTCCGAAGCCACGGCAAGCAGGGCAGGGATTCCCGTAAGGTCTATGTCAGTATCCGGGATTCTTAGAAGATCCCTGTTCGAATCAAGAAGAGACAGATTATCCGTGCAGCAGGTCAGTGTCTCATTGAAGCTTTTGCTCCTGATACCGGATTCCAAACCGTTACTGACCGTTACTTTTGCTGCGTTCCCATTGATGCAGACATCTACCGTTTTGATATCAGAAGGATCGATTCCCGCTTCGGTGATGAGCCTTCCGACTACAAGTTCCGGAAGGTCCGTCGGGGTACAGACCGCTTTATACGCGAGCCTTGAATTTACGAAGATCAAAAGCACATATTCGCTTATGAGATCATCTTCGAACTGTTCCGTCAGTTCGCCCTGAAGACCGTAAACCGATGCTTTTGCCTTGCCGTCCGCCGACAGAATATCCCCGTGTTCGATGATGTCCATCAAGGCTTCTCCCCCTATTGTTATTCCATACCAATAATTCTATCATAGGATTCTTAGAAGCAACGGATCAAGGCACCATATTAATACATTTTTGTCAGCCGATATCATACTTGAAAAATACAACCATAAATGACAGCATGAGATGGTATCCGGACATAGAAGAAAAGAGGCTTGTAAACTTGTCGGACTCACTACAATAAAGGCTGATGTCCGCGAATTGACTAGAGATTAGGCCATAATACTCATGGTCGAGTCTAATCTCCAGCGTTCCGTAATCCTGCCAAGTGAGAACTCATGTTTTTTGCCGACAAAAATACCCCCCTCTTGAGATATCTGTTGTTTCCAAATAGACATGATAGAAACAACTCGTTTTATCATTCTAAGATAATTAGCACTTCCAAAGGACCTTAAGCCGAGTCTATCACCCCGTAACATCAAAAAAGTCCTTAAAAAGGACTTTTACGAACAACTAACACAAAGGAGCTGTCTCGTTACTTTTGAGACAGCTCCTTATGATAGTGAGTTATATATTGATGCACTTTATACAATCGTATCATCAAGTAAGAAATCTATCACTCCAATGTTAAGGATACCGTTATCATCGTACCATCTCTTACGTATATCATGACGCACTATTATTTTGGGGAACGAATCACCGGTAAGGGAAAATGGCTTATTCTCTATTTCAGATTTCTCATCGGTTCCAAGTGTAAAAGCAGATTGTATATACGTTTTCTTTCCACCTCGAGCAGCTATGAAGTCGATCTCCCGAGCTACCTGAACATTATTTCCGGCCTTACTTTTCTCCGTGCTGTAAACGACACCCACGTCTACTTCGCATCCGCGTATACGGAGATCATTGTAAATAATGTTCTCCATGATATGAGTCAACTCCTGCTGACGGAACCCGATCCTGGCATTGCGAAGACCGATGTCCTCACAGTAATACTTATTGGGATAGTCGAAGTAATTCTTCCCTTTAACATCATAACGCTTACATTCTTCAAACAGATATGCATCCGAGAGGTGATCCATATATGTGGTCACCGTATTATTCGAGACAAGATTTTCTCCGGAGAGCTTTTGTTTGGAGTTCATTGTCTTGGCCACATTATTCGGATTGGTAAGAGACCCAACTGAAGAGCATAACAAGTCAAGCGTTGCTTCAAGAATATCCAAACGTTTTATCTTCTTACGCTCGACGATATCTCTAAGATATACCTCTGAAAACAACGACTTAAGATAAGTCATTTTCGCAGTCTCATACGGTCTTGAGAGAACCAGTGGCATACCGCCGTAGAAAGCATATTCGTCAAAGGCATCAGCTTTATCCTCGCCAACAGCAGAGTAATATTCTGCAAAGCTTAAAGGATGGACTCGTATCTCATCACTTCTTCCACGAAACTCAGTAAGGATATCGCTTGACAGCATCTTGGAATTACTTCCGGTCACATATACATCAAGGTTAGGGATCGCTTTGAGATCATTAAGCGAATCATAAAAGGTGATCTTCTTGCCATCAGGATTATAAGGATTAGGAACTTCATCCGACATCTGTATCTCATCGACAAAGAGATAGAACTGCTGAGTCTTTCCTTCAACAATCTCTTTTACTTTCTTCGCGAGAGCAAGCGGATTTCTATACTCGATATCTTTTGCCGTATCCAGTTCGATAGTAATGATCTGATCAGGAGTAACACCGTGCTCAAGCAAATAATCTCTGAATATCGTTCTGAGAAGATATGATTTTCCACATCTTCTGATTCCGGTAATGACCTTAACCTGACCATCCCACATATACGAGACGATCTTATTCAGATACAAATCACGCTTTATAAGCATATAACACCTCGCAATTGCAAACTTCGCCAATCAGTTGCCATACTTTTCAATAGAAGTATGCATCATACCATTCGCTAAGTCAATGATCCAATTGAAATCTTAGGCAATTAACTGCCATAGTCTGCAGTAAGTCGCAATTCGGTTTCGGCCGACTCGGTTGCAACCGAATAAAATGCATGTTGCAAAAGGCCTCCCGTTATCTCTAACGGAAGGCGCTTAGACATGTCTTTTTGCCAATTCTTATAATTTGGTGGTAAGTTAGTGGTAAATCTTACCTCCAAATGCTCTCAAGCCCATATTTTACAAGCTTTTTACCCGATTGATTTGAGTGTCGGGAACAACAGCACATCCCTTATGCTCGGGCTGTCCGTCAGGAGCATGACAAGGCGGTCGATGCCGTAGCCGATGCCGCCCGTGGGGGGCATACCGTATTCGAGAGCGTTAAGGAAGTCTTCGTCTGTGTGGTTTGCTTCCTCGTCGCCTGCTTCGAATGCAGCATCCTGAGCCTTGAATCTTTCCCTCTGGTCGATAGGATCGTTGAGCTCTGAATATGCGTTACACATCTCCCATGTGTTGATGAATAATTCGAATCTTTCGACCTTGCCGGGAGCCCCCTTCTTCTTCTTCGTAAGAGGAGAGATCTCGATGGGGTGATCCATAATGAACGTTGGCTGGAGAAGGTTCTTCTCACAGTATTCTTCAAAGAAGAGGTTCACGATATCGCCCTTGGTGTGACGATCCTCGAACTCGATGTGGTGCTCCTTCGCGAGAGCCTTAGCCTCCTCGTCAGACTTTACTTCATCGAAGTCGATGCCGGCATACTTCTTAATGGCATCGTTCATGGTAAGCCTCTCAAAAGGCTTGCCGAAGTCGATCTCAAGGTCGCCGTACTTGATGAGTGTCGTGCCGCAGACCTTCTCGGCCAAGTATCTGAACATGGACTCCGTAAGTTCCATCATGCCGTTATAATCTGTGTACGCCTGATAGAGTTCCATCAGGGTAAATTCCGGGTTGTGACGCGTGTCAACACCCTCGTTACGGAATACTCTTCCGATCTCATAGACGCGCTCCATGCCTCCGACGATCAGCCTCTTCAGATAGAGCTCGAGCGAGATACGGAGCTTGACATCCTCATCAAGAGCATTGTAATGCGTCTCGAAAGGACGCGCGGCGGCACCGCCGGCATTGCTTACGAGCAAAGGAGTCTCAACCTCCATAAAGTCTCTGGCATCGAGGAAGTTACGGATCTCCTTGATGATCCTGGATCTTTTCTCGAATGTATCCTTGACCTGGGGATTCATTATAAGATCGAGATATCTTTGACGGTATCTCATATCGGGATCCTTGAGCCCCTGATACTTGTTAGGCAGAGGATGCAGACACTTGGACAGAAGAACGTACGAAGAGGTCTGAATGGATATCTCGCCTCTTTGGGTGCGGAATACCGTTCCCTCGACGCCAACGATATCACCGATGTCGAGATTCTGCCAAGCCTTATAGTCCTCTTCGGGAAGGGCATCGATCTTTGTGAAGATCTGGATCTTGCCCAATCTGTCGTGAAGATCGCAGAATGAGACCTTACCCATGCCGCGCTTGCTCATGAGTCTTCCGGCAACACGGACCGTCTGACCATCGTATTTCTCAAAGTCACCCGTGATGTCCGTTGAATGAGCCGTAACGTCGTAAGTTAATTCCTCGTAAGGATCCTTACCCTTCGCCTTAAGCTCATTAAGCTTATTGATACGGTTAAGAGTCTGCTCCTGTATCTCCTCGGTAGAGAGCTCCTTCTCCGCTTCCTGCTGCCACTTCTTCTTATTCTGCTGTTCTTCTGCCATTGATATTTCCTAGTTTCTTTATTTGTTTATTACTTCTCGAGCTTGATGATCTTGTACTTGAACTGACCTGCAGGCGTCGTAACTGTTACTGAAGCACCCTTCTTCTTGCCGATTATGGCCTTGCCGATAGGGGACTCAACAGAGATTCTGTTAGAAGAGATCTCCGAGTCATTGGATGCAACAACCTCATAGACCTCCTCTGTCTTGGTCTCTTCGTCACGGATCGTTACCTTGGATCCGAGGGATACGTTAGTTGTTGAGATATCCTCATCCTTGATGATCTCGGAATTCTTAAGGAGGTTGGTGATCTCGAGGATACGTGCTTCGTTCTTAGCCTGCTCGTCCAGAGCATCGCTGTACTCGGCGTTCTCCGACAAGTCTCCCTGAGCTCTTGCCTCTTCGAGTCTTCCTGCGATCTCGGCTCTCTTGGTGGTAGTAAGCTCTGCAAGTTCGTCCTGGAGTCTCTTATAACCTTCCTGGGTATATATCATCTTCTTGTTCTCTTCAGCCATTGTAGTTCTCCTTTTTATGTATTAACTGAATTTTGTTAGCCTTTTATCTCGCGGTCCTGTCGCTTTCCTTCTGGATTACGTCGTGAGCGCCGCCCTCGATGATGGACGTGGACGATACGACAACAAGCCTTGCCTTCTCCTGGAATTCCTCGATCGAGGATGATCCGCAGGAACACATCGTGGCCTTGACCTTAGCGAGAGATGTATCGAGGTTATCCTTGAGCTTACCTGCATAAGGAACATAGGAATCTACGCCTTCTTCGAAAGCCATCTTTCCTCCCTTGCCGCCGTCGTCGTAACGCTGCCAGTTACGGGCACGGTTGGAGCCCTCACCCCAGTATTCCTTAACATAAGTGCCTCCGACAAGGAGCTTTCTCGTGGGAGACTCATCGAATCTCGCGAAATAACGGCCGAGCATCATGAAGTCGGCGCCCATCGCAAGAGCCAGAGCCATGTGGTAATCGTGAACGATACCGCCGTCGGAGCAAAGCGGGATGTAGATACCCGTCTCCTTAAAGTACTTGTCGCGAGCCTCGGATACTGCGAGAACCGCAGAAGCCTGACCGCATCCGATACCCTTCTGCTCACGTGTGATACAGATGGAACCGCCGCCGATACCGATCTTGATGAAGTCGGCACCGCAGTCTGCAAGGAACTTAAATCCTTCCGCATCTACGACATTACCGGCACCAACGATGACATCGGGATAATTGCTCTTGATCCACTCGAGAGCCCTCTGCTGCCATACGGAGAAACCGTCCGATGAGTCGAGGCAGAGCGCGTCGGCACCTGCTTCGATCAGAGCGGGAACTCTCTGCTCGTAGTCTCTGGTATTGATACCTGCGCCTACGATGAGCTTCTTATCCTTATCGAGAAGCTCCGAGGGGTTTGCCTTGTGGAATTCGTAGTCCTTACGGAAAACAAGACCAACGAGCCTTCCGTCCTTGTCGATGATCGGAAGCTGGTTGATCTTATTGTCCCAGATTATGTCGTTAGCGACCTTAAGCGTTGTGCCCTCAGGGGCGGTAACGAGCTTATCGATAGGTGTCATGAAGGTCGATACCTTCTCGTCTGTTGACATACGGCTGACACGATAATCTCTTGTGGTTACGAGACCGAGAAGCTTGCCTTCTGCAGTTCCGTCTTCGGTAACTGCTACCGTTCCGTGGCCCTTCTCCTCGCGAAGTGCAAGAACATCCGCCAAAGTGGCATCGGGAGAAACATTTGAATCCGAAGCAACGATTCCCGCTTTGTACTTCTTAACCTTCCTTATCATCTCGCACTGAGATTCGATGGACTGTGACTGGAAAATGAACGACATACCTCCGCATCTTGCGAGAGCGATCGCCATTCCGTCATCGGATACCGCCTGCATTACGGCAGATACGACAGGTATATTGATCTTGAGTTTGGATTCCTCCTGTCCCTTCCTGTACTTACAGATCGGAGCCGAGAGATCAACCTGATCCGGAGTATTCTTCTCCGTAGTAAGGTTCGGTATCAAAAGGTATTCGCTGAAAGTTCTTGATTCCTGCTCAAAAATCGTTGCCATAGATTACCCCCATTATTTTTATCCGCCTATATTAACATAAACTCAGGCTTCAAAAAAGACTTTCGGAGTAATATCAATCTTTTTGTACTTTATATGCTCCGCTTAATATAAAATACATCACTATGAGAACGGTCAAAAGCACTCCGAGGTCGGCCGCGAGGAAGCTTCCGTTATACACCATGGAATAGATCCAGGGATTCATGTCTCCCGCGTATTCGGCATAGAAGATAACACCCGAGAGGACCGAGCAGAACCACCTTACGACGTAGGAGATAACGGTAAAGATAATGGTCCTTATTATGCTGCCGTTTACAAATCGCTTTATGGGATTGGAAAACTTAAGCCTCTCTCCCTTCGGCATCGCGGCAAAACCGATGATGCCGAGCGTCGTATAGCCCAGTACATAGTCGAGCACCATCTGGAACGGCGTCACGAACCACTCAAGTCCCGATATGACCTGAAGTATGCTGTAGACAACAGCGGCCGCGAATCCCCATCCGGGTCCGAATGAGACTGCATAGACCACGATAGGAAAGATCGCGGCGGGTGTCACCGAACCTCCCATAGGCATCTCGAAAAGCTTCAGGTTGGACAGAATAAAAGAAAGCGCAACTACTATTCCGCCCGTTACGATTGAAAGGATCCTCTCTTTATTGGAAGATCTGAGCATAGATTTGGAATTTCCGGTCATAAATAATCAACTCCCTTCGCCGGCATTATCCGTACAGGTTCTCGGGTCAGGACTTATAAGCCCACTCTCAGCAAAGTCACACCTGCTCCCCGGTTTTGCGACACAGAATATACTACATTTTTCCGATACTTACAAGCCGAACTACGCACTGTTCCACAAATGCTCTCACCTCACGCTCGACATAAGCGGGAGTACGGTCGTACGCCATAAGGTGAGTTGCATTATCGAACGTAAGAAGTCTTTTACGGCATCGAAGATCATCGTAGAGAGCACGCACGCTCTCGGGGGGCGTTATCGTATCGTTTGCCGAAGAGAACATCAATACGGGAACCTTGATCTTTGAAGCGCCTCTGACGGCATCTCCTGCCGAGAATCCGGTATTGAGCTTGTCGGCAAATCTCTTATTAAGCGAGTTCATGATCATCTGCGAACTGAAGCCCTTCAACCTCTTTACTTCCGCTTCGACATAGTCGTTAAGGACCGTCAGAGGGCTGTCTGCTATTATCCCCGCTACATCCGAAGGAAAATCGGGCTGCTCGGCGGCGAGGAGAGCCGCTGTCCCGCCGATCCCTCTGCCGACTATGAAGACCTTAACATCAGGGCCTACCTGTCTTCTTAAGAATTCTATCCACCTCATAAGGTCGACGCTCTCGTAGATACCGAATGTGCAGTATCTTCCGCCGCTCATCTGATGAGCTCTCTGGTGAGCGATCAGGACATGACACTCGATCTGGCGCATCATGAGCCTCGCATATGCTGCAGTCTCCGTCGGATGTTCATCATACGCATGCATCAGAAGGACCGCGAACCTCGTCGACCTGTCGGCGGCAGGACGGAAATATCCTGACAGCTTTGTACCGTCGAACGAATCGATCCTTACGTTAAGGTATTCGGCTCGTGTCGTGTAGAACCAGTTCTTGCCCCTGCCGAATATAGTCTTCTGATCTATCTTGATAGGAGATCTGTCGACCTTCGGAACCGGACTTTTACGACCGAATATCTGTCTGAAGAGTTTTATGATAAAGGACCTGTACATAAGAAACACAAGCAGTCCCGTAAGCAGGACCAGAAGGACTATGAGAGATATAAACAGTATCCTCATATATCCGAACCTTTCACATACACGGATTCATCCGAATCAAGCCCGGAAGACAGGAGTCTGCATCCGTCCGATGTAACGACGACATCGTCCTCGATCCTGAAACCGATACCCCACTCTTTGATATAGACTCCGGGTTCTACCGCGAGACAATTGCCTTCGGCAAAAGGCTTCTCCCTCTCGCATATGTCGTGAACGTCAAGTCCCATGTGATGCGACGTATTGTGCCAGTAATATGCTTTGACATCCTCGTCGGTATAGTCCTTCTTAAGAAGTCCCCATTCCGTAAGATACTCTCCGGTGATCCTTCTCATCTCCTGATTAAGAGTCGTAAACGTCTGACCGGGAGCGATGAATTCGAACGCACGCTTGCGAAGTGTCCGTATCAGCGTGAGGAGCTTTTGTCTTCTTGAGGCTTCTTCCTCGTCATCGGGAACACCTACTATGAACACGCGCGAGATATCCGCACAGTATCCCATACATCTAGCACCGACATCGATCTGTATGATGTCGCCTTTCTTCGCGACTGCACCCGAAGCATCTTCCGGCTCGCTGTGATGAAGATAGAAAGCATTCGTTCCTATGGACACTATCGTGGAGAAAGCAGGGATGAGAGATCCCCTTCTTGCCATCTCATATTCAAGCTTCGTGTAGAGCATGAGCTCCGTAACGCCCGGGCGAATCAGAGTCTTCATCTCATCTATGGCTTCTTCGGTAATGACTGCGGCTTCGACGATGGCGTCCGTTTCCTCCTGACTTTTTACCATCCTCATATCGGTAAGCGCAGGACCGACATCACCGTAGACCTCACACGACGAGGAGAATGAACTTACCTCCGAAGCGATCGATGTTCCGTCTATAAGAACTTCGTATTCTCTCAGAAGGTCGTAAACCTTCTCGTCGAATTCTTCAACGTCGAATATGTTCTCCGTCGCTATCCCGCTGGTCCTGCTTAAGACCTCGAACGGAACCCTCTTGCCGTGCCACCTCTCAACTATCTCACTTTGCTTCAATGCGAAAAGCATCTGCCGTGACGACCCGTCTTTTTCCTTGATGATTACAAGCCTGCCGTCCTCGTAGGTTAACCCGGTAAGGTAGAAGAAATTCCTGTCGGGAAGGAAACGGTAATCCGTATCCTGACTCATGGGTCTCCCCTTACCTGCGAAAAGAAAAACCGCTGATCCTTCCGGGATGCGGTTTATCAATTCTCTTCTTCTGTTCTCATAAACTTCACTCGTGATTATCATTTGTACCTGCTCTGTCTGGTCGGATAAGAAGAAGTGTTTACAGGAGCGGTCTCAGACATAACGTTATACTCGTCAAACTGAATCGTGTTGTTGATATAGCTGAGCGTTGCTCCGGGAGCTCTTCTTATAAGTCCCGGATTACCTATAACGATCGAACCGTCCGGAACATCAAAATTAACATACGCTCCGGGTGCTATGAGCACGTTATTACCGATCGTTATATTTCCGACGATGACTGCATTCGCACCGATCCATACGAAGTTGCCTATATGAGGCGCACCCTTCCTCTTACCTCTGAACTGTGTTCCGATAACGACACCTGTCGACACATTGCAGTTATATCCGATCTCTGCCTTGGGGTGAATGATGACTCTTCCGAAGTGAGCAAGATAGAAACCCTTGCCTATCTTCGTATCATACGGGATCTGGATGTGATACTTATGCGACTGGCGTGTAAGTCTCCAGTTGAAGAACTCGTATCTTACCTTACACAGAAATTTCAGGAAGCCTTCATGATGAGCAATATCCTCATAATAGAACTTCGTTCTTCTCATCAAAGAGATATAGTGAAACTCGGGGCTGCCGATGAGCTCCTGAAGATATGTCGTATAGATATACTTCGTACGTCTCGCGTTACCCGTATATCTGAACAGATCACTATAGACTATGTCCTTGAGTTTATCGTTCATCCGACCCTCCGACTTATTTATAAAAGTTTATTACTTTTGCTATGTAAGTTCAAGCGGAATGCTGTTTTACAATCAACGATTCGTTTGTTCAATTCGTTCTAATTATCCGTAACGCCTTTTTTGTTTTTTATAGAAAATATTACTTAAATAGAATTGACATATATGTCATAAAAATATAAATTAAGTGTATCAAACCTGTTTGGAGGAAATTGTAGTTATGGTTACAGATGAGAAGAAAGTAGAAGTTAAGGCACCTGTTGTTGCTGCTCCTGCTGCTAAGACTGAAGTAAAGGCTGCTCCTGCTGCTAAGAAGGCTCCTGCCAAGAAGGCTGCTGCTAAGAAGCCCGCTGCTAAGAAGGCACCTGCTAAGAAGGCTGCTGACAAGAAGCCCGCTGCTAAGAAGGCACCTGCTAAGAAGGCTGCTGACAAGAAGCCCGCTGCTAAGAAGGCACCTGCTAAGAAGGCTGCTGCTAAGAAGCTCGGCAAGATCTTCATCGAGATCGACGGCCAGAAGATCACTATCAAGGATATCGAGAAGAAGGCTGCTAAGCTCGGCGGTGATGTTTATGTAGTTGCTGCTGAGAAGAAGATCTATGATACAGACGGAAAGGCTGTAGATCTTTTCTAATAACAGAATCGATTAACCTTAAGGAGGTTGTCTCATAAGTGATTTAAGTTCACATTGAGACAACCTCTTTCGTTTGCTGTTTTTTCTTTCTATGGTATAAAAATATATATGACCGATCACATTCTTTATGCTACCGATAAGAACTACTGCGAGCTTTGTGCCGTCAGTTTATACTCTCTTCTTTCACATCTTAAAGGAGAGGCTGTAATACACATAATCGAATCGAATCTTGAAGAGCGTAAAGCGGATCTTCAGAAAATCGCTGATGAGTTTGATTCGAAGATCGAATTCATCCCGATAGATGATATATCGAGAAGGCTTGTGGAAGCGGGCATTCCTCCCTACCGCGGAGGATATTCGCCGTATGCGAGATTCTTCATATCAGACTATGTAAGCGAAGGAAGAGTCCTTTATCTTGACTGCGATACGCTTATAAGAAACGACCTTTCCCCTGTCATTCATTTTGACCTTAAAGGTAATCCCATAGGTGCCGTTATCGATCAGTCGACATCATACGTAAACATACTTATAGGTCACGGTAAGACAGACAAGTATTTCAATTCGGGGATACTGCTTTTTGATGCAGGAGAATGCAGGAAGCAAAACGTTCCGGAGAAGTTTTTACAGGCGGTAAAGACCATCGATCTTAGCAACACCTTCCTCGGTGCGGATCAGGAGATCATGAACGTCGCTTATTTTGATCAGATCACGACGCTTCCGGTATCCGCGAACATGATGTTCACGTACAGATTCTTCAGACCTGAGGATATCTGTAAAGTCTCATTAAAGACACCGGATAATCTATACACCAAAGAGGAATTTAATAAGGCAAACTTAAGTCCGTCGGTTATCCATTTTGCAGGCGGCGGCAAGTATCAGCCTTGGCGTGAAGAAGGAGCCTATTATATGGATGAAGACGCCGACGAATGGTTCGCTCTTTGTGAGAAGTTATATCCCGACGGCAAATACGATCTTAATAAACTCCGTTCGATCAAGGAGAACAGTTCCAAGCGAAAAAGGTTCAAGGCAACCGCCGGAAGATTTCCCGGGATCTACTGTTTTCTTAAAGGCCAATACAGAAAGTTCAAGCTTATCCCGAAGATGATCCGCACGAGACGGGCGAAGTGATCAGGAACACATCAGCGTATCGGTATAAAAACCTCTGACGCCTTCTTCTGTTCTTATTCGGACTTCTTCCTCATCGTTTATCGTATTCATGTAAAGATAAATTCCCCTGTCGGCAAGGTCCTGAACAAATCCGTTGTACATACGCTCTTCGGAAGTCGTGATCACACGTATCCCGTTATCCGCCGCGAAGTTGATTATATCCCCATAATAAGTCCCCTGAGGGATCAGATAGAGAGTGTATATGACCGATCTCCAATGATACATACCGCTTATCGACTGAAGCATCTGTTCGTTATATATCTGAGGTATAAACCTGTCGAGTATGGACTCGTCCACTTCCCTAGAGATGCTTACGATCTTACCGAACCTGTCAGCGATCCTCTGCTCATCAGGACTCTTGGTATCAGTGACAATATAGACATCTTCATGTTCGGACATAAACCTCGCGAGATACTCGAATGTCATCGTGTGATACTTACCCGCGATAAGGACATTATCGAACTCCTCGGAAGAGAGGACCCTATTCCTGTATTCTTCGGGGAGAAGATCGTCGGAAGCACCGTCAGTCCAGCCGTGCCAGCAGACAAGCTCACCGTCTTCGGTCTCGATAAGATCGACCTCGAAGATCCTGCAGCCGTTCTCGTAATTAGTCTCCAAAGCTTCTCTCGAATTAGTAAGATAAACGCCGTCAACCGCTCCGCAGGCATGAGCGATATAACGGTACTCATCAGTCCACGAATAATCGTATCCGGGCTTTGATCCCATGCACGAACAAAGCGGGGTAAGCATTACAATAACGGCAATAAGCGCGAGGATCCTTTTCATGTAGGTATCTTATACTTAACCTTAAAACCCGTCAACGAACCTGATAATGTGATACACTTCTGTTATGAATGCCAAATACATACGATTAATTAAACCGACACTGATCATCACGGCAGCATTGATCACTTCAGTCGTGATGTGGGCGGAGATTTTCCCCGCGGCCGTGATATGGATCGCGGCGCTCGCCGGTCTTTCCGTTATCCCGGTCACTCTCAAGGGCAAGAACGGATACTTATTTGATATTCTGGCTTTGCTGTTCATACCGCTTTTCACTTTATACTTCTCACAGCTCATAAATATAGTCACGCATAAGGTCTATCCCGGAACGCCTTCTCTTCTTCTGTATATAAACAGGCTCGCATCCGAAGGTCCCGTATTTATAAGGATCCCGACCGAGATGCTCCTCATCGCTTCTTTCTATATGCTGTTAAGACTTGTAAGAGTTCCGCGTAAGGTCGCTTCCCTCATCACACCGATCCCGTTCCTCTTACTCGCACTCGTCGATTTCTATGTGTTCAATTTCAGAGGAAGCGAGATCATTTTCTCGGATCTTTACGGAGCCGGAACCGCATTTAATGTTGCGGCAGGCTACGATTTCCCGATGAAGCTTCCGTTCTTCGGTCTCATCATGCCTTATGTCTTCCTCATAACCTCCGTTATCAACATCAAAGTTTCAGGCAAGGACAAAGACACAAAGCACCGGGACATTATTGTTTGCGCGTCCGCGAGCGCTGTCCTCATGATTTCCTTTGCTTTGTCATTTACATCTTTTGCAAAGAGCAGAACATGCGAATCCTATCTCGACAGAGCCTCACAGGGTAACGGAGTAACTTTGAATTTCCTTCTGTCGATAGTTCAGTTCCATCTGGCAAAGCCCGACGGATACGACGCTTCATTCGCAACCGGTCTTCTCGCCGAATCGCAGGGCGCCGAATTTAACAGCGACAACGCATCCAACATCATCGTCATAATGAACGAATCCCTTTCCGACCTTGCCGTCTATGAAGACAGTATCGGACCTTTCGCCGAAGACCCGATGTCTTTCATAAACTCGCTTACGGACAATACGTTAAGAGGATATGCTTATTCATCGGTATTCGGCGGAAGGACCGCCAATTCCGAATTCGAATACCTTACGGGGATCACTACATACGATCTTCCCGACGGATATCTTCCCTATGCGGTAACGCTGCATCACGAGACCTATTCTCTCGCTTCATATCTTGCAGACAACGGATATCGGACCATCGCCATGCACCCGTACTATGGCAACTCATGGAACCGCGACCGGGTCTACCCGATGTTAGGATTTGAAGACACCGTATTCGTTACCGACGAGGAATACTCCTATACTCTTCCCGACGATCAGATACACAGTTACCTCACAGACCGCAATGCATACGAGAACGTTCTGTCGCTGATAGATGACACGGACGGGCAAAAGCAGTTCATATTCCTCGTTACGATCCAAAACCACGGAGGCTATTCGGGAGTTCTCGATAATCTTCCGGTAACAGACTTCATAGGATCTTCTGTCGAAGACTACGAATCCGTCAACAATTTCCTGTCGCTTATAAGACAGAGCGATGAAGCCTTTGAGTATCTTATCGGCAGGCTTTCCGACATGAACGAGAGATACACCGTTGTTATGTTCGGCGATCATCAACCGAGGCTCGAGTTTAACAGCGACAGCGCTTCCGAGTTTGAGAGTGACGGATGGGTCATACCTTACATCATCTGGAGCAATTACGACAACGGACTTGATTCCGCACCCGGAGAATACGAAGGAAGGCGCACGAGCATCAATTATCTGTCGTTAGACACGCTCGACGCGGCAGGGATAGGTTACTCTCCCTACTTCTCATATATAAACACCGTAAGAGAATCCATCCCGGTAATAACGCATGCGGGATTCGAAAGCTCGGGAAGCGAAGACGCTTTGCAGGATTACCTTTCCCTGCAGTACTACACGCTCACAAATTAATCAGGGATGCTCGTACCAGATATAGATCCCGTATCTTTCGACGGGCACCATGTGAGAATCGACATAGTCGAATACCCCCTCGGGATTCTGCCGGTTCTCTTCCATGTAGTTCTCGGGGATCACTATGACCGAATCGGTATCATCACAGATCTGCTCTATATAGCTTAATGGAGGCGTGGTCCCGACATTGCCGTTAAGGAACATATCAAAAGGATAATGAAACTCCCCGTTTATGAGGCTGAAGATGACTTCACCGCTCGATAACACGGTCACGTTTTTCCCTTCATCACGATAAGTGTTGCATATCCTGTTTATCTCGAGATCATCGTGAAGTATATCGGAAGGGATCGGTACAAACTTAAGTTCCTCGTGCTCATTGTCAAAGACAGTCCCGCCAAGGCCCAAGACCGCCGTGACGATGATCTGTGCCGCTATGATCGCTGCGATGAGCCTCAATATGTTGTCGCCTATCCTGTCCTTATTGGCATCGGAGATCATCTTTATCACAGGAAACAGAAACCATAACCCGGAATAAAGAAGATGCATCATATCCATTATCGGCAAACCGATCGTAAACAGACATATACCGAGGACAAGATGATACAGATACTTTTTATCGTGTTTTCTTATCAGGACGATATCGCTTACGATGCCCGCCGCAGACATCAAAAGAAACAGAACGGCACTCGGAAGGAACATCCCGTTGTCGCCTCCGAAAGTGATAAGCGAGAAGAAACAGTAATCCCAGAAGGCGGCAAAAGATCCCGTAACAAGCAGGTATGAAGCAAACAGGATCATAACAAAAACTCCGCCGCCAAAGACAAACCAAGCATGCTTGCGCTTTGCCTTGTCGCTTATCACCATTATAAAAGAAGCCGCGGCAAGAACAGTTCCCGTAGTCTGCCTCGAGAGGATAGATAACGCGCAAAGGACACCGAAGCAGAATGCTCTTCTCTTATTAAGATCGGAACGTAAAAGATCCCATATCAGGATAGCTGTGAGAAAGACCATCCCGTTATAAGTAACGATATCCGTAAAAACAACTGTCAGAAAAGCTAATATCGTTCCCCACCGTCTTCCGGAATCCGCAGATACGACTCTTCTTATCATAAACGAAGTAAAAAAAAGGATTGCTGCCGAAGTCAGACGGTATACAAAGAAGGTCCTCTTTATAAGCAAAGGCCATGAGAAGACCAGAAAGAAAAAAGGCGTATGCGGGAAATTGATATCAACATAGGGAGTGTACCCCGAAGCGATACCGCGGGCAATATTATAATTCCACAGGTCATCCAGGATTCCGAGCGGGCTTAATAAGATCTTTGTCAAAACCAGGACCGCAAGTATTCCTATAGAGACTATCGAGGCCCTCCGGCTCTTAATGTCCGTCATTCAAAACAACCTACGTTTAATGCGGAAGGCGACACTTCGAATCTTATCCTGTTGCCGAAGAAATCCTCTCCGTCGGAATTTCCGAGAAGCTGAAGTGACGGGTCTCGGGAAGTGATTATTCCGCTCGTCGCTCTGTATGTATGGATACCGTCTTTGCCTTCGTGCTTACCGAAGCGGTATTTGATTATAAGGTTAATCGCCTTCAACGTGCCGACATGGTCAACGACACATATATTCGCGACTCCGTTGTCGACTGAAGCGCCCGGAGCCGGCATAAATCCGCCCCCGTAATACTTTCCGTTACAGATGCTTATGAGTGTATATGAATCCGTCTCCCCGGCAACGGTCGTCCCGTCCTCGAGTTCGAGTTTGTAAGTAAACCTGTTCTCCCTCTGCCCGAAAAGATTTTTAAGCGCAGACTTGATATAAGCGGTATTTCGCATGTGCGGAGTGTCGTGCATCTCGACCATCGCTTTCGCATCGGCCTGAACCTTGGTGTCGAGTCCTATGGAAGCGACATTGTTTACATAAGAAGACCATTGCGGGATGAAGTTGCCCATAAGGTCAAAGCTGTCTATCTTGATAAGATCGATCGGCTTATATACGGCATTATCGAGATTAAGAAGATAATCTTCTATCTTCCACTTACGCGCTGCCGGATGGACCGTCTTAACAAAATCATTTCCGGTACCGAAGGGAACGGGGATCATCGGGGTCTTCCTGAATGCGAGCGCGTTGGAGATCTCGTGTATGGTTCCGTCGCCTCCGCATGAGACGATCGCCGTCTGACCTTTAAATCTCTCGTCGGTATCAAGTGCAATATCCGCGGCGTTCCCGGGGTATTCGGTATACCTTAACTCCATTCTGCTCCTAAGATCAGGGTTCTGCGAAGCAACCCGAACTATGGCATCCTCGAGTTTCTTATGACTGGTCTTATTATTCCTGCTGTTTATTACCAGGATGTATCGCATTATTGATTACTTATTGATGATATCGCATACCATATCCACAAGGTCGTTCATCGTATGAACCTTATCTATCTTCTCATCAGATATCCTTATATCGTATGCTTCCTCTACAGTGATAATGAATGAGTACAGTTGCAGTGAATCGAACTTAAGATCCTCTCTTATATCGAGATTGGGATCAACGTCCGTCGGTGATACTCCGAGCTCTTCCGTCAGAATGTTCAGAAGATCTTCGTATACCCGGTCCTTCTTATCGTCCATACGTTCTCGGGGGACTTCGCTGTCAGTCATCGTTTTTTCTCCTTCTTACATCTTTGGCGACTGCTTTCGCTGTCTGCCTTAATTCATTATTATTATCGTATCTTGCTACCTGAGTGCTCATATAATCATTGATCTCGGACACGAGTCCCGCGAGAAGCTCCTGCTCCTGCTCGTTATAGGGCTCGAGGATATGCTTCGCGAGGACCTTATGAAACTTGCCGTGCATTCTCGCAGCGAGCTTACCGTCCCTTGTAAGACTGATCCTTACGACTCTTCGATCGTCATCATCGCGGCGCCTTAAGACAAAACCCTTCTTAACGAGCCTGTCCACCGACACCGTCAATGTTCCGACAGTGATCCCCAAGATCTGCGCGGTCTCCGTCATGGTCCTCGACTCATACGGTCCTATCGCATCGAGCGTATGCATCTCGGCCAGAGACAGATTGTTATTAAAGTATCCCTTCTGAAGGGATTTCTCCTCTGCAACAAGCACCTTTTCAAAGATGCTTACGAGATCTTCTGCCATTTTCTGCTCGCGGTCGTTCATGCAGATAACGCTCCTGTTCCTTATATCACCGTTAAGGATGATACACTAATCAAAGCAATCGTTCAATTGCGAGAAGTTCGGGATAATCACCGCCGTAAAGAGCAAGCCTCGTTATCCTCGCCTCGGCGGCAAGTCGCTTCTCATATCCCGTTATCTCACATATCGCACGCAGCAGAACGTCAGGTCTTAAGTTCTTCGAAGATCCCGCGTAACACATATATTCCGCACTGTCAGGAGATGAAGAGGTAAGGGGCTTTATCAGAAGAGGCCTTATGTCGACCTTAACTTCCTTTCCCTTGGACTTCTTTATCGTCTCCGCATTCTCCAACGCGAATATCTTCAAAAGCGCATCCGTTATCCCCGGAGCCTCTATCCTGTATGAAGCACAAGTTACAACGCTCATAAGGCTGTTTCCCGGCTCATCCGCCTGCACGGCGCTTAAGACCTTCACGCCTTCGGGCAGTTCTTCGTTGATCCTTCTTATATATTCTTCGGGCTCGACCGGAACTTCCATCGCGACATCGACATAATCCCCTTCGGTATCGATCCCGACGCCGAGCGGCAGTGCGAATTCGAGTATCGGCCTCGGGTTAAAGCCCTGGGTATAGAGCACCGGAAGCCCTGCCCTTCTTACCGCCCGCTCGAACACGGCCTTAAGGTCAAGGTGGCCGATATAAGACAGGGCGCCCTTCCTCTCGAAAGTCCCCCTCAACACATATCTGTGCTGATGAGTCTGACGTGTCATTTCCTTGAGGCGCTCTTCGGGATTCATGGACAGATACCTGCCTTATAACAAACTGCACCGCAGCCGCTGCACTTCTCGCGACAATTCGGCGTTATCTTCTCATTGTAGGCGTTGTCGCGCTCTCTTTTGAGGAACGCCTTGGTAACTCCGACATCGATCAGATCCCACGGAAGAGGATCGTCAGGGCTCCACCCCCTCGTATAATCCTCCCACTTAAGACCGTGCTTTTCCAAGATATCGGACCATTTGCCGTAATCGAAGAACTGGTCCCACGCATCAAAGATGGATCCTGCCTTATACCCCTCGAGTATGACCGGACAGAGCCTTCTGTCGCCCCTCGCATATATCCCCTCCCAGCATGAAGTCTCCACGTCATGCCAGATATATCTGATATTCCTGTGCTTCCTGAGAAGATCCCTCAAGCGGGACTGCTTCTCCAGAAATTCTTCCTTGGTATTCTGGTCCTCCCACTGAAAGGGCGTAAAGGGCTTCGGGATAAACATCGACGTAGACACCGTGATCTCGGGCTTTCTCGGCTTGCTTCCGAGCTCCCTCATCGTATCAAAGTAAAGCTTCTCTATCTTTAACGCGAGATCTGCGATACCTTCGACATCCTCCATCGTCTCTGTCGGAAGTCCCAGCATGAAATACAGTTTTACGGTAGTCCATCCGCCCTCGAATGCGAGCTTCAGGGAACTCATGATATCTTCTTCGTTGATACCTTTGTTTATGACATCGCGAAGCCTCTGCGTTCCGGCTTCGGGCGCGAACGTAAGGCCCGTCTTCCTGGTTTTCGACGCCTTCTCCATAAGTTCGAGCGCGAAGTTGTCTATACGAAGGGACGGCAGCGACAGGCTCTCGTGCTTATCTTCAAAGTCCTTAAGAAGCCCGTCGGTCAATTCCGGTAGCCCCGTGTAATCACTCGTCGAGAGCGACAGAAGTCCGAGGTCATCGTAACCGGTATTCCTCATGATCTTTATACCCTGCTCGCAAAGAGTCTTGGCGCTCTTCTCCCTTACAGGCCTGTACAGATAACCCGCCTGACAGAATCTGCAACCCCTTATACAGCCCCTGAACAGTTCGAGATATGCCCTGTCGTGGACGACGTTGTTATTCGGAACGACGGGCTTTACGGGATATTCGACACTGTCGAGATCTTTGATTATCCTCTTTTTTACAGTAAGAGGAGCACCGTCTTCCGCCTTGAATCCTTTGAACTTCCCGTTTACATACTCCGGAGTATAGAGCGACGGAACATATACGCCCTCGATCTTTGAAAGCTCTCTTAGAAGCGCCTTGCGGTCCTTCTTTCCCTCATCCTTATATTTCTTGATCAAAGCCGTAAACTCGAGATCGACTTCTTCGCCCTCGCCGATAAAAGCCGCATCGAAGAAATCCGCCATCGGCTCGAGGTTGCAGGTGACGGGACCTCCCGCGACGACTATCGGATCGTCTTCGGTCCTGTCCTTCGAATAGAAAGGGATCCTTCCTAAGTCTAAAATCTGAAGAACGTTCGTAAAGCACATCTCATATCCCAATGAGAATGCGACGACGTCGAATTCATTAACAGGTGATCTTGTCTCCAGGGAATATAAGGGAATATCGTTCTCCCTCATCTTCTTATCCATGTCGGGCCACGGGGAGAATGCCCTCTCGCAGGAACTCCACTCGGGGCCGTTCAAGACCTTATAGAGTATCTGCAAAGCGAGATTGCTCATTCCGATCTCATAGATATCGGGGAAACAGAAGACTGTCCTCACCATCTTATCGTCTATCGGTTTGATTATCTGATTCTTCTCACCGCCGACGTATCGTCCGGGGCTTTCCACGGACATCAGTACACTATGTGGAACTATCACTTTTTTATGCATGTCTGAATTATAAAATAAAAAGGGACGTGTTTCCACGTCCCTTAAGATTAACACTCTTATAAGAATTACTTGGAAAGACGAGCCTCAAGTGCTGCCTTCTGATCCTCATAGCCGGGCTTGCCGAGAAGAGCGAACATGTTCTTCTTGTAAGCCTCAACACCGGGCTGGTTGAAAGGATTTACGGCGAGAAGGTAACCCGAGATACCGCAAGCCTTCTCGAAGAAGTAGATGAGGTTTCCGAGGTCATAAGCCGTTGCAGCGGGCATATGAACTGCCATGTTCGGAACACCGCCGTCAACGTGTGCGAGGACTGTTCCCTGCATAGCCTTCTTGTTAACTTCGTTCATGTCCATTCCGGAGAGGAAGTTCAGACCGTCGAGGTTATCGGGATCGTTCGGGATCTCGAATGATCTTCTGGCGTTGTCGATGTTAACGACTGTCTCGAACATGATCCTTGCGCCGTCCTGGATGAACTGACCCATGGAGTGAAGATCTGTCGTGTTATCAACGCCTGCGGGGAAGATACCTCTCAAGTCCTTACCCTCAGACTCACCGTAGAGCTGCTTCCACCACTCTGTCATATAGTGGAAAGAAGGCTCGTAGTTGACCATAATCTCTGTGGAGTAGCCGGATCTTAACAGGCAGTTTCTGACTGCTGCATACTGATAGCAGGGGTTCTCTGCCAAAGGCATCTTCTTATATTCCTTGGATGCATCCTTAGCGCCCTTCATGAGCTCCTTGATGTCGATACCTGCAACAGCGATAGGAAGAAGACCTACGGCTGTGAGAACGGAGAATCTTCCTCCGACATCGTCAGGTACTACAAATGTCTCGTAGCCTTCCTCATCGGCAAGACCCTTCAAAGCGCCTCTTGCCTTATCTGTTGTGGCATAGATACGGTTCTTGGCCTCTTCCTTACCGTACTTCTTCTCCATATAAGCACGCAGGATCCTGAATGCGATAGCAGGCTCCGTTGTAGTACCGGACTTGGAGATGATATTAAGTGAGATATTCTTGCCCTCGATGATATCCATCATGTCTGCAAGATATGTGGCAGAGATGGAATTACCGCAGAACAGGATGATAGGGCTCTTTCTGACTTTCTTTGAAGCGACATTGGCGAATGAATGACCGAGCATCTCGATAACGGCACGTGCACCGAGGTAGGAACCTCCGATACCGATAACAACGAGAACGTCCGAGTCTCTTCTGATCTTAGCTGCAGCCTTCTTGATCCTTGAGAACTCTTCCTTATCGTAGTTAGTGGGAAGATCGAGCCATCCGAGGAAGTCGTTTCCGGGACCGTTCTTCTTGTGAAGCATATCGTGAGCGGCCTTGATCTGGGGCTCCATTCTGTCAACTGCTTCCTGACCGCCGATAAAGGGCAATACGTTGGAATAATCAAGAGTAACCATCTTTATAATCTCCTTCGAGCATTTTTAAATCTTTATGAGTATATCACCGAGACCGCTCTTTAACTATTACATTTTATTTGAGGAATCCGTTGATTATCTGCTGCTCCGCCTCTTCAGCGGTAAGACCGAGCGTCATGAGCTTATCAAGCTGCTCACCCGCGATCTTGCCGATAGCGGCCTCATGGAAAAGTTCTGCGTCCACATTACGAGCCTCCAAAGCAGGCACAGCAAGCACCACGCCCTTATCCATAATAATCGAGTCGCACTCGGAGTGGCCGTGACATACGGCATTTCCGATGATGCAGGCGTCAAACTTCTGATATGAACTGTCCCTTGCGACTGCACGGCTTACGACATCCGCGGATGAGCCGTCACCGTTAAGCTCCACGCGATATATACTGTCGGCCCTCTGCTCGCCGTGAGTCATGAGCCTCTCCTGAACTATAAGCTTAGCGCCGGAAGCCAGAGTCGCGTTAGTCGTGCGCACGGTGGAATCGACGCCCTTGATCTGCACCATCTCCATCTCCATCGAGGAATCCTCTTCCATGGTGACCTCGGTTACGGGGTTAAGTATCCTCTTGCCGGCGCCGTCACCGCTGCCGTAATGCTTTTCGATGTATTTGACGTGAGCGCCCTTGCCCACGAAGAAACGGTGTATTCCGTCGTGCTGCGAATCCTGCCTGCCGCAGTTGTCGATCCCGCAGCCTGCGACGATCACGACGTCACTTCCCTCGCCGATATAGAAATCGTTGTAGACAGTCTCCTTGATGCCCGATGCCGAGATGACGACAGGGATATGAACGCTCTCTTTCTTAGTCCCGGGCTTGATCCTGATATCGATGCCGGTCCCGTCTTCCTTGCTCGTGATATCGATATTGGCAGTCGTGTTTCTGCCTGCAAGTTTACTGTTGGCACGGAAATTATAGGCTCCGATCGGAACCTCGTGAAGATCCGCGACCTCCTCTATAAGTCTTTTCTGAATAGGATCCAATTCAACCATGATCACACCTCCGTCATCTTTGCACAGCCCATTACCGCGTCGGGAGTACCCGTAAGCTTCGGCAGGATATCTTCGCCCTTGCCGTGCTCGCGGATCTTACCGTTAGCGATGACCACGATCTCATCCGCGATCTTCAATATCCTCTCCTGGTGGGAGATGATCACGATGGCGCTGTCCTTGATGTTCTCTCTCATGTGCTCGAATATCCTCGTCAGGTTCTGGAAAGACCACAGATCGATACCCGCCTCAGGCTCGTCAAAGACCGAGAGCTTTGTCTTTCTCGCGAGTATCGTTGCTATCTCGATCCTCTTCAACTCACCGCCTGACAATGAACCGTTCACCTCGCGGTTGATGTAATCCTTGGCACAGAGTCCGACCTCCGAGAGATAATTACAGGCCTCAGAAAAAGATATCGGCGCATCCTTTCCCGCTGCGGTCTTAAGCAGATCAAACACCTGAAGCCCCTTGAACTTAACGGGCTGCTGGAATGCAAAAGATACTCCGCGGCGCGCTCTGTCGGTGATGCTCATCTCCGTTATATCCTCATCGTCGAGGATTATCTTTCCTGATGTGGGCTTGATAACACCGGAGATCAACTTCGCGAGAGTCGACTTACCTCCGCCGTTAGGTCCCGTGATAACCGTAAACTTACCTTCACTTACATCGAGGTTCAGACCGTCAAGTATATTCTTCTTCTGACCGTCTTCTTCAACTGTATAAGTTAGATCCCTTATCTGAAGCATATCTGCTCCTCCTTCTTTCTTTTGACCGAAGACATTATACAACGATTTCTCAAAATATAACAGCGTTATCTATATATCTGCAACCTTTATGCTAAAATATCTTCAGAAAGGAGAATGAAAATGTCCCAAACAGAGATATCAGACGGCAAGATCCACATACTCTATCTCGTCAAGAACGCACCCGGCGTCTCCTATCAGATGCTGATGGATAAGTGCCTCGAGTCTCTTTATCTGGATTTTTTCAATTTCTCCAGATGCTATAACGAACTTATCGCGGGAAATCTCCTCGACAGGAAGATCGTCGACGACGGAACGGGAGAAGTCCTCGGATCCAACGAGATAATCAGGATCACGAGAGGCGGTGAAGCGATCCTCGAAGACGTCGAGGATTCCCTTAATCTCCAGACATTGGGATACCTTAAGAAGGCCTCCGAAGAACTCCGCCTCAAGGTCAGCGAAGCCAATGAGATAAAGGCATTTCGTAAGCCGTCGGAAAAGGGCGCAGGATATGAGGTAACCCTTATAAGCACCAGAGACGGGATCGACTTTTGCTGCCGTATAAATGTACCGACCGCCGAAGAAGCGGATACGATCATCTCCTCGTGGCGAAGCAGAAACAGCGAGATATACGGAAAGCTCGTTGATGAATTGCTCAAATCAAAGACAGAATAGTTATTAAATTTATATAATTATCTAATTGGTAAAATCCCCCTTCAAGACTATAATCATTGATGTTGAAAAACGATTGGAGGGTTATTTTATGAACAAGAATCTTTTGAAAGTTGTTTCTCTTTCTCTTGTTGCATCCATGGGTTTCCTCATGGCAGGCTGTGCCGATACAACAGCAGAGACAGCAGCAGAAGGCGAATTCACAACAGTTACACCCGGCGTTCTCACAATGGCTACAAATGCTTATTTCCCGCCTTATGAGTTCTACGAGGGAAGCGACATCACAGGTATCGACGCTGAGATCGCTCAGGCAGTTGCAGACAAGCTCGGTCTCGAGCTCGTTATCGAGGACGTTGAGTTCGATTCCATCATCGCAGGCGTTCAGTCCGGTAAGTATGACATCGGATGCGCAGGTATGACAGTTACCGAAGAGAGACTTCAGTCCGTTAACTTCACAACACCTTATGCGACAGGAATCCAGTCCATCATCGTTGCTGAGGGTTCCGACATCACAGACCTCGATACTCTCATCGAGAGCGGATGCATGGTAGGTGTTCAGTCCGGTACAACAGGCGACCTCTACATGACAGACGAAGTCGGCGAAGAGAGAATGGACCGTTACAACAAGGGTAACGATGCAATACTCGCTCTTCTTAACGGAGTTGTAGGCGCAGTTGTTATCGACAATCAGCCTGCTCAGTCCTTTGTAGATGCTAATCCCGGTCTTGTTATCCTCGAGACACCTTACACTGTCGAGGACTATGCCATGGCAGTAAACAAGGACAACGAGGCTTTGCTCGAAGCTATCAACCAAGCTCTTGCCGAGCTCACGGCTGACGGCACTATCGACAGCATCATCGAGACTTATATCCCTTCTGAAGAAGTCTGATCCAGATAGAGTCTTATAGTTGATAATTCAAAAACGGCGGAAATGTAACTTTATTTCCGCCGTTTTCTCTATTAGAATATAGTTTCTGTTATTAAGATAAACGCCAAGGGGGATCCGGATGTTTCTTACGCAACTTTCAATCGGCGACTGGTGGCAGGATCTTAAGGATACATTCATCCTTAACTTCATAACCGACGACCGTTATATGTACCTCGTCAGAGGATTGGGAGTAACATTTTCAGTTACTGCCGGAGCGACCGCACTCGGTATCCTGCTCGGCATCATCATAGCTCTCATACGATCCACGTATGATAAGAATATCAGGGATATGAGATCAGGGATCGGCAAGATCATACTCTCCGCCCTGAACGGGATCGCCAAGTTTTACCTTACCATAATCAGGGGAACCCCTATGGTAGTCCAGCTCATGATCGCCTACTTTGTAGTATTCGTTTCAATCTCCAAGTACAAGGTATTCGTCGCCATCCTGGCATTCGGTTTCAACTCCGGAGCCTACGTTGCCGAGATCATAAGATCAGGCATCATGAGCATAGACCCGGGTCAGTTCGAGGCCGGAAGATCATTGGGATTCAACTACGCCCAGACAATGCTGTACATCATCATCCCTCAGGCGTTCAAGAACGTCCTCCCCGCACTCGCGAACGAGTTCATCGTTCTGATCAAGGAGACCTCCGTATCCGGTTATATCGGCCTTCAGGATCTGACCAAGGGCGGCGATGTTATAAGGTCAAGGACATTTACCGCATTTATGCCGCTTCTGGCTGTCGCGATAATCTATCTTGTGATAGTCATGTTCTTTACAAAGCTTGTAGGAATACTCGAGAGGAGGCTCAGGAACAGTGAGCGCTGATCATCTCATTTCTGTAAAAGATCTTAAGAAGCACTATAACGGCGGTGCCATAAAGGCATTGGACGGCGTCAGCATCGATATAGACAAGGGAGAAGTCGTGGTAATCATCGGTCCTTCGGGCTCCGGTAAATCCACACTCCTGAGATCCCTCAACCTGCTCGAGATCCCGACATCGGGAAACATACATTTTGAAGGACAGGACATCACATCCCCCGGAACAAACATCAACAAGCTCCGTCAGAAGATGGGAATGGTATTCCAGCACTTCAATCTGTTCCCTCACCTGTCTATAATGGACAACATGACTCTGGGACCGAGAAAGCTCCTCGGAATTTCCCGTGAGGAAGCACAGGACAACGCGAGAAAGCTCCTGTCCAAAGTTGCTCTCGAAGACCGTGCGAACGCATACCCTTCTCAGCTCTCGGGCGGACAGAAGCAGAGGATCGCGATCGTAAGAGCTCTCGCTATGAAGCCCGACGTACTCCTGTTCGACGAACCGACATCCGCTCTCGACCCCGAGATGGTCGGTGAAGTACTCGACGTTATGAAGGATCTCGCCAAAGACGGCATGACCATGGTCGTCGTAACTCACGAGATGGGCTTTGCAAGAGAAGTCGGCAACCGCGTCGTATTTATGGATGAAGGTAAGATCGTAGTCGAGGGCACTCCTGACGAGATCTTCGGCCAGACAGAGAACGACCGCTTGAGAACATTCCTCGCCAAAGTCCTTTGATCAGATTACTGTAAACAATATCGATACACCCGCACAAAAGCTGCGCCGAATGGTATTATTAAGATACTCATTCCTTTGTGAGGTAAGTCTATGGACAGCACTCTGACCTACTCGATCATGTATCTCGAGATCAACCTGGTCTCCGTGTTCATCGTCGCCTTCATCCACTACAAGACGCGCGGTCTTACAAAGATGGTCGCACAGAGGAACTTCACGATGGCGATCGACGCCGAGATGATCTTCTTCCTTTCAGACACCTTCTATGTCTGCATGAGATACGGACTTTTCCCGTTCTCCCCCGCTCTCGCACTTTTATTCAAAGAAGTATATTTCCTTTGCACTTCACTCGTCTGCTTCTTTTGGTTCGTCTACTTCGAATACCTTCAGGAGACACCGTTCGTAAAGAACTCGAAGCGCATATGGGCTTCTTCCACTCTTGTCTGGTTGATGGTCGCGATCCTGATCATCAACATCCCCACTGGGATCTGCTTCGGATTCGACGACAACGGAGATTACCACAGAGGCCCGCTGTTTATCGTCCTGTACATAATCTCGTATGTATACGTATTCTTCACCTGCGCACGCGCATTCCTGCGACTGTTCAACAAACAGTACTATTCACAGAGAACGACTCTCCTTCGTCTCGCATTATTCCCAGTCGCACCCGCAGCCGCAGGGATAATACAGTTCATCCACCCGGAACTTCCGGTAGCCTGTGCAGTTCTGTCTTTTGTTACTTTCGTGATATACAGCGACTGGACCGAACAGATGATCTCAGTCGACCCGCTTACGCATCTTCACAACAGGAAGATGCTCGAATACTACTACGAACAGTGGCGCGACAACAAAGAATCCGGCTCTTCGCTGTATCTTCTCATGGTCGATGCCAACAGGTTCAAGAGTATCAACGATAACTACGGACATATTGAAGGTGATAAAGCACTGATAAGGATCGCAGACGGAATGCGTCTCGCATTGAGGGGACATAACAGCCGTTTCAACATCGCCCGTTACGGAGGAGACGAATTTGCGATACTCGTCTGGTGTGACAGCGAGAGTGACATCAAGATGCTCAAAGACCGCATTAACGATACCATCACAGAACTTAACAAAGAAGCATCCGCGCCTTACGAACTATCGGTAAGCATCGGCTACGAGAAGGCAGAACACGATATGTCGCTCAAGGATCTCATCGGCTCTGCAGACAAATATCTCTACGACGCCAAAGCCGCTTACAATAAGTAATCCCTTAAACACGAACAACACCCGTGCTGCAAGTTGCGGTAAGTGAAAATCCCACTTGTTCTGCGAGTTCCGCAGGGGCATTGCCCCGAGGACTGTCCGACGCCAAGAACAAGTGGGATTAGAACTGGAGCCTCCAGCCGGGATCGAACCGGCGACCTCATCCTTACCATGGATGCGCTCTACCTACTGAGCTATAGAGGCATTTCAAAAGCTTAAGAAGTATAACACAAAGGCTTATGATCAATCAATAACTATCGCTCACCCTCCCCGTTCGTGACGGAATCGCGTATTTCAGAATAACGTCACGGAAAACAGCTCATATTTGTGACGGAATATCCATATATATAAATAGGTTACGGAACATCCCGATTTCTCGTAACGTAATTCCTATATTCCAAATAACGGTACGAGATCACCCGATTTTCCGTGACGGAATCTCAGATTAAGCAATTTCGTTACGAACGAAGCCTCAGCCGGACCTTCCGGACGGATCAATATATGTTTTTCAATGCGATATCGACGAGCATCAGGCCGGGAGACCTCTTATCCGACGGATGAACGTTACCGATCTCACCGAGTCCTTTAAGATCGGCCATATAAACACCGGGAACCGTATCGGCCACGATCTCCTGCTGTCTTTGAAGCGAATCCCAATTCATATCACCTTCAATAAACTCGGGGAGTTTGCAGAAGATAAACGGAAGATATTCATCCATAAACACATCGCGCCACTCTTCGATGAGTGTTCTGAATACAACGGCATATTCGCTGCTGTGTTCAGCCGAATCCTCTTCGCCCTGATAGAAGATGACACCTCTAATTGAAAATGGCGAGATCCTCGATACCATGCCGTCAAAGAACGACCCGGGATGCCGTATAGACAGAGGAGTGACCGGGGGCGGCCACGGACCTGCTCCGACTCGCTGATCCGCCTCGAGATAAGTCATGAATGGATCAATAGACAGTGCCTCTTTCACCCTGTTCTCATATTCTTCGACTGACGCGGCATATTCTTTCTCAGCCTCAATATACTCTTCACTAGAACTCCGGTTGCGGCATTTCAATTCGTATTCGTCTATGAATACTCTTCCTTCAGAGGTTCGCTCGAGCGAAGACCGGGACTGCCAGCACGATATGGATGTACCTCCAAGGTAACAGCCTATGATGCCTATATGAGCGTCTTCCAAATGCTCTTCCAGGATACGGGCAAAATAGAAAGCAATCGCGCTCATGTCATAGCACGTTTCATTGTCGATCAGAACCCACGAACTGCCGTCTTCGGTATCGGCATCGTACTTATCCGTTACGGGGACCTTGTAAAAATGAATATTCGTCGCGGGACACGATGCAATTACATCTTTGGCATTGTCGGATCTTCCTAGCGGATACTCCATATTGCTCTGTCCGCCTGCAAGCCAGACCTCGCCTATATAGATATTGTTTAAGATCACAGGTTCACTGTTCCCGGAAAAGATCCGAACCGAGTACGGTCCGCCGTAGTCCCGGGGAGGAAGTTCGACGAGAAATGATCCGTCATTACTGTTGCACGAAGACTCAGAGATTATAAGACCTTGGTCGATCAATTTTACACTGATAGCATCGCCGGGATCACAGATTCCGAATACACGGATCTTCCGCCCGGCCTGAAAAACCATGTTGTCCTTGAATATGCCGTTAAGTTTCATTATCTGTAGAATATCTTAAGGAACAGCCCGACAGGGATCAACTTCGATGCGACGTGAAGCGCCTTCTGGAAAAATCCGTAGACGAACATAACTCGTCCTCTGCGGGATGCCTTAAGAGAGGCTGCGGCAAGCTTATCCGCATCTGCGGCTACAAGCTTACGGAATCCCGTGAATTCGGATGAAGCACCGTCGGTCGCCAAACTGTTGAATTCAGTATTTACGGGACCGGGGCAAACGGCTGTAACCTTGATACCGGTACCTTTAAGTTCCTGTGCAAACGCACGGGTAAATGATATTACGTATGACTTCGAGGCTGCATATACCGTAAATCCCGGTTGAGGCAGGAACGCAGCAGTGGATGCGATATTGATTATCCTTGAACCGGACGACATATATGGAAGAACTTCTCTTGATAACACCGACAGAGAGATACAGTTAAGATTAACGGCATCTTCGATCTCGGAGGATGCACGATCGGCAATATTGCCTCTTCGACCCATTCCGGCGCTGTTTACCAATAAGGCGACTTCCGGCTTCTCAGAGGCGAGCTTTGACTTTATGACTTCTATTCCCTCATGCGTCAGAAGATCGGCCTTGATGGGGATTATCTTATCTGATAAAGATGACATCTGCTCGAGCCTGTCGAGCCTTCTCGCGGTTATCCATATTCTCTCGGGACAATCAGGAGCTTCAAGCAACGCCTTGACAAACGCTTTCCCTATTCCGGAGGAAGCACCGGTAATTATCGCTATACGGCTCATATCAGAACAGAGGACGATTCAATCCGTCCATGATCCTGTCCAATCTCGACTTCTTCTCACCGCCGGAGTTGGAAGCATCTTCCTCTTCGATAATCTCCTCGATATTCTCTATGGGACTTCTCTCCCAGATGGGTCTGGTATCTGTTACCTCGGAAGAATTGTCGGAAGTGCTCTCAAAAGTCTCTGCCGCGGATCCTGATACCGGGATCTCGGGCTCTTCGCTCTCCTTCTCAACGGGAGCAACATTATGCTTGAACGCATCTATCTTGTTATCTGATGTATACGCAGCGGTTGTCCAGACAGGCTTCTTAACCGCCGTGCTACCATAGGGTTCCTGTTCGACAGAAGTCTTTGATGCCGGAGCGGCCGCAAAAGGATTGGCTACGGGTTTCTCATAGAACGGTACGGGTGCAAGCGGAATAAAAGTCTTCTCCGAAGTCTTGACGGGCCTGTTCGCGGGTTCCTGTGACGGAGCCTTCTTAAACGGAGAAGATGCGGCCTTCTGAGCCTTCTCTTCCTCTTCCTTCATAGCCGCCGCGTGGTTTACGGAAGCCGACGGCGGACGCTTGATCGGAGCCTTAAGCCCGTTCGCGGAATTGTTATTCTGTCCTATGGGAGCAAAAGGAGACTTAGGTGTCTCGACAACAGGGATCGGTATAAACCTTGCTATCTGAGGGGCGTCATCAACAGGAGCCGCCTCGGTCTCCCTGACTTCTTCCTCCTGACCTAATGCAACATTCGAAATACCCTTCGGACGCTTGATCGGAGCCTTAAGCCCGTTCGCGGAATTGTTATTCTGTCCTATGGGAGCAAAAGGAGACTTAGGTGTCTCGACAACAGGGATCGGTATAAACCTTGCTATCTGAGGGGCGTCATCAACAGGAGCCGCCTCGGTCTCCCTGACTTCTTCCTCCTGACCTAATGCAACATTCGAAATACCCTTCGGGCGCTTGATCGGAGCCTTGGGAGCGGCCTTAAAGGGAGATACATGATCTTCTTCATAAGAAGACTTCTCGACAACGGGAGGAATGAACCCGGTTGCTATCGCAGGCTTGAATTCCTGCTCTTCCGCCTGCTTCATCGCGAAAAGCTTGGCTGCGGCAGTAGCTTCAGCATTGGAGTTAAGGCTCGAAGAATCGGGGCGATTCATCGTCGACTTGTTGTCTCGCCCGGCCCTTGGAACTCTCGGTACCGGTTTTCTTCTTTCAGGGGTTCCGCTGCTAATCACGTTCGAATACAACCTCACTTGAATACTATATATCTATTATACAGCATTAGTTGGTTTTAAGAATCATTTTTACGGGCTTTTCTTCCTTCTGCCGTGTTCGAGTACACGGGACGGATTACTTTGGTATTCGACGTCTGAAGATAACCGTTGACCACTACGGGCTTATCCTCATCGGATACATCCTCTGCCTTCTTATCCTTTCCGGAAAACTTCGCGAAGATATCCTTGAGACCCATTATCCTTCTCCGGTTATATCCTTGGGATCAACACTCGGGCCGGTTGATTCCGGCTTCTTAAACGGTGACGGACGGCTTACAGGTCTGTCGGCACTGCCGGCAGAAGGAGAGGTCGCGCCTGCCGAAGCTGAAGGAACCCCGGAAGTGCGATTGATACTTGCATATGAAGGTCTCTTTACCGGAGCCTTAAGTCCGTTGGCGCTTTCAGTTGAGGCTGCCGCCGCTCTTTCCCTTGCTGCCTGTGCTAACTCCGCTCTGGCCTGCTGTGCCTCACGCGCTGCCTCAGCGGCTCTCGCGGAAGTCGATGTCGAATAATCGTTCTTCTTAGTTTGAACGGGCTGCTCGATCTTGGTGCCCCTGCGGGAAAGTTTATCTGCAATATCCGATACACCGGGGATAAATTCCAATGCAAGAGATGATCCGCGAAGACCTCTCATCTTCAACAGTGCATATCTCGTTCCGAGAACGGCGATCACAAAGAGGCTGATCAGTACCGCTTTCCAAGGAAATACGACTTCGCGGTTGTTAAATGTAAGATTGCCCGCACTCATCATAGGGAAAGGTGTAGGCGTGGGAGTTACGGTTATAAGATTACCCTCGGCATCCATGATTACGATCGGAACCGTCGTCTCTTCAGTCGGCTCTGTCTCGGGAGTATCTACAGGTTCA
The DNA here is from genome assembly GCA_002450095.1 of Mageeibacillus sp. UBA6980. GTDB lineage: Bacteria > Bacillota > Clostridia > Saccharofermentanales > Saccharofermentanaceae > Saccharofermentans. The sequence continues at coordinate 56,889 of DJYK01000001.1, read as the reverse complement.
GTCTCCTCATCGGCGGGAGCAGTTGCCTGCGCATTGTTATTTCCGCCGTTGCCGCTGTTACTGTTATCGTTGTTAACGACAGGAACCGCCTCAACCGGTTCGGTTGCGGGAACGGTATCGGCTGTGGGAACCTGTTCAGGAGCAACGACAGGAGCAGGAGCCACTTCTCCGCCTCCTGCAGGTGCCGGCTGAACGGCAGCGGGAACACCGGGATCGGGCTGAACAACAGCCGGATCAGCTGCCTGAGCAGGAGCCTGTGTAGCCGCAGTTGTGGAAGCAGGAACCGCAGGGTCCGGGTTAACGGGAGCAGGCGCCGATGTAGGTGTCACCTGAGCAGGAGCCGATGTTGGCTGCACCGGAGCAGCCGTCGGCTGAACGGGTGCTGACGTAGGTGCGACCGTCGGAGGCACCGGAGTAGGCGTCGCGGGTTCCGGTGTGGGAGTTGCTCCTCCGGAGATCGATATATTTACGGACGGCGAACCTGTAAGATTCTCACCCGTGAAACTGACCCCGAGCCAATAGAGATTATATGTATTAGCTACGACCGTTATCGTGTTACCGGAGAAAGATGCACTTCCCGCAGTGCTCGAAGCGTTCGTAAGAGTGCCGCTCACGTTGACCGTAACCGTAACCGTCTCACCCTGAACACCGTTAGATATCTGAATTCCGACCATTCCGCCGTTGCCCCAGGTTCTTCTGTCACCTACAACAACGCTCGCAGCAGCATTTACGGGAATCGTATTCCCTATCAGGACTACACAAGCAAATACAACTGCAACCAAAAATGCATAACATCTAGAAATGGTTCTGGACATCAAATCTTAAGCCTCCCAAAAACTTCGAAGACGAGTTATTTATATTATTTATAATAAAATTATACGAACCCCGTTACCCGTTTTCAATTAAACCGCTTTGATATTTACTTTTTACGCGAAGAATTAACACCTAGTTTATAAAACAGAAATCCGCCTGCAATCACCAAGATCCCGATACCCGTACCGAGAAGGACCTTAACGAGGGTTCCGGAAGATGAACCGCCTTCAGGCGTTCCGGCATTAAGGGCAGCAGCTGCGGGATCGTTCTCCAAAGAAGGATCGACAACGTCAGAATGTTCAGAAGAGACCGTGCCTTCAGAGGAAGAGAGATCCGGAACTGCCTCAAGTCCGGAATAATCACTTAAACATATGCCGTTTTGACCTAAGGCGATCACATGGTCGAGACCGATAAAAGCTCCGTCCTGATCCTGCCAGAGGACTTCCCTTACGAACTCATATTTCTCCTGATCCCAAGTTACAAAGTCGTCGGTCACAAGGCCGCCGGTATCCCCGGAATTGGCATTGAAGCACCAGAATGTATGATTCAGATGATACTCGGCGATCAGCTGACGCATATAGGTCATCCATGTAAGGTTGTCTCCGGACATGAAGCCGCCCCACTCACCGATGAGAAGCGGCGCTATACCTTCTTCATCTATATAGAGCCATGCATCGTGCCAGTAGTCTTCGTACAGGGACTCGTATGTAAAACCGCCCTCGAACCACGGCTGCGCATAGACTGCGGGGCCGTAATCGTGAGGAGAATAGACGACCTGTGCATTGCGTTCGGGCGAACCGAAGTCGATCGGGTAATCGGCAACCGCTCTTAAGTTGCCGCCCCACCAGGAGTTGTAGTAATCCTCGTCGTTCGTCGACGTGAAGTTATTGGAAGACGGATCTATGGGATATATCTGAATACCCTCTATTACGATCAAGGCGTGAGGGTTATTGTCGAGGATTATATTGCCCGCCGTCTCGGCAACGAACCTCCAGTTATTCTCATCCTCGGAATCGTTCCAGATCGCATGATCGGGCTCGGAGGCCTTGCCGTGTGGCTCGTTCTTAAGGTCGTAGGCTATTATGGTATCGTTATCGGCATACCTCGCCGAGAGCCAGTCGAGAGCTTCATAGAAGTCGTCAACCGTAAACTCATCCGTGTACCACAAAGGCAGGTTATGTCCCATCGCATCGGTCGGGAGAGAATGGATATCGATCATTACCTTGACTCCGTTCGCCGCGAGTATATCCAGGGCGTAATCGAATATCTCGAGCGAGTTCATGGACTCGAGCTCCGCATTATATGCATGGTTGTAATTGGCCTCGGGATACTCGCCGTTCTTCCACTGAAGAAGAAGCTCGGCCGACATCGGGATCCTCAGAAGATTAAAGCCGTGGTCGGCAATGGACTCGAGAGCCTCCCTCATATTGCAGGCCCACACCCCGTCGAAAATATTGCTTCCCGTGTTATACCCGAACCAGTTGCAGCCCGTAAGCCAGACCTCTGTGCCGTTCATGTCGACTATCCTGTCACCGTCGGTCGTAAGCCAGTCGTCTCCCTGAACGAGCTCGATGCCGGAATAATCAACGGTTTCCGTGCGCCCTTCCGAAGGCTCCCCCTGACCGGCATCTCCGTTACCCGTATTGCCGGAAGAAGATGATGCCGTTCCGGATCCCGTGACAGAGATCAATTCGGCATCGGTTATCTCCTGACCGTCGACCTGTATCCCGACATTACCGTCGAATGCCCATGAATTGGCTCCGGATGAGGAGACCGTCGCGGTTACACGGTTGCCTGATACCTCGTAGGAATCAAAACCCCAGCCTGAAGCCGATGTTACGCTGCCTTCGAATTCGACCACGACCTCGATAGTTCCGTATCCGGAACAACCCGAAAGATCTATGGTTATCTGTCCACCGTTCCCCCATGTATTTACGTTCTCGACCGAACCTTCGGCATCCGCATATACAAAGATGCCGGTAAATGCCGGATTAACCGAGAACACCGCGAGCATTGCGCTCGCGGTGATTATTGTTGCTACAGCCTTTTTTATAAACTTATTCATTCTCTTACTTCTTAAATCTGTTGTCTATTACTCTTACCATCTTTCCTTCGGATCTCGGCAGCGACCTCGGCTCTACGAGAAGGACCTTGGCATGGATTCCCGTGATGCTCGCGATCTCGCCTTCAATAGCCTTGGTAAGCCTCTCGAGACCGGACATCGTATCAGACATAAGATCGGGGTTAAGCTCGATCTTAACCGAGATGACATCGAGGTTGTTGATTCTGTCAACATAGATCATGTAGTGAGGAAGGACTTCCTTGAACTTCATGACGGCTGCTTCGATCTGAGTCGGGAATACGTTAACGCCTCTTATGATGAGCATGTCGTCCGCACGACCAGTGATCTTATCGATCCTCGGTGTAGTTCTTCCGCATGCACACTTGCCGTAATGGATACGGGTAAGGTCATGTGTGTTGTATCGGATCATCGGCACACCCTCTTTAAGAAGCGAAGAGAATACGAGTTCTCCGAGTTCTCCTTCGGGGAGGACCTTACCGGTCTCGGGATCGACGATCTCAGGCCAGAACAGATCGGAATTGATGTGGATCTGGTCATTGCAGCAATCGCAGGAGCAACCGACGCCGGGGCCTACGATCTCGGTAAGACCGTAGATATCAAAAGCCTTAAGACCGATCCTTTCCTCGATCTGATCCTTCATCTCAGAAGTCCATGCCTCGGCACCGAAGATACCGGAACGAAGCTTGACGAGAGACTTATCTATGCCGTTCTTCTCAATGGTATCGATGATGTGGAGCATATATGTAGGTGTGCACATAATGACCTGCGGCTGCCACTCCGTGATGATCTGGATCTGCCTTGCGGTGTTGCCTCCGGATACCGGGATGGCGACAGAACCGAACTTCTGACATGCATAGTGAGGGCCCAAGCCTCCGGTGAACAATCCGTAACCGTAAGCGATATGTACGAGATCGCCCTTCTGCATACCAGACATGGCAAAGCACCTGCAGAGCGCCTCTGACCAGAGGTCAACATCATTTGCCGTATATCCTACGACCTTCATCTTGCCGGTCGTTCCGGACGAGGCGTGGATTCTTACCAGCTGATCCATCGGCACGGCAAGCGTCCCGAAAGGATAGTTGTCCCTGAAGTCCAGCTTGTCACAGAAAGGAAGCTTCTCTATGTCATCGAGTGACTTTATGTCATCGGGATTTACTCCTGCCTTATCAAGTTTCTTCCTGTAATAGGGAACATTATCGTACGTTCTTCTTACGGCAGATACAAGTCTCTTGCCGACCAGCTCGCGCCTCTCGGCCTCCTCCATACACTCGTTCTTCTCATCCCAGATGAATGTCTTGACCTCGCCCATCTTCTTCCTCCTTGATATCAAACGTCGATCTCAATCTTGCGACCGGTCGGTTCATACTTCGTATATTTGACTCCGGCAGCATCGAGCATCCTTCTCGCAGCCATCGTTGCCGGCAGATCGTGGTATTTGTCATCGGCATATATTATCTCTTTTATGCCCTTCTGAATAAGAGCCTTTGTACAGCCTTCACAGGGAAACAAAGTTACGTAAACGCGAGTCCCGCGAAGATCACCCGTACCGGAATTCAATATCGCATTGAGCTCTGCGTGGCATACATAAGCGTATTTGGTATCGTAGACCTCGCCTTCCCTTGCCCACGGGAAATCATCATCGGAGCAGCCTGCGGGAAGTCCGTTGTATCCTACAGAAACTATCATGTTATCGGAGTTGACGATACAGGCGCCGACCTGTGTATTCGGGTCCTTGCTCCTCTGTGATGCAAGCTCGGCGACGCCCATAAAATACTCGTCCCAAGTGATATAGTCAGACCTCTTCTCAGACATAGGGAACCCTCCCTTAAATAAAATCTTCGAAGATTTTAACACATTAAAGATCGAACTGCGATATATGCTTCACTTATTGCGGCCTGAAGGTTATATCCGCCGCTTATGCCGTCTATGTCGAGCGCTTCCCCTATGATATAGACGCCGGGTATGAGTTTTGATTCGAAGCTTTTCCTTTTTATCTGTTCCAAAGCCACACCGCCCCTCGTAACGTAAGCGGTCTCGAAGGAAGGCTGCCTCGCGATGGTCATTTGAAGGTGTTTTAAGTTCTTAAGAAATTCTTTGCGATCTTGCTTTGTGACCTTGGACGCGACAAGGTCGGTCACGCCCGCACGTTCGCCGATCGCTTCCGACAAAGACGCGGGAACATACGCTCTTCCTATGGAAGTAAGCTTGGCATTCGGCCGCTGACTCATCTCGGCAAGAAGCTCTTTGTCCACTTCCTTCTCATCTCTTCCGGGAGTGAAATCCAGTTCTATCCAGCCTTTTTCCTCGACAACGTTCCCGGGAATATACCTCGCGAGTTCGGTTATGGCAGGCCCGGACAGACCTTCATGGGTAAAGAGCACATTTCCTTCGGTCTTATTGGTCTTCCTGTTGTTAAGATAGATCCCCGCCCCCGCATATACGGAAACACCGCTGACGGATGATGTGAACTCTCTGTCTTTCTCCGACACGGGGATCCCGGTCAGCGCCGGATACAGAGGAGTCACCTTATGACCTAACACATCTTCGATAAGATCATAGCTTCTGCCGTCCGAACCGGTCCGGGAAAAGGTCATCCCGCCCGTCGCTATTATCATCCGGTCAACAGTCTCACGCCTTCCGTCTGAGGATATGAGTTCGAATCTTCGCTCCCCTGATGAGTTGATAACGGAAACATCCGCTATCTCACAATCCGTGATGATGTTCTGCTCCCCCGCGAAGCGCACGAGCGCGTCCCTGATGTCGGATGCTTTGTCCGACACGGGGAACATACGGTTATCATCCTCTTCCTTAAGAGGGATCTTAAGCTCATTCTCGATAAAGTCTATCGTGTCCTCGGGGGTAAAAGAACTTAATGCCGCCTTGATAAATCCCGACGCCTCATGGTATCCGTTCTGAAGCTTTGAAGGCGATTTACGGTTGGTTATATTACATCTTCCGTGACCTGTAAGAAGGAGCTTGCGGCCGCACTCGGGGCCTTTCTCGAACAGGACAAAATCCAGCTCCGCTTTCTTAAGAAAACAGGCCGCCCAAAGACCTGCGGCACCTCCTCCGATGATCCCGGTCTTTATCAAGTGACGTTTCTCCTGCCGGCTTCCACAGCGATCTGTTCGCAGAGATCCTCGTATTTGATCCCCGTATGAGCAGCCGCTTCGGGGAGCAGTGATGTATTCGTCATGCCCGGAAGGTTGTTGGCTTCTATGAACCAGAAATCCGTTCCGTCGTATATCATGTCTATCCTTCCGTACGCGGTCATTCGAAGGATGCGGAACTCTTCCTCCGCGATCCTCTTCGCCCGGTTCGTCTCCTCTTCAGTAAGTTCCGCGGGACAGACATGAGTAGTAAGTCCAGCCTGATATTTATTCTTGTAATCGTAGAATCCTTCGTGAGGGATGATCTCCGTGATCGGCAAGGCTTTGCCGTTAAGTATGCTTACGGTGATCTCACGTCCCTTTATAAAGCTCTCGATGATTATGTGCTGCTCGTATTTCTCGGCAAAATCCATAGCCTTGTCGAATTCTTCCTTATTCTTAACTATGGAGACACCGCAGGAGCTTCCGCACCCTATGGGCTTGACCACAAAAGGAAGACCGACCTTCTCCACCGTCTCGTCAAATGTGATATTGGGGTCTCTTGTCGTAAACCACTTGGCGGTCTTAAATCCCACTCCCGAGACGAGCGCCTTCGACAGCGCTTTATCCATCGCGATAACACAGCCTGTATAGCCGCATCCCGTATATTTGATCCCGAAAGCCTCCAGGACAGCCTGTGTCTTTCCGTTCTCGCCGTTGGCGCCGTGAAGACCGAGGAAAACGCAGTCCGCCGTCTTACATATCTCTATGACACGCGGTCCGAGCCATTCCCGTCTTCCGCCGTGCTCTCTTATAACCGCCTCAAGATCGGGTTCCGTCTCCGGGATCTCATAAGAGAACTCGTTATCGGTTCCCTTACGGAAAAGTCCTTCAACAGGGGCATCGTTCTCGATACCTTCGTACAGATCGATAAGTGCGACCTCATGGCCCTTTGAAAGAAGAGCATTCGCGATAAGACTCGCCGACTTCTTCGACACGTCTCTTTCAGGGCTCAATCCGCCTCCAAGAACTACGATTTTCATGGCACTTTCCTCCTTCGGGTAGTTCCGATTATAGCAATGGAACTTTACCCTCAAGAGTTCATAAGCGTTACAGTTTGGTTACCCTTCAACATTGTCTTTTAAAAGTAATGAGCATGTAAAAAACGTACTGTGATATCTTTGTTACACTCTATATAAATATTTATAAAATTAGAGGTACTATGCTCGCTTTTTTATATCTGATCGTTTGTGCGGTATTCGGGATATCTTTCGTGACCATGTGCATCCCCGACACGGCCAGATTCTTCACGGCCTGCTCCACAAACAGAAATGTCGTAAGCAAACTCCCGCCGGTGCTGTTCACGGCTTCTGCGGGCATTACCGTCGGGTTCCTCCTGGTACCGATGTTCAACTACTATGCGATCTATATCCTGAACCTCTTTGTTGACGGCAACGATATGGCCGGAAGAGCCGGAGTGCTCCTGACATTCTCCATATTCACGATCCTCTCCGGAGTCAACTTCACCGTTTATCTAAAAAGGCTCAACAGGAACAGACTGTCCGGTGCGGACCGCGAGAGCAAGATCCCCTCTTACGTCCATTCGACTTCCAATGTTATCTACTACGGCATAGTGACCGTTATCATCACGGGAGTATCCGCCTTCCTGATGTTCTACTCGTTCAGGCTCACGGACGGTATCCTCTATGCGGGTCCGTCGGTATTCTCGGATCTGTCCCCTCACACCGCGATGGTATCGTCCTTTTCAAAGGGCTTCAATTTCCCTACGCAGTATATGCACTTCTCGGGGGACGGCATCCAGTATCACTTCTTCTTCTATTTCCTTGCAGGCATCCTCGAATATCTGGGCTTCTCCATCGACTTCGCGCTCAACATCCCGAGCATAATCACCATGGTATGCACCATGGAACTTCTCGGCGTCCTTGCAGTTCTGTTCTTCAGAAGGAAGGCTGCTTTTATCCTCGCGCCCGTACTCGTATTCTTCAGAAGCTCGTTTAATGTATTCCTTCACATCAAGGAGCTTCGGGCAGCGGGGGTCCCTATGAAGTCGGCGCTCGAATCGATAGCCAAAAGCGGCGCATGGTATGGTCAGACCCCGTTCGACGAATGGGGCATCTGGGCGATCAACGTATATCCGAACCAGCGCCATCTCATGCTCGGAACGGGAGTCATGATAATCCTTATTATCCTGATGACGCCCTTTGTAAGACGCATGTGCATCTCACTCATCAAGTCGGGAAAGTCCTCCTCCGCTCCGGGAGAGGTCATGTGGCTTAAGACATTCTTCGCATCTCGCGAGGCCTGGATATTCCGCAAGGATGATCCGCTTAACCCTCTCGGGATCACGATCCTTGCATGTGTTATGGCGGCGGCGCTGCCTTTCTTCCACGGGTCCGCGCTCATAGGAACGCTTCTGGTCCTGATGATCATGGCTGTCGTATCCGAGACAAGGATCACCTATATAGCGATAGCGGCCGTATCCGTTATCTCATCATTTATACAGACGAGAATATTCGCAGGGTCGGCATCCAATGTGATCGCTCCGAAATTTTATACGGGATTTGTATGTGAGAACAAAACCCCTAAGGGCATCTCGAATTATCTCGTAACCGTCACGGGTCTTACGCTCATAATCGCGGGCGCTTTTGTGATCTACCTTCTTGTAAGAGACATAATAAGCCGTAAGCCCGTCTACAGAGAACTTATCTTCATAGCTTTCCTGGCGCCGCTGATCTTCGCATTTAACATCAAGCTTACTGAGGAGGTCCTCGCGAACCACAAGTTCATACAGTTTACGCTGATCTTAACGGATGCATTCGTTGCAGGGGCGTTAAGCGAGATGATGGTCCCTCCGGCCAAACTTATCGAGAAACTCCCCAAGCCCTGGTACATAACGGTAAGAACCGTCCTTATCATCATCTCCGGGTTACTCCTTGTACCTCTTACGGCAACCGGAATATCCGAGTGGTGCACATACGTGAATATCAACAAGGTCTGCGTCGAGATAAACACCGCATCGGATCTTACGGAATGGATCGAGAACAATACGGATCCGGACGATGTGTTCCTCACGCCCCAGTGGTCGATGAACAGATTCTTCCTCGCAGGACGCCCGGCATATTACGGATGGCCTTATTACGCATGGTCCGCAGGGCATGATACGTTCACGCGGGAGACCATCTACTACTGGCTCATCTCAGGATGCAACAACAATATCGATGAATTCAGAAGATACTGTCACGAGAGAGGGATCACTTACCTAATAGACGATCCCGAGTTCTATTCGTTCGATTATCCCGGAACTTACTTCTACAACAAGGAATTCTTCGCATCGAACCTGACGCCCGTCGCATACTTTCCCGAAGAAGCAACGACCATATACAGGATCGATTAATCCTTATACTTCATCGCGCGAACGGCATTCAGTATAGCGAGGATAAGCACACCGACATCTCCGAATACTGCAAGCCACATATTCGCTATGCCGACAGCGCCGAGGACCAGGATAACCGCCTTAACCGCGAGTGCAAAGAATACATTCTCTTTTACGATCCTCATGGTCTTTCTTGCTATGAGTACGGCTTTTGCTATACCGGTCGGCTTATCGTCCATGAGTACAACGTCGGCTGATTCGATAGCAGCATCCGATCCCATCGCACCCATCGCGATACCGAGATCCGCTCTCATAAGTACCGGAGCATCATTAATGCCGTCGCCCGCGAATGCGAGTTTACATCCTTCGGATAAGAGCGTCTCCACTTCATTTACCTTATCGGCGGGAAGAAGTTCGGCACGATAATCAGTAAGTCCCAATTTCTGCGCGACACTTGCCGCCACCTGCTCCTTATCACCCGTGAGCATTACGACGCGCTTGATGCCGATCTTCTTCAATCTGTCGACCGCAAGCTTCGAATCTTCCTTCATCTCATCGTTTATAACGATATGTCCGAGGTATTCCGAGCTTTTGTCGTCTCTTACCTTGGCGATATGGATGATCGTACCCGTCAGGTGACAGTCATGGTAATCCGCCTTACACATTTCCATCAGCTGTCCGTTGCCGCAGTAGTACTTTACGCCGTCGATCACGGCTTCGACTCCCTTGCCGGCAATCTCCCTGACTTCCCCTATCCTGTCCTTATCGATGTGCCCTTCATGTGCCCGGACTATAGACTGAGCAACAGGATGACTCGAGAAGCTCTCACAGGTCGCCGCCACATCGAGAAGATCTTCGCGGCTTATATCCTGCGGATGGATATCGTCTACGGCGAACACACCCTTGGTAAGAGTACCCGTCTTATCGAATACCACGGTATCTATACCCGCCAGAGTCTCCATGTAGTTCGCGCCTTTGATAAGGATACCTTCCTTAGCCGCTCCGCCTATTCCTCCGAAGAATGACAGAGGCACCGACACGACAAGTGCACAGGGACACGATACTACGAGAAATACGCAGGCTCTTACAAGCCATGTCTTCCATATCTCCCAGGATCCAATGCCGAGGATGACCGGAGGGACCACCGCCAGAAGGACTGCCGCTATGACCACGCAAGGTGTATACCACCTTGCAAACTTCGTTATGAAGTTCTCGACCTTCGCCTTCTTCTCCGAGGAATTCTCGACAAGCTCCAAGATCTTCGATACGGTACTCTCACCGAAAGTACTTGTTGTCTTAACCTTGATGACCCCGGTAAGATTTACCGTTCCGCTTATTACATTATCGCTGTATTCGACATCGACCGGAGCGGATTCTCCCGTCAGAGCCGCCGTATTGACGGAACTCGATCCCTCTTCGACCACACCGTCCAACGGGATCTTCTCACCCGGTCTTATTATAATGATCTCTCCCACTCCGACTTCATCGGGAGAGACTGTTTGTTCTATTCCGTCCCTTATTACGGTCGCACTGTCAGGTCTTATGTCCATAAGCTTTGATATGGACTTCCTCGACCTTCCGACTGCGACACTTTGAAACAATTCGCCTATCTGATAGAAAAGCATGACTGCCGAAGCTTCCGGATACTCGCCCGCACCGAAAGCTCCGACAGTTGCTACCATCATAAGGAACTTCTCATCGAAGACCTGACCGTGAAGGAGGTTGATCGCGGCAGTCTTCAAAACATCGTATCCCGACACCACATACGGGATAACGTATATGAGAAGGCTCACCCACCAGGGAAGATCGGCTATATGTGTTACTATCGCTGCGATCATAAGCAGTATTCCCGCTGCGATGATCCTTATCAGCATCTTCTTCTGTTTACGGGTGAGCTTAAACTTCATATTTATTAACCTCTCTCCTGATCAGACTAATACCGTGCAATCAGGTTCTACCTTCTTCATGACCTTGATCGCTTCGTTCAGAATGTCGTCAAATCTTGCATCATCCGCATCGAGTATCATCTTCTGTGTCATGAAGTTGACCGAGCAGGATTTTACTCCGTCGAGCTTCTCTACCGCTTCCTGCATCTTCCTTGCGCAGTTGGCGCAATCGAGGTCTTCCAATTCAAATGTCTTCTTCATAAGTGAGTTCTCCTTTACTCTGTAATGTGTTCATATCCTTGTGCGATGATCGACTTGACGTGGTCATCTGAGAGGCGGTAAAAGATCTCCTTGCCATCTCTTCTTCCCTCTACAAGATTCGCATCCTTCAAGGTCTTGAGCTGATGTGAGATCGCAGACTGAGTCATATTAAGCAGATCCGCGATGGCACAAACGCACATCTCATTCTCATAAAGAGCGTACATGATCTTGATCCTTGTCGTATCACCGAACACCTTGAACAGATCTCCTAAGTCCTGCAATGTCTCATCGCTCGGAAGTCCGTCCTTCACATGATTCAAAAGCTCTGTGTGATCGTGGGGCATAATATGAACTCCTTTCCGTCTATCTCATATGAACATCTGCTCATATGTTCATCTGTTCACATATTACTCTTAATCTTACCCTCCGTCAATAGCGTTTTTGGGGAAAGTTAATATAAACGTTTATGTTTTAAGGAAAATACTAACTTTTACATAAACCTTTCGAGCCGGAGGCAAAAAAATAGACCGCGCCCCGAAGGACGCGGTCAGGAAATATTACTCCTCGTTTGCCTTGGCGTCAGCGATAACCTTGGCTGAAACATCAGACGGAGCGGGCTCGTATCTCGCATGCTCCATCGCAAACCAGCCTAAGCCCTGAGTCATGGCCTTAAGGTCGGTAGCATAGTCGCCCATCTCGGATGTGGGAACTTCGGCATTGATGACGCAGCCGAGATCGTCAGCACCGATACCCATAACACGACCTCTTCTCTTGTTAAGATCTCCGAGAAGATCGCCCTGCTTATCCTCAGGTCCGTGTATCTCAACTGATGAGATCGGCTCGAGGATGATGGGATCAGCCTGCTCCATACCCGCCTTGAATGCGAGGTGAGCCGCCATCTTGAACGACTGCTCGTTGGAGTCTACATCATGGTAGGAACCGTCGACCAGAGTAGCCTTGAGGTTAACTACCGGATAGCCTGCGAGGATACCCTTCTCGATAGACTCCTGAAGACCCTTCTCAACTGCCGGGAAGTAGTTCTTCGGAACGGCTCCTCCGAATACCTTCTCTTCAAAGACGAGATCTTCCGTATCATAGTTGGGCTCGAACTCGATCCAGACGTCACCGTACTGACCGTGACCGCCGGACTGCTTCTTATGCTTACCCTGAACCTTTACCTTCTTACGGATGGTCTCACGATAAGGAACCTTGGCATCCTCGAGGATAGCCTTAACCTTGTACTTGGCCTCGAGCTTCTTAACGAGGACCTTAAGCTGGACTTCACCGATACCGGAGATGACCATCTGCTTCGTCTCGGAATTGTTCTCGACAGTAAAGCATCTGTCCTCGTCCATTAGCTTCTGAAGACCTGCCATGATCTTATCCTCTTCGCCCTTCTTCTCGGGTCTTATGGCCTTGGAAAGACAAGGTGCAGGGAACTTGATCTTAGGCATCTCGAGGATCCTCGCCTTGTCGCACAATGTATCGTTAGTCTGAGAGATAGCGAGCTTCGCGGTAGCGCCGATATCGCCTGCGCTGACCTCGTCTACGGGGATCTGCTTCTTGCCGAGGAGGAAGAACAGGTTACCTATCTTCTCGTCCTTCTCCTGTGTAGCGTTATATACGGTGGAGTTAGCCTTGATCGTTCCGGCATTGACCTTAAAGATAGAGATCTTACCTACGAACGGGTCAGCGATCGTCTTGAAGATGAATGCTGCAAGAGGATCTTCAACCTTGCATGCGACTTCCTGCTCGGAGCCGTCGGGAAGTGTTCCGATCAATGTGGGCTTCTTTCCTGCCGGAGGCGTATCCTTCGCGATACAGTTCAGAAGAAAGTCAACACCCCAATTCATATATGCGGAGCCGCAGTAGATCGGGTGCAGCTTACCTTCGCGGAAACCTGCGTGAACACCGTGTCTGAACTCATCCTCGGTGAACTTCTCGCCTGCGAAATACTTCTCCATCAAAGCGTCGTCTGCTTCGGCAACGACCTGGTTGACCTGATCCTGAAGATCGTCGATACGGCTGTTATATTCATCGGGGAGAGGAATCTCCTCGCTCTTGCCTGACTTATCGAGCTTGAATGCCTTACGGTTCATAACATCGACAATTCCGGTCATCTGTCCGTTCTCGAGGATAGGAAGAGACAACGGGATGACTGAAGGTCCGTAACGCTCCATCATTCTGGCAGTTACTGCCTCGAAGTCCGCGTTAGGCTCGTCCATACGGTTGACAAAGAAAAGGAACGGAACGTTCTTACCTTTCAGAAGTCTTATAGCCTTCTGGGAACCTACGGAAGTACCGCCCTTTGCAGAGATCATAACGATACCGCTGTCTGCGATCCTGATGCCTGACATCTCCTCTCCGAGGAAGTCAAAATCACCGGGAGTGTCGATTATATTGATCTTACTGCCCTTGTACTCACAGCTTGCAACGGCAGCCGATATGGAAGCGCCTCTCTTAATCTCCTCCGGCTCGAAATCAAGCGTTGTATTGCCGTCTGCCGTCCTGCCCAATCGGTCGATAGCCTTCGTACAATACAGCATTGCTTCTGCGAGAGATGTCTTGCCGGAGCCCTGATGCCCGAGCAATGCGATATTACGTATCTTGTCTGCGGAATACTTTTCCATAAGATCTTCCTCCTTTGGAGATTATTTGATTTATGCCTGACAGATAAAGAATCAAGCATTTTTAATTATAAAATATTTGATATGCGTTTTCCACAAAGAATATAAATTTTCTGTCAATGTTTTTGTGCATTTTCCGTTCGACTGAATACAAAAAAACCGCGGCAAAAGCCGCGGCTCAAATATCTTTTACAAACCTCGGAAATATCAGGCTTTCTTAGGTCTCTCGAAGATCAGGATGACTCTGTCTTCCTTGCTGGTATAAGAACCCATGGACAGGGAAGCAGTGGATTCACCGCCGAGCGAGCTCTGGAGCTTGCCGCCGTCATCGTTGATGACTGAGATAAGATTCCAGCCGTCCTTCGTCATCTTGGCAAGGAGATCGGAGATACCCTTCTCATCTACCTCGCCCGCACCGTTATGGTTGACGGATTCGACACAGTATTCCTTAGGACCGTTGGATGCACCGCCTATCGCACCGGAAGCGATCTTCTTCTCAAGTGACTTAATGGATGCTTCGAGTTCTTCGACCTTGGCGTTAAGAGCGTCTCTTTCCTTCTCCATTTCCTTTATCTTATTCTCCTTCTCTTCGATGGTCTTGATATACTGACCTTTATCACTTTCCTTAAGAGCGGCTTCCTTCAGGAAGACAGATCTCTTCTCCGCTTCAAGAACGATCTCCTCGGCCTCAGCCCTCGCGGCGACTTCGATATTCTTGGAATCCTCGATGATCACCTTAGCCTTCTCGTATTCATCGGAGATGGCTGCGATCTGTGTACTCCATTCATTCGCGGATGCTTCGAATTCAGAGATCTTCTTCTCGTGCTCGGCTATGGCCGCGGCTCTCTCATCGTTCTCCTTGGCGATCAGAGCATCGAGCTCATCCTTCTTGGACTGGGCCTGAAGCATCTCGTTCTTGGCTTCCTCGAGAGCCTTAATGGATTCATCCCTCTTAACTGCAGCCTCTTCGGCCTCATTGATGATCTGCTGAGCCTGCTGTCTGATACCGTCGATCTCTTCCTTGGCCGCTTCCTGCTGCTTCTCGACTTCTGCGATAACGGCTTCTCTTTCCTTGGTGATCTGCTCGAGATCCGCCTCAGCCTGTTCCTTAGCCTTCAAGGCCTCACCGGCCTGCTGTTCGGCGATCTGACGTCCCTCTTTCTCGAGACGCGCCTTCTCTACTTCAAAATCCTTCTGGAGCTGATCTATCTCCTGCTGCTTCGCTTCGATCTCTTTCTTCTTATCGGCGATAACTCTGTCCTGTTCAGCTCTCGCCTCTTCCATTTCCTTCTTGATCTGAGCGGAATTCTCAAGGAAAGCCTGCGCTTCCTCCGCCTCGGCAACAAGCTGATCTCTCTTCTTGACTACTTCGGCATACTCGGCGTCGATCCTGGCAGCGGCTTCGTTGATCTCCTTCTGGGTCTGATCGAGCATCATCTGCCTCTCCTGCTCAGCCTTGGAGACTATCTCTTCGTACTTCGCCTGACCTTCAGCCTCTTTCTCTTTCTTGGCCTGTTCGCCCTGAGATCTTGCCTCTGCTATCTTATTTCTCTCGACCTGGACTTCTTCCCTTGCCTGCTCGAGTTCTTTCTCGAGTTTAAGCTTCTCATCGATGGCCTTCTTCTGCATTGCAGCATATTCGGCATCGAGTCTTAACTTCTCGGATTCGAACTGGGCCGTAAGAGTCTCCATCTCGCGATTGATCTTCTCTCTTATCTCAGCGAGCCTCTTCTCTTCCTCGGATCTTCTTGCCTCAGTTCTCGCAAGGTTCTCTTCTTCCTTCTGATCAAGAACTTTCTGTGCCTCTGCCATTACGGCGCTGGCATCTCCGCTCGAAGCTTTCTGGAAATCGTACTTGCACATGGTACAGCGGGCAACATTATCACCCGTCATTACTCCGCAGACAGGACATTTCTTCATTAGTTTCAGCTCCTTAACTGTTAAAGGTTATTTAATTATACACCAAATGTCATAAAATAATTATCGCTTTATCGCTTATTTTGGTAATTTGGTACATTTATTACTTTGATTATCGAAAAAATTCCTTAAATGAAGTAACATACTTGCACTACTTAAATATATGAAAGAAGGAAAAGAAGAATGAGGAACCTAACTTTCAAGAAAGTTATAGCGGGAGCGTTGCTGCTCTCACTCTCTTTTTTCGCTGTTTCATGTTCCGGAAAGACAAATAGTGACAGCAATGACATCTACGGAGGGGAAGCCGTAGTAGGCATTACTCAGGAGCCTATGATATTCGACCCTCATACTGCAGTCGCAGCCGGAGACAAGGAAATTCTCTTTAATGTATACGAAGGACTTTATAAGTTCGATCACGAAGGAAATCTCAATCCCTGTCTTGCTACGGATGTAACGATCTCCGATGATGCAACGACTTACACTTTCACGTTAAGAGAAGGTGTTACCTTCCATAACGGAGAGACAATGGACGCTTCCGATGTCGTGTATTCGCTCGAGAGAGCTTCAGAGCTCATGGATACGCTCTCGTCCGTGGAATCCGTTACCGACAACGGAGATAATACGGTTACGGTAACTCTTGACGCACCGAACAGCGAGATGCTCTCCAACTTCACCGCCGCCATCATCCCCGAAGGATCGGGCGATACGATCGGCGATACAAGGATCGGAACGGGACCTTTCAAGTTCGAGTCCTACGAAGCGGGTATCGGTATCGTCCTCACAAGGAACGAGAACTACTGGAATCCCGAGCTTCCCTACCTCGACAAGGTAACATTCAAAGTCTGCGCGGATATGGACGCGGGCATGCTCGAGCTTCAGAGCGGAACGATAGATATCTTCCCTTATCTGACAGCCGACAAGACCGCTATGCTCGACACCGAGCAGTTTGACATCTTAAGTCTCGGTTCCAACATGATCCAGGGACTGTTCCTCAATAACGACGTCGCGCCTTTCGATGACGTAAGAGTAAGACAGGCGATCAACTACGCCGTTGACCGTGAAGAAATAATCAACCTCATAATGGACGGTGAAGGTCTCCCGCTTACAACCGGCATGAGCCCCGTAATGGGAGATGCTTACGATACGAGTCTCGACGGTACATATACCGCAGATCTCGACAGAGCCTCCGAGCTTCTTGCAGAAGCAGGTTACCCCGACGGATTCGACATGACCATAACTGTTCCGAGCAACTATCTCATCCACGTTAACACCGCGGTCGCCATCGCCGACCAGCTCTCTTCCGTCGGCATTAACGTATCGATCGAGCAGGTAGACTGGGCAACATGGCTCGACCGTGTTTACCAGGGAAGGGATTACCAGTCCACGATCATCGCACTCACGAGCGATTACGCTCCTTTTGACGTCGTCAGAAGATACGCCTCCGACAACGACGGCAACTTCATCAATTACAACAACCCCGAAGTTGACGCATTGCTCGCTCAGATTCCTCTCACACCCGATACGGCAGAGCGCAATACTCTCTACCACGAGCTTCTCGGATACATCACGGAGGATGCCGCCTCCTGCTACATTCAGGATCCTTACAGCACATGCGCGGTAAGCCGTCGCCTTACGGGCTACGAGCTCTATCCCATGTACATTCAGGACATGTCAACGGTCCATATAGCCGTCCAGGGATAATCAACGCATATGAACAGCGCAGTCAGAATGGCTCTGGTAAAGACCGGTGAGTTCATTCTCACTGCGCTGCTCGTTTCTTTTTTGACTTTCGCGGCTTTCTCGATAATCCCCGGGGATCCTGCAAGAATAATGCTCGGCCCCGACGCGACGAACGAACAGGTCGAGAATCTGCAAAGAGAACTCGGTCTTGATAAGCCTCTCATGACAAGGTATATGTCATGGCTCGGTGATGCCGTAAAAGGAGACTTCGGAAACTCCCTGTCGTTCCGTGAGCCCGTAAAGGATCTTATCGCTTCAAGACTTCCGGTCACGTTCGGAATGAGCTTTCTCGCGATAATCATAGTCATCGCCGTCTCCTTCCCGGTCGCCGCCCTCTGCAGCAGAAAGCCGGGGCGGGCTTTGGACAGGACACTCTCTTCATTCGGACACATACTGTTCGCGATCCCTCCCTTCGCGCTGTCGATGCTCATGATCCTGTTCTTCTCGAAAGCGTTAAGAGTTGTCGCCGTCGGAAGATACACCGCGCCGGGAGATCACTTCGGAAAGTTTATTATCAGCCTGATCTTACCGTCAGTCTGTATCGCGCTTCCCAAGATTGCGATGACCTTTAAGTTCTTAAGGGCTTCGATGATAGAGTTCGGCGCAAGCGCGTTCGCCAAGACCGCAAAGAGCCACGGGCTTTCTGATCTTCAGATCATGCTCAAGCATATCATCCCGAATTCGGCGGCATCGTCGGTCACGATCATCTCGCTCGTCCTGTCGGATATAATGGGCGGTTCTCTCATAGTTGAACAGGTATTTAACCTGCCGGGACTCGGACGACTGCTCCTCTCGGCTATTTCAAGAAGAGATTTCCCACTGCTGTCGGGAATAGTCTTCTATCTTGCCATGCTGACCGTAGTTCTGTACTTCCTTTCCGATATCGTATCCGCAGCCATCGATCCGAGGATCAGAGACGGGAGACTCGCATGAACCGGCAGAACCGTTCAAGAGAATATCTGATAATAGGCATCGTACTGCTGTCTTTTGTACTGCTGTTCTTTATTATCGGTATGTTTTGGACGCCTTACGGCATCAATTCCACCGACGCCTCGGCAAAGCTCCTCCCGCCTTCGGCATCGCACCTGTTCGGGACGGACAACCTCGGAAGAGACTTATTCTCGAGATGCCTTGCTGCGGCAAAGTATACGCTTCTCGTTTCTTTTGCGGGAGTCGCGGTCGCACTGTTCTTCGGCACCGTCGCAGGTCTTCTGGCAGGATACTACAAAGGATTCATCGACAGGGCGATAATGATACTGTCGAACGGCGTAATGTGCTTTCCCGGCATACTGTTGGCGCTCGTTGCCGTAGCGATATTCGGCCCGTCTCTTTATAACGTAATATGGGCGTTAGGCCTCGTGTTTGCCCCGACATTCGCGAGGGTGTACAGAACGGGGACCATCGAGCAGCTCAACCGGGACTATATCCTTCAGGCCAAAGTCATGGGGATCGGTCCTGTCAGGATCATGTTTATCCATATACTCCCTAACCTCTTGCCTCAGGTGCTCCCGGCCGTTATAACGGGACTTGCGAATATGACTCTTTTCGAGTCGGGCATGAGTTATCTCGGGCTCGGAGTCCAGCCGCCCGCCGCATCATACGGCAAGATCCTCGCTGACTCGCAAAGCTACATAACCGTCGCACCCTGGCTCATCATATTCCCCACACTGATGCTCGTCTTCTACATATTAGGACTGTACTTCATATCCGAATGGATAAGGACTTCCGTCAAAGGAGGAAGCGCATGAAGTACAAGGGGAACATATTGGAAGTCAGAGATCTTTGCCTGTCCGTCAATAACGGAAGCGAAGAGTCTCGAAGGATCATCAACGATCTTACATTCAAGATGAGGACCGGAGAGATCCTCGGCCTTATAGGCAACTCCGGCTCAGGAAAGACCATGACCGCCCTGGCGATCTCGGGACTTCTTAATGATTTCATGACCATCGACAAAGGAGAGATCATATTCGAAGGAGAGGACCTTGTTAAGAAGACTCCCAAGGAGAGAAGGAGACTTCTCGGCGAGAAGATCGGTATCATCTTCCAGGATCCTTCTTCGGCGTTGGATCCTCTTCAGACGGTGGAGTCAAACCTTAAAGAGATAATCAGCGTCCGAAGAGGAAGCCCGAAAGAAGGTCACGACCGCATAATCAGCATGCTCAGGACCGTCGGTTTTGACGATCCGGAACAGATCGCCAAAAGATATCCGCACAGACTGTCCGGAGGTCAGAGACAAAGAGTACTCATTGCAGGTGCGGCGCTCATGAACCCCGCACTTCTGATAGCGGACGAACCGACCTCGTCCCTTGATACGGTGACATCGATGTCGATAATGCAGCTTTTGCATGAGATGTGTCACGAGCTCGGAATATCCATCCTGTTCATTTCACATAACCTGAGCACGGTAAGGAATTTCTGCGACAGAGTCATGGTAATGAAGGACGGTACCATAATCGATTCAGATACCTCATGGGATATAATGGGACAACCGAAGTCCGCATTTACCGCCGAACTTCTCACGAGCTCGAGGCTCGATCCGTCCATCCTTCACATCACCCCCGGTACCGCCAAAGACGACGCTCCCGTTGTGCTCTCCGCGAAGGATATATGCGCAGGCTACGGCAATCCGAATCTGTTCAGCAGAAATATTAAACGCGTGATCAGCGGGATCGATCTCGAGTTAAGAGACGGGGAATGTCTGGGACTAATCGGTTCTTCCGGATGCGGTAAGACCACGCTCATAAAGACTCTTCTGGGACTGATCAGACCCGAGTCGGGAACCGTCTCTATAAAGGGAAAGGTAGCCGCCGTATTCCAGGATCCGGTCTCGAGCCTGAATCCCGCGCATACGATCAAGTGGCATCTTAACGAAGCCATAGTAAGTTCCGGGCGGAAGGTCAGTAAAGACGATCTTGAAACAGTGTTTACCGAAGCACTGGAGTCTGTGGGGCTTAATCGGGATCATTTGATGAGATTCCCTCACCAGCTCTCGGGAGGCCAAAGGCAGAAAGCCGCCATAGCGATGTGCCTCGTAAGAGAGCCCACACTCATAATCGCAGATGAACCGTTCTCCGCTCTGGATGCTTCCTCACAGGCATCGGTGATCAAACTCCTGTCCGACATCAATACCAAGCGGGGCACGGCCATGATCATAGTGTCACATAATCTCAGAGTCATACGAGCCATGTGCTCGAATATAATCGTTATGGATAAAGGGAAGATCGTCGAGCGCGGACAGACACAGAAGATACTTAACGATCCTTTCTCCGAAGCCACCAAGGCCCTTATCGAAGCGGACGAGATGCAGGCATAAAAACTGCCCGGTCGAACCCGGGCAGCTTTGTAATCATGATCCGTATGTTATATCAGGATGATGTAGAGAGACGGGGTGTTCCGGAGAGCATACTGTATCTTATATACTCTGCCTGAGACTGTACCTGAGTGACGAACTTCGACTGCTCTCTGTCCTGTCTCTCATGAGCCTTATGGATAGAATCGGAAACATTGATGAAAGTAATACCCGCCATGATAACGATAATGGCTACTACTACCATTACTTCGATAAGAGTAAAACCCTTCTTCTGGACTTTCTTAAGTTTCTTCATATTACAGCCTCTCCACATACAAAAGGTTATGACAATTCATGTTCATTATACAGCGGGTCTTCCAAAAAAGATAGACCAATCTTCACAATTAATTCATAAAAAGTCCTAATTTGGCTCAAAATGCTCCTTAATATAACCGATCTCGGCCTCATAAGTATTCTCTATGTTCTCATCCAAGACCTCAGACAGAACATCGTTAAGGATCTTTCCTATCAAAGGACCTTCGGAAAATCCGAGTGATTTAACATCTTCTCCCGTCACTTTGAGATCTCTTATCGAGAAGCAACTTCCCTCTTCCTTAATCTCATTATATATGCGTCCGATATTCATCAATCTCTCGTATCTTGGCTTACCGTATATCGAATGCGCCTTTACATCCGCACGCTGAAGGAAGAAAAGTTTCTCGCAGAACTCCTGACCGAGGCGCGAGACGAACTTTTTTACCGACTTGCGCTCCGGCTCGGGGAAAGTATCGTGATAAGTTACGAGTTTACACACCTCGTCGCGGATATCTCCCGGGAATCTGAGTTCGCCCGCGATGCGATCCGCTATCCTCGTACCGATACCGGCATGCCCTTTCATGTGGCCGATACCGTTCTCATCAACATTGAAGGCCTCGGGCTTTCCTATATCGTGGAGCAAAGCGCCCCAGGACAATGCGATATCCTTCTTTCCGTCCTCATCTATATAGATGCCCGACAGCGTATCAAGCGTATGGGTAAGAAGATCCCTGTCATGGAACGGAGAACGCTGGTCAAAATCCCTTTGGATCAGAAGCTCGGGAATGATCTGTGACACGACCTCAAGATTATCCCGTATGGCTTCGGGACCGTATATTGCCGTAACAACACCCGTGAGTTCGGTATATATCCTCTCGGCCGAGATCTTCTTAAGAAGTCCCGCGCAGTCGATCATCGCCTGATGAGTACGAGGTTCTATCCCGAATCCGGTCTTTGCTTCAAACCTCACGGCCCGGAGTATGCGGAGGGCATCTTCCTTAAATCTTTCTTCAGGCTGTCCTGCGGTCCTTATTATCCCGGCCTCGATATCGGCTCTTCCCCCGTTCGGATCCAAGATGTTCCCATCCCGGTCCATATAGAGGGAATTGATCGTAAAGTCCCTCCTGGCGGCATCGCTTTGAAGCGACGCTCCGAGTCTGACACTTCCCGGATGCCTGCCGTCAGCGTAATCGTCCTCGCTTCTGAAGGTAGTTATCTCGACTCTGTTGGAATTATCCGAAGGGTCGATAAACACGACCGTTCCGTAGCGCACGGCACTGTCGATTATAAGTTTCTGTCCCATGGACGTCAGGATCTTTATCGTATCTTCCGGAAGCGCAGAAGTCGTAAGGTCGTAGTCGTGCACGGGGACTCCCCTTATGATGTCCCTCACCGCACCGCCTACTATATAGCATTCGTATCCGGCGCCGTTAACGGCATCCATTACTGCTTTGATATACTCCGGTATCATAATTTCAATGCCGTTCTTCTTATCTGTTCTTCTGTCATCCTCGACAGTCCGTAAACCTCTCCCTGAGTCTTGATCTCATCGCATATACCCTTGAAGTCCTTCTCGGGGATATTAGGGAGCGGTCCCACATCGGGAACGGCAGCCTTATGGATATCATCCATCAGACTGATGAACGCCTCGGCTGAAGCTTCGGTCGAATACATGTTCTCGAGACTTCCTTTCCTTACGGCAAAACCGGGACGCACCTCATCCTTTACAAGTCCGTTATAGATATTGGCAAGCTCATCTTTAACTATCTCAAAATTCTCTTTAAGAAACGCCGACAGTATCCTGCAGTAATGAGCCCCTGTCGAAGGACCGTATCTTGATTTCAATGCGTGAACCGCCACATGGGAATATCCGAGTCCGGTCTTTCTTACCGCCATGCCGGCATATATCCCGGCAAGCGCTATCTTCTTTCTTAAGAACCCGTCATCAGGATTCTCCTTCATATCCATAAGGTTATCCGTAACAAGACTGATGGCATTACGGGCGCACGCCTTATAGCGGGAATCCATCGACACCGACGGAGACAGACAGCATTCTACCCCGAGCGCGACAGTATCAAGCGCGGATGTCAGCGACACCTGTGTGATCGTTCTCATCGCGATATCCGTATCGATGACGGCGATCTGCGGGACAAGATAGTTGGACAGACAGGTGATCCATCTGCCGGTATTCTCATCCCGAAATTCGGAGATATTTGATGATATGGATGTTGAATTATCCATACCCACACAGCAAAGGACCGATATATCCTTCTTAAGCTTACCGTACCCTTCCGCTTCGACGGGATTTCTCAGGTTATTGGTAGCCATGGCAGATACCATCTTGGCACAGAATATCTCGGCTCCGCCGCCCATGACCACGATCGTATCGCAGTTGTAGCTCATATAATCATTAAAAGCCGCGAGGATGTCCTTCGAACTCGAATAATCCATCGTTATCCGGTACGTAAAGACACGGAATCCCGCGCTCTCGAGGGATTTCATAAAGTCAACCACATTACGACTCGTAAGAAAGGAAGGCCTGCAGATAACAAGTATCCTCTTGGTACCGAGTTTCTTAAGCTCGGCACAGACACGGCGTTCCTGACCGCACTCGAGATAGAGGCTCTGTGGTTCGTAATACAGAGACTCGGTATACGTGATGTAGTTGCTTTTTGGCTGCATCAGGAAAGCGCGCCCTTAATTGCCTCGAGGAACTCATCGAATTCCTCAAAAGCCGGAAGATCCGGATTATCCTTCTTGATCTGTTCGGTGGATCTGAACAGGAAGCCCGCACGGGATGCCTTGATCATCGCGAGGTCGTTATAGCTGTCGCCCGCCGCTATCGTATCGAAACCTATGCTCTGCAACGCCTTGACCGTCGAGAGTTTGGAATTCTCTATTCTCATCTTAAAGCCCGTGATCTGCCCGTCATCGGCAACCTCCAAAGAGTTGCAGAACAAAGTGGGGTAACCGAGCTTCTTCATAAGGGGCATCGCGAACTGGGTAAAAGTATCGCTTATTATGATCACCTGAGCCTGTTTTCTCAGTTCATCAAGAAATTCCTTAGCGCCGGGAAGCGGATCTATCGTGGCGATAGTGTCCTGGATCTGCTTAAGTCCGAGACCGTGCTCTTTCAATATACCGAGTCTCCAGCGCATGAGCTTGTCGTAATCGGGCTCATCCCTGGTAGTTCTTCTAAGCTCGGGGATCCCCGAAGCCTCAGCAAACGCGATCCAGATCTCGGGAACCAGGACGCCTTCCATATCAAGACATACTATATCCATGTTAAGTACCCTGCCTTATTATTAGATTCAGAATTCAAGTCTACAACATCGGGGCGCTTAAATTCAATTATTTATGTCAGATTACTTCGTATCCCGCCTCAGTAAGAGCGGTCATCGCTTGGTCAAAGTTCTCCTTCTTAACAAGGATATAGTCCGTATTATATGTGGATACGGCAAATATACCTATCTTGTTATCCGCGAGTATCCCGGAGATCTTCGAGAGTATCCCGATGAGAGAAAAATCGAGTACGCCTTCGATGCGAAAGCCCTTCCAGCCGTCATCGCGCTCTGTCGTATCCTCGGGCGCATCTTCGGTCTTACAGACCAGAGAGTACTCCTCATCGGTCTTCCCGATAAAGTAAAGATCGCTTACGGGAACATATTCGTTTTCCGTCTTGCAGACCGTAAGATCGTACGGGATCTTTTTAAGAACCATATTCATTATTCATTCCTCGCTTTAATATCGATACTGTTCGTTGTAATTCAATAAACCGTCACGCGGGTAACATCAGACAGTCCGTCTGTCGTTTCCGGTCAGGGTATAGTATTCGTGCTTTTCCTTATAGAGCATCCGGTCCGCAAAGGTGTACATCTTCTCAATATCGCTTCCCTCCGACCGCATCGAATAACCTATGGAACAGGTATACTCGGTCTTCTCTGTCTCTTTACGGATCTTCGCGATAAGATCTTTTACCTGATCTTCGCTTGTATTGATACATAAGATGACAAACTCGTCTCCTCCGATACGATAGACCCTGTGCCGCATCTCGCAGGCTCTCCAGAAACACTCACCCAAAGTCTTGAGGGCCCGATCGCCCGCGAGGTGTCCCTCGCTGTCGTTGATGTGCTTCAACCCGTTCATGTCCATGGTTATGACGGCGGTGACAAGAGAACCGTATTTCTCCGAATCGGTATAGTAACTCTGACGGTTCAGAAGACCCGTCAGCGGATCGCGCTTGGTATACTGCTGGAGAAGAAAAATGTAATAGAGCGTTATGTCGATCATTATCGTCATATAGAACCATCCCGAGTTTCCGCCCTTTAGAAACAGAGGAAGTACCAGACACGTGACGCATGTGATCAGTACAAATATAAGAAGCACCGTGTCTTCCCTCTGCCTCTTTCTTCTTAAGAAAAGGCACAGAAACAGATAGATAAGATACAAAGCATTAACGGCATACGGAAGTAAACCCAGAGGTCCCCTCTCGAAATTATTCGGTGCGTGAAAACTGAACACGATCCCCGTCGGTATAGATACAAAACAAATAACGGAATGGACAACTGCCGGAATATAAAGCCAGAGCTTGTTATTCGGGAATAATATCAGGATGACATTGACTATGATAAAAGTCAGAAGACTGTAGTTGACCGCGCTGAAGACTGCTCTGGCCATAGTAATATGATCCAGATAGCTAAAGTACATCTCTACATAACATGTTATGGAATAGATGAGGATCATGACCGAGATCAGGAGGATGCGCTTTACCATCTTGCGCTCAAGATGAACATCCGTTACAAGGACGATGACCAATCCCGCAAGCAGGATAATAAGTCCCCAGTTATCGGAAATGTAATCCATTACAGTCATTCTGTATATAACTCCCGGTCCTTGTGTCAGATAAGTCAATTATATCAGACTACCGCTCTCTATTTAACGCGTAATGTAAGCGACGCCGACGCGTTTTGTCTTTCGCCGTGTTTGTCGCAGGCCGTGACCCGGATCGTAAGGACCTTTCCTTTGTACTTCCGATCTATCGTAAACAGATTATAGAATTCATACACCGAAGTGCCGATGGAGTCTTTATCTATCCTCTCCATCAGAAGCTTTCTTGTCTCCCTTTTTACTTCGCTTCCGTCGCTTATCTCATAGTGGAGCTTCCTTACGCCGTCCGATATCTCATAGGTGTTGTCGTGACGGAGCCTAAAGTCTTCAGGGTTGGACTGCCAAGGCTTCACGACACCCGTTACGGCGATGGTGCTTCCTGATTCGACGGTAACATCATCCGCATTGAAGATCACATGTTCCACCGCCTTTCCGCTAAGGTCGTATACATTCTCCTTTGCCTTGCCGTTAACCACATCCACGCGGCATAAAGCAAGATATTCATCGGAAGAAAACTCCACGACCTTACCGCGGCGTTCATAGGGTTTTCCCTGTCCGACTACGGCTTCACCTATATCGTAGTGATATGCGTGGAACATTGACGGGTCCTTAACCTCACCTTCAGACTGAAGGAAAGCAAGTTCCGTCTCATAGGAGGTGCTTGTCGGATCGATTAGATAAACAAACATATGGATCGGGACATCCTTATACATTTCTATGTCATTGGCGCGGTACATCGGGAGCAATCCCATATGGTAAAGCCAGATCCCCTTATACGCGTCGAGGTATCCCGGGATCACATCGGTCTCGATGCCGATCCCCATCTTCTTACACCACCGTGTCATATTACGTTTGTGTTCCAAAGGATTGAACCTTACTATAGCCTGACTTCTCCGTCTTCCTATCCTTATCGCCTTTTGTGCGCCTGCGATCTTCTTTCCGCCGGATGTTCTTAGTTCTGCCTCTATAAGGTAGTCCCCCGGCAGAAGCATAGGATACGGGTTGCCGTTCTCATCCGTTAAACCTACTTTGTCATCGAAGATCCTTCCCTGCTCCGGGCCTGTACCGCTTGCGATCACCGCTTTAAAACAGGTATCGGAATACCAGCATTTTATCGTGGCATCTCGAAAGGAATCCATCGGGGCACCGATATCCCTGACCAGAAGTTCCGGGAAACCGAATTCGGCGATTCCCCTTCTTCCGGGATCCATCTTCTCGGGATAAGCGGTAAGATCCGGATGGTCCAGATACAGATCATGATTATCCTTCTTATGCTGCTTAACATGCCGCAGCACATGCCCTTTGTCATCTGACAGTCTTATGATGAATACGGCATCATCCGGTAAACTTCGATCGCTTCGGATACTGCCCTGAACATTAAAATGACGGCCGTAATCGACCAGGGGATCTTCACCGGAAGGGACCGTTATACTGAGTCTTACCTGTTCACTATTCTCGATCATTGCACGACTCTTTTATATCTTTACATTAAAGTCTGCTCGTTGATGATCAGATGGAACTCGAGATTTAAGTAGCCTGCGGCCTTACGACACAACAGCATACGCTCCATAAAGATCTCAAAGTATTCTCCGATCTCTCCGTATCTTGTATCTATCTCGAGCTTCAGTTTTATCGCTGTACGATCCTTGTTGATCTTAAGAATCGATTTCTTAACGGAATAGTTGACCCTGTCATGAATATCGTAGTTCAACACATCTTCCTGAACACGGCTCCTTCTGACATCGGATTTATCAGCCAGGATAAGTGCCGCCGCTATATTGCTTACGGGAAGACCGCTTCCTTCATCGTGGTTTCCGATCGCTCTCACAATGGGGGCTATGTCCTCGGCAGGTATCCCCATCTTATCCAGAAGATAAAACGTCATGAGGGCGCCCGACTGACTGTGATCCACCCGGTTGATTATATTTCCCAGATCATGCATCCACGAAGCGGTCAGCGCCAGATCGATCGTATGATCGTCAACGCCTATCGTATCCAGAATATAAGCGGTTCTGTCTGCGACAACGCCTATATGAGCGAAGCTGTGTTCCGTATATCCCATAGCATGAAGCGATTTATTCTGCTCTTCGATATACACATTGATATCGTGATCATTCTTCACTCTGTTAAATAACGGAAATCTGTTCTTGTCATTCTGAATTGCACTTCCCATCTTATAAAACCCTTACCCCTTCGATTCGTAAATGCATTCTCATTATATCATTTCAAGGGTATCAATCCTCAGGCCATTCATAGGGGGTAATACGTGTCCACTTCGGGAAAAAGTGACCGGAAAGGCAGTATTCGGCTCCGCATTTTTTGCAGTTGCAATAGAATTTTCCGAACGGAAATCTCCTCTTAAGATCGGTAAAGCAGCCCGCCTCTTTTACCTGCTTGCGGGATTTACTCAAAGGTTCGGTTATTATATAGGCTGCCGGCGGATAGTAATCTTCGCATTTGCACTTGATATGAGAAGAGTAGACCACATCATCAACGATCTTAACGATCGGACGGCCTTCGGTGTCGAAGACGATACCGTTGCCGTAGACAGGACCGTTGCCGTCTTCTTTGAAGGCTTTGGTCTCCTGATCAAAAATATAACTTCCGGTTCCGTCTACCATAGCAACATTGGGAAAGGACCGATGGATCTCATATATGCACCGGATCACGTCTTCACACGGCACATCCGAACCGTCTTCGTAACAGACGCAGTTGATAAATACAAAGTCTCTGTCAAATCCGAAATTGATCTTCCGTCCGTTGTACGTTGTCGTAAATTGTATGATCCCTGATGGTTTCGTTCTATGGTACATATTCGTTTCCCCATCTGCCATTATAATTCAGTTCGTTTCTGCGCTTAAATACTTTCCCTTATATAACTCATATTGTCACTGTCCTCCTATCGGAACACCGCGAACAAAACACTGGCTACGTATAACAGAAGTAATACGGCTCCCTCTAAGCGCTGTATTTTCCTGGATGTGATCGAGAAGATAAGAGTTACCGTATTTACAAAGATCAGTATCAGGATATCGAAGACGGAAGCCAGGTTAACGCCGATCGGGCGAAGCAGCGAAGAAGTGCCGAGAATAAACAGGATATTAAAGATATTGGATCCGATGACATTACCTACAGCCATATCGGTCTCGCCTTTTCTCGCCGCAACGATGGATGTCACGAGCTCGGGTAAAGATGTTCCGATGGCAACTACGGTAAGGCCGATGAGAGTTTCAGTCATTCCAAGGGCGGAAGCGATCTTTCTGGCACTGTAGACAACAGCCTGTCCGCCTCCGATTATCAACGCCAGCCCGATGACTATAAACAGGACACATTTCCAACCGGGCATACACGGAATATCATCCGAGTCATCCTGATGCTTTCTCGCGTCATAGATCAGATAGATGATATAGGATATAAACAGGACCATTAAGATCGCACCCATCCGGCGGGTCAGTTGACCTGCATTCTGATCGACGTTAAGATCGGTCAGACCTGCACCTGACAGGATGCGCCAACCCGACATGATCAGGAGGATAAGGGTAGCGGCAATGGAAACGGGAAAATCGCGTTTCAGTATTCTATCGTCAACAGGCAGAGGATATATCAAGGCACACACGCCCAAAACTCCTATGAGATTGAATGTGTTTGAACCGATAACATTACTTAATGCGAGTTCGTTGGAATTATTCAAAGCGGCTATTGTACTTACTGCCATTTCAGGAGCACTTGTACCGAGAGCTACGATCGTAAGACCGATAACGAGTCCGGAAACCTTAAATAACCTCGCGAGCGCCGAACTTCCTGTTACAAAAACATCTGCGCCCTTTACCAACGCGACAAAACCCACTATCAGAACGATGAGATAGATAATAATAACGATCCCTCCTTGGGGATTACTCATAACAAGACTAATCCCACATTCTAATGCAGTAAAAGTCTCGCTTCTTAGAGTATATCCCGGGGATCAAAGATCCCGTACTGACGAAATACACTACACGTTAAGTGCAAGCTACTCCCTAATACGAGGTAAAAAATACCATACAGACCGATAACAGTCAATTCGCTTTTTACCATATACTAACAGATCGTTTAATAGTGTAAAATCCATATATGAGATTCGAATGGCGCAAAGATCTTAAGACCCTCGCAATAATAGCCTTCGCTGCGGTCATGATGGCCGTTAATATCAAGTCGTTCGTAAGAGCGGGCGATCTTTTCCCCGGGGGCGTAAACGGACTTACCATCCTTATACAGCGCATCGTGGAGATGATCACGGGCTTTACCCCGCCTTTCTCGCTCATCAACCTCGCACTTAATTCGATCCCCGTATACATCGGATTTAAGTATATAGGCAAGAAATTCACACTCTATTCCATCCTCATGATCCTGCTGTCGAGCGTCCTTACCGATATCATACCGGGGTTTAACGTAACGCAGGATACGCTTCTGATCAGTATTTTCGGCGGGATCATAAACGGAGTTGCGATAAGCATCTGTCTTCTGTCGGGGGCCACCTCGGGCGGAACGGATTTTATAAGCATCTTCCTGTCGGAGAAGAAGGGCGTTGATTCGTTCAACATGATCCTCGCATTCAATTCGTGTATCCTTATCTTCGCGGGCGCGCTCTTCGGCTGGGATAAGGCACTTTATTCGATAATCTTCCAATATGCATCGACCGTTGTCATCCGAACGCTCTACCTTAAATTCCAGCAGTCAACGATGTTTATCGTTACGACAATGCCGAACGAGATCTGTGACAAGATCTACGAGATCTCAAGACACGGAGCGACGATAATCGACGGAAAGGGCTCATTCGGCCACTCCGAGAAACACATAGTATATTCGGTTATTGCAAGATCGGATTCGAGACATATAATCAAAGCCGTCAAGGATATAGACCCTGACGCCTTTGTAAACGTGGTCAGGACCGAGAAACTGTCCGGATACTTCTATATTAAGAAAGAAGAGTAAGATGTCAGCACTTTTGTATAAACTCATCGAGATAATAACATTCATCCACGAGAAGATACTTTCCTGGAACGACAATTACGAATACAACTTCACGGACAAAGAGCTTCACTTCTTGGTAACAGGAGTGTTCGGAATGGGACTTCTCCTTCTCATCCATCCGCTTTTCAAGTTTCTGACCAAGAAAAAGATGACCTTAGTCATTTCCTGGATCTATGTCGTCACTTTGCTTGTCGTGATAACCTTCTCTATCGAGATAGGACAGAGGATCACGCATACGGGCTATATGGACTTCAGGGATATCGTGTACGGTATGGGCGGCTACTTCCTGATGTTCTTCGTGTTCTTTGTCATAAGGTTCATGATCAGATTGATAAAGAAGTTCATCAGAGGAGACGAAGCCGACTCGAATCCTTAATGGGTCTCCTCGGTAACCTGCCTTACGAGGTCTTCGGCGTCAGCAAAAGCCTTTACGATATTGGGATCAAAATGAGTTCCCGCATCCTTCTTTATTATCGACATCGCATCTTCGAATGAGAACGGAGGCTTATAGCATCTCCTCGAGACAAGCGCATCGAATACATCGGCAACAGCCATGATTCGCGCGGACAAAGGTATGTCCTCCCCGGCCAGTCCTTCGGGATAACCGCTGCCGTTCCACCTCTCATGATGGTAATGCGCCATATTCTTCGCTTCTTCGAGATACCCGCTCTTGATGCCGCCGACGCGGCTTATAACATCATCTATGACCTTAGCGCCTTCAGTCGTATGGATCTTCATGATCTTAAACTCTTCATCGGTCAGCTTGCCGGGTTTATTTAAGATCGTATCGGAGACCATGATCTTACCTACGTCATGCAAGGGTGCTGATGCTACTACATCCGCCATATATTCGGAAGTGAGCTGATCGGCATATATGCCTTCCTTCTTAAGCTGATCCACTATTATCTGAACATATTCCGCAGTATTTTTGATATGGGTTCCAGTCGAAGGATCGCGGCTCTCGACAAGATCTGCCATAACATTTATCATTGCTGACTGCAAAGCTTCCAACGCTTCGCTCTGCCTTTGTGATTCGGTGATATAGTCGACCGTATCCTGCGTTGTCTTTGTAAGTGCATGATACAGATGTTCGATCTCGTCGCCGGTATTGATGACCAGATTCTTAAGTCTCTCGACCGTCTCGCTCCTGGCATCATCGTTATTGTAATCAACCTTTTCCGTCGCTGCGGCGAGCGAGTTGACGGGATCGATGATATATATGTTCGCGAGCGTCACGCCGGTAGCAAGTATCAGTGTGAAGAATCCGAGGAGCATGGATATGATCTTAACGGAGAACACACGCTCCGACGACTCGAGATCAGGCATAGAGATATCTACGGCGGTATAACATACACACTCTCCGTCAGCGTTATAGACAGGAACATAAGAAGTAAGGAGCCATCCGAATGTATCATTGGTAACGATGGGATCTATGGGATTACCCGCCAGAAGATCAGGGATATAATCGGAAAAACTCTCGTCAAATTCAATTATATCTCCGGGATTACCGCCCTCGACATCTTCGGTATCCATATCGAAGACGACATGGCATCCGTCTTCAGCGATCTTATAGACATAAAGGTATTCTATGGATTCCGCACTGTTAAAGATATATTCGAGCCTCTCCTCGGTTTCAAGATACCCGGGGGCAGCCTCCCCTTCCGCAATGTAAGTATCCACCATTTCAGGATCTATAAGCGATCCGGCGAATTCCGCCACATTGGTGGCATAGGTGCTCTTATCCTGGATTATGTATTCGCGGAACTGCCTGTAACATACATAGGATACGGTTCCCGCAACCGAGATGACCGCGACACTGACGATCAGTATCAGCTTTGTTCCGAGCGATATCTTCTCGACGTTCTTACTGCTTAATGACAGATCCTGAGTCTTAGGGAAAAGCTTCTTGGGAAGAAACCACAACGCCAGAGACGCTATTACCGTGCAGATGATCTTATCGGGGATATCGATAAGGATATCCGCGGATAATTCAGCCAGGAACGGATTATTAATAACATTCTCATAGATCCTGTTGGCAAGCGAAGCCGATACTTCTTCTCCGATCGTATTACCATAGATCCCCCATGTAAGAAGCGACCCTATACCGCCTCCTATAACCACAAAAACGACTATGGGAACTGCGATCTTCCAAGGTTTCTTTTTGTCAAAAAATCCTTTTGACGACAGGAATCTTGCCGCCACGGCTATCAGAACATTGATGATGCTGTAATAAGTAGTGGTGTAGTCGCTTATACCGCCGATGAAGTTCGTAAGAAATCCGACAACGATACCCGGCATATAGCCGCCTGCGACCGCCGCCACTATCGTTCCTATATTATCAAGATATAGAGGCAACCCGAATTTGGAAGCAAAAAAACTACATATTAAATTAACAGCAAGACAGACTGCCACCAACACAAAATGCTTTAAGTTATTCTGTCTCCTATCCATATATGAATGTGATTATATCAAATCGATCACTTTATTGCACTAACAGGGCTCTATTCGTAACCTTTTCTTCTCAGATCATCGTCATCGTCGTCATAATCCGACTTCGGGCTCCAGAAAGGACGTTTCCTTATCTCGGGATCCGAAGCTTCCGGATAGTCCGCCTGAGGATACTCTGCATGAGGCATATCGGCCTTCGGATAATCCGCCGTCATTACGGGATCTTTCTTCTCGGAATTTCTTAACGCCCTGAAGACAGAGACCAGCATGATCAGGATTATACTTGTCCAGACAATTCCGAAAACGAGCTTAACGGTACCGAACACATCACCTGATGCCATCTCGGTGACACCGCCTGTGATAAGACCGATCCCGATACAGACAAAAGGTATCATCATTACAGTCATAATCGCCTTAAAGGCCGTTCCCATGGCAGGATTATAATTCCTTCCCGGCATTCCGGCATAAGGATTTGCCATATCGATCGTCGGAGCGGATTTCAGATCCTCCTCCGTAAGATCGACCTCTTCGTACTCGAATTCCTTCTCCTTCTTAATATTAACGATCATGGCGATTACGGGTATCAGGAATATCAGCCCTACAAATATCACAGGTATAAATACTCTCAGATTCCCGTTGCCGTTAAGCCTCTTGTCTGCTGAATCCGTCATTCTTCCGAAAGCGTATTCAAATGCTTCTTCCGGTCTGTCACCATCCTCAAGACTCTCATAAACGTCGTTTATGAATCTGTCCTGCATATTGTCAGAGATTATATTGTCGGTCTCATCGCCCATCATGACTTCAAACTCATAATCAGGGATATCCATCCTGCCGTTACGATAGTCTTCGACCTGATACTCGGGGATAGCATAGACTACAAGATAGTGCTGCTCATCATCGAACATATCGAGATACTGATAATAAGCAAAAGATTTGAGATCGACATATTCGCGGTTATAGTCCTGAACAGTCATCGTATAGACAACGGGACATATTCCGGTAAGATCGTTAAATTCCTCGAGAACATCCTCGAGCTCACTGTCGTCCTCGATAACATCTATGTTGTCATAGATCCTTGATGACGGTGTACGGTATTCTTCATTAAGTCTTTTGGGGATCTCGGAACCTATGCCGATGCCCATCAGGGCCGTGAAGACACTTCCGAATAATAACATGAAAACTAATCCCGAGATCCCTGTCTTTACGGGCTTGGAACGGGAATAGAAATATTCTTCCCTTCCGTCATGATATCTTTTCCTGAATCTTCTCGCACCGTGAAAATAATGGCTCGATCTGTAGCTTGAAGACCCGTGAGAACCGTGTGATCCTCCGTGCGAACCGCCTCCGTGTGAACCTCCGCCTCCGCTGTGTGGCATATTGATATCCTCCTTATCCTTATTCCATTAAAAATATAACACAAATCCCCCTAACAGGGGGATTCGTACGGCTCGAATTATATAAGTCTTAAACTTTAGCTTCTGAGAGCCAGGAGCCAGGCGGCAATATGCACGGCCTGGGGAAAGCGGCCGTCTTTGATCATCTTCTCTATCTCATCGTCCGAATGCAGTTCGACATTTAAAAACTCGGTTTCATCCAGGTTCTGACCTTGGACCTTGCGGCAGTTTTTGGCAACATATAAGTGACCGTAATTATCGGCTATCGTTGCATTGGACGGGACAGTCAGAAGATGCTGCCACTCATCGGATTCATATCCTGTCTCTTCAAGCAGTTCCCGTTTAGCGGCCTCGAGAGCGTCTTCCGCATTCGCTTCCGGATTACCGCCGTACTCCTTACCGTCAGACCTCTCGATCCCTCCTGCGGGAAACTCGACAGTCACCTTTCTTATGCCGTGCCTGAACTGTCTGACGCATATATACTTTCCTTCGGTATCGGAAGCGACTATAACGACATAATCTCTTCTGCTGTAGCTGTAATAGGGCTCGAACTCGCTGCCGTCAGGAAACCTGAATCTCGAACTTCGAAAGTCGATCCACTCATTCTGAATAATATGTTCGGTACTTAACTCTTCCCACTCAAGATGGTCTTTTCCACTCATCTTAATGATCTCCTGTTGTTTTTATGGAGATATTATAACCCTTATCAGACCTTGGAATAATACTCCTCAAGACGCGGACGGGCATTCTCGTATGCGGACTTGAGCTTGGGATCGAACTGCGTCCCCATGCCTTCCATTATTATGGAATCCGCCTTCTTAAAGTCATAAGCCTCTTTATAAACGCGCTTGCTTACAAGTGCATCATAGACGTCGGCGATCGCCATTATCCTTGCCTCGAGAGGTATATCATCTCCTACGAGCCTATCGGGATAACCCGAACCGTCGTATCTTTCATGGTGATAGTGAGCCACGTTCTCGGCGATCACCTTAAATCTCTCATCATCGGTATTCTTAAGGATCTCATGTATGACCCTGGCGCCTTCTGCCGCATGAGTCTTCATCTTCTCGTATTCATCGGGTTCGAATCTCCCGGGCCCGGGCTTACGAAGTATCGCATCATCAACTGCGATCTTGCCGAGATCATGCATCGGCGCGGCCTTGATAACATCTTTGCAAAACTCTGGGTCGAGATCAAGGATACCTTCTTTCCTGATCTCATCTATCAGGATCCGAACACCTTCAGATGTCCTCTTGATATGGCCTCCCGTCGAATTGTCACGACTCTCGACCATCATTGCCAGACTCATGATCAGGTTATCGTGCATCTTTACGATATGCGATGTCTTCTCCTCGACCTCCGCTTTAAGATCCTCGTTATAGTTATCGAGAAGCTTTATATACTTTCTGTTCTTCGTATCGTCGGCGAAGGTTACGATATACCCTCTTTTACGGTTTCCGTCGTACAGATAATTGACATTAACATTATAGTATCTGTCGTTATCCGTATTTCCCGATCCGTCCGTGACGGTAAACAGGAATGTATTGTTCGCAGGATCGTTCTTAAAACCATCAAGATAGTGTCTGACCTTACGCTGAGCAGTCTTATATCCGAACACCTCGTCTACGGCAACATCATTAAGTTCGGGGATAAGAGCCTTGGCTACATCATTACTTCCCAGATATCTGTTCTTAAAGTCGAATGAGATATAACCTATCGAAGTTTCCTGAACCATCGAATCAATGACCGTGTCGCTTACATCATAGAGGTTTACCCTGTATGCGATAAGAAGATATACGAACTCAGCCAGAACATAACCTATCGGTACGAATTCAAAAGTCAGATCGAACAGCTTCGTCGCGAAATATCCCATAACACATACGATATCGGGTATAAGCAACAGAGAAAGTATCCTTCTCGGGATCTGCTTCTTCTTAAAATAGGAATATACGATAGCCGCTATGCCCGCTATGAAGAAGATGATCAGGAGCACGTAGAACAATGTGTGCATCGGGCCGTATTCCTTGACCAGAACAGGTGTTCCGTCGACAAGATCCAGTGTTGCGGACCTGTAGAACAGATTCGATCGTCCTGCCGAGAGTACGGAGCCGTACATCAGGAGACATACGACGAACATCAAGGTCCTGACCCACTTCGGGACATTGATCTTACAAAGATTGAATATACTCATCGCGATGAAGAACTGCAGGAAACTTCCGCCTATATAGATCAACTGAGTAGACGTGATCGCACTTCCGAGATCTGTCGAATTTGCAAGAAGAACGTAACCCGCACAAGCGATGGGAACCAAGGTAAATACCATGGTGAAGTTCACGTCAAAGTGCTTATGCCATATGTATATATACCCTGCTGACAGGATCACCGACAATATAAAGACTATGCCGTATATTAACGAGATCAATCCGTTAATCCCCCTTACGATTCGATATCGATAACGATATCGCCTGTAGTTGTTGTAAGCTCGCAGCGCCCTCCTTCAGATGAACTCGGAACATCGATATCACCGGCTACATTATGTGCATCAAAGTCCTTATCCGTAAGAAGCGTTCCGTTAATATCTCCTGTTACGAGATTAACAGTGATACGCCCTGCGTCACATCCGTCGAAAGTCAGATCTCCGGTTGTGCCGGTGATATTGATATTGTCAGCAGCCAGAACATCCCGAAGCTGAATATCACCCGTAACTACATTATAGATTAAATCCTGACATCCGACATTATCAATAACGATGTCACCCGTGTTTACTTCGATATTCAGATCTCCATATGTCAGATCATCAGATACGTTATTGCCGATACCGATATCGCCCGTGGTAACTTTAATATCTACACTTCCCCCGTAACTGATACCCCCAAGGATGATATCGCCGGTCGTAACATCGATCGACAGATCCTCATATACTTCTTCCGGAAGATAGACCTTGATAGTCGGAGTCTTTGACATAATATTGAACACGAGTCTTGCGGGATCATCTTCATTGACTTCTATCTCAAGTGTACCGTTATTTACGCCGGCCTCAAGCTCCATATAATCAGGCTGGAAGAATTCAACCCGGCACTTACCGTCATCGGATCTGTCGATCGTGATATCGCTTGTCAATGCAGTAACACTGATATTTGTGAACTCATCTTCGATCTCGAATACTTCTGTTACGTATTCGGTACTGCCTATCCCCATATTTGTCTTTCCGCCGATTGCAAAAGCGATACCGCAGATAACGATCCCTGCAACGAGTGCGATAGCGGCGCCTATTATTACTTTAACTGTTGTACTCATAATGATCTCCTTTATTTACCCTTATTTCTGACCCACAAACATCGTCTTGATTCCGACCATCATCCTACCTGTAGCCTTTGCAAATCCGACCGTAGCCGCCTTACATGCAAAGAACAGAAGGACTGCGAGGCCGCCCATAACGAGCATCGTTCCGATACTGAGCATTATCATCGGGAAGCTGCCCTGAACTATTGCAAAGACAAGAGCGACTATTCCGGCGATCGATGAGATCGCGAATGAAAGATCGACTATCCACATCGATAGAATAAGGATCCAGACCGTCAGATATAAAGAGAAGAATACACAAATAATCGACACCAGGATCGGGAACCATACCGGAAATCCCAATACCAGAAGTATTATTACCGGAACGGACATCTTCTTCCTGTTAGAGGTTTTCTCCTTTACCAATCTCGACAAAGGTATCTCAGACATTATCGTCTTTACGACTTCATCGACAGATCCGATCTCTGAAACCGCCTCTTCCTCTGTCTTACCGTCTTCGATACGATCATCTATCATCTCCTCGTAGAAAGACAGCCTCTCTTCCAGGTCCGCCTGAGGCAACCCGGTGAGCTTGGATTTAAGCTCATTTAAAAATTCCTGCTTATTCATGAGTACTATCCTCCCTTGTAATAAAACGGTATATGGACTCTATCTCTTCCCAGTCCGATTTAAACTCATCGATTCGTTCTATCCCTGCTGAAGTTATGTGATAGTACTTACGAAGCCTTCCCTGATGTTCTACCATCCTGACCGTCAGCATATCAGATGCCTCAAGTCTCTTAAGTATCGTATACAACGTGGATTCCGACAATTCAAGATAGGGCTTCATATCCTTGATGATCTGATATCCGTACGAGTCTTCATTCTTGATCGCAGCGAGCACGCATACATCCAGAAGACCGCGTTTCAACTGAATATCCATACCATACCTCCTCTCGCGCTATACTTCTTGTAACGTGATACATCATAACGCGAAGTATATCGCGTGTCAAGGTATTAAACTGTTTATTTTTCCACAGATGGACTTTTTTACATCAAATCTAAGGTATTTGGATCCATTTTCCCCCAAAATCAGCCACTTTGGGACTTTTAATGTGTCCGCCGGAACCATTTGGAACCACTCAAAGTCCAGACAGGGGGCTTTATGTATGCTCGCAGCATACCAAATACGATCCGGCAGATGATAGAATTCGTAAACCTATAACAGGAGAAAGAAATAATGGGGTAGATATCAAGCATCAAGCACATAATACAGCAGGCCTTATCTTGCCTTTGTTGACCGGTCTTTTCATCTATCTGACCTGCGGAACCCGAACATATCTGTCGGACGCATTCTCACGAATAAACGTCCCTCACATCGATTATCCCGAGGTTTTGATCAACTACGGCTGTGACGCCCTATGGGGATTCGCCCTCTTTCATGGTCTTTCACTGCTTGAAGAACCAAAGAACAATAATATTAAAGTCCTGATCAAAGCGGCGGTACTGATCATCACACTGGAATCCGTCCAGTTATTCGAATTCATACCCGGCACATTTGATCCTATAGACATTCTCACAGAAACAACAGCCGTTTTTACGGCTATGTTGATAACAACTATTCCAGGGAGGTTATTTCAAAATGAAAAAAGGACTTAGAACTGTCTGTTCTATCGCACTCATCGGCGCATTTGCTTTCGCT
The DNA here is from genome assembly GCA_002450095.1 of Mageeibacillus sp. UBA6980. GTDB lineage: Bacteria > Bacillota > Clostridia > Saccharofermentanales > Saccharofermentanaceae > Saccharofermentans. The sequence goes on along the minus strand of DJYK01000001.1, from coordinate 16,752 downwards.
TCGATAGCCAGCGGATCTTCATCAAAGACCGACGAGACCAGGCAGCTGGTCGACTCAACGGCCGCACAGGATGAGTCTTCCGACGGATCACAATCCGATGATGACACCGGATCTTCATCTGACTCGAACGACTTTACGATCGAAGAACAGGTCCTCGTAGACGAGAACGGACTTAAGATAACTGCTACGGGAATGACTGATGATTCCATCTGGGGACAGGGCATCAGTCTTCTTATAGAGAACTCTTCCGATACGGACTACGGAGTAGGCTGTGATGCACTTATAGTTAACGACTATATGATCACCGATCTGTTCAGTTCGCAGATCACGGCAGGAATGAACGCTAACGAGACCATGTACCTTTCCTCAACCGAACTTGACGCAGCAGGCATAGATAAGATCGGTAAGATAGAGATCGATTTCCGCATATACGATACTTCCACCTATATGACTATATTTGACCCTGATACGGTCACTATCGAGACATCGCTCTACAACGAGATGGATACCGAACCTGATGACAGCGGCATTGAGCTCTATAATGCCAATGATATAAGGATCATCGGAAAATACGTGGATGAGAACAGTTTCTGGGGAGCGGGAATACTGCTTTATATCGAGAACAATTCGGATGAAAACATAACCGTTCAGTGCGAGAGCATTGCCGTCAACGGATTCATGGTAGATGGTCTGCTGTCCTGCGAAGTCTACTCCGACAGACGTGCGATCGATGATATAACTCTATTCTCATCCGATCTCGAGGATAACGGGATTACTTCCATAGAGGATATCTCTCTTTCATTCAGGATCTTCAATCCCGATACTTACGATCAGATCGATACGACCGAACAGATCACATTCAGCGCAGCAGCATAAACGAGGAATCATTCTATGAAAGTCTGGAAGCTTATATCAGGTATTATCTCGATTGTTTTATCATTGATCGTCACATTTCAATCCTGTGCTGCAGGTCTAGCCGATGCTCTTTCCGACGAGGGCGGAACATCGGGTTCAGCGGGACTTGTAGTTGCCATTCTTATGACAGCAGGCGGAATAGTCTCTATCGTGACTCACAAATCGAATAAGAACGGATCTAATATCGCACTCATCATACTCTTCGGTCTTGCCGCACTGATGGGATTCGGCATGCACGGCATATTTACCGATCTGATCATATGGGCATGCTGGTGTATGGTCATTGTTATCTGCAGCATTGTGTCGATAATAATCAATTCCAAAAAGGTCTGATCAAAACTGCAGGGCCTCGGGCCCTGCAGTTTTAATAAAAATACACAGACATAAAATCCCAAAAATGTCGAACAATATCTGATAAGATAACATATACGAACATCATTACGAATATTCCGATAATACTATAGATAAACTTGATCACGTAGCGCACTATGATGTTACTGTGATTTATCAGAGGAACGCTGTCGAACATGCCGGTCCAGGATGTACACATATCGAGCATGAGCAATTCATATATCCCGACGAGCATACGGATAATAAACTGATCCGACGGGGTTCCGTCCTTAGTCTTCACTCCTATGGCAATGAAGAACAAAAGAGGATAACCGATCAGCGCCAGACATATCTTGCCCCAGGAACGCGTCCGGAATCCCGGTGGAGGCCATAAGGATTTAAGCTTGGAATCCAATCCGATCCGACCCGTCATCGCATCTTTCAACTCGCGGACCGTATCATATCTGTCTTCGGGATCAAAACTCATAGCCTTCTTCGCTATCTTCTGATACTTCCTGTTATCTGGAAATGCATCACGGATCATTGTACCTAAGGCATATATATCCGTTCTGGCATCCGACTGCATAAAACCGTACTGCTCCGGTGCCGCTCTGCCCTCTGTGCCGAGAAATGTCGTATCCTGATCACGGTCAGCCTTGTAAGTCTTCGCGGCATCATAGTCGATAATGATGACGCGTCCGCCTTCGGACACCAATATATTAGATGGCTTAAGATCGCGGTGTATTACCGGATGAGGAGCATTATGAAGAAACTCCAGACCGTCACAGAGCTCGATAAAGTAATTCTCTTTCTTCTCATCAGACAGATCCGGATCATTGATGACGACATCGAATGTATCCCCTCGAATATATTCCTCGATCACGACAAGCTTGTCACCGTCTTTATAGAAATCGATTATACGGGGGATATGCAGGTTATGATGTTCATAAAGGAAGCGATACACATCGTAATCATAATGAGCAAGAGTCTTTGAAATAAAGACATCACCTGTTATCTCGTTCAAAACGAGTCTGTGCTTATTATCATACTGATATAATTCTTTATAGACAGACGAATTGCTCATACATTTATTATACGATTATTAAGGAGGACATATGTCCGATTATACAGACAAAACCGATAACCTGATGCAAAAACTCGTATCCTGCGATACCGACAGGGAGCTTACGGATTATGTGGACTTCATCGACGGCAAATATCCTTTGACGCTTCATGAATACATAAAGACGATCATAGACGACAGAAATATGACCGTGGCAGATCTTCAAAGGGCAAGCAAATTAGACAGAAACTACATATACCAGATCATGGACGGATCCAGACAACCCGGCAGAGACAAGATCATCGCCATCGCTCTCGGAGCAGGAATGACTCTCGAAGAATGTCAGCGGGCACTCGAGATCTCGAGAGAAGGTATCCTCTACCCTAAGAGCAGAAGAGACAGCATAATCATCTACGCTGTCAAAAACAACCTGAGTGTGATGGATCTTAATAAACTCCTCGAGGAATACAAAGAACTTACCCTGCAGTAAACCCTTAAACGTTCTTTTTCTTATATCCGCAGTCGCAGTAAGGGCCGCCGGAGGCAAGGGTATATTTCCTGACAAACACCGAGGCTCCGCCAAGTTCACTCATAGTGTAGTCAAGGTGGCACATTGCAGGGACCAGATCGAAGAATCCGTACTCTCTCATCAGCACGCAGATCCCGCATGAATGGAATCTCGCCTCATAGCCTGAGCCGTCTTCATACGGGATGTAATCCATATTCCATGAATACGGATTGCGGTCGCCGGCACGAAGCGCGGCAGTAGCTTTCTGACTGTTAATATCCCTGTCGCTGAATTTGGATCTGCCGGCCGACCTGCACATCATCTTAGTAGGCGCGATCTTCATGGCATTCTCATAGAACTTTGTAAGTTCATCAACTGACGGCCTTCTGTCCATACATTTAATGAACGCTACCAAAAGCGCACAGTTTACTATATTGGTAACGAAGCGGTCTCCCTTCTCGAATTCGGGGAGCTTTACAATAATAGACTTATAAACAGGCTTGGCATCGTGACAGATCTTGGCTGCGGTTTCCTTTGAAAATCCGAGATCCGTGACAAGATGATCACGGAAAGAACTTTTATATAATACCCACATAGCAGCCGGTAAACCAAAGTACTTCATACGCTTCTCCTATTGCGAGCTCATCCGAACAGACCTTTTTTGACATAGATATCGCATTCGGCCGAAGTACAGGTATAGCCGGTCGAATTGACAGCCCTGCGGATCTTATCGGCATCAACCTCATCCTTAGTCAGAAACGACGCCTCTCCCTTGGCCCTTGAGGCCTTTACCTTCGAGGCTGAGGGCACTTCCTTGCGGATCGCGTCACAGATATGAGCTTCACACATTCCGCACATCATTCCGTCTATCTTAAGAACAGTCTTATACATTTTATCACGCTCCCAAAAAGATTGCCGCAACATGGTACACGATACAGGATAATACAAGAGCGGACAACACGTAGAATCCCGCGATCTTTGCGGTCCACTTAAAGCTCCTCGACTCCTTATACGTTGTTGTAAGTGCCATGATACAAGGTATGCTGAACGTGCATGCGAAGATGAATGCGAGAGCTTCTGCCTGAGATATCGACTGACTCATGACAGCGGCGAGCTGCGCACCGTCTCCTACGCCTACGACCTTGGAATTGAACGTCGCCTCGACTATAGTGCTCTGACCTACGAATATCGCATTGAGGACACCGAGGACCGCTTCCTTGGCGAATGCCGCAGCGAGGAATCCCATGAATGTCTGCCAGCTCAATCCGAAGAACTTCGTAACCGGCTCTATGAATGTTCCGACCTTGTAGAGGAGCGAGTCTTCTACACTTCCCGTGGAACTGTAGGAGAATGCCCAGAATATGATCGAGATTATGATAACCGTTCTTAAAGCTCTCTTGAATATATCGACCGCCTTGAGGAACGCTTCCTTGATGATGTGCTTCCAGTGAGCCTTGTGATAAGGAGGAAGTTCCATGATCATGCCCATCCTGCTCTCCTTAGGTGCGAGCTTTCTACCGAACACCTTTGATACGATCCACATAAGGATGAAGATATATGCGATTATGCCAAGGCAGACGAGTATCGTGCCCCACCACGGGAAGAACATATTGGATATTACGGGCATTATCGACCAGATCGATGCGCAGGGAACGGCCCAGACTACGGCCATCGCCAGCATCTTCTGTCCCCAGTTATCCATGACTCTCGTACCGCACGCACCTCCGATCGTACAACCGAATCCCATGAGGATAGGTGCAACTGCCTTACCCTGAAGTCCGAGCCTCGACAGAACGGGATCGAATACATATGCGGCTCTCGCAAGAAACCCTATCTCCTCAAGGAAGCCGAAGACGATATTTACTCCAAGGACAAATCCCGCCATCGCGAGCGAGAAATAAAGCGCATTCGGGATCAACAGGCTGAATATCGATACGAGCCACGGGTGGACATTCCAACCGTTAAGAAGATCGGCGATAGGCTTATTCAGAAGAAGCGGGATCATTCCTCCAACTTCCATAAACGGGATACAGATTATCATTGCCACGACGAATGCCAGAAGAATGACACCCACCGAGATAATCTTTCCCAACACCGGGGATGTGCATGCTTTGTCAAACTTTGAGAGTTTATATGAGGTTTCCGTCTTCTTCGTGACACCGTCAAGAAGACCGTTGATCCAGGAAAACTTCGACTGACCGTCTGTGCCTTCCGGCTTGGTCGTAAGCTTATGAGGCTGTTTCAGTTCCTTCGCGATAAGGGCTCTGAACTCATCGTAGCCCTTGCTCTCCGCTGCAGTAAACGGCAGTACCGGGATCCCCAGCCTGTCAGATAACTTTCCTGCATCGATCTCCTTATTCTGAAGCTTCGCGACATCCATCATGTTGAGGACCAGTACGCACGGAACATCCATTCCGGCGAAGTCTGCGAGCATGTACATGCTTCGCTCGAGCTGGGAGGCATCGACCAGAATGCAGACGAGATCGGCCCTTCCCGACTTAATATAGTCAACCGTTATCTTCTCCTCATCGGAGTTCCCCGTAAGTCCGTAGCTTCCCGGAAGGTCCGTGATCGTATACTTAACGGAATCGTAAGTATAAGTACCCTCTTTCTTCTCTACGGTCTTGCCGGGCCAGTTGCCGACATGCTGTCTTGAACCCGTGAGGGCATTAAATACAGTGGATTTACCTGAGTTAGGCTGTCCGAGAAGTGCTATCGAATTCATGAATTCACCTCCTCGACCTCAATGCTCTCACAGTCGTTCCTGTTAAGAGCGAGAAGCGTCTCCCTCGCGAAAAGCAATACCGGCATCTTCTTATCGTTACGGACTATCTGAAAAGGCGTCCCCTCGATAAGTCCCACTGATGTGATCCTGCTTACGAAGTGTTCATCGGTACCTATACTCCGGATGATCCCCTTCCTGTCTGCTTTAAGTTCGGTTATCTTCATGCTTTATCCTCCCGGGAAGCAGGCTTGAAATGAGAACTGCCATTCTGTCAGATCCGGGCCCGCTTCTTTCTATTGTTAGTTGTAACTAACTCTCATATATGGTTAGTCGCGACTAACATACTAAAACAGAAGACCTGTTTTTGCAATACAAACTGTAAACTTCACGGAATCTATTCTTCGGGACTCCAGCTTTCCTGAAGCTTTTCGATCTGAAGGGCACCCGGGACCTTCACGGCCACCTGATATTGATCTTCATATACGATTTCCCCGGGGGTATTCGTGTAGACGAGATAATAGGGGTGGTTGTATTTTTCAAGAAGCCATAGTGCGGGCCGGATCATCTTCATCATCTCTTCGGTGTTCTCGGTCTTAAAAAAGCAGACGACCTTCTCCCTGTTCTTGCACTGCGGAGGCCATGGCAAATGAGTGGCGAACCATCCGTCTATAGCCTTAAACAGGTCCGCATCCTCACCTTCCATAACGTCGTTTTGAACGAGCTGCCAGCACATACTGAATACCCCTTTGGCGTACATGGTATTCTCGGCAAGTTCCTGTCCCTGTATCCTCACATATTTAAAATGCATATGCCCGCTCCTTATGGTTCATAGTATATCTAATCTCAACTGTCTGTCTATCCAGGAAGTCTGAGGTACCTCGAAGATCTTGTCCTCCGGCTCGATATTACCTATAAGAAGCGGGGACGAAGGATCGTGAAGTTTGCTGTTTTGTAAGACGACTTCGGGTTCGGCATTGGCATAGCAGTACTTACACAGATGCCTGCAAGTGTTGTAAGCCCCGATATCACAGGCAAGGTAACATGCGCATTCAGCCCTCGCACCTTTCCTTTGGGGCGCTTCGAGCCTCGCTCCTATCGCTTTCTCATAAGTTGCTATCGTCATGCATCCTCCCGTGTCCGCACCGTAAGGCGAGAGAAAGTTCCCCTCGGCACATGGCCTGACCGTCATGCCGCATGAAGATGCGATCTCGATCATCCTCTTCCCGAGAGTAAGCTTTTGCTCATAAGTCATCTCCCGAACTTCAGGAAAGTTCCTTCTGACCTTCGGGTACAGATCGATAAAACTGATGACGACGGTCTTCGTATATCCGGCAAGAGCGGCAGCCATCGTCTCGAAAGAATGAAGGTGATATTCTTCCGTATACCTGTCATTTATAAAGATCGGATCATATCTCCATCCTATCGAATCGACTCCGACTATATCAGACAGAGTCTTAAACGAATCAAGGATGGCATGCTTATCCGGGACCATAGGCTCTATATCCCTGCCGTAAGGCGTGATCGTCACGAACCAGTACTGCCCGTAATCTTTAAGAAGATCCATATGAGGGATCATCGGAAGCGGGTTCTTGGTGCAGAAGCCTATCACATCAACGACCGAAGGGTCGAGCCTGTAACGGTTGACCTGATGGAAGTTATACGGATTTCTGACAAGAACATATCCTTCCCGAAGTCTTCTTAAGAACCATTCGGAATAGAATGCCGGAATATCCGTTCTCTGTCCGGTATTGATTATCAAGAGTTCTCAAATGCCTTAGCAACGTCCTTAAGAAGATCTCTTATGGGAAGATGCTGGGGACAGACCTGCTCACACATACCGCATTCGATGCATTCGGACGCTTTGGAATGACCGTTGTTCGTAACGACGCTCTCGTAATAAAACGATGAGTTCCAATCGTGGAACGCCTCGTGTGCGTTGAGAGTCGAGAACATATCGGGGATCCTGATATTCATCGGACATTCATTCTCTTCGACACAGTAACGGCATGCCGTACAAGGGATCATGTTGAGTTTCTTAAATATGCCGCATACTCTCGCGACCGCATCCATCTCAGTCTGATCTAAAGGCTTAAAGTCCTTCATGGAACTTATATTGTCTTCCATCTGCTCCATATTGCTCATTCCCGAGAGGATCATCGCCATATTCGGGAAACTTCCCGCGTACCTCAGAGCATAGCTTGCATTGCTTCCGCCGTTAAGTTCGCGGAAGACCTTATCGGCCTCAGGAGGGAGATTGACAAGGCTTCCTCCCTTGACGGGCTCCATTATTATCACGGGTTTATTGTGCTTCAAACAGACCTCATGCACCTTGCGACTTTCGACAGACGCATCATCATAGTCGACATAATTGAACTGTATCTGGACTATCTCGATCTCCGGGTGCTCGGTAAGGATCATATCGAGGACCTCCGCCTTATCGTGGAAGGACAGACCGAAGTGCTTTATCAGTCCTTCTTCCTTGAATCCGTAAGCGGTCTCATATGCCTTGCAGCGCTTGAACTTCTGATAGTTATTGTGGTCCTGCGCGTGCATAAGATAGAAATCAAAATAATCTACGCCGCACCACTTGAGCTGGTTCTCAAAGAACGGTCTTATGTCTTCATTGGAATTGAAATATGGTTCCGTCAGTTTATTTGTAAGAAGGAATCTGCTCCTGTCGTATCTTTTGGAAACATAGTCGCGGATCGCGATTTCAGACTGGCCTCCGATATAACCGTGTGCGGTATCAAAATAGTTAAAGCCCGCATCGGTAAATGCATCAGCCATACGGATAAACTCATCATAATCTACAGATCCGTTCTTCATCGGAAGCCTCATGCAACCGAATCCGAAGTTACCTTTGATCTCGGGAAAGAATTCACTTCTATTCATTCTGTACTCCTTCCGTAAGCCTGATTATCGGCTTTTTAATTATTTTAGCATGGGAAGAGCAACGGTTTTAAGTTACTTGAAGAAATCTATCAGTCCGACTATCAGCACCAGCAAGAGCACCGCCGGTACGAAGTATCTCATATAGTATTTAAGCCACCCCGGAACCTTAAGGCCCTTTCCGGTGTTTGCTTCCCTTATGAAGTTATCCCAACCCCAGCCGCACTTTAACGTACAGAAAAGAACATAAACGACAGAGCCCCCGGGAAGAAGGATGTTGGACACGATAAAGTCCTCGAGATCCAGAACCGTCGAGTCACCTCCAAAAGGCTTGAAGCCGGACCAAACGTTGAAGCCAAGTGCACACGGCAATGCGAGAACGAACATTCCGATACCGCATATGAGACAGGTCTTCTTACGGCTCATACCGGTAAGTTCCATGAAGTTTGCAATAACGTTCTCATACACCGCGAAAGCCGTCGAGAGTGCAGCGAAAGTCATGAACAGGAAGAACATTCCTCCCCATAGTCTTCCGAGAGCCATATTCGAGAATACATTAGGCATGGTTATAAAGAGAAGGCTCGGTCCGGAACTGACGTCTATCCCGTACGAGAAGCACGCAGGAAAGATTATAAGACCTGCCATTACGGCGACGAATGTGTCGAGTAATGATACGTTCACGGCTTCGCCCAACAGTCTTCTTTCCTTGTTGATATATGAACCGAACACGGCCATCGAACCTATACCGATGCTCAAGGTGAAGAACGACTGGTTAAGCGCGCTCATGAGCACCGATGCCAATCCGGTCTCCTTGATCCTGTCTGTGTCGGGCATAAGGAAGAATTCGAGTCCCTCCATGCCGCCTTTCAAAGAAAAGGAATTTATCGCCAATACGACCAGGCTTATAAGAAGTACCGCCATCATGTATTTGGTGACGGTCTCGAGTCCGTTCTGAAGACCTGCCGCACATACAATGAAGCTTATGGCTACGATGATGCCGAGGTACAAAACATTGATCCAAGGAGAGGCCAGCATGGAACTGAAGATATTTCCGACCTTCTCGGGGTCAGCCCCGTCGAAGTCTCCGGTGAGATATTTAATGAAATACCTCAGGATCCATCCTGCGATGACTGAATAGTACATCATAAGAAGGATGCAGCCGATCATACCGACTATACCGTGTATGTGCCATCTCGATCCTTGAGGTTCGAGTGCTTCATACATCCTGACGGGAGCCTTCTGAGCGGCTCTTCCTATCGAGAACTCCATTACCATGACCGGAATGCCGAACATTATGAGCATAATGATATAGAGGATAAGAAATATTCCTCCTCCGTTCTGTCCGGTGACATAAGGAAATTTCCAGACATTGCCGAGTCCGATCGCGCAGCCGGCACTTAAAAGGATAAATCCCAGACGGCTCTTAAGTCTTTCGTTATTATTGCTCATATCTTCTTATAATACCACGTAATCGGGAGCAGGACTGTTTACATCCGTCTCAACGCAGAATACGGAACCGTCGTAACGTCCGCTCTGTCCCTCTCCCGAAGTAGTTATTATAAGAAGGTCTCCGTCAAATGCACATGACGTGACATTTAAGGCGTCAACTTCGACGATCCCGAGAAGCTCACCGGTCTTACCGCTTCTTCTCTCCACACGTCTTCCGCCCCACACGGCTATCCAGAGGTTATCCTCGCTGTCGATACAAAGACCGTCCGGGATACCCGAACCCATATCGACAATAACTCTCCTGTTGCTTATACTTCCGGACTCGATATCGAAGTCATAAGAGAAGACCTGATGATATGTCGAATCGGAAAAATAGAAGGTCTTCCTGTCCGCGCTCCACGCCATGCCGTTAGATATCTTCGTTCCCTCCTGTTTTACGGTGACTTCGCCTTTGTCATAACAGAAAAGGTCCCCGGAATCCTCGTGTATTCCGTCGTCCGCGGATGAACCGAACCACAGCCTGCCGACGGGATCGGCCTTGGCGTCATTGGATCTTCTGAACGAACCGTACTGTTCGCTCGTATCTTTAAGAAGCGATATCTTACCGTCTTCGTAAACATACAATCCGTCCTCGAGTGCGAGCACGAATCCGTCCGACCTTCGAAGCGGGACCGCAGCGCCGATCTTCTGACCGACATCAACAAAAGAAGGTCTTCCGTTCCTTTCCCTGATCCACAGCTTCCGATCGATGATATCCACCCACGAATACCTTTGATACCTGGGGTCGTAGAACGGTCCCTCCCCGAGTCTTAATCTCATATCTTCCCATACCAGGGCTTTGTAATTTCTCATGTTAATTCTCCTGTTACCTCTATTATGTTAGAATCTGTCTCGAAAAGAAATATCCCGGAGGCATTTTATGAGATTTCTCTTATCCAACGACGACGGTATCGATTCGGAATATTTAAGACTTCTTGCCGCGGCAGCACAAAGATACGGTGAAGTCTTTATAGTCGCTCCCGACGGACAAAGAAGCGCATCCTCACATTGCTTTACATACTACAGTCCCTTACGGGCGGAAGAGTATGATTATAAGATGAAGGGTGTCAGGGCATATTCATGCAGCGGAACTCCGGCCGACTGCGTAAGGCTCGGAATAATAAGTCTCATGGATGAAAGGCCGGACTTCGTGCTTGCCGGCATCAACAAAGGCTACAACATAGGAGCGGATATACAGTATTCGGGCACGGTAGGAGCCGTTCTCGAAGCGTCGTTTCAGGGAGTAAGAGGAATCGCCTTGTCAATGGGATCAAACGGCGATCCGAGGCTTATCGAAGCCTATATCGACGAGGCCTTAACTTACTGCATGAACCAAGAGCACCGAAAGCATCAGATATATAACGTCAACTTCCCTGAATGTTCACCCGAAGAATGCAAAGGAATTCTTACCGGAAGGACTTTGGCGATCGATGATTTTTACAAGGACGGTTATACTCTCGAAGTAACTGACGACGGAAAGCACCTCTATCACATCGACATGAGGCGCAACTGGAAAGGATCCGAAGGAACGGATCTTCAGGCGGTAACAGACAATTACGTCTCGATAGGAACAGTCAATAATATAAGCTGATAAGCGTTGATCAAAATACGGCTGATACAGGCGGGTTTTGTTGCTTAATCGATATACGGATCCTATAATGTTTAAAAATCCAAATGAGGTTCGGGCTCATAATATGAAGATTTATCAGGTTTCAACTTTACAGGCTCTGATGCTCGGCTATTCAAAGGCTGTCATATCGGTATCCGAATTACTCCGTCACGGCAGCATCGGACTCGGAACGTTCACTGATGTCGACGGCGAGATGATCGTACTGGACGGAATATGCTACAGAGCCATGGAGCATGGCGACGTGGTGATCGCAGAACCGGAGCGCGGCGTTCCTTTCTCAACTGTCTGCGAGATGGAGCAATCCGCCCCTATCGAATTTGGAAAGACAAAGTGTATTGATGATCTTAAGTTATCACTTAACAATACGATAGATTCACACTTCGGACTTAACAGTATGCATATGGCCCGTATCGACGGTGAATTCGAATTGGTCGATGCGAGGTCCGAGTCAGGTTACGAGTCCGTTCATATAGATCTGAAGACGATCCTCGGGAAGACTCAAAGAGCGTTCAAATTCGAGAAGATCAAAGGAACACTCGTCTGTGTGTATTTCCCTGATTATATGGACGGTATCAACGCCTCTGGCTGGCATGTTCACTTCCTCTCGGAAGATAAAAAGCACGGCGGTCATGTATTCGAGATAAACATGTTATCGGGCAAAGGACAGATCTCTAAGATCAATTCTATCGAGCTCAAACTTCCGGACGAACCGGTCTTCGACACCTATGCGCTTAAGAAAGTATCAAAAGATGCCGTTAAAGCAGTTGAGCAGGGCAAAGGAGACTGACAGTCAGATCATTTGAACACAGTCCGTAAGCCTCTTTATTTCTGATCATCGCCCTGACCCTGCCCCGGCGCGTTAATACCGCATCACTGTACATACCTTCATAGGTCCTATCCACAGATTCATACACAAAAACCTTCTGTTTTGTGGATACTTTTGTGGATATAGGCCCATATCCACATTTTCACCCACAAAAACTCATAGTTTTGTGGATGGATTTGTGGATGAGCGATCAGAGAAGTCATGTATTCTCCCTTAACTCTTATTTCCGACTCATCATTGAATCCCCACCCGAGAAGCTCCATATTATCAGCTATGTCTGTATTACCTATGGTGGCGGCAAGTCGGGCAAGGTCGATCTTAAAGTCAATTGGATTTCCTTTTTTCATCTAAAATCCGCTTATATTCTGCTTTTGTAAATAATCCCAAATTCAGATCCTCTCATACTTCAATTCTATACTCCGCGGGATCAAACGACTCGATTGCCGTATCACCGCACATCACGACGTAAAAAGTCTTCCCGACCGCATCGATATATTCATCTTTTTTGACGCTTACCGAAGAACCGTTATCAAAGATCAAACTGTAGTGCCTCGATCGGGAATACCTTCCGCCGACATGATAATCTCTGTCTATACAAACGGCTGTAACCACCTCCGGCTTATGCATTATAGGCGGGATCGCTCTTGAAAACGGAATGCAAAACATCATAACGGACACGCCCACAAATATCAGATACACCGGATGGAAACCGCGAATCACAAGAACGATTATCCCTCCCAGCAGGAACAGCGAACAGAACAATGCTGCCTCCGAAAGATTATGAAAGATCTTATATGTTCTAAGATCCCTCAGAAATGTATCATTGATCACATTCCCGTATGGTTCCTCTGCTATCACCTTACATACGATAAATACGAGAAACATAGCCAGATCAACTATGCCGGTTATCTTAAACAAAGGTGAGGAAAATGCTTTGTCATCCATACTTCTGACCCGCCTTTATCTTAGCAGACCGACTATCCATTCCGGATCGGGAGTCTCCATGCTTTTATCCATTGCCATCTCTTCCATTATGCCCTGCACGGACGCCCAGAAACATCTGGACATAAGCTTGGCATCGCCTTTGTGAAAGATGCCGTTCTTTTGTCCCTTGCTTATAAGTCCTGCGGTAAAATCTACCGCATCGACCGATAAAGCAACCTTTCTCGCTTCTTCAGGCATTCCGGCTCTTCTCGCCTGACCCATAAGAACAAACATATAAAAGACCCATGGCTCGCTTTTGGCAAAATCGAACATCTTCTGCAAAAATCCCGTGAGGTACAAGTCCGGCGTGATCTTATCCATCATCTCGGGGGGTACGCCACGGCTTATTGATTTTGTGCCTTCAGCCCCCATCTTCACTACTTCGAGCAGGAGCTCTTCCTTGGATTCGAAGTAGTGAAACATAAGTCCCACGCTCATGGGCACCGCTGCGGCTATGTCTGCGATCTTGGTGTCGTAGTAACCCTTTTCGACGAAGAGCGTAAGCGCTGCCATAAGTATTGCCTTACGCCTTTCTTCCTTTTGTTCTTTACGCGTCATTTCCGATACCTCGTCAAATCAGATCTCAATGCTCCTTTTCTCGCTCTTAAGTATCCTCTGCACTGCGAACTTGCCGCTTGCGACTGCAACGGGAAGTCCTCCGGGTGAATTCGTCCACTGACCTGCAACATAAAGATTGTCGATGCCCTTGAGGCGCCCCTTCATCTTTATCTGCTTACCTGACGGAGTGGTCACAAAGCTCATATAGCTGCCGTGATAAGCGTTGCAGTATCTCTCGTAGGTAAGAGGGGTCCACGCATCGAGGAACTCCATATTACCCTCAAGACTCGGGAAAGCCTCAGCTATCCTGTCTTCCACTTCAGCTGTAAGCTTCTCCTTCAAAGCCTTATACTCTTCCTTCGAGAGGCTCTTCCAGTACTCGTAATCCGCATCGGTCTGTGTGATGCATGTCTGGATCACCTGATTACCGTCCTTAATAAAAATCTTATCATAGCCGTAGCTCTTAACATACATCCTGTCGAACTTCGAGCTCCCTACCTCGATCGGGTCGATATCGATGAAGATCGTCTCACCCTCGTTAAAATCCTCCGGCACAGCGAAAGCAACCTGGAAACCGCTTGTTGCGGGGTAAGCCTTGGGCGCACTATATGCAGCCTTAAGTTCCTTCGGCATATAAGATTCAGGCAGAAGCTTCCCGAAAAGCAGGTGTGTATCAACCGTAGGAATTATGTAGTCGCCGTTCGCGATATCGCCGTCTTCGAACCTCACACCGGTCGCGTTTTTCCTGTTGAGGATGATCTCGGAGGCCGCTTTGTTATAGAAGATCTTGCCGCCCAACTTCCTGAAGGTCTTCTCCATACGAAGTGACATCTGCAAAGACGCTCCCATCGGTATTCCGCCGTTACCCATAGCCATAGTCGCATAGGAGACCAGGAAAGAATAAGCACAGTACGACTTCGGAAGGTAATCGCACATGAGTTTCTGAAGAAGAGGCGACTTGAATCGCTTCGAGTATTCTTCAAGAGATATCTTTCCGAATTCCTTCATTACCTTTGGAAAGTCCGCCATCGACGCGCCCATTGCGATATAGTCTTTGACGCCCCACATCTCCATAGGCTTTGAGGCCGGAAAGAGGCACTGCTTGGACCACTCGACATTTTGTATGAATTTTCTTATCTCTTCCTCATCCTCGGGCGAAACCTCGATAAGCTCCCTTTGGGTACGCTCGAGGTCATTCCAAAGTGTAGCCTTCTGTCCTTTATATGTTGAAGTATAGAAGGAATCTATCTTCGCATACTCCGTGTCATCGCTTAACGCGCCTACAGTCTTCCATACCTCGTAGAGCTCAGTGCCCTTTAATGTACCTGTAAGCCAATGAATGCAGTTGTCGATGTGGTATCCCTTTCTGTTCCATCCCATGCACTCGCCACCGGGAACAGTATTCTTCTCGTATATCTCAACTTCAAAGCCTGCCTTCAATGCATATATACCTGCAGAAAGACCTGCAATACCTCCGCCGATAACGATCACCTTTTTCTTGCTTTCAGTATTCATGTTAATTCCCTTCTTCTGTTTATTGAATACGATTTCATTGAATCCATATTCAATATAAAAGAAGAAAACCCCTTTGTCAACACTTTTTTAGCAAATCGGAATATATTAAATTTGATATTATCAATTGATAATATTCAATTACGATAGTCAGTTATAAATTCCGCTTATATGATTCTTAACATCATAATGGATGACCCGGAGTTGTTACTTCGGATTATTATTTAACCACCAGTTAGTAGTTACTAACCAATGGTGGTAAAATGTGTTTGGGTCTGATGTTACTGATCTGATGGAGGTGCAGATGAGTTTTGTATATAAGATTGCCGAGAAGGGTTGTTTTCTTCTGAACAAACTTCCGGGCGGAGGCCCGAAGGGTTCCATGTCCGGACTGTTCTCAGGCAATGATAAGATCAAACTTCCAAGAAATATGTATTCCGGGCTTGATATAAAAGAGATAGATTTCGAAGGCTTTACTGTACACCGGATACGTGCACAAAAACCCGCATTAAGCTCGAGAAAAGCCGTGCTGTTTCTGCCGGGCGGAGGTGGAATGGCAAGAGCTACAAAGATTCACTATGACACCGCCAAAAGGCTTGCGGTCAGAACTGGTGCCGAAATCATTATCGCGCATTATCCGCTGGCGCCCAAGCATAATGTCAGATACGCTCTCGAATGGCTTGAGAGGTTCTATTCCGATGAACTTCTGAAGAATTACAGATCTGAAGATATCGTTTTCATGGGCGATTCTGCAGGCGCGAATCTGATATTAAGCCTTGCATACAGGCTTAAGAATAAACCGGCAAGTCTGATAGTCATATCACCTGCGTGCGGCCTCGAGAACGGCCATAACAGAGATATCAGAATAGAAATGGAACCCCAAGATCCGATCCTTACAGTTGCCATGAATGATCTTATCGCCGAGCACTGGTGCAGGAATGTTCCATTTGACAGCCCGGACATAAGTCCTGAATATATTGATTACACAGGCTTTCCGCCTATGCTCCTGTTCTACGGAACGCATGAACTGTTTTATCCGCATGTCAGAAATTACATTATTCAGCTTCAAAAGGAGAGAGTGTTTTTTACTGCCGTCGAGAAGCCGATGTGTCACGACTGGGCATTGGTCAAGTACTTCCCGGAAGGAAAGGAAGCATTGATCAAGATGGCTGATTGGATTCAAAAATAGGACTGTTGAAATGCATTCCTAAATATATAGGGGGTGTCTCAAAGTGAACATTCACTAAGGCACCCGACTGTTGCAGCAACAGTCAAAGCAGTCGATCTTCTTCAGCTTGATGAGTAGTGACTGAAATGTTGACCA
>DJYK01000009.1 GCA_002450095.1 Mageeibacillus sp. UBA6980 | reverse complement strand
TTTACTTTTTATCATGCCTCCTTCTTGGCACTCGTATAAGGTACGAGTCCTCCGGCATCTATTATCTTCTTGATAAACTCAGGAAACGGCTTGGCAGTAAAAGTCTCCCCTGTCGTAAGATCTTTAATGATACCCGTATCAAAATCCGCTTCCACCTCATCACCGGCATTTATAGCCCTTGAAGCCTCGGGACACTCCATTATGGCAAGTCCGACATTTATGGCATTGCGGTAGAATATCCTTGCAAAAGACTCCGCTATGACAAGTGAAATACCGCTCGCCTTGATCGAGACGGGAGCATGCTCCCTTGATGAGCCGCAGCCAAAGTTACAGCCGGCGACCATAATATCCCCGCTCTTCACATTCTTAACGAATTCGGGATCGATATCTTCCATACAGTGAGCGGCAAGATACATGGGATCTGCGGAAGTCAGATGCCTTGCTGGGATTATAACGTCGGTATCGACATCATTTCCGTATTTAAAAACTGTTCCTTTTACAGACATATCCTGCCTCCTTTCAGATCTCGAACGGTGTTGCCACGCGCCCTTTGACGGCGGATGCGACGGCAACGGGAACGCCGCTCAATATAACTTCGGACTTAACGTGTCCCATCCTGCCGACAAAGTTCCTGTTAGTCGTGGAAACACATCTCTCGCCTTCGGCAAGGATTCCCATGTGACCTCCGAGACAAGGTCCGCAGGTAGGCGTAGATATAACACAGCCCGCATCGTCAAAGATCCTGAGCCACCCTTCATCCAAAGCCTTGCGGTAGACTCTCTGGGAACCGGGGATAACGATGCATCTTATGCCGTCAGCGACCTTCTTCCCTTCAAAAAGCTTCGCTGCGAGCCTTATATCCTCTTCTCTGCCGTTGGTACATGAACCGATGACGACCTGATCGATCTTCATGTCAGTAACCTCAGAGGCAGGCTTCGTATTCGACGGAAGATGAGGAAGCGCGACCGTAAGAGGGACCTTATCGAGTTCAATGGTGATCTCTCTGTCGTATTCGGCATCGGAATCGGGCTTATAAACCTTATATTCGCCCCTCGAGAAGCGATCGGGATTCGTCTTCGATATATAAGCAAGAGTTATGTCATCTACCGGGAAGATACCGTTCTTGCCGCCGCATTCGATAGCCATATTCGATATCGTGAGGCGCTGATCCATCGAGAGCTCGCGGACACCGTCACCCGTGAACTCAAGCGACTTATAAAGGGCTCCGTCAACACCGATAAGACCGATAAGGTGAAGTATGATATCCTTTCCGGTTACATATTCACCGGGCTTGCCCGTAAGAATAACCTTAATCGCAGAGGGAACCTTGAACCATGTGGAACCGGACACCATTGCACAGGCGAGATCGGTCGAGCCGACACCCGTCGCGAAAGCGCCCAGAGCGCCGTAGGTACATGTATGCGAATCCGCACCGATTATGGTATCACCCGGAAAGATAAGACCGTTATCGGGAATAATAACATGTTCGATCCCCATACCCTTTTGACCGAGTTCGAAGTAATTAGTGATATTATGCTCTCTTGCAAAGCATCTCATGCACTTCGTAAGCGTAGCGGAATTGATATCCTTGTTCGGAGTAAAGTGATCCGGAACCATAATGATCTTGTCCTTATCAAAGACATCGACCGGATCCATGCCTTCAAAGACCTTGATCGCAGGAGGCGTCGTAACATCATTTCCCAGGACCTTATCAAGAGAGGCCTCTATCAGGTCTCCGGCCTGAACCTTCTCAAGCCCTGCGTGATCTGCCAGTATCTTCTGAGTCATCGTCATTCCCATGTTAAGATACCTCATTTCTGTAAGTATAATCGGATGATACTTGGATTATTATTCGAACGCAATAACAAAACGCCTCTGCCAAACGGCAAAGGCGTTTTTCGTTAAGAAATAAAGCTATATAGATTACTTCTTCTCTTCAGAAAGGAACTTCCAGACAACTGCAGCAAGTGCACCGCCGAGAAGGGGCGCAACGATGAATACCCAGCAGCTTGAAAGAGCATCGCCGCCTGCGAAGATCGCAGAAGCGAAGGATCTTGCAGGGTTAACGGATGTACCTGTGAAGTGAATACCGAAGATGTGTACGAGTGTAAGTGAAAGGCCGATAACGATACCTGCAACATTCGATAACTCGGGCTTGCTCGTTACGCCGAGGATCGCGAGAACGAAGATGAATGTCAAAAGGATCTCTATGAAGATCGACAGCAGGATGTTGCCGTTATAAAGACCGTTAGCTCCGAATCCGCAGTCAAAGCCAAGCATAACACCGATGCAGGCTGCACCGACGATACCGCCCAGGAACTGAGCTACAAGGTATCCGCAGAAATCCTTAGCAGTCATCTTACCTGAGAGAAGAACAGCGAGAGATACTGCAGGATTGATGTGGCATCCGGAGATATTACCGATAGAATAAGCCATTGCAACAATTACAAGGCCGAATGCGAGTGCAGTAAGAATATACGCACCGTTAGCTTCATTTGTCTTACAACCTACCGCAGCAGCAGTACCGCAAGCAGCAAAGACAAGGACAAATGTGCCGATAAATTCAGCTACATACTTTTTAATGGAAGCCATTAGAACTATCCTCCTTTAGATATAAAGATATATTTACAATTTAACAATTAATAATAAACGCGTCAACCACCGTGACGCGTTTATAACCTAATAGTAATCAGGAATTTGAATATCAGTTATAGACGAACTCTTCGCCGCCATAACGGATGACGACCTCATTCTCGGAGCCCTCCGGCAGTCCCTCTACATGTCCGACAATGCGTGCATCGATATTGAAGGACTGAGCGATAGCAATAATGCCGGCTGCAGCCTCCTCGGAATCCAAGTAGAACTCGATCCTGTGACCGCAGTTAAATACCTGGAACATCTCCTTCATCGGGATGTCGCCGGAATCATATATAGCCTTAAACAGCGGCGGGAATTCGAAGAGATTGTCCTTAACATATCTTACGTTCTTACCGAAGTCTCGGCACTTAGCCTGTCCGCCTCCGGTGCAGTGGATGATACCGTTGATATTTTCCCTGTAGTTATCGAGCGCACGCGCGATAACCGGAAGGAACGTTCTCGTAGGAGAAAGGATAGCCTCACCTACTGTCTGCTCAGAGCCCGGAAGCTTATCCGTAAGTCTGTACTTACCGCAGTAGACCTTATCCTCCGGGATAGTAGATGAGAAAGACTCCTTGAAGTTCTCATAGTAGTAATGAGACAGAAGAAGATGCCTTGCAGCCGTAAGACCGTTAGAAGACATACCGGAGTTGTAGGAATCCTCATAAGAAGCCTGACCGAATGAAGCAAGACCTACGATAATATCGCCCGGCTTAATGTCAGCGGCGTTAACAATGTCAGTTCTCTTGGAGCGTGCGACGATAGTGGAATCAACGATCAGTGTCTGAACGAGATCTCCTACGTCAGCCGTCTCACCTCCGCACATCGTTATATTGATACCGAGATCGGAAAGCTTTCTTATCATCTCGTCATAACCTTCGATGACCTTCGCGATAGCCTTGCCGTCTACCCTGTGCGCATTACGTCCGATAGTATTTGACAGTGACAGATTCTTATAAGCGCCTACGCATGCAAGATCATCCGTATTCATTACGAGCGAATCCTGTGCGAGTCCTTTGAACCAGTCGTAGTTACCGGTCTCCTTAAACATCAGATAAGCTACGGAAGACTTAGTTCCGGCTCCGTCTGCATGGATAGCGGTACAATACTCGGGATCTCCTGCAATATCGGGAATCAGCTTAGCGAAAGCCCCGGGGAAAACTCCCTTATCCTGATTCTTAACAGCTGCCTTTACCTCATCCTTTGTAGGTGATACACCTCTGCTCAAATACGATTCAGCGCCCATTATCATTCTCCTTACGATTCTATGTTTCCGACACGGCCGATAAGCCGGGTTCTGTTATATGCAATCATCTATCTGTGGCCTGAAGTTACCCTCAGGCTCAAGCCGTCTCCTAAGACCCGCGGACCACGGTTGTCTTCCACGACGTTGCTTCGGGTGGGGTTTACAAGGCCGGAAAGTCTCCTTCCCGCCGGTGAGCTCTTACCTCGCCTTTTCATCCTTACCTGCCGGAGCAGGCGGTTTTCTTTTCTGTTGCACTTTCCTTAAAGTCACCTTCACCGGGTGTTACCCGGCACCCTCGTCCTGTGAAGCCCGGACTTTCCTCACGCACCGGCTTTCGCCACAGGTGCCCGCGATTGCCTCGGTCGGTCGAAAACATTCCTATATTAAAATAAATAAATATTAAAGTAAAGAAGCCTCGTACCCTTCGTCATAATGGAAAGTGACCTTCGGGAATTTCTTCGCGAGAACATCCTTAAGGTTCTCCATAAACACCCTCTCGGTCGCATTATGTCCTGCGATCACGCTCAATACGCCCTTATGAGCCAGCAAGAGCATCACATGATGCTTTATCTCACCCGAGATAACGAGCTCGGCACCGCTGTCGACCACGGCGGGTATGGAATCCTCATCGAATGAGCCTCCCTGCACAAACACCCTCTTAAGAGTATTCTCGGGGTTATTGATGCATATCGTTCCGGTAGAATTGAGAGACTTTCTGATGATCTGCATATAATCCCTCAATCTGACCTCTTCGGGAAGCTCATAATACACGCCGCAGGAAGCGCCCTCGACTTCATGCACGGATTTGGGAACGGCTCCGAGCTTTAAGGCTAAGACTTCATTACTGTATTTTGAAGCGACGTCGATATTCGTATGCGCCGCGAAACAGGTAATGTCGTGCTTTATCATAACTGAAAGAAGGGAGCCTATGGTATCCTCCATGCTTACGGTATCTATTCCGCCGAATATAAGGGGATGATGGACCAACAATAGATTGGATTCCGTGTCGACGCACTTCTTGATCGCTCTCGCGGTCGCATCGAGGCTTAACACGACCGAAGTGACCTCCTGATCGCGCTTTCCCGTCATAAGACCCGGATTATCCCACGACTCGGCTGTTTCCCTCGGAAAAAGCTCATCCAAATAATCTGTGATTTCCTTGATTTTGGTCATGATTCTTCCTCCTCTTTACGTTGACGGTACATATATCTTATCTCTTCGTTGCCTCTTTGTGCGATATCGAATCTGTTATCAAGTCTTGATACATACAACTTTATGTCAGGATCGCCTTCTTTGTACTTTCTCATTATAACAGGGCCGTAGAACTTATCGACGAGAGAGTAATCCGTCTTCTTTCCCGTATAGACTGCCTTGATTATAAGGTAATTGATCTCCCTGTCCTCACATGAGGTCTCATCCTTTATCTCAAAGCCGTTCACAAACAGAAACTCTCTTAATTTATCAGAAGACTTCTGCGGCTGCAGGATCCAGACAAGGCTTCTCATCAGATCCTCCGATTCACGATCGAGGACTCTTGTCATGATATCGATCATATTATTGCCGCCAAGGCCGGCCATTACGATAACATCGCCTATCATAAGTTCGATGCCGTCAAGCCCGTCCGTGCAGTAAACGCTCGATCTGTCGCTCATCCCGTACATCCGCATCGTCTGCTCGGACCTTTTGGCGGGATCCTCGTGTATATCGGTCAATACCGCATATTCGAAGTCATTATTCATAAGGGAATACAACGACAGATGTCCGTGATCCGATCCGACATCTATGATCCTTTTGTTATCACGACAGATATCAGATACGGCCATATCGTGTACAGCCATAAGTCTCACGGATAAAAAGTCTTCCGAAGGATTCATCACAGCTTTGCACTCTGCTGCTGAAGATACAGCATATACTTCTCGAGTTTATCGCTCTTGGAGATGAGCGCAGCCTTCTCCTTCTCGTCTGAAGCGGAATTGATCTGACCGCTGATCTTAAGCAGGGCTTCAGAGCAAAGACCGGATCTGACTTCATACAGAAGTTTCTTATACATATCTATCATGGCATCATCAGACGGACCGTAAGGAATACTCTCGCTCATCTGAAGATAGACCATCTCCGCCTTCATACCGTTAAATGTCAATTCAGAAAGCTTGTTAACAAGAAGTGCTTCACTTACACCGTTTACGGGATCGAAATTACTAAGAAAATACTCTACGACGCTTCGGATATTAGTCCCCTTAAAATCGTTCTTACGGATAACATCCGTTCTGTCGATTCTTCCGGCATCGGCAAGCATAGGGCCTAATCTTACGGCCCTTACGAGCAATTCAAGTTCTTTAGAGGTTACATGGTCATCCTTGGAATTGGAATTCGTCGACTCCTGTCTTCTTTTTAACTGCTCGAGGTTTTCCCTCTCCTGATTTCTGATATCCAGATTACGTTCGGTATTGATCGTCTCGTTCTCGGCGTGTTCCATCGCGAGGACGATCGTCTCGGAGCGGGCACCGAGATAAGTGGCCGCAGACGCTGCCATCTTCTCCCTCTTGATCGGATCGTAAAGCCACGAACCGTAAGTAACGATATCCTCCTGAAACTTAGTCTGATCAAGACCTGTCTCAGGATCGCAGTTATCGTCATAAGCCCTGGTGAAAAGATAATCATTAACGTCTTTCGCGCTTCTTACAACTGCCTTAAAGGCTTCCACACCGTTGGTCTTAATGTATTCATCAGGGTCTTTGCCGTTCGGGACCTGAGCGATCCTTATCCTTATCTTGATCCCCGACATCTTCCTAAGATAGGCAAGCATCATCTTCGCCGCCCTTACCGCGGCAGCCTTGCCCGCGTTATCGCTGTCAAAGAAGAAGACTATCTCCTCGGCACATTTTGAAGCGAGCTTCAACTGACTCTCCGTAAACGCCGTACCGAGTGCCGCAACAGCATTATTGACGCCCGCCTGATGCATCGCTATGGCGTCCATATATCCTTCAACAATGATGAGCTGCTTGCTTCTTGCCTGTTTGGCGAAGTTCAGAGCATAAAGATGGTCTTTCTTCTTATAGACCAGAGAATCCGGAGAATTAACGTATTTGGGAAGCTCGGAGCCGAGATTACGCCCGCCGAAAGCAACTATCTTACCGAAGAAATCAAATATAGGTACGATAAGTCTTCCTCTGAACAGATCGATCAGATTTCCCCTCTTCGAGACCGTGAACAGACCGCTGTCCTTAAGCTCATCATCAGTATATCCCTTGTTTCTCAGATACTTGTAGAGATTATCAAACCCATCAGGCGCAAACCCTATCCCGAACTTGATCAATGTCTCATGAGACAACTGTCTTCCGGCTGCATACTGCCTGGCTTCTTTACCCGCATCGGAATTAAATGCCTTATAGTAAAACCCTGCCGCCTCGGTGAGTATCTTCATAACACGCTTCTTGTGTTCACGCATTTCGGAAGAACTGTCATTGCTGTTATCCGTCCACTCGACTGTTACGCCATACTGATCGCCGAGAAACTTTACCGCTTCTGGAAACGACAGTTTCTCTGCCTCCATGATGAATGTGATTGAATTACCGTATTTCTGGCAGCCGTAACACTTGAATGTCCCCCTCGCCGGCGTCACTGAGAAAGAAGGCGTATTTTCCGCATGAAAAGGACACAGGCCAAAAAGATTCTGGCCTGTTCTCTTCGTAAATGATACATACTTTCCCACTACAGATTCTATATCCGCCTTGGAAAGCACCTCACTGATGGTACTTTGAGGGATCTTGGGCATTAAGATCAGTCTTTCTTATCTTTCTTCTTATCGGAATCAGCCTCTCCGTTTCTGGGAACTACCGTCTGGATAGCAGACTTGGTATATGTAACGGGGGTATTGGCAGCAGATGTGTAGATAGTAACATCATCCTCTGTTATGCGGGCAACAATACCTATAAGACCGCCTATGGTAACTACCTTATCTCCGACCATAAGCTTATCCATCTGCTCTTTAAGCTTCTTATCTCTCTTCTTCTGAGGAAGATAGATCATAAAGTACATGACGGCTCCGAACAGAACCACCATACCGATACCCATAATGATATCTGCCTGTGAATAGCCTATCTGAGGAGCCCCTCCCTCAAGGATCATTCTGAACATTAATTGTTTTCCTCCTTATTTAAAGCCTTGTCGATTATATCATTCATTGAATAAAGACCCGGCTTTATATCTTTAACAAATTCCGCTGCAGCAAGAGCTCCTCTCGCGAATGCATCTCTTGTCTTCGCACTGTGAGAGATCTTAACTGTCTCTTCATCGCTTATGAAATAGACCTCATGCTCGCCGACGATATTTCCGCCTCGTATGGATGAGAGTCCCAATTCCTTGTCGCCTCTTTGCTCCATCCTGTCATGTCTGTCATAGACATAATCAAGCTCATAATTCAATTCGGCATTAATGGCATTGGCGATCATGAGAGCGGTCCCCGAGGGAGCATCTAGCTTCCTTCTGTGATGAGCCTCTACGATCTCGATATCAAATCCGGGATATAAAGTCTTTGCAGCCTGCTTTACGAGTCCGATAAGAACATTGATGCCTACGCTCATGTTAGCGGACTTAAAGACCGGAATCTCCTTCGAAGCATCCATCAAAGCGGCAACGGTCGAATCCTCAAGACCTGTAGTGCAGCATACGAGCGGCTTTCCAGCAGCCAATGCAGCCTCTATAACAGCCGGTACGCCCTTGGCATTAGAGAAATCAACGATAACGTCATAATCTACCGTGCAGTGCGCGAGCGAGTCGAACACGGGATAAGAAAAGCCTGTCGCATTGCTAATGATGTCAGAACCGGCCACAACTTCGAAAGCGTCGTTGTCGAGAACCATATTCGAGATGGCGCGTCCCATCCTGCCGCAGCAGCCGTTAAGAAAAATCCTTGTCATATTAAACCTCCTGTTATGTATCAGGCAAAGAATGAAGTGAGTGCCGAAGTGTCGTAAGACTTAAGCACTTCTGTCATCTTAGCGCGTCCTGCTTCGCTCATGTCGCAAAGAGGCATTCTGCAGTGTCCGACATCTATTCCTAAGATATTGAGCGATTCCTTAACAGGGATAGGATTGACCTCACAGAACATAGCCTTAACAAGAGGAATAACCTCGATCTGCATATCCCTTGCCTTCTTGATGTCACCGTTAAGGTAAGAGTGAATCATCGTAGAAGTAAACTCGGGGATAACATTGGCGACAACAGAGATGACACCCTTAGCACCCAGAGAAACCATGGGAATGGCAAGTCCGTCTTCACCGGAATAGAGTGTATACCTGTCTCCGCACTCACTGTAGATCTCGGGAACCTGGGAAAGATTACACTCCTTGATCGCTACGATATTCTCCTGATCAGCAAGCTTAGACAATACATAAGGGCTGATATTAACATTCGTTCTCGAAGGAACGTTATAAAGGATTATCGGCATATCAACGCTTCCCGCGATTGCCTTATAGTGAGCTACGAGTCCGTCAGGTGTGCACTTATTATAATAAGGAGTAACTACCAAAGCAGCATCCGCTCCAAGCTTCTGAGCCTTCTTTGTAAGTTCGATACCGTACTTTGTATCATTTGAACCTGTACCTGCAATGACCGGGATACGACCAGCAACTGTATCTACAGCACACTTGATGGCAGCTACATGCTCTTCATCATCCATCGTAGCAGCCTCGCCTGTGGAGCCGCAGATAATGATCGCATCAGTCTTATTAGCAATATGGAATTCAATAAGCTTAGAAAGCTTTTCAAAATCAACTCCGTTCTCCGTAAAAGGCGTAACTATAGCAACACCGGAACCTTCAAAAATAGCCATCTATAAGACCTCCTGAACAAAATTCTTTAGAATTTTAGCACTCCCGTAACTTATGAGTCAATTATCCTTAAAGGACGGACAACAGTGCCGTGAGCAAAGGACAAAACGACATAAAAACGGACCGCCGAAGCGGTCCGTTCTAATCATCTTTTAAGAAGATCACTCTTCATCTTCTCTTCTCAATCTCCTTGAGCCGTACAACAGAGCCATGGACGAGAGCATTATTATCGCAGCCACGATATTAATACTTGACTCACCGGTTGTAGTTACGGATCTGTCAGCACCGTCAATATTGATCTCGAAGGTTCTGGTCGCTCCGTCAACATATGTGACAACAAGTGTGTGACGTCCTGCACCAAGTGTCCTTCTCAATGTCTCATTGATCGTGACAGAACCGTCAGGGTTGACAGTATACGTGTCAGGATTGATCGGAGATCCGTCAAGAGTTACAGAAGAAACATCTCTGGGCTCTGTAGGCGTTGTCTCCGTCGGTGTCGTCTCCGAAGGTGTTGTCGGGTTCGTACCGCTCGGTGTTGTCTCAGCAGGAGTCGTCTGACTCGGATTGGTAGGTACGGTAGTTACCGTAGGACCGGCTGTAGGTGTTGCCGTAGCAGTAGGTGTTGCCGTGGCTGTCGGAGTAGCTGTAGGAGTATCCGTAGCTGTAGGCGTAGGAGTATCCGTAGCTGTAGGCGTAGGTGTGTCAGTAGCCGTAGGTGTAGGAGTATCCGTTGCCGTAGGTGTAGGAGTATCCGTAGCTGTAGGCGTAGGAGTATCCGTTGCCGTAGGCGTAGGTGTGTCCGTCGAAGTAGGCGTAGGAGTATCCGTCGCTGTAGGCGTAGGTGTGTCAGTAGCCGTAGGTGTAGGAGTATCCGTTGCCGTAGGTGTAGGAGTATCCGTCGCTGTAGGTGTAGGAGTATCCGTTGCCGTAGGCGTAGGTGTGTCAGTAGCCGTAGGTGTCGGAGTATCCGTAGCTGTAGGTGTCGGAGTATCCGTTGCCGTAGGCGTAGGTGTGTCAGTAGCCGTAGGTGTAGGAGTATCCGTTGCCGTAGGTGTCGGTGTGTCCGTTGCCGTAGGTGTCGGTGTGTCCGTTGCCGTAGGTGTAGGAGTATCTGTAGCCGTAGGCGTAGGTGTATCCGTTGCCGTAGGTGTAGGAGTATCCGTTGCCGTAGGCGTAGGTGTGTCAGTAGCCGTAGGT
>DJYK01000027.1 GCA_002450095.1 Mageeibacillus sp. UBA6980 | reverse complement strand
CATACCGTAGGATGCAGGACCTGCAGCCATGTTATCAGGGTGAAGTGTTCTGCCTGTACCGCCGCCGCTTGCAACTGAGAAGTACTTCTTGCCCAAGTCATTGCACTCCTTCTTGTATGTGCCTGCAACAGGATGCTGGAAACGTGTAGGGTTAGTGGAGTTACCTGTGATGGAAACACCGACGTTCTCGTGATGCATGATAGCAACACCTTCCTGAACATCGTCGGCACCGTAGCACTTAACTGTAGCACGAAGACCTGTTGAATAAGGTGTCTCGGAGATGATGTTAAGCTTAGCAGCCTTGTAGTCGTACTGTGTCTCAACGAATGTGAACCCGTTGATCCTGGAGATGATCTGAGCAGCGTCCTTGCCGAGACCATTGAGGATAACTCTCAAGGGCTTCTGACGAACCTTGTTAGCCTTCTCGGCGATACCGATAGCACCCTCAGCGGCAGCGAAAGACTCGTGACCTGCGAGGAAGCAGAAGCACTCTGTCTCCTCCTCGAGGAGCATCTTACCTAAGTTACCGTGACCGAGACCTACCTTACGGTGATCAGCAACGGAACCCGGAATACAGAAAGCCTGGAGACCTTCTCCGATAGCGGCTGCAGCATCGGCTGCCTTACGGGCACCCTTCTTGATAGCGATAGCAGCACCTACTGTGTATGCCCAGCATGCATTCTCGAAGCAGATGGGCTGGATCTTCTTTACCTGAGCGTATACATCAAGACCTGCGTCCTTTGTGATCTTCTCAGCTTCTTCTATAGAACTGATGCCATAGCTGTTAAGAACAGCGTTGATCTGGTCAATTCTTCTCTCATATGATTCAAATAAAGCCATATTATGCAAACTCCTTTCGTGAGATTATTCTTTTCTCGGATCGATGATCTTAACTGCGTCAGCAACACGACCGTACTGGCCCTGAGCCTTCTCCCAAGCGGTGTTGGGGTCGTCGCCGTTCTTGATGAAATCTGTCAACTTGCCGAGGGATACGAACTTGTATCCGATAACCTCGTTGTTTGCATCAAGTGCAATACCTGTAACGTAACCTTCTGCCATCTCGAGATAACGTACGCCCTTTGCCTTTGTGGCATACATTGTTCCTACCTGAGAACGGAGACCCTTGCCGAGGTCCTCAAGTCCTGCACCGACTGCAAGTCCGTCATCGGAGAATGCACTCTGTGAACGACCGTAAACGATCTGGAGGAAGAGCTCTCTCATAGCAGTATTGATAGCATCGCAAACAAGGTCAGTATTAAGTGCCTCAAGGATAGTCTTGCCCTGCAGGATCTCGGCAGCCATAGCTGCGGAGTGGGTCATTCCGGAGCATCCGATAGTCTCTACGAGAGCCTCCTCGATAACGCCGTTCTTAATGTTGAGCGAGAGCTTGCATGCGCCCTGCTGAGGTGCGCACCAACCAATACCATGTGTAAAACCGGAGATGTCTTCGATCTTCTTCGCGTGTACCCACTTTCCTTCTTCGGGAATAGGTGCGGGCTCATGCTTAGCGCCCTTGGCAACAGGACACATGTTCTCGACTTCTTTTGTGTAAATCATGTCTGTGACTCCTTTCGGCATGTAATACGTGCCTTACAAAAATAGACACTAAATTCTAACACAGCGGAGCCCCCTTTATCAATTTACGGATGGTGTAAAATAGAGTAAATGAATACTTTTGTTAATGATTTGTGGGATTATCTTAAGGAACAGACCGCCAAAGGTCGTAAAGTTGTCCTGTACGGCACGGGTAACGGCGCCGATAAGATCATTGCCGTGCTCGAAGAACGCGGCATTCCCGTAGACGGCATATTCGCAAGTCCGGGATTTGTACGTGACAGATCATTTCACGGCATGAAGGTAAGGTCGTTCGACGACCTGTTCTCGGAATTCGGCAACGAAATGATCGTGCTCATGTGCTTCGGTTCGTCAAGACCCGATGTGCTCTCGTATGCAGATGAGATAAGTTCCAAGTGCGAGCTTTACGCTCCGGACGTTCCCGTCTACGGGAACAACCTGTTTGACATCGGGTTTTACAACGCTCACAAGGATGAGTTGTCCCGGGTGCGGCAGATACTCAGCGACGATCTTTCCGTGAGGACTCTTGACGATGTTATATCAGCCCGCCTCACGGGAGACATAAAGTATCTTAAGGACTGCGAGGTAAGCATCCCCGATGCCGATTCCCTGATTAAGCCGTCTGACTCCGGGCTTTTTATCGACCTCGGGGCATATAACGGTGACACCGTAAACAGGTTTTCGAAGGTCACGGGGATCACCGGGATCGTCGCCGTGGAACCCGACAGGCGCAACATGCGCAAGCTTCGTGAGAATACGGCAGCTCTCCCGATCGATATCGAATACGTGCAGGCTTTTATCTCGGATAAGGACGGCACGGCTTTTACCGATCGCAATCTCGGAAGGGGCACGAGCCTTGATAAGGACGGCACCGCCGAAGTGTCGACCGTGACGATCGACGGTCTTTCCGGGGGACGCCCTGTCAGTTTCATTAAGTTCGACGTTGAAGGGGCGGAGCTTGCCGCACTCGAAGGAGGCGCAGAAACCATCGCGAAATATAAGCCTGTTATGTGCATCGCCTGCTATCACAGGAGCGAAGACTTATTTGCACTTCCGTCCAAAGTACTGGAATTGAATCCCGGATACCGGGTACTTATGCGTCACACGCCCTCGATACCCGCCTGGGACACATGTTTTTATTTTATGTGATACACTTATTAACAGTTTTGAATATGGAAAGGGGATCATCTATGAAAAAATTCTTATCACTGGCACTTACTGCAGCAATAAGCGTGTCGTGCCTTACCGCCTGCTCACAGGAGTCTTCCGAGGCAACGACAGAAGGAACGGAGCCCTCCGAGGTGACAACTGTTCAGACCGCCGAGACTTTTGAGACACAGACGCAGACCACGGTTGCACCTGCCGAGACCACTACTGCGGAAGCTTCAGTATCAACGGAAGTCACACCCGAACTGAACGATCTGTTCACACAGGCATTAGACGGATTCGTCGGAGTCGGATATACACCCGAACTCTGCCTCGGAAGCTTCGATCAGGACGGAACGATCTACTGCTTCCTTTGCAATGCAACCGTTGTAGTGCCCGATGCCGTACCCTATTGGGCAATTGTCTACATCCGGGATGACGGGTCAGGTAACGTTTCGATAAGCAAGGTATACCAGCCCGGTTACGAAGCAATGTCAGAGAACTACGGCGGCGATACCGTCTTAGTAGAAGACTCGCAGGCGCCTTTACCCGGCGGATGGACGACAACGGAGGACCTTACCGTCGACGAAGACACTGCTGCCAAATTCCGTATTGCCAACAGCATCTATGACCCGATCGCAGTCCTCGCGACAAAGACAGGTGACGGAACTTATTACTGCTTCATTGCTTCGGATTCCGATGGCGCTTTGAAGTTTGTGTTTATCCATATGAACTCGGAAGAAACGGGTGCAACACTCGGTTCCAACCTTATAGATATAGAGAGTCTTTACTGATTCTTCTTATCGTGTTCCGCTCTCGCGCGGTCAATAACGGCTTTACGGGCCTCGGGCGAAAGTACCGAGGCCTTTCCTTCGGCCGTAACTCTGATAGCCGAACCGCAGAACTCACAGAAGCTGATCGAATTCTTACGGCATGCAAGATGCGCTCCGCAGCTTTGGCATGAGATCGCTACGCTTTCCTTAGCGATCTTCTCGGCAAGCTTTCTGTTCTCGAGGGCCTTCGCTTCGGCAGCGGCAACATGCTTCTGACGCTCGGCTTCTTTCCTTGCCGCTTCCGCCTTAGCCTGTGAAGCGAGCAACTCATCTCTCGCTTCTACCGAACGGGCGATCTGAAGCCCGATATTTATAAGATCACCAATGTCGATTCCGAATCCCATAGTATCTCTCCTGTTCCTTTATTCCGTTATTATCCTAATTTATTAAAAGAGGTTTATCAAGTATTGCGTTAAACTATCAGTCTCATCTGATTCATGCCGAGAACGTAATCGTATGTCATAGAAGACACTGCGGAACGGAGCACCGAGAGGTTCGAGAAATCTCCTTTTGCACCTGCCGTATCGAGAGGCTTTCCTATACTTCTTACGTCTATCAGGATATCCTCGGGATAGACTTTGATGAGTATATCGAGACAGTCTATCTTTGTCTGCTCCTTCTGAGACATCGTATATACTTTGCCCGCCTGCTTCTCCTCATGAGCGCCCGAGAGGGATGCGAACACCGCCGCTCCGCCTGTTCCGAACATAGAGTAGATAACGGCGAAGACCAGCATTACCGGGGTACCCATGTTGACCAGAGCCATAGCGTGCTGACCTAACAGATTCGACACCATAATGCAGTCGACAAATTCGTTAAGCGAAATAGCCACCGTGCTTAACACGGTGGGCAGGAGGAATTGAAAGAACTTCTTGTTAAGGATCTTTCCGCTTCGCACTTTTATCTTTCCTTAAGACCGATAACGTAGTCGTTAATTCCCTGAACAGGAGGCTCGATGGAGAGACCCTTGACCTCCAGAAGAAGCTCAGCGCCCTCTCTCTTATAAGACAGATATTCATATGTACTCGACGGAATGATGACCCTTCCGCCGGGCTTTACCTTATCTATCGTCTCGAAGATAAGTCTTAAGCACTTTGTCTCATTAAGCTTAACAAGGCTTTCCTGATAGCCGATGATGACGTTATTAAAGCCCTTATGCGCATCACTTAAAGTCTCCGGGCAGACACACTGTATGCCCTGAATCTCCTGCGGCTTATCCCCGGCGTAGAGCACCGCTCCGTAACAACCGCACTCCCGGCGGATCTTACCGACATCAGGTGATCCGACCGCGGCTTCGGTAAACCACCTTCTCGACATGCCCTCACTTAGAAGAAACGAGAAATACTTCTTCTCGATCTTCCTTAACAGTTCGAGATCGCTTTTGACAACATTCTCATCATCGTGTACGAGATATACGATCCCTCCGGCAGATTCGAGATCACGCGTCTTTATATACCGGACCGGATCGTCGCTCAATGAACCGGATATCCTGTATGTGCTTCGAAGATGCTTTGCCACTTCGAGGATCGGATGGTCTTCGGCCTCCATGTCCTTGGGGACCATAATGAGCTTCAACACACCCTTGCGAAGAGGTTTGTAGGGTTTATTGAGACTTGCCGTAAACCCTTCCGGGTCAAGATAGGCATCAATAGTAGTATCGGATTCATGCTGACCATAGATAAGATCCAGATACTCATCGGTCATAGTACATCCCATCGGGCGGCAGTTTACCTCGATGAGGACCGGTCCGTTCTTATCTATCATATACTCACCGTGGATCATACCGTACCTGACACCTATGGCATCCGCGACCTTATAAGCATACTCGACCATCGCCGTGTGTTCGGACTCGAGGCGGCTCAGTGTCTCGATATAGTCGTAGATATATCCGCCCTCTTCCGTCTTTATCTTGTTGTAACGGAGGATGGAATTAAGTTTATGCACGCCATTACATGAGACGGTATTAACTATATACTCTTCCCCGATTATACGTTCCTGGACAAGAGCGGCATCTATATCAAAACCATACATACTCTTTGATTTGAGCAAAGAGCTAACGGCATTTTTTACATCATCGATATTGTCGCAAAGGTACATTCCCATGCTTCCGGCACTCTCCAGGGGTTTTACGACCGCCTGTTCCAATCCGTTTTCCTTACAGAAAGCAACAGCCTGCTCAACAGTTGAGACGACCTGCCCCTTAATATATCGGATACCCGCCTTCTTCAGCGCTTCATGCATATGGTCCTTCAACGTCATTGCCTTGATATCGGCATATGAATTACCGGGGAGGCCAAGGTCATCGGCCAAATGCACTGCCGTATTCACTCCAAGCTCAGAGCCTGCAACTACCAGCACGGGATCAAGTTCTCTCACGATCTTCAGTGTTCTGTCATAATCACCGTTAATCTTGATTATCGTCGGCTGTCTGTAATAATTCTCATGAGATTCTTTCCTTACGGAGTCGTAATCATCCGATCCTTCAGTCTCATATTCAAGTACAATCGGATTGTAGCCTCTTCTTACGACATCTTCGACAAAATTATATCCTGTCGATATCGCTTCAACTATGACTATATTGCGCACGTTAAACACCATCCGTTGGTTATTCAAATAGATTATAACATCGACAGCAAAAACTTTTATGTGACCATCTTCTTAAAAATTCCGTCTAATGGGTAACACGACCGAACGGAGGGTTATGAAGATGAAAAAGAATGTTATTAACATATTAGCCGTTTCACTTACGGCAGTTATGCTCCTGGCAGGATGTTCAAGATCACGATCACATGCATTGAGAGACGAAGAGCTGCAAATGGCCGTTGAGACAACAGCGGAAGTAAGATCCTATAATTCCGCTGATACCGCTTACGTCGAAGGATTCTACGCCGAGGGCGCCGCTACTGCCGACTATGAAGCAGATTATGCCTACACGGAAGCGCCGGCAGAGGAATACTACTCAGGTTCTTCTTCGGCAGGAGCCGAAAACGGGAGCATACAGGCTACGGAAGCCGACCTTACGGAGCGCATGCTCATAAGGAATGTCTCGATGACCTGCGAGACACTTCACTTTAATGAACTCACATCCGATATCGAGGATCAGATCAGTTCACTCGGCGGATACATCGAGAGCAAGACCTTCAGCGGAACGGGAAATGCCGGAGACTTAAGACGGGCAAGCTATACGATCCGTGTGTCTTCCGAAGGACTTGATGCCCTCGTACGCTCGATCGGCACAGCCGCGATAATCACAAATACGAGCGAGAACACAGAGGATGTTACGCTTACATATGCAGACACACAGGCAAGGATAGAATCACTCCGGGTTGAGCAGGAGACCTTAAACTCTCTTCTCGCAGATGCAGATTCACTCGATATCGTTCTTCAGCTCCAGAATGAATTGACATATGTCAGATACCAGATCGAGAGTTACGAGAGTCAACTTCGAGTCCTCGAGAATCTCTCCTCATACAGCACTTTGAACCTCAACATCACCGAAGTCCTCGAAGAGACAGAGCCCGAAGAACCCCGCATCAAGACATACGGAGAGAAGTTCGGGGAAGCATTCCGCGACGGAATCGACAGGGCGAAAGAATCTTTACAGGATCTGGGCATCTGGTTCGCCGAGAATGTGATCGGAATTGCTGTTATAATCGTTCTGACAGTTGCTGCGGTAATCATTATCAAAGTAATTATCAAAAAGATGAGAAAGAAAAAGGCGGCCAAAGCAGTTAAGTCTGAACCTTCCGCTCCCGCCCCCGATAAGAAGGAT
The DNA here is from genome assembly GCA_002450095.1 of Mageeibacillus sp. UBA6980. GTDB lineage: Bacteria > Bacillota > Clostridia > Saccharofermentanales > Saccharofermentanaceae > Saccharofermentans. The sequence goes on along the minus strand of DJYK01000027.1, from coordinate 35,929 downwards.
TGAATAAGAGAATAGTTATAGCAACTGATTCGTTTAAAGGCTCGCTCACCTCATACGAGGCGGGCGTTGCCATTTCTGAGGGAATATTGAAGGCCGTCCCTGACGCCCGGATCCTGATATATGAGGTTGCAGACGGCGGGGAAGGAACTTCTGCCGTTATGACCAAAGCCGTAAACGGAACCGTACATACCGTTGAAGTTACCGGACCTCTGCCGTCTGTAAAGGTAAATGCCTCATACGGGATCAAAGGTACGACCGCCATAATGGATATCGCATCAGCCTGCGGTCTGACGCTGATCGAACCTTCTTCGCGTAACCCTCTTCATACGACGACATACGGCGTCGGACAGATGATCACAGATGCCCTTGATAAGGGTTGCCGCGAGTTCATCATAGGACTCGGCGGAAGTTCCACAAACGACTGCGGAGCGGGAATGCTGCAGGCGCTGGGTCTAAGACTTACAGACGATGAAGGCCTTGATATAAGACCCGGGGCCATCGGACTATCAGATATTCATTCGATCGATAAGTCCTCTATGGATCCGCGCATCCGCGAGTGCACATTTACGATCGCCTGTGATGTAACCAATCCGCTTACCGGTATAAACGGATGCAGTATGGTGTTCGCTCCGCAGAAAGGTGCGGACAGAAGCGACTGCCTTAAGATGGATCAATGGATCGATGGTTTTTTGAAGATCGCGGGCGATGAGGGTCTGGTCCCGGGAGACGGAGCGGCCGGAGGTCTCGGATTCGCATTCAGATTCTTCCTTAACGGCAAGACCGTTCCGGGCGCAGATCTGATCATAGACAGAACGGGTCTCGGAGAAGTGATACACGATTCCGATTATGTTATAACAGGCGAAGGGCGGTTAGACGAACAGACCATAATGGGTAAATTGCCCTCCAAGATCGCCCTTCTCGGCAGAAAGTCCGGAGCAAGAGTGATCGCATTCGCAGGCTGTACAGGAGAAGGGCTTAGCGATACGGTGTTTGATGAGGTATATTCTATCTCGAAAGGAATACCGCAGGAGGAATCAATGAGAAATGCGGCCGCCCTTCTGACTCAAAAAGCATACGAGGTATTTAATGGAAGATCAGTTTGAACGACTTGAACTCTTGATCGGCAGGGATAACGTCTGTTCATTGAAGGACAAGACCGTCGCCGTATTCGGCATAGGCGGAGTCGGCGGATATGTCGTCGAGGCACTCGCCCGATCGGGCATCGGCTCTTTCGTATTGGTTGATAATGATACGGTCTCCGTCACCAACCTCAACCGTCAGATAATCGCACTGCACTCCACCATCGGCAGATACAAAGTTGATGTGATGGCAGAACGCATTCGCGACATCAATCCCAATGCCGATGTTGAAGTAAAGAAGTGCTTCTTTCTTCCGGAGACCGCCTCGCAATTCAATTTCTCTGATTACGATTATGTCGCCGATTGCGTAGATACCGTCGCCGCTAAGACGGAAATCATCGCACAGGCCAAGAAAGCAGGTGTCCCTGTTATAAGCGCAATGGGGGCAGGAGGCAAAATGAACCCCGAGATGTTTGAGGTTGCCGACATAAGTAAGACCTCCGTCTGCCCGCTCGCCAAGGTAATGCGACGCGAACTTAAGAACCGCGGGATCAAAGATGTTAAGGTCGTCTATTCAAGGGAAGATCCTAATAAGAATATAGTCGGCGGGCAGGCCGACCCGATGACAGGCCGCCATGTTCCGGGCTCATCCGCCTTCACGCCCTCCGTCATGGGCCTCATTATGGCAAGTCAGATAATAAAGGACTTAACCAACATAAAATAATCCCAAAAAGTCCCAAAATCGATCATTTTACCCCGTTTTGAGACTTTTTATGTGTCCATAATCCTAAAACGGATCCACTTAAAGTCCCGACCTGTAAATATCGGATAATTAGGGATTGAAAAAGGCCATCAATGGTAGTAGTTTCTACGTATGGAATACGGGAGACCAAGAGAATACTTCATTGGTCGTTATATCTATTTGAAAGAACGTTTAGAAAAAACACCGACGGTAACTTTCACTCATCGGGGAAACAAGACGGTCATATCTTACTATACAAAAGATAAGTCGACCGGAAAGATAGTTAAAAGGAGGATATCTTCAAGCAATTCCCTGTGGGACAGATTGTCACGAATAGCCAATGAGAGGAAGACTCTTAAGGAGCAATTGAATAACCTTCTCGAGGACTGGAAGAATGAGCATTCCGGTTCTCTTGCACAGATATCCGGAGAATATAAGATAATAAGACCGCAGGGTAATCCTTTTAATATGGATCTGTGGAATTCAATGAGCAATAATCAGTGCAGCGTGGAGATCAAACATCCTTACATCTACAACGGAATAAAGATGCGCTCACAGTTCGAGACAGTTATTGCTTCGATCCTCGATGATATGCATATTGAGTATAAGTATGATGCCAGACTTGATCTTCGGAAAGGCACCGTCTATCCTGATTTCTCCATACCTTTTCCTGAGTATGACAGATGCGGGTTCCTTGAATACCTGGGCGCATTAAGCGACTTCGGCTACGTATCGGATAATTTGGATAAGATAGATAATTACATAAGTTCCGGTCTTTATATCAACAGGGATGTTATCCTGATCCCGGGAGATAAATATTACCGGCCGGACTATGAGACCATAAAAGAGCTGATCGGTGTCCTGATAGGCGCGATAGCGAGGAAATGCGTGGTTCGTAAACAGATGCCGGATCAAGATCCGGTCAGTACTGCTATGAAGAACGGAGGCAAAGTAAGGGTTCCGCCTGAGAGGGTCGCTTCATCGTAAGAGACTGCAAGGACTGCCGCGAGTTGATCGTAAGGAAGCGCCGACAGATCAATCGTCTGTTCATTGGAAGATGTGTTGATCGCGATAAGAACGGGAGTATCACCCTCCCCGTCAGTCTTCTCGATAACGCAGATATTATCATCTGACAGTTCGGGATAGAATGTCACTTCGCCGCGAGAGATGACGGGGAAATACGAACGTAGAAGAACCGCCTGACGATAGTAGTTATATATGGACAGAGGATCATCGATCTGATCTTCCAATGAAGGGTATTTCATCTCGAACTGAGCCATGCCGGGAGGCGGCTGACACAGCCCGTTGAACGAAGGATCGTCGGACCAGTACATGGGGGCACGGAAATTCTCATCAGAGCCCGAACCCTTCATGCCTATCTCTTCACCGTAGTATACAAATGTCCTTCCGCTCATAAGAAGATTGAGAGCTCCGGCAAGCCGGACGCGGTATGATGCCTCATCGCCTGCAAAATATCCGGCAGAACGCCCCATATCGTGATTCGTATAGAATGATGCATCTGAGGACAAAGGCACTCCCGCCAATTCTTCAAGTCGTTCCTGATAGTCCGCGACGGATGAACCGTAAGACGAAGCGGGAGACAGACCGCCCGCGACTCTGCCGATAACACCGTCTTTGCCGGAGAAAGAGAAATTGAACATACCGTCAACTCCGCTTTGATAGTAGGGTATGTATGTAATAGGATCGGTCCATGCCTCACAGACTATATAAGAAGAAGGAGCAACCGATCTTACGCGGTCAACAAAACCTGTCAGATAATCTATATTTCCCTGATCCGAGCCCGAATAGAAGTAGGTGACGGCATCCAACCTGAATCCGTCCACTCCTTCGGAGAGCCAGTACGATGCCGCGTCCAGAAGCTCATTCCTTACTGCCTCCGACGAGAGGTTCAGATCGGGCATTCCTTCCCAGAATTCGGCTTCATAGTACACTTCGGAATCCGGAAGCTTCACATATCCGCTTCCGCCGCTCATGCTGAAGTTATAGTAATCGACATATTCGCATTGAGATGCGGCTTCCTCGAGATCTTCTTCCGTAAGACACCCTCTGACCGCGTCAGAGGCTTCAATAAACCACTCGTGTTCTACCGATGTATGATTCATTACAAAGTCCGTTATCACGGATATCCCGCGCTCATGACATTCGTTTATGAGCTCCTCGAGATCGGACAGATCTCCGAATGAAGGATCTATCGTATAGTAATCTTCTACGTCGTACTTATGATAAGTCGGAGATGTAAACACCGGAGTTAACCAGATCATGTCAAAACCCATGCCGCTGATATGATCAAGAGATTCGGTGATACCGTTAATATCTCCTATCCCGTCCCCGTTACTGTCACGATACGACCCGACGAATATCTCATATGCGGCACAGGACGAAGACGCGGCATTAAGACTGTCATTTAATACATTCATCTGCGTAATACCGGCAGAGACGGAAACACCGGAATCAAAAGAGCACCCCGACAGGATCATCGGCGTGCTCGCAAGTAACAATGTTAAACTCAAGCCTTTACGGCGGAAGATCACCTTAATCTCTCCATCAGGGTATTGAAGATATTGTTGGCATTAGCCTCGACTGAATCGCCCTCTACCTTACAATAGAAATGTTTTCTGAAGACTACGTCAATCAGACCGTGAAGCGTGGTGTATTCAACATCCATAAAATTACCGTGGAGAAGGATATAATCAGGATCTCCGGAGAGGCTTACCAAAGTCTCTGCTGTCTCTACTATGTTCTTCTCGATACCTACAAGACCGTTGGTATCGAACAGCGTAGGCTCGCCGCTTACGATCAGGATGACGGTATGAAGGCCGTCGAGCTTATTCCTCAATGAATAACAAAGCTCCTTCCTGTCATCGGGACTTCCGCCTTCTACTACAACGAGTTTTGTCGTTGACGGCAGAGTATTCTCGGGGTCATCGATAAAAGTCTGAAGCTTCGCGGCATTGGAAGGATCCCAATGCTCCTTTGCGCGTTCGGCGAAGTAATTGAGTACCTCTCTACCTTTTCCAATCATACATAGTCCTCCGAGATCTCATTATTAAAAAGAACACTCTATAATAATACCACATTATTCGGCTCTTATGGCGTAAACACAGTCTAATTATTAAAGAATGAGTTTACGGGCAACTTTGATGGCGGCCTTATAGTACCACGGCTCGAGCGCTTTATCCGCTTCCTTTAATGTCTCTATGATCGATATGCTCTGGGGACAATGCTTCTCACACTTGCCGCAGGCGACACACAAAGACGGCAGACCGGGCTTGTCCTGCAGTGCTATGGACTGAATGAATTCGGTCCTGCCCGTGCCTTTGCCTTCCGTGTACATATGGTTGTAGCATCTGAAGACACCCGGGATATCAACGCCTCTCGGACACGGCATGCAATACCTGCATCCGGTGCAGTTGACCTTGGTGATCTTCATTATCTCTTCCTTGATACCCTCGATAAGCCTGAAATCTTCGTCAGTAAAGTCTCCGGGGTTGATGTTCGAGGCCGATTCACAATTCTCCGTTACCATCTGCTCCGAGTTCATGCCGGACAGAACGCATGTGACCTCCGGCTGATTCCAGAGCCACTCGAAAGCAAGTCTCGCCGCCGTCCTTCCCTTCGGATCTTTATCCAAAAGCTTACGCGCATTCTCAGGAAGTTCAACGAGCTTTCCTCCTCTTAAAGGCTCCATTATAACGACGGGAACGCCCTTCTTCCCTGCCGCTTTAAGTCCGGCGACACCGGCCTGTGTATTCTCATCGAGATAGTTATACTGGATCTGACAGAAATCCCAGTCGTAATCGTTTAATATCTCGATAAATCCGTCGCTGTCACCGTGATACGAGAAGCCGACGTTTCTTATCTCTCCGCTTTCCTTTTTCGCGGCAAGCCACTCACGCGCACCTACCGCCTTAAGCTTGTTCCATGCCGATATATCGGTCAGATGGTGCATGAGGTAGTAATCTACATAATCCGTACGAAGCCTCTTCTTCTCCTCATCAAAGAACTTATCCAAAGCCTTCGGATTATTGCCGACAAGGTACTGGGGAAGCTTCGTTGCGATCTTGATCTTATCGCGGACACCGTTCGTCTCGAGGATCTCACCCAATGCGGCTTCGCTTCCCGGATAGATATAGGCGGTGTCGAAATAATTGACTCCGTTCTCGATGGCGAGCATTATCTCCCGTGAGGCCTTTGGGATATCTATCTTGCCCCCCTTGGTCGTAAAACGCATACAGCCGTATCCGAGGATTGAAACAGGATCACCGTTTTTATCATTTCTGTATTTCATAAGGTGTCTCCTTTGGAATTCATAAGAAGTGCCGGTGCCCCAATTCTATCACAGGTACAAAAGAATATATAAAAGGCCGCATCCTTACGGACACGGCCTTATTCAAATCACATAAGTCTGTGAGATCAGCGCTTTACGTTGAAAGCACCCATCTGAGGATAGCATGCTGCATCGCCCAATTCCTCTTCGATCCTGAGGAGCTGGTTGTACTTTGCAACTCTCTCTGAACGGCTCGGAGCACCTGTCTTGATCTGGCAAGTGTTAAGAGCGACGGCGAGGTCAGCGATCGTTGTATCGGCTGTCTCACCCGATCTGTGAGAAGAGATAGCTGTGTAGCCGGCCTTATGAGCCATCTTGATAGCCTCGAGAGTCTCGGAAACAGAACCGATCTGGTTGAGCTTGATGAGGATGGAGTTACCTGCACCGAGTGCGATACCCTTGGCAAGTCTCTCTGTGTTTGTAACGAAGAGATCGTCACCTACGAGCTGAACCTTGTGGCCGATCTTAGCGGTCATTCTCTGCCAGCCTTCCCAGTCTTCCTCATCGAGACCGTCCTCGATCGAGATGATAGGATACTTATCTACGAGAGACTCCCAGTGAGCGATGAGCTCATCGGATGTGAAGTCCTTACCGGACTTAGGCTGATGATAGAAGCCCTTGCCCTTCTCGCTCTTCCACTCGGAAGAAGCAGCGTCCATAGCGATCATGAAGTCCTTGCCGGGCTCGAAGCCTGCAACCTTGATAGCCTCGAGGATCTTCTCGATGGCTGCTTCATCGGAATCAAGCTTATTGGGAGCAAATCCGCCCTCGTCACCGACTGCCGTAACGTCACCCATATCCTTGATGAGCTTCTTCAATGTATGGAATACTTCTGCACACCATCTTAAGCCTTCCTTGAAAGAAGGAGCACCTACAGGCATGATCATGAACTCCTGTGTATCAACAGCGGAATCTGCGTGAGCACCGCCGTTTAAGATGTTCATCATAGGAACGGGAAGCTTTGTTCCCTGAACGCCGCCCAAGAATCTGTAAAGAGGGATATCGAGAGCGGTAGCCGCTGCTCTTGCGGTAGCGATGGAAACAGCGAGGATAGCGTTAGCACCGAGGTTTGACTTATCCTTTGTTCCGTCTGCATCGATCATCGCCTTATCAACAGCGTAGATGTCGGAAGCATCGAGGCCCGTAATGGCATCATTGATGATGGTATTGATGTTCTCAACTGCCTTGGATACACCCTTACCGAGGTATCTGGACTTGTCGCCGTCACGAAGCTCGAGAGCCTCGAACTCACCTGTGGATGCACCGGAAGGAGCTGTACCTCTGCCGATTGTACCGTCGATGAGAGTAACCTCTGCCTCAACTGTAGGATTTCCTCTTGAATCGAGGATTTCTCTTCCGTAAACGTTTACGATTTCTAAATAGCTCATTTTGTATCTCCTTCTGCCACTTATTATTAACTCATGGTCTTTTGTGGTTTTATTACTTCTTAATAAGTAGTGACTTACCCGTCATCTCGGAAGGCTGCTCCATTCCCATGATCTCGAGAAGCGTAGGTGCGATATCGCAAAGTCTTCCGCCCTCACGGAGTGTATAGGAAGGGTCGTAGTTCACGAGAATGAACGGTACGGGGTTAGTTGTGTGAGCCGTATGAGGTTCACCTGTCTCATAATTGATCATCTGCTCTGCATTACCGTGGTCGGCACAGATGAACAGAACGCCGTCCATCTTCTTAACTGCATCTACAGCTGCTCCTACGCACTGATCGACACGCTCGACTGCCTTGACTGCGGCCTCGATAACGCCGGTATGACCTACCATATCGGGGTTAGCGAAATTGATGATGATCACATCGTATTCGCCAGATGTAATGGCGGCGTCGAGCTTCTCGGAAACTTCGGGAGCACTCATCTCAGGCTGGAGGTCATACGTTGCAACCTTCGGAGAGTTAACAAGAGTTCTGTCCTCGCCCTTGTTCGGCTCTTCGATACCGCCGTTAAAGAAGAATGTTACATGAGCATACTTCTCTGTCTCGGCGATACGAAGCTGCCTCAGTCCGTTGTTCGCGAGATATTCGCCCAAAGTATTCTTGATCTCTTCCTTCTTGAAAGCGACGAACTTATTCGGGATCGTCTCGTCGTAATCCTTGAAGCATACATAGGTAAGAGGCATAAAGCCGTTGTGACGCTTAAGGAATTTGATGCTCTTGGGATCATTGGCATCTCCGCCTGCAGCCTCGATATCCTCATCGGAGAAGCAGAATGCCTTTGTGATCTCACGCGCACGGTCAGGACGGAAGTTGAAGAATATGACTGAGTCATTAGGCTTAACGACCGAGAGAGGCTTGCCTTCTTCATCTGTGATTACCGTAGGAAGAACGAACTCGTCGGTTACTCCTTCATCGTATGACTTCTGCATTGCCTCAACGGGATCTGTTGCCATAACGCCTTCGCCTAAGACAAGTGCATCATATGCCTTCTGGATACGGTCCCAGTTGTTATCTCTGTCCATCGCATAGTAACGGCCGGACATTGAAGCAACCTTACCGCAGCCGATCTCATTCATCTTATCGATAAGAGCGATGAGATAATCCTTACCGGATGCCGGAGGAGTATCACGTCCGTCATAGAAAGGATGAACATATACATTCTCAAGACCGTTTCTCTTACACATCTCGATGATCGCATAAAGATGTGTGTTGTGACTGTGAACGCCACCGTCCGAGAGAAGTCCCCAGATGTGAAGATCGGAATTGTTCTTCTTACAGTTCTCGATAGCACGCAGAAGCTCTTCATTCTCGAAGAATACTCCATCCTCGATATACTTTGTGATCAAAGTCAGATCCTGATAGATAATACGTCCGGATCCGATATTCATATGACCGACTTCGGAATTACCCATCTGTCCGTCGGGAAGTCCTACAGCCAGTCCCGAAGCGTATCCCAACTGATACGGACATTCTGCCATAAGCTTGTCCATAACAGGTGTATTTGCCATCTTGATCGCGTTGCCTTCTTCATGATCCGTGATTCCGTAACCGTCAAGGACCATCAAAACTACCGGTTTCTGTCTCATATTGTTTACTCCTAACCTAGTGAAATAACACTAATTCATACCATCTATCGATTGTAGAATATAAAAGCCGAAGGTTCAACAAATAAGACAACAAAAATAACTGATATTTCAGGCAAAACGGTTTGTATCCCTGTCGTAAAAACAGTTGATCGCATTCAGTTTCTGCTCTATATCACCGGCTTCGATACCGTATGATGCTGCAAGGGATTCCAGCGAATCGTAATTATCACGAAGTTCGGTATTGATAACACTCAGAAGCATTACCGGATCTTTTGGCAAATTCATACATAATCCTCCAAAGTAACGATGATTATATATTCTACCTCATATCAGGAAGCAAGTGTCTGCCCTAATGCCTTGCACTTTTCAATTCCGTCTTCATCCGGCGCCTCGTTTATGATGAGGCTCTCTGCCGCGAGCGTGATTCCTGCGTTGTTGCATCGATCCTCCCAGGATCTCATCCACTCGCCGTCACCCCAGCCGTAAGAGCCGAACAGAGCGACTTTCTTATCCTTAAGCGCTCCTTCAACCTCCGTAAACATCGGCTCGAACTCATCCTCTTCGAGGACCTCTGCGCCCATCGCGGGACAGCCGAAAGCGATCGCATCAAATTCGGGGACTTTGGAAGAATTAAATTCAGAAGCCGTGAATATTACCGCTTCCGCACCCTTTTCCTTCATACCGTCAGCCACGGCGTTTGCCATTGCCTCCGTGTTGCCTGTACCGCTCCAATAAACTACTGCTGTTTTCATACAGCCTCCTTTCTTTACGGTCATGCCGTAATTGTTAACTTCTCCAGACTCCTGCCGTCACCGTACTGCCTCAGATATATATCCGTGCACTTGCGGTAGAGCAGGAATTTCCTGTTTGCTTCATCCTCATCCCCGTAAACCTTCCAGCATCCTACGCACTTTGAATCTCTCGCGCCGTGTTCAATGAATCCCAGGACGTCTTCTGCAGGGTACCCCAGGAACAGGCCGACTTCATGCGGGAAACAAGTCTCTTCGACGATTCTTCTGGCGAGTTCTCTGACACAAAGATCGGTATCTTCCAACGGATAACCGAACCTTTGAAGGATGGCCCTGACCTCATTATCCAGAAAGTATTCGCGAAGCTTTTCCGGTCGGTATACATAGACCAGAGAACGATTGATCGGGATTATCCTGACGCCCTTATTTCCAAGTCGTCTGTTAAGAGAACGGATAGATGAGAGAAGATCGCAGGCTTCATATCTTATATTGAACAGACTGCCGATCTTAAGACCTGCGAGCGTGGGTGCACAATTCCTGACAAAAACCTCTTCAAACACGCAATGCTTTCCTTCTTTCCATCAGGTTAGTTGTAACTAACCACAAGAAATATACCAATTAAGCCGGTGTGTGTCAAGAAAAATATAACGGCGTTATATTATGTCTTTACCGAAGGTTTGATGTTAAGAAGAACAACGGCCGCGAGCACCATAACCACGCCCGTTACAGACATAAATGTATAAGTTTCCTTATAGATGAAGATACCGACAAGCGAGGCGACCACCGGCTCGACCGATGCGAGGACCGAGGCCTTGCCGTTCTCGAGTCCCGTAAGCCCGTAAGTATAGAGAAGATACGGTATAAAGCATGTGACCACCGCCGCCGCAATGCAGAACAGAAAGTGTCCCGCGGAAGAAGTCACGGATGAGACCAATGTCGCGGGATGCCATATGATCAACGCTCCGAGACCTGCCAGAAGACAGGAATAGAAATTTATCGTGAGACTGCTGTAACCGCGCTCGAGAGAATAGCGGGAGAAGATGGTATAGAGCGCATAACCCACACCGGAGCCTATACCGAAGAGTATCCCCTGCGCCGTGATCGTAAGTCCCCCCGTTATCCCCGACACGAGACAACACCCCGCGAAAGCCAGTAAGACAGAGAATATCTTGATCGGGGTCAGTCTCTCTTTAAAAAGGATGACCGACAGGAGCGTCACGACCGAAGGAGCGATATAGAGGAGTATGGCCGCCGCGGACAGGCTCATCATCGATATCGCATTGAAGTAACAAAAGGTAAAGAACAGAAGACTCAGAAGCCCGGAACCGATAAAACACCAAATGTCCTTCATTCGGATCTTAAGAAGGGAACGGTCTTTAATGAGGATCACGATCAGAAAAGCCAGAGCCGCGCCCAGACATCTTATTATGATCGCTCCGTCCGTTCCGATCCCGAATGAATACAGATTCCTTGTAAAGAAACCCATGAATCCCCAGCAGATCCCTGCTCCGAGAACTGAAAAGACGTATCGGTTCATTTATTCCCCTTTGACATCGAATTGCTTGTTGATAAGTTTATATATTATATCCACTATCTTCTCTTTGGATGCGGAATTGTCGTACTTGACCCAGGAGCGGAGCACTCCCATTATGCCGCCCAGCATATACATATACCGGTAGTGGTCGAATTCTTTATCGCCCGTATCATAACGCTCCTCGTACATATCGAGGCTGTACTTTAGAAGTCTCCCGTTAAATCCGTCATCATCCGCGTTTACGAGTATTATCTTAAACATCTTGTCGTTCTCGGTCACAAAATCAACAAGCGCCCTGACATCGTGATGCAGTTTGTTATCTTCACCGCTTAACTCTTCTTCGCCGGATCTTGTGACCTTCTCAAGGATGGCATCGCCGATGTCTATCAATACATCACCGGGATCTCTGTAATACTTATAGAAAGTAACCCTGTTTACATCGGCTTTCTCACACAAAGCCGTAATGGTAATGTTGCTTAACGGAGTCTCCTCAAGCATAGCGATCAAGGCATCCTTGATGAGCCATTTGGTCATTGTAACTCTTCTGCTCTCTGCCATTTTGTCCCCCTCTCAAACCTATCGATATACTTCGAAAGGCGGTTTGTAGATTTATAAACACTCTGTTGATATTTTAACATTATGCTTGTTGTTTAACATAATATCGGCAAAATAATCAGAAGGAATATTGTCGAAGCATGAACAAAGGGCTGTGAACTTGAGTCACAGCCCTTTGGATTTACAATGAGAAGTCCGTAAGGATCAGATCATCTCAGTTTACCGTCTCAACGGTAGCATAAGCGATAACGAGCGTAGTGTCTGCGTCAACATCACTTATAACAAATGTGTAATCACCATCCTCAAGTCTCGAAGGCTCATATGAAAAGTAGAACGTATCATTGAAGTCCTGATCATTTACGGATGTGATCTCATCTATCTGCTCGCCGTCTCTTAAGACCTCGCAGGTCATCTGAGCGCCGGAGTCATAATAGTCCCATGTCCTTACGACAAAATCTACCGTGCCTGCATTGGAAGGATATGTATCCTGATCATCCATATTGTTTCCGTTGGCATCCGTAAAGTGGAATGAGTAGAAATCCGCTCCGGCATTGTCAAAGGTCATCGAGACTCCGGTTCCGACAGGACCCGCGGGAGCGCCGTCACCGAGAACGATGATCTCGAGGACTACAAGGACCGTAGAGGTTCCCTCACCCTCATCGTAGACCGTTAACTCATATGTGCCGGTAGGATCGCCTGTAACTACGGGAAGGATTATCTGCATAGTATCACAGGAATTCTGAGTCATTGTGTATTCGCCGGAATAGAGATCGCTTCCGTTGTAGGTTGCCTCCCAGGCGAATACGTCGCCTGTGTTGTAGTAATCCCATGTACGGACTGTGACAGTAACTGCATCATCGTTTACTGCATAACTGTAATCATAGAAATCATCTCCTTCTTCTACGATAACATCCGTTACATCGTAATCACCGTTGGTAACCAAAGGCTCACCCGTCAACTCGGCATACTGGCTCGGCGTGATCCTTCCCTCCTCGAGAAGAAGATCCAGCGCTGCCGGGAACACTTCGTCGCTTCCCATGATATCCGGGAAACCATAATCAAAACCAAAATCTTCGGCAGGATCAACGAGATAGTTTCCTTCCTCGTCTACCGTAACGGTAACTTGACTCGAATAGGGTATAAGATCTGCATTGCTCACAGCATCGGCAACAACACCGAATAACTGATTCATCAACAAACTCATATCAAAACTGTTATTAAGTGTGCTCTCGATATAGTCCGCTGCAATAGGGGCCATGATATCAACATCATTTACCGCAGCATTGACTGCAGGTTCGGCATCGGGAGCCATACCCGTAACGTCTACGATGATAGAGTCTTCGGTAACTTCCGAGACTGTAAGTTCATAATCGAGATTAGAGAAATATGAGATAAACAATGCTCTCAACGGGTCGAGACTTCCGAATTCTTCTTCGAGCTCGTCGAGACCTGACAGTGTCTCGTCATCAACAGGACTCATCGTAATAGCATTCTCGATATCTCCTTCAGCGAGCAGACCGATAAAAGTATTAACTGCTTCGATCGCACCTGCTTCAGACAATCCCGAGAACTCGATGCCCTCTCCGATGCTCATCAGGAAGTTATAGTATTCTTCCGTTGAATCTGCCTCGATGAGCCAGTCCTCTCCGTCCTTTACGAACGAGAACTCCACCGTCTCCTCTGTCTCGCCTTCGATGTCTTCGATCGCATCGATGAACTCATCTAATGAGTATCCCTCATCTGCGATCTCGTCCAGATCGGGCATTGTGAATACGATATCCGCACTTCCCTTATCCTTCTTGGCTTCGATGTTCTCGACGGTTATCTCTGAAGCACCCATTACTGCCGCGATGAGATCTGCCTGATCGGAAGGGATCTCGTTCTCTTGGAAAAAGTCCTCCTCGTCTTCGACAAACTTCAAAGACTTGTTAAACTTACCCGCATTTACTGCATCAATGTATCCTGTTGCAGCGTCTTCTATCGCCTGCCTGTCCTTGCCTCCGAGAAGCGAGCATCCGCTCACGGACAGAACGAGCATTGAAGCTGCCGTAACGATACTCATGACCTTTTTGGTATTCATTGTCTTACCCCTTTCTTCATTCATAAGAATCGCCCTATTATAAACTATTTTTGACATAAATATAAAGAGCAGCCGGTAAGGGCTGCTCTCATAAAAAACTCAGGTTTGATCCTTTTATGCGGGTTCTACCGTAGCATAAGCGATAACCAACGTAGCAGGAGAGTTAACATCAGAGATAATAAAAGTATAGTCTCCCGGCTCGACTCCTCCGTCAGGTTCATAGACGAACGGGAATGTGTCATTGCTGTCATCCTCGCTTACAGACTCAATACTCTCAACATATGCTCCGTCTCTGTATACGGCACAGGTGACTACATCGCCTTCATCGTAATAATCCCATGTTCTTACGGTAAAACAAACCGTTCCGTCAGTCGACTGATATTCGGAAGCACCGTCAAGAGCATTTCCGGATACATCATAAAAGTGGAATGTATAGAAATCACTTCCTGTATTGTCATATGACATGGATGTACCGAACGATGCTGTCTCGGGCACCTCGCCGACGCTGTCTGCAACAGTAAGCACTATATGTGCAAGAACGGTTGTCGCCTCGTAATCATAAACAGTGAGATCATATACGCCGGCAGGAGAATCCTCATAAGGGATCTCGATCTCGATCCTGTCATCCATATCATCAGCCATCTCATAAGTCGCACCCGAAGCATATTCCTCACCGTTAACGGTAAGATCATATGTAAAGGTATCACCGGTGTTATAGTAAGCCATCGTCCTTACCAAAAGTTCAACATCATCATTTGTTATGGAATAATCCGACAGATAGAAATCAGAACCTGTCTCTAATTCCTCGAGTGTAACGCCGGAAGATGAAATTACTGTTGTTGAGGAACCGCCACCATAAGCACCAGTGTACATATCATAATCAGACTGTGAGATCCTGCCCTGCTCGAGAAGCAGATCGAAAGCAGCCATGACCGCTTCATCCGAACTCAACGCGTCTGCGATATCGATATTGTAAAAGTCGAAAATGAAATCATCGGCAGGCTCGGCAAAGAGATTGCCTTCTTCATCCGCCGTTACCACAACGGAAGACGAATAAGGGATCGTATCAGCGGAAACGATCGCTTCACCGATGAGAGAGTATACACTGCTGTATGCAGCACTAATATCACCGTTGCCGCCGTTAAGGTATGACTCATATACATCTGCCAGGAGGGGAGCAACAGTATCGGGATCGGAGAATGTCTCTTCGATCGCAGCCTGGGCATCGGGCGCCGTACCTGTCAGGGAAACGGTGATCGCATCTTCGGTTACCTCAGTTACTTCAGAGGTGTAATCAAGACCCGTGTAATATGCAGAGAAGACATTTATGATCGAATTTACATCCATACCTTCTTCTTCAAGATCGGAGAAATCCAGTTCTTCCGACTCACCGCATATAGCGGCTACGCCCTGAAGATCGCCTTCTCTCAACAGGTTAACAAGAGTATCTACCGTCTCGAGAGCCGCTGCTTCAGACAATCCCGAGAACTCGATGCCCTCACCGATACTCATCAGGAAGTTATAGTATTCTTCCGTCGAATCTGCTTCGATGAGCCAATCCTCTCCGTCCTTTACGAACGAGAACTCTACCGTCTCCTCTGTCTCGCCTTCGATGTCTTCGATCGCATCGATGAACTCATCTAATGAGTATCCCTCATCTGCGATCTCGTCCAGATCGGGCATTGTGAATACGATATCCGCACTTCCCTGATCCTTCTTGGCTTCGATGTTCTCGACGGTTATCTCAGAGGCACTCATTACTGCAGCGATAAGCTCTGCCTGATCGGAAGGGATCTCGTTCTCTTGGAAAAAGTCCTCCTCGTCTTCGACAAACTTCAAAGACTTGTTGAACTTACCCGCATTTACTGCATCAATGTATCCCGTTGCAGCGTCTTCTATCGCCTGCCTGTCCTTGCCTCCGAGAAGCGAACATCCGCTCACGGACAGAACGAGCATTGAAGTTGCCGTAACGATACTCATGACCTTTTTGGTATTCATTGTCTTACCCCTTTCTTCATTCATAAGAATCGCCCTATTATAAACTATTTTTTATGATAATAGTATTAGTCTGCGTTTTTCAGGGCAACGTCGAGAGGGATCTTCTTTATCCTCGAATAATCGATAAAAGATACGAACAGATATCCTATTAGCAGATAAAGCATCGAGAGTACCATCGAAGACGGCTTCATATAGAAAGAGAAGTATCCGTCCATCTGAAGCATAAATACCTTGAATACTATCTTCATGAGGAACCTTCCCGCTATGAAGCTGATAAAGGTTACGACCGTCACGATCATCGCAGTCGGAACTATATAGAGCGAACCGACCTCACTGTTCTTAAAGCCCAGGATCTTGACCATCGATATCGCATGCTCGTTCTTCTCGATGATTATCTTGGCAAGAAGATATATCAGAGCAGCCACCAACACGATGAGCGCATACTGGAATATCTGCATAAATCCGCCCATCGAGTGCATAAGCTGTGTCGTGATCTTCGTTATATCCTCCTGCGTTATGACAGTCGCGATATACTGCTCGTCGATATCGTCGATCGGCTCAGTAGAGAAGTAACCGGAGAATGAATCTTCATCCATATCGAAGACATCGTTAAATACATCGTTGTTCATAAAAACAGCTATACCGCCGTCGTAATCGATCACACCGTCAACCGTAAACTCGTATGACTTATTCTCATACTCTTCGTTAAGTGTTATCACGGCTCCGTCCCTAAGATCGAACTTGGATGCGAATGCGGATGAGATATATACATGTCCGCTCTCCAGATCTGAAGGCAGTTCTATATATCTGCTTCCGTCCTCTATGCCATAGACGGTAACAGTCTCGTCTCCGCCGCTTCCCCTGCCTTCGAACATGGAATTCGCGTTCTTCGGATAAAGAAGCGATGTCGAGCTGAATCTCTCCGCACTTTCCTCTTCTGTCGTTATCAATTCGCCGTCTTCGTCCTCATTTCCCATGAGCATGTACTGATAATCGACAAACATCATATCCGGAGCCTTCTGTCCGTAATGCTTCAGCGAATCCGGAAGTCCGAATGCGAAGCAGAGCATGAGCTCAATGAGGATAAGACCGAATACGAGAACGACATAGTTCGGCATATTCTGGAATATGATCCTCAGCCTGAACCTTCTGATGAAAGACCATGAAGGGATCCTTCTCGCCTTACTCCTCTTCGACTTAGACAGATCATGTCTTAAGAAGCGCAGCGGACTTAACTGCAGCCTCCTTGCTATGATAATGAGGTTAACCAAGAACATCAGAAGGAGCGGGATGACCGTGGTCTTCACAAGTGCTGTCGGGCTGAACTCTACACCGCAGGACGGAAGACTGTAACTGTTGTAGTAAAGGTATATCGCCATCCTGCGAAAAGCTGTATAACCGAGGATGTTGCCCAAGACCGCTCCGATCAGCGTGACGATCAGAGGCATCGACATATAGTGAACGATAAGCTCATCCTTGGTATAACCCGACGCGCGGAGAGTACCTATTACGGACGACTCCTTCTCGATAGTATTGCTTATTGTGATGGCGAAGATAAAAGCGATGACTGCTATCAGTATATAGCACAGGATACTTGTTCCCGTGGAATCTCCTTCGATATCGCTCGGCGCGAAGTTACTTGCCTGTCTTACATACTCCGGAACAAAATCCTCGATCTCGTTGTCATATACGACTGTCTGAGTTATAAGGGCCTTAAGAAGATCATCGGCTTTATCTGCCTGCTCTATCTTGTCCGCAGGCTCTGTCTCATAGTAATAAACATATTCATAGTGAAGTCTTGAAGTAAACGACTGGAATGCTTCGGGAGTTACCATACCGACGTCAAAACCGAACGCGTCAAACATCAGATCGGTATTGGATTCGTGAAGCGTCAGATAGTTCACGTACGACAGAAGTCCCGTGACCGTCATTTCTCTTCCGCCTACAGTGATCGTATCACCGACGCTGATGCCGACATTATCGGCATGCATTCTGTCGATCGCGATCTCATCTTCCGATTCCGGAGCGCGGCCTTCGATAAACGAAGCCATATCAACTTCGGAATCGCTTCTGAATACTCTTACGGTCGCATTCTCCTCTCCGTCGTTATCGAAGTCTTCGCCGATATCTCTGTAGAAGTGTTCGCAGACAGTTATCGGAACAGGCTCGAAGCTCTCGTCGTCGAGATCATATCTTCTTACCGTCTCATCCCACTCTTCATCCACTGCTTCGATCACGGCTTCATGGGCTTCTTCATAAGCCTCATCGACTGCCTCTGTAAACTCGTCCGAATCTCTCGCTTCGGCAAGGGCCTCATCGAAGCTTTCCTCCATCGCGGCTTCGATCTGCTCATTGATCATTTCCTCATCGGTGATCCCGTATGCCTCGCACTGTTCCCTTACCGCGAGTTCTATCGAATCGCGTACCTGAGTATTCAATTCTTCTTCGACCGCATCAGCGACTTCTGTCTCTGCCTGTTCGATACCTTCGTCGATGAAATGCTGTCTTACATCCGCCATATCGCCGGTGCTTATGGCGGCGATCAATTCTTCAGATGCCTTGTGCTTAAGTTCGAACGAACCGTCCTCGAGATTAAGTTCCGTCCGTCCTCTGTTGATTGATGCGAGCATGCTGTCATGCCCTATATACATTCCGGATATGACACCGATCATCAGCACCATGAAGATAATTATTACCAGATACTTATGCCAATCAGACACAAGCTCCTTGGGTATCCTTTTTACAAGAGGATTTCTCATCGTCCTTCCCCCTTACCACTCGAGCTCGGAAGCCGGGATCTTCTTCTCGTTGATATCGTTATGCCTTACGACACCGTCACGGAGCTTGATGACGTGATCAGCCATATACTTGATCGCCTCATTATGAGTAACCATTATTACCGTGCTGCCGTACTTGCCGTTGCAGTCCTCGATAAGAGCGAGTATCTCTTTGGATGTCTTATAATCGAGAGCTCCGGTCGGCTCGTCGCACATCAGTATATCCGGGTTCTTTACGACCGCTCTTCCTATCGAGACTCTCTGCTGCTGTCCTCCCGACAGCTGGTTGGGATACTTATATTTATGATCCTGAAGACCTAACGTGGTTATGACCTCTTCTACATCGAGAGGATCATCTGACAGATATGCGCCGACCTCAATATTCTCCTTAACATTCAGGTTAGGTATCAGGTTATACATCTGAAATACATATCCCAGGTGCTTTCTTCTGTAGATCGTAAGGGCCTTATCGTCCATATCCTCAAGCCTGTCGCCTCCGATCGCGACATATCCCGAGTCAGGAGTATCGATCCCTCCGATGATATTAAGAAGTGTTGATTTTCCGGAACCGGAAGGTCCGAGCAGTACACAGAACTCGCCTTTCTTTACCGTAAAATCCATGCCCCTCAGAACATCCTGCCTTGCTTCTCCCGTACCGAAGCTCTTCTTAAGGTCTTTTATCTCGAGGAAAGCTTCCTCTCTATCTGTTGATGACATATGTTCATCCCCCTTATTTATTAATCCGGTAATTATCTTATCCTTACTATAGTTAGTTGTAATTAACTCAATTGCACAAAAAACAATAGCCGTGAGGACTATTGTCTTTGTAAATACTTATAATATTGTCAGAATAAGGTTATTCCGCCTTAGGCGCAGCCGCCTTAACTGTAAGAAAAGCGTTAAGCTCTTCAATAGTCTTATCTACCTCCTCAGGTGTAAAACCGTGAACATACATGGCCTGCTCAAGACTCTCTCCGCTTGCAGCCATACAGCCTATGCAGTGCATACCTTTCTGCATGAGGATCTGAGCGATCTCCATATCCTGATCGAGAATGTCTGTTATAAGCATGTCCTTTGTAATAGCCATAGTGAACCTCCATAAGTTTTCTTGTTCCGTCCATCATTATATAACGCCGTTACATATAAGAAAAGTCTTTTATTTTTGATAATCCTTATACAGATCAGACACCCATCATCTGCTGAATTTCATCGATCTGATCAATAGTGATCCTTCCCTCACGGAAAAGCTGCATTATGGCAGCCGCGATGTAATCCGTTCTGCTCGTTAAGCTTCCCGCATCGACGTCGATCTCAGGCCCGCTTAAAGGCTCGAGATAAAGCTGTCCGTCATCACCCATAGTAACTTTAAACTGAGCCTCGAGAGGTATGATCTGTACCTCGGAAACTTCTGCTGCAACCTCATCAAAAAGGCTTCCGGCAATAGCAAAGAGATTAACATTATTGTTGATATAGGCCTCGACATAATCGGCATAGATAGGCACCATAACATCCTCGTTATCGAGAACTGCATCTACAGCACCCTGAAGATCGGGCGCGGTTCCGGTTACGGTGACGATAATGTATTCGTCAGTAACCTCGGACGCTTCAGACTCATACTCGGCTCTGTCGAAGTAATTGGAGAATACCGCATTAATGCCGTCCAATGCGCCGCCGGCAGAGCTTACAGCCTGCGCATACGAGTAATAGGTGTTGTCTGTGGCATTGAGCATTGCTGCGGCATTTGCAAGATCGCCCTGCGCCATAAGGCCAATGAATGTATCTACCGCTTCGATAGCGCGCTCTTCTGTGAGCTCATTAAATTCGAGATCTTCGATAAGACTGATAAGCAGATTATAAAGGTCCTCTGTGGAACCGGATTCGATAAGCCAGTTCTCATCCTCTTTATCTGCTTCGAATTCCAAGGTCTGCTCAGTCGTATCATCGATCCCGGGGATCGCTTCGACAAATTCATCGAATGAGTATCCCTCTTCGGTTATCGATTCGAGATCGGGGAAAGAGAAGATAACAGACGCCGTCGCTGTTGTCCCGTCAATAACAATATCGTTTACATCGAATTCGGTGTTATCCCATATAGCAGCGATGAGCACGGCGTCATTGTCAGACATCACATTATCAGCGAAGTAATCCGCTTCATCTTCCACAAATGACTTGGAGGCGTCGTAATCCGCCTGCTGTACGGATTCGAGATAACCCGTCATCACGTCGCAGACTGCTGTCTTGTCCCGGGCTTCAAAAAGACTGCAGCTTCCGAGCATCCCTGAGATGAATGCGGAAGCGGTCAGCACGCAAAGAATATTACGCGTATTCATATAGTGCCCCTTTCAGTTAATGCTTCTAAATATTATAAAGCATCCTTCATGGACTTAACATATTCACCGACATAAGGCGCGGCGTCCCTGCCGAACTTGGCGAGGATCTTGATTATCGCGGAACCGACGATAGCCCCATCCGAGATACCTGCCATCTTGGAAGCCTGTTCAGGGGTCGAGATTCCGAATCCGATCGCTACGGGCGTATCAGTATTGGCGCGGATGACATCAACGATCGACTTAAGGTCAGTCTTGATCTCGGACCTTACACCGGTAACGCCGAGGGATGATACGAGGTAGATAAAGCCCTCAGCATCTTTCGCGATCATGGCGATGCGGTTCTCTGACGTGGGTGCGATAAGGGATATCAGATCGACACCGTATTTATGACATAAAGGAAGAAATTCCTCCTTCTCCTCGTAAGGAAGATCAGGAAGGATCAGCCCGTCTATGCCGATCTCATTGCAGATAGATATGAACTTCTCCGCACCGTATGAGAACACGACATTCGCATATGTCATGAACACCATCGGGACCGTTACATCTGTCCTTAACTCTCTTACAAGATCGAAGATTTTATCCGTCGTTACTTTGCCGTTAAGAGCACGAAGATTAGCCTCCTGGATCACAGGGCCTTCAGCGGTAGGATCTGAGAAGGGGATACCGAGCTCGATCAGATCTGCTCCGTTTCTTACCGCCTCGCGCACGACCTTGGCCGTCGTCTCGAGATCCGGGTCTCCGCACGTGATGAAAGGTATGAACGCCTTGCCGTTTCTGAATGCTTCAGCAATCTTACTCATGTATATCCTCCCCTCTGTAGCGGGCGATCGCCGCACAGTCCTTGTCTCCTCTTCCCGAGATCGTGATGACTATGATCTTGTCCTTACCCATCGTTGGCGCGAGCTTTCTTGCATATGCCACCGCATGAGCCGACTCGATCGCGGGGATGATACCTTCAGTCCTTGCAAGATACTCGAATGCTTCTACGGCCTCCTCGTCAGTGACGGGCACATACTCCGCGCGTCCGATGTCATGCAGATACGCATGTTCAGGACCTACGCCGGGGTAATCAAGACCTGCCGAGATAGAGTAAACAGGAGCGATCTGACCGTACTCGTCCTGGCAGAAATAAGATTTCATACCGTGGAAGATACCGACTCTTCCCGTATTGACCGTGGCCGCCGTCTCGAAAGTGTCGATGCCTCTTCCTGCAGCCTCGCATCCGATGAGTCTTACATCCTTGTCCCCGATAAAATTATAGAATGAGCCGATTGCATTTGATCCGCCTCCTACACATGCGATTACCGCATCGGGAAGCCTTCTTTCCTTTATCAGCATCTGCTCCTTGATCTCCTTCGAGATAACAGCCTGAAAGTCACGAACGATGGTCGGGAACGGATGAGGTCCCATTACGGAACCCAAGCAATAGTGAGTGTCGGATATCCTCGATGTCCACTCGCGCATACACTCGGATACCGCATCTTTAAGTGTTGCCGTACCTGTCTTAACGGGAACGACCGTCGCGCCGAGAAGCTTCATTCGGTAAACATTCAGCGCCTGTCGCTTCGTATCCTCTTCACCCATGAAGACGACACACTCCATGCCGAAGAGCGCAGCCGCGGTCGCCGTCGCAACGCCGTGCTGACCTGCTCCCGTCTCGGCAATCAGACGCGTCTTGCCCATCTTCTTCGCGAGAAGTGCCTGACCCAATACATTATTGATCTTATGAGCGCCGGTGTGGTTAAGATCCTCGCGCTTAAGATAGATCTTCGCTCCTCCCAGGTCTTCGGTCATCTTCGAAGCATAGTAAAGTCTCGAAGGTCTTCCGGCATATTCGTTAAGAAGATCCGTAAGCTCCGCCTGGAATTCAGGATCGTTCTTATACTTGTTATAAGCCTGCTCAAGTTCTATAACCGCATTCATCAGCGTCTCGGGGATGTACTGTCCGCCGTGTATGCCGAATCTTCCGTTCGGATTGGTCATATTGCATCTTCCTTTCTTACGGCTTCGATAAACAAAGCCATCTTATTCTTATCCTTACTGCTTCCCGTCTCTATGCCGGAGCTGACATCGACTGCAAACGGACGGATCGTCCTGACTGCATCTGCGACATTTAAAGGAGACAATCCTCCTGCCAGGAAGTATGGTCTTTCAACATTCTTAAGAAGCGTCCAGTCGAAGACCTTGCCGCTTCCTTGACCCGAGTCAAGAAGGACAAGATCCGAAGGACACTCATTAACTTCCCTTACATCCTGTTCTGTCCTGATCTTAAAAGCCTTTATCACCGGTTTTCCTGTCTGAAGCCGCAGTTTACTAATATACTCCTCATCTTCGGTTCCGTGAAGTTGAGCAATGTCGATCACCCCCTCATCGAGCAGCGATTTAACATTGTTAAAGTCCTCATTTACGAAGACTCCGACAGCCTTGATCGCAGAAGACAACCGGGACTTTAATCTGCGGGCTTTATCTTCGGATATGAACCTCGAGCTGTGAGGATAGAATACAAATCCGATATAGTCAGGCTCCAATTCATTAGCGGTAAGGATATCCTCTACACGCCTCATTCCGCAGAATTTGATCTTAGTCATGTTTATCCCCGCGAAGTTCACAAAGTTTCTTCTTCTTATCATCCGCCCGCATGAGAGTCTCTCCTATAAGGACCGCATCCGCGCCTATATCTTTGAGCAATGCGACATCAGACGGTTCTCTGACTCCGCTCTCGGATACAAATATTACGGAAGACGGGATCATCTCACGAAGACGTCTGCTGTTATCGGTATCGACTGTAAAGTCCTTAAGATTACGGTTGTTGACACCGATTATCCTCGCACCAGACTTAAGCGCCATTCTTACCTCTCCCTCATCGTGTGTCTCGACGAGCGCGGAAAGCCCAAGTTCATCACATATGCCGATATACTCACGGATCTGTTCCTCACTTAATATCGAACATATAAGAAGAACTGCCGAGGCCCCTAGGATCTTCGCCTCATAGATCATATATTCGTCTACCGTAAAATCCTTGCGAAGACACGGAATACTCACAGAAGATGAGATCTTCTGAATGTATTCGTCGCTTCCAAGAAACCACTTGGGCTCGGTAAGTACCGATATGCAGTCAGCCCCTGCTTCCTCGTACTCCTTCGCGATCTGAAGATAAGGAAAATCAGGTGATATCAACCCCTTTGAAGGGGATGCCTTCTTGCATTCGCAAATGAATGACATGCCGTCCTTCGACAGCGCTTTCTCGAACTCGAAGGAGCCTTTCGAAAGAGCCAATGCCTCGGCTTTGATCTGATCTAAGGGGCGGATGCTTCTTGCTTTCGCAACGCGCTCTCTCGCATAATCTGCAAGCTGATCTAATATCGTCATGCTTCTGCCTCGGGACGGTTGCTTACTTCGATGAACTTGTTCAAAGTCTCGAGAGCCTTGCCGGAATCGATGATATCTTCTGCGAGCCTGACTCCGTCAGCAAAAGTCTCAGCCTTGCCGCCGATGTAAAGCGAAGCGCCGGCATTCATGAGAACCGCGTCTCTCTTGGGACCCTTCGCTCCGTTAAGGATATCGAGTGTGATCTTCGCATTCTCCCCGGGTGTGCCTCCGACGAGATCCTCCTTGGTGCAGCGTGTAAGGCCGAAGTCCTCAGGTGTGATCGTGTATGTCTTATACCAGCCGTCTCTTATCTCGCTGATTCTCGTGGGAGCGCTCATGGAGATCTCGTCGAGCTTATCCATGCCGTAAACGACCATTCCTCTTCTGATGCCGAGGCTTACGAGAACCTGCGACAAAGGCTCAACGAGGTACTCGTCGTAAACGCCGAGAAGCTGCATAACGGGTTTACCGGGGTTCGTGAGGGGGCCTAAGATATTAAACACTGTTCTTACGCCGAGCTCCTTACGGATAGCGCCGACATACTTCATCGATGTGTGATACTTCTGAGCGAAGAAGAAGCACATGCCGACTTCGTTAAGAAGCTCTACGCAGCGCGCGGGACTCTGGTTGATGTTGACGCCCAAAGCCTCGAGGCAGTCAGCCGTACCGCACTTGGAAGAAGCGGCGCGGTTACCGTGTTTCGCGACCTTCATGCCGCCTGCGGCTGCGACGAGTGCGGATGTCGTGGAGATGTTGAAGCTTCCCGCGTGGTCTCCTCCGGTACCTACGATCTCGAACACATCCATTCCGGTATCGACCTGTATCGCGTGATCCCTCATGGCGGCGGCACAGCCTGCGATCTCGTCTCTGGTCTCGGCCTTCGCACTCTTAGTTGAGAGGGCCGCGAGGAATGCCGCGTTCTGTGTGGGTGTTGTCTCTCCGTTCATGATCTCGTTCATTACGGCGAATGCCTCGTCGTATGTGAGATCCTCCTTGCCTACGATCTTCTGAATTGCTTCCTTAATCATTTTCTTATGCCTCCTTAATGAAATTTCTTAACATCTTCTTACCGTCCGGTGTCATTATCGATTCGGGGTGGAACTGCACACCGTAGATCTTGTATTCCTTGTGCTGAACCGCCATCACCTCTCCGTCTTCCGTGAGCGCCGTCACCATAAGCTCATCGGGGATGGTATCCGGGTCAGCCGCGAGCGAGTGATACCTCGCGACTTTGCCTAACGGGATACCGTCGAAGATCTTACATCTTCCGTCGAATCTTACGACCGACTGCTTGCCGTGCATTAACTCCTTCGCGTACGTTATCGTCGCGCCGAAAGCCGCGCAGATCGCCTGGTGCCCGAGGCACACTCCCAATATCGGAAAGTCCTTGCCGAGCACTCTTACAACATCGATTATCACACCCGCATCCTCGGGTCTTCCGGGACCGGGAGAGATGATGATCCTGTCGGGATTAAGAGCTCTTATCTCATCTACCGTGAGCTCATCATTTCTTATGACTTTGATGTCGGGATCGATCTCCCCCACGAACTGATAGAGGTTATATGAGAAACTGTCGTAATTATCTATAAGCAGTATCATAATTCTTCCTCCTTCGCGAGCTCGAGCGCCTTAAGGGAAGCTCTCGCCCTATTAAGGCACTCTTCGTATTCCTTCTCGGGAACAGAGTCAGCCACGATACCCGCGCCTGATCTTACGAAGACTTTGCCGTTCTTCCTGAACGCGAGCCTTATCGCGATACATGTGTCCATGTTGCCCGTGAAATCTATGTAGCCGACGGCACCGCCGTAGATGCCGCGCTTGTTGTTCTCAAGTTCGCCTATAAGGCGGCAGGCTCTGATCTTCGGCGCGCCTGATAAAGTTCCTGCGGGAAGGACTGCCTCTATCGCATCAAATGCGTCGCGGTCTTCCCTTATCACTCCTCTTACGGTCGAACCGATATGCATGACATGAGAGAATCTCTCGATCGAATGAAGTTTCTCCACTTCGACGGAACCGAACTTACTTATCTTACCGAGGTCGTTTCTTCCGAGGTCGACGAGCATATTGTGCTCGGCAAGCTCCTTCTCATCTTTAAGAAGATCCTCCTCAAGAGCCTTATCCTCTTCATCGGTATTTCCTCTCGGTCTCGTTCCCGCGAGCGGGAAAGTGTGGAGAACACCGTCCTGAAGCTTTACGAGCGTCTCGGGAGATGCGCCTGCGACCTCGACATCCGTTCCCGAGAAATAGAACATATAAGGTGAAGGATTTATCGTCCTTAATACCCTGTATGTATTGAGAAGACTGCCCTCGAACGGTGCGCACAATCTGTTCGACAGAACGATCTGGAAGATGTCGCCCTCCCTGATATGGGACTTCGCCTTCTCGACCATCCCGCAGAATTCATCTTTACCGAACAGAGGCGTAACATCACCTTTAAGAGTACCGCTCTTCTCCTCGATCTTCGTGCCGTTATGAAGAAGGTCAACCAGGCTCTTTATCGTCTCTAAGGCTCTCCTGTAGCCCTCTTCTCCTTCATTAAGCTTCATGTTCTCGATGATGATGATCTTCTGCTTTAAGTTATCGAATGCGATGACCTTGTCGAAAAGCATGAGGTCAACATCCTTGAAGCCTTCTTCGTCTTCTACGTCACACTTTGCCGTGGGCTCGCTGTACGTCAGATAGTCGTATGAGAAGTAGCCTACAAGTCCTCCGGCGAAAGGAGGAAGGTAGTCGAACCTCGGGCTTTTGTAGCCGCTCATTATCTTTCGAAGTTCCGCTGACGGATCAGTTGTCCTGATTTTCTCGCCGTCTGCTTCAAGAATGCCGTCTTTGCAGGTGATGAGCGCTCTCGGGCGAAATCCCAGGAATGTGTAACGGCCCCACGTCTCGTTCGCCTGTGCCGACTCGAGCATATAGACGTGATCCGAAGCGTTCTTCAGTATCTTCAATGTTTCGATCGGAGTTGTGAAGTCGGATAAGATCTCTGCGCTTATAGGAAGCACATCGTACTTTCCTTCTGAAGCGATCTTCATGACTTCATCATAAGATGGTCTGATCTGCATTTGTTGTCCTCCTTCTTCTTCGAGGACAAATAAAAACGCCCTCGACAGTCTTTACTGCCAAGGACGAATAATAGATATTATCCGCGGTGCCACCTTGCTTTACGGCCTTGCCGTACACTTAAAAGGATACCATCATATCCCCGGCATGTAACGGTGCCTTCCGTCGCAGAATACTCTGATCTCTCATTTGACTGCGCCCTCAATGGTCCATTTGACGATTCGTTTCTTACCTGACTTCCAGCACCGCAGGCTCTCTGTAAAGGCGTCGTCGCCGTTATCTCCACATCAACGGTTTGTTGTATTGTGTTGAAAATAACACACATCATTAAGGCTTGTAAAGTGCTTTCACAATAAAATCTCAAAATCTATAATAAAAACATCTGACAACAAAGGAACCTTAATATGAACAGGATCAAGGACATCATCATAGTGATACTGACGATCGCGGTAACAGGATTGGGATTGGCGCTGATATTAAGAAAGCCGGAAACGGCCGTCACGGAATCATCTGCGGAGATTCAGATACAGACTACAGAGACTCAGACAGAGCAGACGGAAGTCCTTCATAACGGCAATGAGCTCTTTGAAGATATGGAGAGCGGAATGTCTTTCTGTTTTGCAGGTGACAGCATTACGGCAGGTTCGGCTTACGAGGGAGCCCTCCCGTGGTACGAGCCCCTTACTCCCTACATCAGAGGAGAAGTGTCAAACTTCTCGATGGGAGGTTGGACTTCGAGCTGGCTTGTCAACATGAGTTATGAGCTTCCGGCATCAGATGTATATGTGATCGCCATCGGTATAAACGACGTCCTTTTTATCGATCAGCCTCTGGGCGCAGGATCCGCCGAAGAATTCGACACCAATCTCGGTCTGTTTGAAGATGCGATCCGCAATGTCTCACCGGATGCAAAGATCTACTATATCGCGGTCTGGCCCTTCCTCGATCAGGACCCTTCCGCCTATGAGTGCAAAGAGGATTTTGACAACGTGATCAGAGGCCATTGCAACGGCGAGGATATTATATTCATCGATCCGACCGAGACGATCCTTAATGTATTGAACTCTTCCGATCCTTCTGCCTATATGTGGAACGAGTATCATCCGAGCACACCCGAAGGGATCGATCTGTACAGCTATGCCGTACTGACTTCAGGGTAAAAACAAAGAGGGCTTCACTTTGAAGTGAACCCCTCTTTGACAAAACCTTCCGATAAACTCATTTATGATGGCAGCGTCCGGACATAGCGCAGTGTGAGCAGTTGCATCCGCAGGACGACTTGCCCTTCTTTTTATCTTTGATGATACTTCGTATTGCCAAAGCAACTATAACCGCCAGTATCAGCATCACGATTATCGAACCCGCGTTATCGGTTACCCATGCGATCATAATGACTATACCTGCCTTCGTCAGGACATCTTAGTAAGCTTATCCGCTTCATGATACTTCTTGATGAAGAGCATGTAAATCATACCCAGAAGAAGTGCGATCGCTACGATAAGACCGAATATGTTCACATTGCCTGTAAACAGTCCGCCGAACTGGTTGATCATCAATGCGATAACATACGCGAATCCGCACTGATATCCGATAGCGAACCATGTCCACTTGGCGTTATTCATCTCACGCTTGATGGCACCGATAGCAGCGAAGCAGGGTGCGCAGAGGAGATTGAATACGAGAAACGAGAATCCCGTCACACCGTTGAAGGCCTGTGCGAGAGCCTGCCAAGCCGTAAGCTCGCCGCTTCCGTAGAGGATACCCATTGTTCCGACGATATTCTCCTTGGCAACCAGACCCGTGATAGATGCGACGGCTGCCTGCCAGTTGCCCCATCCGAGAGGAGCAAAAATCCATGCGATAGCATTACCGATAGAAGCCAATATAGACATATCGAGCTCTTCTTCCGCAAGCATACGGAATCCTTCATCCGTAAATCCGAAGAAGCTTGTAAACCAGATGATGATCGTTGAAAGAAGGATGACTGTTCCCGCCTTCTTAATGAAGGACCATCCGCGCTCCCACATGGAACGGAGTACGTTTCCTACAGTGGGCATGTGATAAGGGGGAAGCTCCATTACGAACGGTGCAGGCTGACCTGCAAACATCTTTGTCTTCTTGAGCATGATACCCGAGATAACGATCGCTGCCATACCGATGAAGTATGCGGAAGTAGCGACCCATGCCGAGCCTCCGAAGATCGCACCTGCGATCATTGCTATGAAAGGAACTTTCGCACCGCAGGGGATAAATGTTGTTGTCATGATCGTCATACGGCGGTCACGCTCATTCTCGATAGTTCTGCTCGCCATGACGCCGGGAACACCGCATCCGACGCCTACGAGCATCGGGATGAATGACTTACCGGAGAGACCGAACTTACGGAAGACACGGTCAAGTACGAAAGCGATCCTCGCCATATAACCGCATGCCTCAAGGAAGGCAAGGAGCAGGAAGAGAACGAGCATCTGGGGAACGAATCCCAAGACGGCACCGACACCTGCGACGATACCGTCGAGTATAAGACCCTTTACGACATCGTTAGCGCCGACCTTATCCAGACCGCTCTCTACAAGTGCGGGAATACCCGGCACCCATGTGCCGTATGCGGAAGGATCGGGTTCTTCGCCGATCTCCTCGAGCGTTGCAACCGCTTCATCATATTCTTCGATGGAAGCGGTCTCCTCGATGATCTCGAGAGTCTCTTCATCTTCGACTGTGTAGACGAACTCTCCCTCGGGAGCAACTCCGTTCTCCTCAACATATGCATCGTAGCCGTCAACGATAGCGGATGCGCTTGCATATGCATCGGCTTCATCGGCATATCCTCCATCCATTCCAAAGAGGTGGAATCCGTCTCCGAAGATGCAGTCATTGGTGAAATCCGTCGCCCATGCGCCTACTGCAACCATCGCGATCCAGTAAACCGCGAACATGATGAGCGCGAAGATCGGAAGTCCGAGCCATCTGTTAGTTACGATCTTATCGATCTTATCCGATGTCGTGAGACTTCCGGGACTTTTCTTCTTATAGCACGCCTTGATTACTTCGGCGATATAGACATAACGCTCGTTAGTAATGATGCTCTCGGCATCGTCGTCGAGCTCCTTCTCGGCGGCCTTGATATCATTCTCGATATGGGAGAGTGTTGTCTCATCTATCTTAAGCTGCTCAAGGACTTTATCGTCACGCTCGAAGATCTTAATCGCATACCATCTCTGCCTCTCTTCGGGAAGATCGTGAATGGCGGCTTCCTCTATATGTGCAAGAGCGTGCTCGACGGGTCCCGAGAAAGAGTGCATGGGAACAGTCTTACCGTTCTTTGATGCCTCGATAGCCGCTTCGGCTGCATCCATGATCCCCTCGCCCTTCAATGCGGAGATCGTTACGACTTTGCATCCGAGCTGTCTTGAGAGCTCTTCGATGTTGATCTTATCGCCGTTCTTCTCAACGATATCCATCATGTTTACGGCTACGACCGTAGGAATACCGATCTCCGTAAGCTGAGTCGTAAGATACAGATTTCTCTCGAGGTTGGTACCGTCGATGATATTAAGGATGGCATCAGGTCTCTCGTTAATAAGATAGTTTCTTGCTACCACTTCCTCCAATGTATAAGGAGAGAGCGAATATATACCCGGAAGGTCCGTGATGGTCACATCATCGTGCTTTTTAAGCTTACCTTCCTTCTTCTCGACCGTTACACCGGGCCAGTTACCCACAAACTGATTGGAACCGGTCAAACCATTGAACAGTGTTGTTTTTCCGCTGTTCGGGTTACCCGCAAGGGCAATTCTGATACTCATTTATAATCCTTCCTTTCCTGTCCGAAGTCTTACTCGACTTCGATCATCTCCGCGTCCGCTTTTCTGATGGACAATTCATAGTTCCTTACCGTTATCTCGATCGGATCGCCCAAAGGTGCGACCTTCCTCACATAGACCTCGGTATGTCTTGTTAAACCCATGTCCATGATGCGTCTTTTTACGGCTCCCTCCCCGTGAAGCTTTACCACGGTAGCCGTCTGTCCGATCCCGACATCTTTCAGTGTTTTCACTTTCTTCTCCTCCTTATGATCAAACCATTATTTTTCTTGCAAGCTCATCATTTACCGCCACGCGGCTTTCCTTAACCTTTAAGATAAGATTCCCGTTAAGAGCGCTCACGACCTGTACCTCGCTTCCGACATGAAACCCCAGATCCTCCAGGTGTTTCTTAACTTCCGGGTTTCCTCCGATCCTCTTTATGATCTGTGACTCCCCCGTCTTTGCCAGACTAATCGGCATCATATTTACCTCCGCACTTAAATATAACTAACATATGTTTTTCCTTGCTAATTATGGTTAGAGTTGCCTAACTTGTCAAGAGTAAAATACCATGCGAATATATGTTAAAATTACACAAAAAAGGAGATGACGCGATGCGTAAAGCCAACATCATTATAAGTCATCTTATGATCATCCTTTTTGCCGTACACGTTATATTCGGCAGTTTTCTGATGTTGGGCGTTTCGCACATTTTGCTCCATTCGGTGGCAATACTGTTCATCATCCTTACCGTGGTACATGCGGTGATCGGAACCATCCTCACCATCCGTACGGATATTACTCAGAACAAAGCAGGGGTCAGATATCAGAAGGAGAACTCGCTCTTCTGGACCCGGCGCAACAGCGGCTTTGTCGCCCTTGTCCTTATGATCTTTCATGTGATCGTTTTCTCGAAGGGCAGTTCTCTTAACGGACCGCCGCCGTTTAACACATTCGGTCTTATTACAAATCTACTTATGGTGGCGGCATTGGCAGTCCACATCGTAAGCAATATCAAGAGTCTTTTCATCGGAAGCGGGATAAAGAGGCCAAAGATCCTGACAGCCAATATCATATTCGTTCTGTCGGTCATCCTTCTTCTCGCGACAGTTGCTTTTATCTCATACTACATATGGTGGAAAATGCAATGACAAAACATACGGTAAACATCATAGGCGCGGGACTTGCAGGTCTTTCCTCGGCTCTGACGCTTGCCCGGAAAGGGGTACACGTTAACCTCGTCTCCCCGATGCCATCCGAGAGGGCACAGAGTGTAATGGCGGAAGGCGGAATAAATGCCGCCATGAACGAGAACGACACCACCCGTGAGCACTACGAAGATACGCTTAAGGGCGGGGCTTTCATAGGAGAGGAAGGAAGCATCGAAGGTTTAACTAATGCCGCCCCGTCCATAGTAGAGGAACTCATAAAGCTCGGAGTACCCTTCAATAACGAGAATGGTAAGATCACGTTGAGATTCTTCGGAGGACAGAAGAAGAACCGGACCGCCTACTCCAGGAGCAGTACAGGTAAGATCGTTATGTCCGCTATGATCGAAGCGGTCAGAAAGTATGAGGCGGAAGGTCTCGTTACAAGATTTCCTCATCACGGATTTGAATCGCTCGATATCGGAGACAACGGCTGCAAGGGCGTAATAATAAGAGATCTGTACTCCCTTAAGGCATTCAGGCTTAATGGTCCCGTTATCATCGCCACAGGAGGAATGAACAGCCTGTTCCCGGGGCTTACTACCGGGACCACCGTGAATACGGGAGACGTAACGGCATATCTGTATTCGATCGGCGTCCCCCTGTCCAACCTCGAATTCATTCAGTACCATCCGACGACTGCGAGTATCGAAGGCAAGAGATGTCTCATATCCGAAGCCGCGAGAGGCGAAGGCGGAAGGCTGATGATATTAAAGGACGGCAACCCGTGGTATTTCATGGAAGAGAAATATCCCGAACTCGGTAATCTCATGCCGAGGGATATCACGGCAAGAGAGATCATATTGAACTCCGAAGAAGGGTTTGCTTATCTTGATATGACCGCCCTGCCCTCCGACACATGGGAGAATAAACTCTCCGATATGAGAGAGGAGATCATCTCTCTTCTCGGAACGGATCCTGTCAATGATTACGTGAAGATCTCTCCCGGAATCCACTACTTCATGGGAGGAATATACGTCAACGAAGATCACGGGACTTCGATGGATGGATTATATGCCGCAGGTGAATGCGCATGCAGATATCACGGAGCCAACAGGTTAGGAGGCAACTCGATGCTTGGAGCGATCTACGGAGGAAGGATCGCGGCTTCAAATATCTCTTATGGCGAGGATCTCATCAGCGAAGTCGATCAGCCTTACGAGTATATTAACTTCCATGCTCCTTCCGCCATAACGGAACCGCTTGTCAGTGCGGTCGGTATTATCAGAGACGGCAAGACGATGCAAAAGTCCTTGGATACATTGATGAATATCGATACTGTTGATTTCAAGACCGGAGATAAAAGACGTCTTCTTCTCGCACAGGCTATCCTTACCTGCGCGTTATCAAGAGAAGAAAGCAGAGGTTCTCACTATAGGACGGATTTCCCTGAAAAGAACGATGAGAAGTTTAAGGCAAAATCCGTTATCACCTATTCAGGAAATAAACATTATCTTTCATATGAGGTCGATAAATGAGATACGAGATAGTTGTTTTAAGACGCAAGTCCTCTGATGACAAGCCATATGAGCAGAGCTTCCTATATGAGTCGGAAGGATCGGCCGATACAGTCGCCGCTTTTCTTATCTCGATAAATAAGGATCTTAAAGATCCCATATCCTGGGAATGCTCGTGCCTTCAGAAGAAATGCGGTGCCTGTGCGATGGTCATCAACGGTCGTCCCTGTCTTGCCTGCGACTGTAAACTTTCCGATATCCAGATAAACGGGAAGATCAGGATCGAACCCTTACGTAAATTCCCTGTCATAAGAGACCTTATATGTGACAGATCCGTCCTCTGGGAGAATCTTAAGAGCATAAGGGCGTGGGCAGAAGATGACGTGAAACTCAAAGAGGATAAAGATGCGATTCTCTTCGATTCCGGAAAGTGTTTACAGTGCGGGTGCTGCCTGGAGATCTGCCCCAATTTCTGTTCAGAAGGCAAATTCATGGGTATGAGCGCTATGGTCCCTGTATCGGGCCTTCTGCAAAAACTGACGCCCGAACAGAGTCGGGCGCTTCGTCGGGAATATTCCTCCCATATATATGCGGGTTGCGGTAAATCCTTATCCTGTCAGAACATCTGTCCCATAGGACTTGATATAGAGAAACTGATGGTCAACTCGAACGCGATCGTTCTCTGGAAGCATCTGTTTATGTGACACTGCCGAGGATCTTATAGAGAACCGAATACAGGTTCTTCACTTCTTCGGGATCGAGACAGATGCACTTTCCAACTTTCGAAGGGATCCCTGCACACTTATCGCGTAATCCGTAACCTTCTTTGGTGACGTATATCTTAACTACTCTCTCGTCCTCTTCACTCCTTCTTCTCTCGATGAGGCCGTTCTTCTCCATCTTCTTCAACATCGGAGTCAATGTACCGTTATCAAGATAGAGTCTCTTTCCCAATTCACCTACCGTTATCCCGTCCTTTTCCCAGAGGACCATAAATGTTATGTACTGTGTATAAGTAAGACCGAGTTCGGAAAGATACGGCGTATAAAGACTGACGATCTGTCTCGAGGCTGCATAAAGAGGAAAGCACAATTGGTTCTCGAGCTTTAATGAACTGTATTTATCAGCCATCAGAGAAGTTCCTCTACAGCTTTACGAACATCCTTCATATCATGTGTGGGTTCAAATCTTCTTACGACATTTCCCTCACGGTCAACAAGGAACTTGGTAAAATTCCACTTGATATCCGGATTATCCTTATAATTCTTATCCCTTGCCTTGCACATTGCAGCCATCGAGACTGCCATCACGCCCTTACCGAATCCCTCGAATCCCTTCTGAGACTTAAGATAAGTGAACAAAGGAAGTTCATTCTCTCCGTTTACGTCAGACTTCTTCATTTGAGGAAACTTTGTATTGTACTTTAATGTGCAGAATTCATGGATCTCCTCATCAGTCCCCGGGGTCTGTCCCATGAACTGATTGCAGGGAACATCGATTATCTCGAAGCCTTTATCGTGGAAGTCCTCATACATCTTCTCCATGGGCTCATAGTGGGGTGTAAAGCCGCATCCTGTGGCCGTATTGACGATAAGGATGACCTTACCTCTGAATGTATCCAACTTTAATTCTTCACCGTTTGTCTGGGGTACCGAGTAGTCATAGATAGTCATATATCTGTCCTCCTATCTTCATTTGATAAGATTATATTTGATACAACATATTATGTCAACCCAAGATTCTCCACGCTTGACCACAAAACGCGTTTTCAAACCGATTATTTGAAGTGGTAACGTAAAAGTAG
>DJYK01000040.1 GCA_002450095.1 Mageeibacillus sp. UBA6980 | reverse complement strand
CTTATACTCGATCCAGCAGTAAGAAAGATTGACTTTACTGTCCTTAGCATTGATGCGATCGTAGTAATGCTGAAAGTCTGGGAGAGGAATGTCTTTACGCCTGACATTCTCTGGTGGATAGATGAGTTCTTCGACCGAATGGGGATCCATCTGTCGTAGTTCATCCAACGTTAATCCTGATGTCTCGTAACGACTCAGGATGAGTTGGATCGTACTTGTGCCAATGTGATAACGCGCTCGGATTACCGGGAACGAGCATTCATTCAAGCGCATTTGTATAACACCGACAATGGTATTGTAATCTTGCATGGTTTCCATGCCTCCTTTCTGCAGTCTCATGCTGCAGAAAGAATATACATCAAAGGACTTTACCGATTGAGCGGAAAGCCTTACCGTTCGTTCCGGAATGACCTTACCGCTTATAGCGGAATGGGGTTACCGTTTGAACGGAATTTCCAATGCCGTCTACGTCGGGAAGGTCCATTTTAACTTTCTTCTCTACTTCGTTGATAGCCTGGTTGGCAACCTTTTTGGCGTTCTCGTCCTTGGAGAGTTTTTCTACTGCATCCTGTGCGATGTCCTTTGCCTTGTTAAGATCAATATTCATAATGAACCTCCGTATAAAAATATAACTTGATTATATCACCGGTGGTACTAATCCTTATACTATCATCCTGCACAGGATCGTATCCAAACAACGGTAATGCGGTACGCCACCGCTGAAGATCTTCCGGGGATCGATCTGCATCAGCTACCGTGACGATAGAACTCGAATAACGGATAAAAGGATGAAAAATCATAAAATCTTATGTATAATAATGATGTAAATATTACATAAAACTATCTGCAAATAGGAGGTTGTTCATATGCCTAATATCAGACCCGTATCCGATTTGAGGAATTATAAAAGCGTTTTGGACGAGGTTTCTTATGGATCTCCTGTTTATCTTACCAAGAATGGAAGAGGCGACTATGCCGTTGTCGCGATGAAGGAACTCGATGAGCTTAACGCGATGAAGTCGCTGATCAAAGAGCTGGCTAAGGGCGAGGAATCAGCCAAAGACGGATGGATCTCCATGGAAGAAGTAGAGAAGAGATTAGGTCTATGAATCTGAGAATTGAATTCTCGCCGGAAGCTGCTAATGATATAGAAGAGATAAACAAATATCTTATCGCTGAATACGGTGTCAAAACCTCTAGTCAAAACATAAAGAAAGTGATGAAGAGCATCAAGTCTTTGGGCAGTCTGCCTCTTCAGGGTTCCGGTGTTTGGGAGAGGTATGGGATAGCATCTGATTATCGGTATATTTATTCTAATCATAACTACGTGTTCTATCGTGTTGAAAAGGATTCCGTTAAGATCATCAGGATACTCGATGCCCGTTGCGATTTTATCAAAATACTGTTTGGGATAAAGACACAAACTGACGATTCATACAATGATGATTTGTAAGGAGACTTTGCCAAAGAAGTTTCAGAACTTATCCGAAAGACGATAAGGATATCGAACACTAAGGATTATCCCATTGATCTTATGGAGCAACTTATCGAATCCGAGACGCCGGAGCACCAGGGGAAGGGTATGGGCAGAGCCATTATTGACACGCTCGAAAAGGACGAATTCTTCCTAAGGGCGAAGCGCATCGAGATCCCCGCGTCGATAACAGGTGTCCCTTTCTATCTTAAGATGGGATATAACTATAAAAACGGAATTACTGAGCCTGATGAAGAGCACCTCATAAGATTGGAAAAGCGTAGGGTTATACTTAGGTAAGATTATTATATTTTTGGAGAGCAAGTGTATGTGCCTGATATCGCTTCGATGGTAATGTTCCTTTGTTCCGATAAGGCGGTCCGTTGGATTCAAATCCCCTCTAAGTGCCGATAAATCAGAATAACATCGGACGATACAGGGGAAATCGGCCGTTTTCCCCGCTTGATGCCGATAAATCAGAAAAATATCGGATAGTTTATCGGACTCTCCGACTATGCCTGACTGAGGCTTGTTTCCCCATAGAATAAATGCTGTGTATAATGTAAAAGTGGCGAGAGTTAAGACGGACGGGATGTAAAATGAGCGAGAAGTTCTCCGGATTAAGAAGGATCGCAGGCGAAATTTTGTTGGCGCTGTTTGGTCTCCTCACGATCGAGGTCGTTACGGTCATGCCCGCTAAGATCAGTGCCGTTGTACTTAAATCAGATTATCGGGAGTTATTCATTTACGAGATCATCCTCTGCGTAGTCCTTCTGTTGTTTGCCCTGGATGTAAGATTTGATATCTTTAACGGTTGGAAACCGGTAATACTGAAGGCGACCGGGCTGGTGTTCCGGGTTGTCGTATTCTTGCTAAGTGCGGTAATACTGTTTTTCTGCGGGAAAGTGATGATCGGAGGCCTTATCGATAATGCCGGACAAGCGGATTATGTGATCGTTCTCGGACTGGCGCTGGAGAACGGAAACGCTACCCCTGATCTTATATCGAGGCTTGAAACGGCAAGAGATTATCTGGAGGAATATCCGGAGGCCCGATTGATCCTGACGGGCGGTAATGCGGAGGCGCAGGGGAAGACCGAAGCTCAGGTGATGCGCGATATCCTGACGGAATGGGGAGTATCGGCTGACAGGCTGATCCTCGAGGACCGGGCGCAGAATACACAAGAGAACTTCGGTAACATTGCAGTGATGATCCCGCCTGATGAACCGGTTGTGATGATCAGCAGTGATTACCATATGGACCGTGCGGTCCGTAATGCAACGGAAAGCGGTTTCTCTAATATCATGAGGCATCCGGCACCGTCCGGCTTTTTTACATATGGTGCCAATATGCTGTCGGAAGTTATCCTTGACCTGAATGATTTGATAAAGTAATAGCCGATATACAGGAGGTTTTTATGGATCAACGTTTTTATAAGATAACTGCATGGTGTTTATGTGCGGGACTTGCGATGAACGGCTTTGCCGGATGCGGTAAAGATAATGCGACAGCGGAAACTTCGGAAAGCGAGCAGATCGCTTCTGCGACAACCGCGTTGGAGACCGTGGCGGAAACGGCGGCCGGGACTTCATTGAGCGAGACATCTGTTGCAACCGAGATTTCTGAAATGACTCAGACGCAGGAAACCTACGAGGTTATCGACCTCGAAAGTGATGTGCAGCAGTACGCGAATACGTTTATAACTAATTTTGTTGAACAGAATTTCTACGATTACGACAGAGAAACAGCCGATATTGAGCGGATGATCGATTTTGTTCATCTTCACCTTAAGATCAATGCGCATGATCTGATAAGCTATGCCGTCAAAGGTGATCTTGATTACGAGGTCTTCTCTATCGATGATGTACAGCGCGTAGCGTCAGAATACCTTGGAGCACTGATAACGGAAGAGGATTATGCCGCGCTTCCCGTTCCTCCGGATACATTCGGCGATCAGCCCGCGGGACCTTACTTCGAAGACGGCAAGATCTGGTATGAGGCCTCTGACGGAGAAAGCTATAACTGTATCGGTATCGTGAATTCCTTTTTAAACCCGGGCGACGGGACCCTGATAATGGAGTTTGATGTCTATGAGATCGACATTGATACCTATCTCTCACTGAATGCCGACGAGATCCGTGAATACTATGCCCTGACTTCAGAGCAGGCTGAGAATGATCCGACTCTTACGAAGGTCAGAACAGGCACGGCAAGAGTCGGCGCCACTCAGTCAGGCGGTTACTATCTGATAACTTATACGACGGCAGATGTGATCGGCTCATGATCTTGCGTAGATTAACAGAACATTTTTCCTTCTTATCCGCATCTTGAAAATGGGTATTGACAACTATATCGGCAGACGATATACTCGGGTTACGATATATCGGACGACGATATAGTGTCGTCGACAAGAATAGCAGATGAGAGGTGTCATTATGCCGCAGCAAGCATTAACGGAAGCAGTTTATTATATACTTCTCTCCTTGCAGAAGCCGCTTCACGGTTACGGAATAATACAGGTAGTCGGAGAGTTGTCCGGCGGGAGAGTCAAGCTCGCTCCGGGTACATTATACGGAGCACTTAATTCGCTGGTGGACAAGGGTTGGATCGATGCTCTGCCTGAGAATCCGGAGAGCCGTAAAAAGGAATATGTGATCACCAATTCCGGACGCATCGTTCTGGAAGAAGAGCTTAACAGACTTACGGAGTTGGTAGAGAACGGCAAGAGACTGCTGGGAGGAAACTGATATGCGAAGAGTAATCCACAAACTGTTTTGGATCTGGCAGCTTGACAAGGAAGAAGACTGGATCAACGAGATGGCGAGTCACGGTTATTCACTGGAGCATGCAGGCAGGGTCTCGTTCGAGTTTGATGAAACGGAGCCGGATCTGTATGAGTACAGAACGCTTTTTCTCAAGGGAAGCTACAACAGCAAAGAGAATACCGAGTACCTGAGGTTTCTTGAAGAGATGGGGATTTCCGTCGTCTCGCATATTAACTATCCCGGCACTTGCTGCGTCTATACGAGAGGGAAGCGCTCC
Source organism: Mageeibacillus sp. UBA6980 (assembly GCA_002450095.1). Lineage (GTDB taxonomy): Bacteria > Bacillota > Clostridia > Saccharofermentanales > Saccharofermentanaceae > Saccharofermentans. The sequence goes on along the minus strand of DJYK01000040.1, from coordinate 42,482 downwards.
GATCATCCGGACGGACTTCAGATCTATTCGGATATTGAATCGAGGATCGGCTGTCTGAAAGTCTCATCGCAATACATGATCTTTGTAGTGGCATTAACGCTGTTTGCTGCCATCTTAAATCTCGTGAGTGCCTTTAATCCGGCCAATTCGATCTTTATCCTGAATCTTATAGTCGGGATCTGCATGAGTTGTCTTAGCATCGCTTCTGCCGTGGCAACCGTTAAGCTGTTCATGAAGCTGTCTGCTCTTAAGAAGGAACGGGCAATACACGAATAATAAATTCTAATCACATTTTTATACACGTATCGGGAGGAATTACTTATGGAAAGAATAAGTGATCAGGGCAGACTGCGCCCTTGGATGGGATTTGTTTTGTTTGGAATACTCATGGCGGTGTTTCTTGTCGTATGTACTCCGCTTCAGTTGAATCTGGGAATACCGGGTCTTGTGCTGACGGAACTGATCTTCGGGTTTATGGCTGTCTTTTACTGCCTTCTTACAAGGGTTAAGATCAGCGAAGTATTCCCGGTCAGAAAGTTCAGCATTAAAGATGTTTTTGGTTGCATCTTTCTTCTTATGGGCGTTTTCCCTCTGGCAATAGTTCTGACTTCTTTGACGGCGACGATATTCCCGTGGAGTCAGCAGGAAGCGGCAGAGATCAGTACCATGCTTTACAGCGGCATGAGTTATCCGATGTGCATTCTGATCGTATGTGTTCTTCCTGCTGTTTGTGAGGAGGCGATCCACAGAGGCGCGATTCTCAGCAACTTCAGAAGCCTCAGGCACGATTGGGTAATAGTACTGATCATGAGTATTTTCTTCGGTATCAATCATTGTTCAGTGTTGAGGTTTCTGTCGACTGCGGTCCTCGGCGCGGCATTAAGCTATGTAATGGTCAAGAAGAACAACATCATACTCACCATGTTCATGCATTTTGCAAACAACCTCGTATCGGCGACGGCAGGATTCTTTTCCTCAAGCGTTCTCGAGGAATCTTCTCAGGCTCCCGACATTGCATCTTTTCTTGGTATCTATCTCATCCTTGCATTTGCTTCACCGGTGTTCATTGTTCTCGGTATGATGCTCCTCAACGGTACCGCACATAAAAAGATAAGATTCTTATATGCAGGCATACTGTCGGCGGTAATGCTTATCTGCGGTATCGCCCTCGCAGCCTCACAGTTCTCCCAAAATATGATCCTTCAGTCAACGATCGGGTATGAGGTAACGGAGGAGGCTCCTGACTGCTCGACGCTCTCGTTTGATATCGAGGATGAAACTTCCGCCACGTTTGTAGCGATCCTCACGGAGGCTGAAGGCGATTACACCATAAGAATAGACGGAGATAAGGGCAGCAATATAATCAATGCACCCGTTCCGGAAGGAAATATGCGAATGATCACATATGATCTGGAACTTCAGCCGGATCACTACACGATCACGGTAGTTGGCGGAGACAATGCTGTAGGAGAGCAGCCGAATCTGCAGATTATGATAAATTGAGATACAGAGGTAATCAGTGACATAAGCTCATTCATACCGACGAGGAGCATACGCTTCTGGTTGGTAAGAGACCTTGTCTCGTTTCAATATGTCTATTACGACACGGATAAGAAACTTCATCCGGCATTTATCTATAATGATCTTTGGCGGTAACGATTGCTTTTTCTCGTAAGTGCGAGTAGAATCACCGCTATCAATGAGTGTGAAACCATTACTGACCTGACGCGAAGAATCTTCGTGTGATTATCGTTTGGAAGGAAAGAATATGGACACAATTATTGGAAATTATGCTTCGGCTGTAGTCTATGCTTCGGATATCGAAGACTACGCCCGATCACAGATCAAGATGATCTGCGACAATGAAATTTCAATCGGATCGAATATAAGGATCATGCCTGACTGCCATCCCGGTAAGGTCGGGCCGATCGGTCTTACCATGACGGTAACAAACCATGTCATTCCTCAGCTTATGGGGATCGATATCGGCTGCGGCATGCTTGTTTGTAAGATCAAGACTAAGAACATCGAGTTTCAGAAGCTCGATAAAGTTATTCGTGAGAACGTACCTGCAGGATTCAATATCCGCAAGGAACCTCACAGCAAAGCGTCTCGCGAGCTGATCGAATCCCTTCGTTGCACCCGTGCCGTGCAGGCAGATAAGGCCCTTCGAAGTCTCGGCACACTCGGAGGCGGCAACCACTTCATCGAAGTCGATAAGGGCGAGGACGGTTACTACATCATCATTCACTCGGGCAGCCGTCACTTGGGCGTCGATGTCGCGGAATACTACACAGAGGCGGCGCACCGCAAGCTCCCGGACACGCCATACGAGTTATCGTATGTAGAGGGTTCGCTCAAGGACGATTACCTTCACGATGCTGCCGTCGCGACCTCGTATGCATCGCTTAACCGCGAGATAATCCTTCAAGAGATCCTGAAGGGCATGAAGTGGAAGGAAGTTGAGCGGTACGAGTCGATCCACAACTACATCGGCACACTTCCCGACGGCTCTTCAATACTGCGTAAAGGTGCCGCTTCAGCGCTCGAAGGCGAGCCGGTGATTATTCCGATCAATATGGCGGACGGCGTGATACTCGGTGTGGGTAAGGGAAATCCTGATTGGAATTACTCTGCTCCGCACGGTTCCGGTCGCAAGATCAAGAGAACGGAAGTACAGAATACATATACGGTATCCGCGTTCAAGAAAGACATGAAAGGCATCTTCAGCTCCTCAATATGTGCAGACACTCTTGATGAGGCTCCTATTGCTTACAGGAGGATCGATGAGATAATGCCTGTCATCGAAGATACCGTTGAAGTTAAGCAAGTCTTGAAGCCTGTATATAACTTCAAGGCAGGAAAAGAGAGGTAATATGCTTTTACAGATAAGTTCGGGACAAGGACCGGTGGAATGTTCTATCGGTGTGGAGAAGCTTTGCAAGTCCCTCCTTAAAGAGTTTAACGGTTCACGCATCGTGTCTGTTAACGAAGACTATTCAGGCAACGGTTACAAGTCTGCCATGATGGAGTTTCCTGAAGATGTTTCTTCTCTCGAAGGCACGGTTCTATGGGTGTGGAAAAGCACCATAAGGCCGGGGCATCAGCGTAAGAATTGGTATATCGATGTTCATGTGATCAAGGAAGCCGAAGAAGTCGGTGAGTTTGATCTTGAAGACTGTGAGATAACCACAATGCATTGCGGCGGTAAGGGCGGTCAGCATGTGAATAAGGTGGAGACGGGGGTACGGATAGTACACAAACCCACAGGATTAGTCGTCACTTGCACTGAGGAGAGAAGTCAGGTTCAGAATAAACAGAAAGCGATCAGGAGACTTCAGAGTTTATTAGCATCAAAACAAAGTGAATATGACGCATACGCTCTTAACGGAGCCTGGCAAAAACACAATGAGATCGAACGCGGCAATCCTATCCGCAAGTATGACGGAGAGAAGTTCAAGAGAGTAAAATGAAGGCTTCGAAGATCTCGAATGGTGATTAAGCCCATCCACAAAACCATCCACAGATTTGAGTTTTTTTGTGGATGAATTTGTGGATATGGAGCGATATCCACAGAACCGCCCACAAAACAGCGCGTTTTTGTGGATGGATTTGTGGATGGAAGATAATTCCATGTGTATAGCTACTCGCTTGTGTCAGATTTCAGTGCGCTTCCTATTTTTGTTGAAAGGAAATATATGACGATGACAAAGTTGTATTCGAATCTGAATAAGTTACTTGAGCGTGTTAATGCGCTGTGTTTGTCATGCAATGCTTTGTCGAGACTTAATAAACAGCGTTTACCATTCGGGCGATCACTATATATAGCAACGTAGTGATGCATACTAAGCAGATGTACCTGATCGCCCGGAGATATAAAGCCCCCGGGCTTTTTTTACCCCTGTAGCTCAATCGGTAGAGCAATCGGCTGTTAACCGGGAGGTTGAAGGTTCGAGTCCTTCCGGGGGTGCCAACAACTCACGAGATATGCTCTTGGCGTCGAGTGAGTTAAGAAGCACGGAGAGAACCAGGCACTTTCTTCGTCCTCACAATGCATCCGAGGTAGCGGTTGCCGTGCGGTCTGCAGAACCGCATTCCGTGGGTTCGACTCTCACCGGATGCTCCAATTCAGGTGCATCACACCGAGTAGGATGAAGAAAATACAAAGGAGGAAATGAAGCCGATATATAACTTCAAGGCGTGATTAACATTGCGGATCGTGCATCTTGCGGGGCGAAAATGCATCTTACCGCCCGGACTGTTGAATACGGCCAGGTATTGCCATAGAGTAACTGCAAAGAAAGGCGGTGCACACTATGGCATTTTTTCTGCTTATGATCTTACTCATTACCGAATTGGGATTCGGAGCGTTCGAACTGACACGCAAAACATCGAAAAGCAAATGGACGCCGGGTCGGTTTATGGTCGACTCGTTACAGCTTGTGATCTTCCTTGTGATGGTATTCCTTCCCGGGATCGATCTCGGATTCAGGTTCAAAGCCTTGTTTACGGTGCTTATTTTAAGACTTCTCACGGCAGGTCTGTTCGCGCTTCTATACAGGAAAAACGACAAGGTCAAAAAGAAAGGTGCCATAATCTTAAGTGCTTTGATAAGCGTCGTACTTATTACTTTAAATATGATGCCGGCGTTTGTGTTCACGGATTATCACGGCAGACCTTTGACGGGAGAATATGAAGTTAAGGAAGATACGATTATCCTGATCGATGAGTCAAGGATAGAAGAATTTGAGGACGACGGTTCGTTCAGAGAGGTGCCGGTTCACTTCTATTATCCCGATGCACCGGGTGAAGAAAGTCACAGCATGCCTCTGGTGATATTCTCGCACGGTGCGTTCGGATACTATCAGAGTAATGCTTCAACATATATGGAGCTTGCAAGTCACGGTTATGTAGTAGCCAGTCTGGATCATCCGTATCATTCATTCTTCACGAAGGATTCCGAAGGCAGACTCGTTACGGTTGATCCGGAGTTCTTTCAGAATGCTGTGAATATCGGCGGCAATGATAATACCATGAGTGAAGAAGATGTATTTATGATCACATCCGAGTGGATGGATCTGCGTGAGGCAGATGTGAATTATGTGATAGATGAGCTGAAAGACGGAGATTACGGGCAGGAGTGGGGAAGGCTTATGGATACGAGCCGCATCGGACTTATGGGTCATTCTCTCGGAGGTGCTGCTGCGGTGACTGTCGGAAGGCGTGAGGATGTGTCGGCTGTTATAGATATCGACGGATCTATGCTCGGAGAACAGACGGGTGTTCAGGACGGGATGCCTGTGGTAAATGAAGAACCGTATACAACACCGCTTCTGTCCATAGATAATGAGACGCATCATCGAGAATGTTTAGAAGCCCGAGAGGCAGGATATCCTTATGCCAATAATGTTATACTTGATAATGCTACCGAAGGCTTCAGTACGTATATCAGAGGTGCGGCTCATATGGATCTGACGGATCTCCCCCTGTTCAGCCCGTTCTTAAGCGGGATGCTCAATACAAGCGAGAGTACGGTGAACAATGAAGATTGCATAGATACCGTTAACGCTCTGGTGCTTGATTTCTTTGACTGCTATCTTAAAGGAGAAGGCGTTTTTACGGTTAACGAGAGTTATCTTTAATGGAAATAAAGATCAAGAACATTAACCCCGGCGAGAAGGAGTATATCGAGATAGGATGTCTGCGCGTCGATGAACGCGTCAATGAGATAGTGCGCTTCATCAAGCTTAAGCATGGGAGTGTGGAAGGCTATAGGGACGAGAAGCAGTACCGCATCGCTCTGTCGGATATCCTGTATGTTGAAGCGGTAGACGACAGGTGTTTTATCTACCTTACAGAGGAATGCTACGAATCAAGAAAGAGACTCTATGAATTCGAGTCGATCCTGATGGGCGGGAATTACCTGCGTATATCCAAGTCAACGATAGTCAATCTAATGAAGATCGAGCAGATCAGGCCGGCTCTGAACGGCAGGTTCCTGTGTCACCTCGTAAACGGGGAAGATGTTATAGTTTCAAGAAAATATGTGCCTGATCTGAAGGCAAAACTTACCGGTAATTAGTAATGAAAGACAGATTAAGAGAGATACTCGGGAACTTCTTTATCAGCGTGACGCTTATCGATGCCGCTATGTTCGTGTTGGGGAATATACTGATGCCTCAACAGAGGTTCGGATATGAGGTGTTTATCTATCCCCTGATCTACGGGCTTATCGGGGTTATACCCGCCCTGATCACACGGGACGGAAAAGAACTGTCGGTCAAACAGACCGTGATCAGACATGTGATCCGGATGCTTATGACTGTGGTCCTGCTCCTGGCATTCATATTCGGCGGAAATACTATGGATCATGACAGGATCGTTGCCGCACTGTGTGTGGCGGTAAGTGTGATAATGATCTATGCAGCAGTGGTTATCATCGGTTGGTTCCTGGATAAGAAGACCGCTGACCGTATGACGGCAGATCTTATCAGGTTTCAGCAGAAGCAGAGAGAATAGATTCGACTGATTAAGACGGACTTTATCCCGACGAGAAACTGCACTGTTATGTGATATATAATGAGTGGGGAGACTTAGGGAAAAAGGACGGATCTTAATGGGTTATAACATCTTCGAGACAGTAAATCTTAAGCAGAGTTTCAGAAAGAAGCTAAAGTCCTTTGTGGCGACTTTGGGTTCTGCGATCACAAGAGGCAATAAAATCTCTTTCGCAGATAACGACATAAGCTACGTAAGCAACGAGCAGTACAACATAAGAAGGAAGATAACCCGTGACGGCAAGAAACTCTTCGAAGATAACAAGAGGAGCAGCATGTATGCGACGATAACGGATGTCATCTCAGGAGTTCATCCGGATGATGAGGTCTGTTCCTGTCCTAACTGCGGAAGCGTGAGCACGATCGCCGGACTTCAGGACGGATGTCCTTTCTGCGGTACCCGATATAAGATGAGCGACCTTTTCCCGAAGGTTACGGGTTACTACTTCATCGAAGACGTATCACTTGCCGGTGACGAGGGCAAGAGGATAATGCGCAAGTTTATGATCGGTGCGGTGATCGCGATCCTTTTGTTTGCTTTAATAGTAGAGTTTTTTGTTTTTAAGGATCAGCATGCTCGAGGTGAGGAATTCAACTTCGGTCTGTTGCTTGCTCCGTTGTTCCTGATCCCAATCGGTATCGCTGTGGGTTATTTTGCTTATTCGTTCTATCTCATATTCAGGACGATAGCGGTAGGTTCGAGACAGTCGGCGGGTAAGTGGGGTGCAATCGGTTCGAGAGGAAGCTTCGAGAAGAGGATGAAGGCTATCTTCCCGGATTTCTCATTCGAGTACTTTACGAGCAAGGCGATCTCTCTTATTAAGACAGCCGTTTATGCACCGAATGAGCAGGAACTGCTGTTCTATAGAGGAGACGCGTTGGCGCCGGAATTTAAGGATATAATAGATCTGAATTACGGAGCGGCCCTCGGGCTTGCGGACTTCAAGGAAGAAGACGGCAGGGTGATCGTCTCGACCGACGCATTCTTCGATGTGCTCTATGATACTGACGGTAAGATCCGATCCCGGAAAGAGAAGTACAGAGCAGTCTTCATAAGAAGAACGGACATACCTATCGACATGAGATTCTCCATGACCAAGATACAGTGCCCGACCTGCGGCGGAAGTTTCAATGCCGTGCAAAACAGGATATGTCCCTTTTGTGGTCAGTCTTATGATATAGAATCTCAGGACTGGATACTCAGTAAGCTCTATAGGGAATAACACAAGGGGAAATAGTTGTTTTGTTATTGTAGAATAGAATTACTCTAATCAGACGGAGGCCGTATATGAGAAAACTATTTATGAAGCAACAGGTGTTTTCACTGACAGATAAGTTCTCTGTTAAGAATGAAGTTGAAGAAGATGTCTATGAGGTTAAGGGTGATTTCCTGACCGTAGGCGGAAAGAAGCTTCACATTATGGATGCAAACGGCAGAGAAGTCGCTATGGTCCGTCAGAAATTGCTGTCGTTAATGCCCAGGTTCATTGTAACTATCAACGACGAGCAGGTTGCAATGATCGTGAAGAAGATCTCGTTCTTTAAAGCAAAGTACATAGTGGAGGGTCCCGGTTGGGAAGTCAACGGGAGCATTCTCGATCACGATTATAAGATAACCGATAACGGACGCGAGATCGTAAGTCTTCACAAGGTATGGCTCTCATGGGGAGACAGCTATGAGATCGATATAGCGGACGGAACCGATGAGGTGCTCGCGTTGGCTGCGGTAATCGCAATTGACTGCGTCAAGGCCGAGCAGGACCAGAGTGCTGCTTACGTAAATACCGGCAATTGATCTTTACAATAAACGAGGTGTTATCGCGAAAAAAATGAACAACTTCGACGATCTCGAATGGTGATTAACCTCATCCACAAATATATCCACAAATCTAACCATTTTTGTGGTAGGATTTGTGGATATTGAGTGCTATCCACAGAACCATCCACAAAACAGCGCGTTTTTGTGGATGTATTTGCGGATGGATGAGAATTAATTGCTTAAGGAGACAAGAATAAATGGCTTCTGATGTGAAGTTTATGATGAAAGAATCGGTACAAAAGCAGGTCCTTACTCCTGTGACCGTAAGTGATGAACTTAAGGATACATTTCTTAAGAAATCAAGATCGGCATCCTGGAAACTTCTTCCGATATCGATAATAGTCAGTGTGGTGGTACTTGCGATAGTTTTTGTGATCATCTATTTCCTGAACCGTCTGTTCATAAGTGCGATTGGACTTCTCGCCGTTTTCTTCCCGTTCTTTGCGGTCTATAACATATTCGCGACGGCCAAGGCTATTAAGAATCAGGACTATGAATTCGTTTCAGGTCAGATAACAGGTAAGACCGACAGCGGATATCAGGTAAGAGGTCTTGAAGGCCATAATATCAGTCCTTTTATCGGCAAGAAGGAATATGGTCCGGGGGAGACCGTCATCGTCGCAAGACTTAATGACGATCTGAATCTTATAAGCGAAGACAATTAACGGACGATCCTATCCCTTGAACACCCGTAACGGCTTCCGTTATTTCAGGATCTGATATGCGATGTCCTCGTAATCTTTGTATTTCTTCGTCTTAAGAAGGCGTTTGATCTCCCGGTCAGACCCTTCGAACAGGACCTTCCAATAGGTCCAAAGTTCCTTCATCTTATAAAGAACATTGATGTCGGGGGCCATGACCTTCTGATACTCGTGATATAAGGTATCGTGAAAGACGCGAAGTTTTTGAAAGTCGGTCCCGGAGGCGGTGCCCTTGAGTTTTTCCGCCAAAGACGGATCGCTTATAAGACCGCGTCCGGCCATTATGGTATCAAGGTTAAGGCCGAACTCGCGGCACAGATCTTCGCGGTCTTTTACAGTATATATGTTGCCGTTATATATAAGCGGACACTTAACGTGCTCCAGGGCATAAGCAAAGTATTCTCTTCTGGGTTCGCCTTTATAAAAGTCCGACCTTATCCTGGGGTGAACGATCAGTTCGCTTATCGGAAAAGCATTGAATATTTCCACGAGATCAAAGAACTCATCCGGGTTATAGTATCCAATCCTTGTCTTGACGGATATGCTGAGACCTTCAGACTCCGAATATGAATATATGTCATCAAGGAACTTTTGAAGCTCATCCGTATCGGGAAGAAATCCCGCACCCTTTCCCTTGGCGCAGACCGTTCCTGAAGGGCAGCCGAGATTTAAGTTGATCTCTTTATAGCCCATAGATCGGAGTTCTTTGGCGGCCTCGATAAAACAGTCCGATCTTCTCGTTAAGATCTGCGGTATCAGATCGATCCCCTTGTTGTTCTCCGGTGTTATATCCTTACGTTCTCTCGGCGTTAAGGGGCAATTCTCGGAAGGGGAGATGAAAGGCGCGAAGTATTTATCTATATGACCATAGATATCGTTATAAGCATTGCGGAAGATGTAGCCGGTTATGCCTTCGAGCGGCGCGAAATAAACTCTCATTCAAACTCACTCTCGATGATTATCGTTACGGGACCGTCGTTGATCGACTGAACCTTCATATCTGCTCCGAATTCTCCGGTCTGAACGTTAAACCCCTTTGCACGGCATTCGCTTATTACCCGCTCGTACAGGGGGATGGCTTTCTCAGGTCTTGCGGCGTGGAAGAATCCCGGACGCCTTGAAGATACATCGGCGTACAAAGTGAACTGACTTACGATAAGAAGTTCGGCGCCGGCATCCTTGGGGTTGATGTTCATCTTTCCGTTGCCGTCTTCGAATATGCGCATCCCGCATATCCTGTCGGCAGTCCATATGGCCTCTTTCTCATCGTCATTCTCGTGAACGCCCAATAAGATGAGAAAGCCTTTGCCGATCCTTGCAGTCTCGTTGCCGTCAATGGTGACGGATGCTTCCAGAACTCTTGTTACAACCGCTCTCATATTAAGACCTTTCCCGCTTAGGTTTATCCTTCGCGTCTGCCGATATTATAAGAATATATACCAATCCTTGAAGTTTTGTAATTATAGCGTAATAATTTATGAAGTAAAATTATTTATATAATTGATCATTGCCAAATTGAGGAGGTAAATGTTATGTGGTCTATAGGCGACGTAAAGCTTAAGGGCAGAACAGCCTTTAAGGCAAACTACTGGCGAAGTGTACTTGCCGCTTTGATCCTTTCGCTTTTTATCGGAGGGACAACCGCATCCGGTTCTGCAACTTCAGGTGAGGAGGGCGCAGATCTCAGTGACAAGATCGCCGCTCTGTCTGAAGGCGATCTGCAGTCTCTTTTTGTTGTAAGCGCGGTCGCGATCGTGATCGTGATCGTTGTTTCAGTTCTTTTAAAGATATTCCTGTTCAACCCTCTCGAGGTAGGATGCTACAGTTTCTTTAAGAAGAATATCAGCGATAATTCTGCAACTCTCGGCAGTGCTCTTAAGGAAGGATTCAGCAATTACGTAAGAGTATTTCTCACGTTGTTCTTAAGAGATCTCTTTATTGCTCTGTGGTCTATCCTGCTTGTTATCCCGGGTATTATCGCATCATATGCATACAGCATGGTTCCGTTCATTCTTACGGATAATCCGGAACTTTCCGCTACAGAAGCGTTGAAGCGTTCAAAGCAGATGATGCAAGGCAACAAGGGAAGAGCTTTCCTTCTTGATCTCTCATTCATAGGATGGTATATCCTCTCCGCGATCACTTGCGGTATTCTCGGAGTATTCTGGACAGCACCTTACCACAATTCAACGCACGCTGCCCTCTATGCAGAGCTTAAGAACAGCTGATCTTAAGTAAGTAAAAAGCATTTCAAATGCATTTGGGGAATCAAAATGTTTGACGGTAAGAAGATCAGATCATTACTCTCGATCTTTTTTGTTTCTGTTATGATGTTCGCCACGGTCTCATGTGCGAAGATCGCAGAATATGATGAAGATTCTGTTATCAATGTGCTCGAGGAGAAATTGGATATCCCCGAGGAAGATATATTTGTAAGCGAAGTCGAAGATCCCGAATTCTCCGGAACTTACATAACCGCGAGATATAATGATGCCAGAATCACAGCGATGATCTTCGAAGATGAAGAAGCCGCGAATGAGACGTTCAGCGAAGCATATTCTTCCTTTGAAGAGGGTTTTGATCCTTCAGGTCAGTTTAACGGAGATTACAAGTGTCAAAGCGAGACCGATCACGGATATATAGTAGTGAACGGAGAGAACATCGGCAGGAATATATTCGGGGATCGCTTTATGACCGGAGAGATCTACGCGGGCTTTTATTACAGCGGCTCGACGATTATTGTCATAATGTCTGAAGGAGAAGAAGCGGCAGAGGATGTTGATGCTGCCATACGCGCATTCGGGTTCCCTTCGCTGTGATCTTAAGTCGGATATAATATTAGCAAAATAAGGAGGTCATATATATGACATTTGATGAGATCGTTACCAAGGTAAGAGAAATTGCTTCAGGCGTTGATGTAGCGGATAAGGGCTTTCTGGCAGTTCAGGTCAATCTGACCGGCGAAGGCGGCGGAGTATTCTATGTAGAGGTGAAGGACGGCCGCGTCAATGTGGAGCCTTATTCATATGATAACAGGGACTGCGAGGTCACGATGAGCATCGATGATTTCAATAAGCTCGTTGAGGGCAAGCTCGATCCCGTCTTCGCTTTTACTACAGGTAAGCTTAAGGTTAACGGCGATATCGGAAAGGCTCTCGAGTTCTCGAAGCTCATAAAGAAATAAAATATCCCGGGAGAAGCGATATGGAACAACCCAAGTATTTTGACACGATAAAGGAGTTGATCCTCGATACTTCAGCTTCTTATAAAGATGATGTTGCCTTCAGGGTAAAGACGAAGGCCGGCAAGAATCCCGAGTATAAGGATTATACATATTCCGATTTTATCGAGAATATCAATGCCGTCGGAACCGCGTTTTACGAGAGCGGGTTTAAGGGCGGCAGGATCGCTATGATCGGCCGCAATCAGTATTATTGGGTTGTCCCGCATCTCGCATGCCTGTTCGGAGGCATCGTATCCGTACCTATCGATAAGGAACTTCCGTTAGGCGAGATGGAGGATTCGCTCGTCCGTGCCGAAGTTGATGCCGTAGTATTCGACGTAAAGTACAAGGAACAGATCGAGAGGATCAAGGCTGACGGTAAGACGAAGATACGCGAGTTCATCTGCATGAACGAGAAGTCGGAAGATTATCGCTGCGTGGAAGATCTCATCGCTTCGGGACGTGAACTTATCGGAGCAGGTAAGAGGGATTTCATCGACTATATGCCCAAGGGCGAAGATATGGCGATCCTTCTGTTTACTTCAGGGACCACGTCAAAGTCCAAAGCAGTTATGCTCTCTAACAAGGGGATAGCCTGTAATGTCGCAGATCTTCTGGTGTTCGAGGTCTTCGATGAGCACTCGACGAATATCGCATTCCTGCCGTTTCACCATATCCTGGGATCGACGGGATTGCTTTTCGCTATAGCGGACGGCATGAGGACCGTATTCTCTGACGGTATCCGCTACATCAAGCAGAACCTTACCGAGTACGGCGTTACGTTCTTTCTCGGCGTTCCCGCGCTCATCGACAAGATGTATGAATCGGTCGAGAAGGGTATCGAGAAACAGGGAAAGACCAAGACGGTGGAGCGAGCGAAGAAGCTCGCCAATTTCCTCCTGTTCTTCCATATCGATATCCGCCGTAAATTGTTCAAGGACATCATCGCCCAGATGGGCGGACAGTTAAAGTACATAATCTCGGGAGGCGCACCGCTGTCCCCCGCCGTATCCAAGGGCTTCACGGATCTCGGAATAGAGATATATCAGGGCTACGGACTCACCGAGACATCCCCGGTGCTCGCAGCAGAGAACAAAGGGCATATCAAGGCGGGATCCATCGGAAGGCCGCTGCCTGCAGTTCAGGTGGAGTTTAAAGATAAGGATGAGGACGGCATGGGAGAACTCTGTGCCAAGGCTCCGAACGTAATGATCGGTTACTACAAGAACGAGGAACTGACGAACGAGGTTATCAAAGACGGATGGTTCCATACCGGTGACCTGGGTTATATGGACAAGGACGGATATATCTTCCTTACGGGACGCAAGAAGGACATGATCGTTCTTAAGAACGGCAAGAAAGCGTTCCCGGAAGAGATAGAGATCCTTCTTAACAAGATCCCCGGAGTGCTCGATTCATTCGTATTCGGCGAGCCCATCAACGGGGATTGGACGGATCTTCGAATCGCCGTTCAGATTCAGTATTCGATGAAGGAGCTTTCCGAGATCCACGGTGAGCTTACTTCTGAGAAAGTCCGCGAGGTTATCTGGGAACAGATCAAGGAGATCAACCAAACGATCCCGCACTACAAGAGAGTTACGGATCTGTACCTTACGGAAGAGCCGTTCATCAAGACCACATCCTTAAAGATCAAGCGTAAGGAGCAGCTTGCCCGCGTGATGAAGGAGAACGGTATAAGTTAAGGGGTACGATCGATAGGGACGTACACCGATTAGTCACACAATGCCTTAAGCTCATTCCTGAGAGATGTTATCTCTTCAAGTAAGGGAGTGTAGTCAGTATCCGTCTCAACGCGCAGAAGCTCGGTTATATCGCATACTTTCTCATAAAGAGGGGAGAGCGAGAGATTGCCGAGCACACCCTTAAGAGCATGTGCGGCTTGAAATCCCTCCTTAAGATCACCGTTATCTACGGCCTCAACTAACTTGTCGAAATGCTCCTGCGAAGGGATGGTAGCAACGAGCTTAAGATACAGATCTTCCTTGTTAAAGCATCTGCTGAGGCCTTCGGTTGTGTTGGCGCCGAATGAATTTAATTTCTCGATGGTGATCATGATGTTTTCTCCGTTTGTATAAATTTCTCGAATTCGTCCTCCGGGACGGGTTTTGAGAAATAGTATCCCTGTATTATCTGGCATCCCATCTGCTTAAGAAGATCGAGCTGTGACCCGGTCTCTACGCCCTCTGCGACTACCGGTACGTCGAGGAACTTGGCGATGTCGAGCACGAGTTCCACGAGCTTGATGCTCTTGGCGTCTTTCTCCATATTTCTTACGAACTTCATGTCGAGCTTTAAGACGTCTATAGGGATCGAGGTGATCATGTTAAGTGAAGAATAACCCGAACCGAAGTCATCCATCTCGATCGAGAATCCCATATCTCTTAAGGTGTTGGTTATGTCCGTAAGCTTACCCGCATTGTCCGCATAAGCGGATTCGGTTATCTCGAGATACAGATCGTTCGGGGTCAGGTCGTTATCCTTCAATACTCTGTCTATCTTAGACAGGAATTCCGGATCGAAGATATCGATCCTCGAGACGTTGACCGATACGGGAAGGCTGACTCCGTACTTCTCTTTCCACTTATGGACGGTCGCCGCGGCCTTGTTCCAGACATAGTTATCGATCCTTTGGATAAGTCCGTTATTCTCAAACAGAGGGATGAAGTCACCGGGGCTTATCATTCCTAACTCAGGGTGTTCCCATCTTATAAGGGCTTCCGCACTCGTGAGTACCGGCTTATCCCCTGTTATGTCGTATTTGGGCTGGAAGAAGACTTTGAAGTCCTCGTTCTTTATGGACTCGTCGATATCCCTGATAAGTCTCTCGTGATAGATCGACTTGAGATGGAGTTCATAGTTGTAATATGAGGATGTCGTCGTGTAATCGTCCTTGATCCTGTCACATGCGATCTTCGCTCTGTCGAATCTGGTCTCGGCATCGATGGACATATCGACATTCTGATATATGCCGACGCGAAGACGGATCTTCGCAGTTCCGGCGGTGTCCCCGAGACTTTGCCGGATCCGGTCGAGGACAGACGTATAGTCTTCTATGTGTTTGCAGTATACGTAGAACATATCGCCTTCGGGACGGCAGGCTATGGCGGCGTTGTCTTCGAGCACCTGATTAATTGTCTGTGCGACTTTGACCAGCACCGAATTACCGGCACGTCTTCCGTACATCTCGTTTACGAGATGGAAGTGATCTATGTTGAAGACCAGGGCATCCATGCTCATATTCTTTCCCATCGCATCTATATGAGCATCTATCTGTCTTATGTATTCGTAGAAGAAATCTCGGGTATAAAGGCCGGTAACGATGTCTTTCTCGGCGGATCTTATTATCGAGTTATCTTCTGCAAGCTTGATGATCCTCTCGCATCTGGCGAGGATGACTTCCGGCATATCGTACGGCTTGGCTATGAAGTCTGCTGCCCCCTGACGGATACTTTTTACCTCGGCTTCCCTCTCCGATGTCATAACGATGACGGGGATAGTTCTGAGGACTTCATCCGAACGGACCTTGTCCAACAGTTCGAATCCGTCCATTACCGGCATGAGAAGATCGAGAAGGATCAGCGAATAATCGTTATTGTTTCCGTTAAGAAGCTCCCATGCTTCGAGTCCGTTATCCGCGTATCGGATGTCGTAATCTTCAGATAGGATATTGCCCAAGAGCTTACGGTTAACAGGCTCATCATCAACGATCAAGACACGTCTTTTGATGCCGCTGGCCGATCTGAATCTTTCCATTAATCTCCCTCTTTCTCTATATTCTGTCTGAAAGGACTTCTCAAAGTATATGATGTCTTCAGACATCCGGAGGCTTGGCGATATGACCGTATTATCCGGTGCTTTGTGACCGCTGCCGTATTAAACCGTATAATAGCATTGTATCACTTTATGGGGCTTTAGGTTTGGGTGAATCGGTTAAACGCCTCTTTTACCTCTGTGAAAGCCCTCCATTACGAAGTCGGAAGGTGACATCGCGATGACACCGCATTCGCTGCCTTCATATGGCCAGTAGCAGCCGTAAAAACCTTTATCAGTTTCTTTGATCTTTTTCATATTGCACCTCTTCTTTCAAAAGGATGTTAGTCGCGCCTAACCATAATGTCAACCGGGAATAGTTCAAAAAGCAATTGCGTTTTACTGACAAAGATAGGGCTTATCGATTCAGGGACGTGGTAATATAAACCAATAGGAGGTCGTATGAAAGTTCTTGTAATACCCGATGTTCATCTGAAACCGTGGATCTTCGATCAGGCATTTGAGATTATGGAGAATACCGACTGTGAGCTTGCCGTGTGTCTGGGCGATCTTGTCGACGACTGGCGCCACGGTTCCGATACCGGTTTATACGAGGAGACTCTCGACAAGGCGATTGCATTCGCGAAGAGATATCCTGATTCACTCTGGTGTTACGGCAATCACGATCTCGCATATCTTTGGGATCAGTACGATCATCCCGGATACTCCGAAGAAGCGGCGGGAACGGTCGTGTCGATGTTCGACCGGCTTCAGGACACATTGAACGCTCCCGAGAACATGGCGATAATACACCGTGTGGATAATGTTCTGTTCTCCCATGCCGGACTCATCAAAGAATTTGTGGACGAGTGGTGCGGTTACATCGGAGACGATCTTGATGCGATCATAGAGACGATCAATGACTTCGGAGAAGGGCAGCTGCGTGAGGGAATATCGCCTGTCTGGGCGCGTCCTCAGGCAACCGAGATGGATCTTAATCTATATCCTGAAGGAATGCTTCAGGTTGTAGGTCACACACCGGTTCCTTCGATACAGTTTAATAAGAATCTTTTGTCTACAGATACATTCTCAACATACAGCGACGGTTCCCGTTATGGTAACGAAGATCTTTGCTGGGTTGACACTGTAACAGGCGAATGGGGGATACTTTGATCATGTTCGACGACGGCAAAGACGACATTCTCATCTGGGTAGATGAGAACGATAATATAACAGGCTACGGGCCGAAGATGGAGACCCATGAGATCGATCAGCTCCACAGGGCATTCTCGGCGTTTATCTACGATGAACAAATGAAGGAACTGCTCCTTCAGCGCCGCGCAGACGGCAAATACCATTCAGGCGGCAAGTGGAGCAACACATGCTGTTCGCATCCGCGTCAAGGCGAAGAATTAGAAGACGCGGTTCCTCTGAGGATCAGAAAGGAACTCGGCTTTGATATACCCGAAGGCACGCCCGTCGAACACAAGGGAAGTTTCATATACCGGGCAGACTTAGGAGGGATCTTCGAACACGAATACGATCATGTATTCGTGATAAGGACGGATAAGGACAAGATCCCTTTAGACCGATTCGACAGAAATGAGATCTCGGATCTTAAGTGGGTCGCTACGGACATTATCGACGAAGAACTGAAGACCGATCCCGATAAATACTCCGCCTGGTTCGCCCGCGCATATCTTCTCTCAAGGGCTGAATAAACGGGTAAAATATAACCCCGTCAAACAAAATAAAACGGGGAAAGTATAATAAGGGTAATAGGAGCATGTAAATATGGATGAAGATGTAAAGAATGGATCCGCTGGTGATGCAGAGCAGCTCTTCCGTGAGTATGAATACCTGGTTGGTTATTGGATAAGGACAAAATACGGATCACGCCTCCCGAGCGATGTTCAAAACGATCTTGAGTCTGAGGGTTTGATGGCGCTGTATAAGGCCTCTGAGAATTACGATCCCGATAATGAGGCGGGAGCCAAGTTCAAAACATATGCTTCGGCGTACATCAAGCTGTCGTTCGCGAACTACTTCAAAACGAAGAAGAAGCCCGAGCCTGGCTTTGACGATACAGTGAGACCGCCTGAGCCTGAAGATCTTCTGCAGAAAGATAAAGAGCCGAGCGTAAGGATAGGTACAAAGGAACCTGACCGTCAAGCTTTGCAGATCCTCGAAGTACTCCGTATGTGGTCAGACGAGAACCACTCTCTTACTCAGCAGGATATTATTGCCTGGCACTACGCCTATTGTTACGAGAAGCACGGGTTCAAAGACAAGCCTGACGACAGAGTGCTGAAGAAGATCATTAAGGACCTGATCCTTGAACTTGATCCGTATGAATTCAGCGATGATAACAAAGACGACTATAAGATCCTTTATGACGGTTACGAGAAGGATCTCATGAAGAAGGTCCTTGAGAAAAGCAGCAAAGGCAACATAACGGATATCTCTTTGGCACACACTTTCTCCAATGCTGAGATGGACAAACTGATCGAAGCCGTCTGCTTCTCGGATATGCTCACGGGCGAGGAGAAGACGAGGCTTGTGAAGAAGATTTTCGCGACCGCGAGTGAGTACTACCGGTCTCCGTTCTGGGACAAGGCGGACCAGAAGATACTGTTCAACCCTGAGGTCCTGCAGGGGCGTCTGTCCAAGAAGTTCGGAGGCAGGAACGTAGCTGACAACAACAGCATCGTGCAGAAAGCGATCTCGGGCAGGAACGTGATCCGCTTCAAGTTCTGCCATTACACGCAAGACGGTTTGCTCGAGCCGAACACTCGAAAAGATTCTAATGAGCCGCGCGTCTATGTCCTGCGGCCGTACCACCTCGTGGTGTATCACGACAACTACTACTGCCTCGGATTCCATGAAGGCAGCAAGAATGTCTACCACTACCGAGTTGATCTCATGAGTGATATTGAACTGGTGGCGGACGAGGAAGGCAATCCCGTTACCAAGGAGATGGTGCCGGTTGATGATTACAGGTTCTTGTACGATTTCTGGAACCCTGAACACTATATGGCTGAGCACATCTACATGGCGTACGGCAATCCGCGCGACATCAGGATAAAGATAGACAACCGCGATAAGAAGGGATTCACTTTCCTGCGAGACTGGTTCGGCGAGCACTACGAATTGTTGAATTCGCGAGATGAATCAGAGGGCTACATCACCGTTACGGTCAAAGCAGATCCCAAGATGATCGTGCATTGGGCAATGCAGTACGCGGGCCTGGTCGAAGTGCTGGATGATGAAGTACGAGAGTTGATCCGTGAAGAGTTGGAAAGGATGAGTGAGAAGTATGGGTGAAGACTTAGTTGAATTTATCAATGTTGATTTCAAGGATAAGCTTAGTTATCGAGGACTCGGTAATGTCAGAAAACTACATCTAATTGACTGATAGGTCAGTTATATTCTGCCCGTCTGCAAAATTCTGCACATCCCAGACTCCATAATAAGGGTGAAAACTAATTTCAATATTTGGAGGTGTATTGATGGCAAATAATTACAAAGAAAGACTGTTAACATATGTCAATTACCTGCAGAAGATGATCGCTAAAGATTATGAGCTGAGGGTCATACAAAGAGAACTGTATAAGTTCGTTCAATTTGGAATCGATGACTACTATTCTGTTGAAGAGAGAAAAGGTATCGTAGAGGCGCTCATATCGATTGCAAACAGTGATGAGGTTAATAAACAGCAGAGGGCATTGATACTGGCAAATGCATACAAGCTAAATCAGATAAATGGACTCGGCATCAATGTTCCTTTGGAGCATCTTGAAGAGACATTGGTTATTGATGAAGAACCGCGTCCTTTGTCGGAAGTTTTGCTTCGGATCATGAAGCCGCGTCACATTGAACAAGCAAAAAAGATGCAGGAAAATCAGAGACCGGACGAAGACTTGCTGAGACTATTTAACGTCTCATTAGGTGTCTTCCAATTCAAACAGAATCCTTACTATTTAATGTTCAGAACCTACGATTAGGAAATTGACTGATAGGTCAGTTATATTCTGCCCATCTGCAAAATTATGCATATTGGCACCTCCATAATTAGGGTGAAAAGCAATTTTCGAATTAACTCTGATGAAAGGAGGTGCTTGACATCCGGTTCTATGAACCTGAATAACAACAAATAAGAACAAACGCAAGCCGGCCGCGAAGCCGGTGTTTTTATGCCTTTAAAGGAGGAATTATCATGAAAGATTTTAACTTAAACAGACCTGATGACATTATCACACCGCAGGCGAGAGCGATGAAATTCGCGCGCTATCTTGCAGGCACTTATATCGCGTTTGTCATGGATACTGACTGCGAAGCCCCGCGGATCACGATGACCATTCCGCTCCCGGAGAGTGCGGTCGGGTACATAGAGAGCTGCATATGGTTCTTCAAGCATGAAGCTGAGGTCAGGACTTACTATCCGAAGCCTGTGGCTGAGATCTGCGAGGAGAGTGAGCACAAAGGTCAGCTTCTCAGGCTCCTGAACTATTTCAATGCACGCATCTATCCGGATCAGACAGACGGAGGAAAAGGACTGTCTGATCCCCAGATATACTTCGCCCCGAGGTTCTATATTACGGAAGACGGCGGCTTCGATATCACTGCCACGACATTCGTTAACTATAAGAGCTGGGATGCTGTCGATGAGATCAGCGAGTACATCATCCGCTATTGTCCGGAGGTGCTGAATGATCTGGCGCCGTACGTTGTCGGAGTTCTGAAAGGTGTTCTGACCGCAGAAGAAGCGATCGACCGGTTTGAGACAGAACTGATGGGCATCGAGTGAGAAGAAACAATAATTATAAAGGAGACAAATTATATGAATAACAAAATGAAAGCCTATTTAGGTAAAGATTACAGCGACGATTACCTGAAGAACTTTTGCCTGTACTGGCTTAAGGGACTTGAGACCAAACCCGAGTGGGAAGATACAAAGATAAGGCATCGTCTTAACTATGCGTGGAGGAGAGCAAACGATCTCGACTGCCTGTACTATGGCGGCGACCCCAGGGCTGACACCCTCATGAGCGCATGGACGCCGATCTCATGGGTGGTAAATCTCCTTAACAAGGGAAAAGGAAAGGTGTTCTATAAGACAAAAGCAGACATCAGGCTTCTTATGGAAAACATAGACAAGTATCTTCCGAGAAACAATGAGCTCGTCAGACTCCTGTACAGATTCCTTGAACTCGCGGAACAGCCGTGCAACTACATCCTGCTTCCTGACTGGTGCATGAATAACGACAGGTACTGCATGACGGTGAATTTCGAGGAGTTAAAGCTCTACGATGAGGTGCCTGCGATGCTGTGGCATGTTTTCGAGCAGGAGACATTGGGAAGATACTTCCTTGACGAAGACGGTTTTATCGACGAGGATGCTGCATCATCCTGGATCAGACGCGAGAAACTGGAGATGGGTTTCAGGAACAAGGTGGTGAAGCAAAGCGAGGTGCTGCCTCTGGTAGAAGGCCTTGAGCCGTGCGATGCAAAACGCTTTACGACCGCGGATGAGATCAAGCAGGCTTTGACCTACATGATACGTTTCCTCGAGATGAGAAAAGCGGCAGTAGAACCGCTTGCCGTCATGTTTCTCTTGCCCCGCGAAAACACGATGAGACTTAACGGGGAAGGAGTATTGGAAAAGGTTCTCTCTGAAGACTGCTGGGGACTGTACGGGGACGGTGTTGTCAGGAGGTTTGAACAGGCTCCGTGGATGAGCTTTAATCCGGTAACTGAATGGGACCGCAGGTTCGATAACTGCATTCTCCGCATCGGTGAAGACGGCGGCTGTATGGAGCAGTCCGATGATTATCGCTTGTACCCATTGAGCACATGGAATGCTGTTTGCGAGGATCTGCGCAAAGACTTACAGGACGGCGTCGGCCCGCAGCATAACAGCGAGTGGTCGAAGACGCGCGGGGACCTTGAGTTCTATCACGGAAATGCGTATGACCTCACGGGCATCTATGAGTTTGAAGAAGACTGCCAGGCATACCTCTTTGAAGAGTTCGGGACCTATAAAGGTTTAAGATTCGATCTGGGTATGAACCGTATCCTCGAAACAGGTTTCTGCCCGCATCTTGTTCTCATCAGATGCGGCAGTATCAGCATCCATCCAATAAGATACCAAAACGGCGAGCTGATCAGGCTGTCTGATGTGCTGCGTGAACAGGGAATAGAACATAAAACGCGGGGCGGCATGCTGTTGAGCGTATCTCAGACCGAAGATACAGGTTGGAAAGAACTGCTTCACAAGACACGCGCGATATTCTCTGCTTGCGGATATGCGCTGCAGAAGACGGATTGGACCGGGAAGTTTACTTATGACTTTGAGATCAACTTTGCCGCGAAGGATCACTTCAAACTGGGCGGAAGAACAGTCAATAAGATCTTTGTAACTCAGGCTTCCGACTCTGTCATGGATATAGCCGACGAACTCATATATGCTGTGCTTTCCGCGCCTGTTAACATCACCGGGGCTGATCTCGTATCGGTGATCAAAGGAGTGGGACTCGGCGCGGAACTCGGGAAAGTGCGTGTGGTAACAGATGATTCGTGTGATAATTAATGAAAGAGGTGAATGAAATGAAAGTATTGGTTATACCTGATGTACACCTTAAGCCCGAGATCTTCGACTGGGCCATGAATATAATGGAAAACTCGGACTGCGAGAGGGCAGTGTGTGTTGGCGATATCTGCGATGACTGGGGATGTGAGCGGAACGTCGAACTCTATAAGGAGACTCTTCAAAAAGCAGTAGAGTTCGCGCGCAAGTACCCTGACACTTTATGGTGTTATGGCAACCACGACCTTGCATATATCTGGGACATGTACGATCATCCGGGATTCTCGGAAGATACGCAGGATACTGTATGCGAGTATCTCGGAGAGCTGGAGGATACAGGCAATCTGGCGATCATGCACCGTATAGACAATGTAGTTTTCTCGCATGCCGGATTGACCTCGGAATTTGTGGAGGACTATCTGGATCCTTGCCGCGATGATATTGATGCAATGATCGAAGCAGTTAATGACTTCGGAAGCGGCATCATGTGGGATCCGACGAGCCCTGTCTGGGCGAGGCCGCAGGGAGAATACCGGTTGGGAAGTGTCTGTCTTTCGGAATATCTTCAGGTGGTGGGACACACTCCCATGAGAACAATAGAACAGGAAGGTAATCTCCTGACGACAGATGTTTTCTCGACCTGGTCAGACGGAAGGCGCTTCGGCGAGGAAAGATTCTGCTGGGTCGATACCGTGACTAAGGAATGGGGATATATAGACGAATGACCATAATGGATATGTCGTTTAAAAGCATAACAAAAGCCCCGTAACCTAATGGATACGGGGTTTTATGCTGGAGCCGCTTGTGGGACTCGAACCCACGACCTGCTGATTACAAAAGACAAACTTAACTTATCGCGTTTTGCTGTTTCCTTGCGTAAACTCCCGTAATTAAAGGGTTTGGCGGTGTTTATCTTTTTGTATCTTATCGTTTCTTTTGGTCTGTTTTCGTTTCTTTAGTCGGCAAATAGTCGGCAATTATTCAAACAAACGCCCTAAAGTTTCCGCTGCTTGTTTCTTCGCATAGTCTTGTGGGTTTGCGTAAGTGTTATATACCAGTGCCGGGGAACTATGCCCTAATTGTGCCGCTGCTGTTCTCGCGTCCGTGCCGGATGATATTAACAAACTTGCGTATGTATGACGTAAACCGTGAACGGTGACATAAGGAACACCCGCCCACGTTAAGAACTTTTTAACCCACTTCCGTAATGTGCTGTCATGTACGGGATCGCCGTTAAATTGTGTGAACAGTTTGGCACGTTCTCCGCCGGATCCTGTCCACAAGTCCCCGCGTGCTGCTATGTCCGCCGCCTGGTGTTCTTTGTACTCTTTGAGGATCTCCGCGAGCTTCTCAGGAAAGAAAATAACACGGGTGCCGCTTTTACTTTTGGGTGTGTCCTCAATAATGCCCTCATTAGGGATGTATATATTTTCCCGGCGTATGCTAATTTTGTTTTCTGTAAAGTCTATGTCTTGCCATTCAAGCCCGGCCGCTTCCGCTTCTCGTATGCCTGTAAACAGTAGAACACTAACAAGGGTGCGTGCGCGGATGTCCTCATACTCCGGGAGCTTCTCGAGAGCTTGTTTTACTTCTTCAAGCTGCAGCGCTTTGACGTCGCTTTGTGCTTTGCGTGGTTGTTTAACCTTGCTGCATGGGTTGTTGTCTATTATTTCCCATTCGTACGCCTTGCCCATGATCGCGGATAAAGTACGAAAGAAAACCCCCTTGCTGTTCTCAGATAACGGGCGGCCGGATCTGTCTACACGTTCTAAGGATGACAACCAGCGGCGCACATCAAGGGCGGTTATATCCTTAATGTTCATATTTCCAAAGTACGGGTTTAACCTGTCGTGTATGTGTATTTCATACTCCCGGCGTGTCTTTGCTTTTAATGTGCTTCCGTGGTTTTTGATGTATAGCTCCGTGAAGTCCTTGAACTTCATTTTGTCGTAGCTGGTATTATATCCACCTTTTACGCGTCGTTCGAAGTCGGCCGCTGCTTCCTGGATGTATGCCGCCTTTTGTTTGTCTGTTAGTCCGTCCGGGACTTTTATATTTTTTGTGCGTCGTATCTTCCGCCCGTTCTCATAACCTACACTGATAGTTAACTCGTAGCTGTTAACACTTCGTTGTCTTATGCTTGCCATGTTATACCCCCGTGTGTTGGTGTGTGTATATCTTGCGTGTTATTGTGTTATTTTGTTACAAAACGCCTGTAACGCCTGTAAATAAAGGGTTTGCTAACTTTTGTGTTTTGTTACGGGATATGTTACAAGCTCCCGTGTGCTTCTCCTGTCTGTATGTCCATTTAACAATATTATTGATAATAACACGGGTATTTTGTGCCGTTCTTTTGTTGTTGTTAGTTTGTACAAATTTTAGACGGGTGCGGAGTCCCTAAACATTTAAAGCGATGTGAATATAAGTGCAAGTGTTTTTTCTTTTGTACAAAATGCAAACACTCCCGCAAATGCCCGTAAATTCTACGTTTACAATAGGTTTGACAAACAAAGAAAGGACGGGCGTTTACATGATAAATAATCGTTTGGTTGAACTTCGGAAGATGAACAAACAGACACAGACGGAAGCGGCAAATTTGTTAAATGTGTCCTTTTCGTATTACGTCAAAGTTGAGAACGGAACCGTTAAAGCCGGACGCGGGTTTATTGAAGCATTCAAAAAGGTTTACCCCTTAGAAACAACAGATATTTTTTTCGGGGGTGCTGCATGACAAAGGTTAGAACTATACCGGGAGCCGTTGAGGATCTCAGGCGTGAGGATCCGTTTACACCTATAACAGCATACGCACTTCGTAAATGGATAGTCTCGGGAGCTTTGCCGGCTATCAAGAACGGGAACAGATATTTAATCAATATGGAAACTTTACGCGGTTTTTTAGGATATAAGGACGGGTTAACGGATGATAAAGAAATACACGGTTGATGATATTCTCCCGGTGTTGGACGGGGTAAAAGGTACGAATGGAAATTACACGGCAAAGTGTCCTGCACATGATGACAATAACAATTCGTTTTCTGTTGGATCTGATAGCACGGGTGCGGCCGTGTGTAATTGTTTTGCCGGATGTTCTCAGGCGGAAATATGGACGGCATTATATGAGAAGTTGGGGCGCCCTGAGACGGAACGCCCGGAGCCTGTCAAAAAGAGTTATCAAAAACCCGTCGTAAGTTATTACTATAAGAACGAACAAGGGGAAACGATAGACGTTAAAAACAGATTTGAACCAGGGTTTAACGGTGCTGCTAAGTCGTTCACATGGTCGATCAAAGCAAAGAACAGACGGGAGACGCTCCCGCCGTATCATTTACAAGCTATATTAGACAATGAACAGGTGTTCATGGTTGAGGGTGAAAAGGACGCGGACACGCTCGAGCGGTTAGGGTTTGCAGCAACCAGCACCAAAGACGGCGTAACAAGTGAAACGGCGCATTATTTCACGGGTAAAAAGATAATCATAATCGAGGACAACGACGCACCCGGAAGAAAATATGCACGCAAGGTTGCGGACATTGTACGCCCTGTTGCAGCTTCCGTTAAGCTGGTTAACCTTGCTGCATTCTTTCCGGCGCTCCCGGTTAAGGGTGACATAACGGACTATGTAGAAATGAACGGCACAATATCGGATGTTATTAACTACGCTGAAACGGTGCCGGAGTATATGACAGACGTAAACATGGCGGAAGATAACGAACACCCGCACGCTGCTATATATGAGAAGATAGAACACTATTCGATCAATAAAAAAGGGATCTTGATTTATACAAACGGGGACACGGTGACGCCCCTTTGCTACGGATCCATAATCATTACTGATGAAATAACCAGGAACGACGGCGCCGGAAGTGAAATATATTTCCGTGTTGAGGGGATAACACAAAGCGGCCACAAGCTCCCGTCTGTCACGATCCCGGCAACGGACTTTGACACTCTTAATTGGATCCGCAAGGCGTGGGGATCTCAAATCGTTGTCATGCCCACGAATAGTGCAAAGCAAAAGTTAAGTGCCGGGATAGTATTAACGGGACAATACGGGAGCCGTAAGACGGTTTACACACACACGGGATATATTACAGAAAACAAAAGACCTGTTGATTATATAAGCGCCTCGGGATCCTTGTTGAATGCCGGATATTTAAGCGAGATAGAAAGCAATTTGTCACGGTACCAGCTCGCGGGTGTGTCAACATCTGAGACAGAAAAGGCGGAAGCGATAAAAGCAAGTCTGCAGCTGTTGACGGCACACGCTCCGGGGGTGGTTTATCCGTTGTTTGCGTTTGTATATCTTGCACCCTTAATGCCTATTGTTACGGAGACAATAGGGGAAACGGGTTTTTGTTTGTACTTACAAGGTAAAACGCAAAGCGGTAAGTCCACACTTGCAGCGCTTGCAGCTTCGCACTTCGGACGGTTTACCAGCATGACGCCCCCTGTATCTTTCGCGAGTACGGCCAACTATATCAACGAACTTGCATTCATTCTTAAGGATTGTATTTTGTGGGTTGATGATTTCCACCCACAAGGGACACGCAAAGAAGAAAACAAACAAAATCAGATCTTCCAAACGATAGCAAGGGCGGCCGGGGACAGCTCGAGCCGTGGACGTCTTACCAGCTCCGCGAGATTGCAAACAGCACACCCGCCCCGGTGTTTGTTCCTGGTAACGGGTGAGGATATGCCCCAAATCGGACAAAGCGGAAGTGCTCGAGTGTTCACGCTTGAAGTTAAGGAAACAAGGAACGATATAAAAGCGTTGCGCGAGAATGCGAGAAACGGCACTTTGTCGCGTGCTATGAGTGATTATATATCTTTTATCATTTCGAACTATGAGACGTTAAAAACGGACGTCCTGCGCTGCTACGACGATATACAAAACGTTGTTGTTAATGAGTACGGAGAAAACAGACTGAGCAACCAAACAGCATTGTTATTGTTGTCTGTTTCTTTGTTCGTATCATACGCGGAGAGCTCCGGGGCGTTGTCACACGAGGACGCAACAACGATATATAAAAAAGCTGAGAAGTACATAAACGACAATGCCAGGGAAAAACAAAGGCAATTAACAAATGAGGATCCGTGCAAAATGTACGTTAATGCACTCCGGGAGCTTATAAGCTCCGGGCGTCGATACGTTCTCGACCTGAACAACGACACAGAATATGAGTATAACTCCTTAAGTTTGGGTGCTGATAATAAGTGCATAGGGTGGAAAGATAGCCGGGGTTATTACTTAGACGGTAACGCTAGTTATACGGCCGTGTGTGAGTATTACGAGAAAGAACACGCATTCTTTAATATCTATCGTTTGACGTTACAAAAGCGTTTATGTGATGAGGGGTACACAATGCCGGACAGCACCAAAAACCCCACGATAAATAAACGAATAGGCGGGCGCAATGTCCGCGTGCTTCGCTTCTCCCGTGCTTTGCTGGATGAGGCGGGGGACGCTTCCGGGGGTGATGTTACATGATTGTTTGAGGCGCTCCGGCAACGCATTAAACCGGGTAAAGGTAAACAAAGAACAATTAAGAAAGGATATTTATACAAGCTATGAGTCAAATTACAGATAAGAACTTGAAGAACGCAAAGGCAGCGTTACGCTTTATCAAGAATTATGTAATATCTATTTCTGAAACGGTTGTCGATTATGCTTCCGCCGTAAGGGATATAAACGGAAATAGTACATATTCCGAAGAGTACAAAGCGGAATTGAATGAGGGAAAGAGGACGACCAGCGCCGGAAAGATTGCCGCGTCCCTGGATCTCATTAAGGCAAGGGCGGAAGAGCTCCGGGAGACAACAAGCGCAATTATTAACGCTTCGGATGTGTTCGAAGATAACGCACTTACAAATGCGTTGATGATTATAAACAACAGCAAGGATAATATAACGGTGTCTTTGTCCCCGTCTGTTGTCGGATCTATTGCGCGTAGTTTCCGTGGAAACTTTGCAGCACTCAACGCCTTGTTGCTGGTCGCACCTGCAGACATTGCCGCGCTGCTGGTAAAGGAAACGTTAACGGATGATAGTATCAAAGCTGTTACAGATAAGATAATCGATCATGTCGAGACGTGCGAGAACTCCGCCGCACATAATGACGATTTGATAAACATCTTTAGTCATGTTTACAGTATTAACACAGAAGTTGACAAGCTCGCGCCTTTGTACGGTGAAACATTCGACGGCATGAGCACGGGGAAGCTGGAAACGATAAACGCAGCATATCAGGAAGTTATCATGCGTAAGGCCGTAGGGCTTTAAGAGTACAAAAAAGCAATTGAATTATGCTATTACCTCAAACATAACACCCGCCGGGATCTTCTCGACGGGTGTTTGTGTATGACGCAGACAAGGTGCTATAATCCAACTGCAAGGGAGGAGGTGTTAAAGTGATACGCTTGGATCTATTTTGGAAAAGCAACCCGGAATGGTATCATGTTGAACTTACGCCTGAAGGAATTGAGCGAGAAGTAATTAATGCCTCTGCTCCTCCGCAGGCTCAGGAAAGTTATAAGAATTATCGGAAACAAATGGATTATATTAACATGATGGCTAAGGAACATCCGGAGGTAGCAATACTATAATTGAACGACTACCCAGAATTGGGTAATCGTTCAACCAGTAAACCGTAGCGCAACCCGCAAAGAACGGAGCGAAGGCTACCGAAAACGTAGCATACACAAGATAAACGTACAAAAGGGGTTCGGTATCAAAATGATACCTGACCTCTTTTTCATTGAATCACGACTACCTTAGGAAGAATCCGAAGAGGTTGGCGCAAGGATTTTCTTATAAACAAAAACGCCTGATCCCCATAGTGCAGAAAAGGCGTTTTTTTAGATCGTCCGTCAACAGCTCATTTCTGAGGTTTAGCATCGAAGAACGACACTATAAAGAATTATATCAAATTCGCTCCCCGGTGTCGTTAAGTGTGAAATATTCCTCATGCGTGCAGTTAAGAAGCTCGCATATTATGTTAAGCTCCTCGGGTGTGAATGTGTCGCGGTTGAATTTACTATTAAGGCTTTGTCGTGTCATGCTTAAGGCGTCAGCAATCTGACATAGTTTGACGCCGCGTCTTTTCGCTATTATTCGTATACGTTCGGCATTAGATAAAGGCATTTTTATAAATCTCCCTTGTTTTGTATGATAACAGGATTATAAAACACATATTGTTAAATGTAAAACTATATTCTTACAAATAATAACTTGACAATTACAAAATGTAATAGTAATGTTGTTACATGTAAGACAAGCGTCTTACAAACACTAACAGAAACGAGGTGAAAACATGGCAATTATTAAAGGTGTACCGTTCGAGGACTCCCGGCATATATCGAAGCTGGAAGCGCGGAACGCTGCAAGGGACGCAGAAATAATCTGTATTAAGATTTCCGAACGGATCCGGGCGCGGCTGTCCTTCGGTGACGGTGGGGGAGCTTCTCAGGATCTCGATTTGTTTCGAGAAATTCAACAGCTGGTTGATGTGGAATTATTCCACAATGTCGAGCGCTTACAGAACTACATTTTGCAAGCGGGAAAGAGTAAAAGAAAATGAGGATTGACGCGGGGCGTTTTATTAACACGTTCGAACGTTTAACAGATCTGTTATCAGATATGTTTTATTTACTCTTTGATTTATACCATGACAAAAGGTATTCGAAGAGCGCACGGAAGCACGCTAAGTATTTATACAAGCGAACACGGAAGCAATACGCGGAAGCGTTGCGTATGTTCTCTGAGGCGTGTGACGATAACACGGACTTAGTAGAAGTTATAACAGCATTGCCAGCGGACAAATTAAAGGTGTTGCGCGAGCTGGTGCCGGCTCCCGTCTCGGAAGATAACACAAACGAAAATTTATTAACCGTTTGGCGGTTGCTGGTAAAGAATGAGACGTTATACAAAGAACTGATAAGGGCGTTATCGTACACGGACGCCCCGCGGGATTCTTATTTAATCAAACGGGTGTTGTTGATCGGTTATGTCTTAGGACGGGAGACAACGCCAGGAACGGAAGCGGAGACGCTGCTAAATATAAGAAAGGACAATAACACAATATGAGCGAACAGTTAAAAGAAATGATAGAACTTTTTAAGGCTAACATGAAATTGTTTTTGGCAATGAACAACCAATTTTGCAAGTTGAACGATACGGACAAAATACAGTTTGTCACTTGGTTGGATGAAGCCATAAAAGAAAACGAAGCGAGGTGAAGCAAAAATGTTTATCTTAAAAGAAGATAGCGAAATTGAAACGATTAACAGCGTGCTTGACGGTGTGGCCGGGTGGCTGATGATATTGTCATCGGCTGAGGATGCCGAGTGGAGTGGCGGCCGTCCTACGTCATGTTGGAACAGCCCCGCGCTTAACTTGTTAGCTGATTTAACGCATGACGCGTCAACGTGGTTAAATCAACATGAATATGACTTCAAGAAAAACGCCCGCAAGTGAATGCCAGCACTCGCGGACGTACAAACAAACATCACACACAAGATG
This sequence comes from Mageeibacillus sp. UBA6980, assembly GCA_002450095.1. Taxonomy (GTDB): domain Bacteria; phylum Bacillota; class Clostridia; order Saccharofermentanales; family Saccharofermentanaceae; genus Saccharofermentans. Next base: position 11,308 of record DJYK01000040.1, on the reverse strand, counting down.
TATATATCTTGGTATATGCAGTTAGATTATACAGAAACAAACGAACGTAGTACACCCCGGGACACCACGCCCGGGGCTTTTTGTATCTGATATTATCCGGGGATGTTCTCGAGCTCCGCGAGGTATTCCAGGGCGTTATTTATCAATTTGATGATGTACTTCTCCGTGTACTCTCCGGGTGTATCGTCTCCCCTCTTTTTACTCATGTCTTTTAACTTCTTGTTTAACAAATAGTGTTCGATCATGAACGCCCGGCCGTAACTGTCCGGGTATTCGTTTATGAGGTTGTAACGCTTCATTGTCTCGGTGATGTATTGTGTTAAATCGTTTTGCCAGCGGTTATATAATTCCTGTTTACGCATGATACGGTTTATTAACACTTTGTCGGGAGCTGTTCCGCCGTTGGCGTGTGTTCGGTATTCGTACGAACTAACAAGGCGCCCTGCGTTTATGTCGTATTCCAGGAAGTGCGCCCGGGACTTCTCCGCCTGTCTTTCGAAGTCTTTCAAATCATAAAACCATAGTTTCAAATTATATGCTTTATCTGTCATTTTGCGGTGTGCCCCCTGTCCTAATAATTGTACAATTTGCCGTCGTATTCTCCCGCCCGTGCGTATTATTTTTTATATATCGTGTGATCGAGGGGTGTTAGGTGTGTTAAACCCGTATGTGAAACGTTTCCATGATTTCTTTGTTGGCCGTTGTGCGAGGATCTCGAGACACGTTACAAAATAGCGGTTTGTGTCGTTCCATGTTTCATCTTTTTGCATTGCTTCCGCCCTGGTGTAATAACTCTTTGTCCGTTCGTTCCTGTCGCGGTAACATTGCCGGAGAAGCTCCGCCGCTTCCGTTTCGTAACCCTCGGAACGATAAAAGATATAATTCATTGCTTCGTAGCATTCCCGCGGTGTTGCTGCTATTGTCTGAGGATACAAAACACATGATAAAGCACTTGCTAATGTTTCTAACATCCACGGCTTAAGCTCGCACAATGTGTGGCCGTTGTATCGCTTCCGTATGAAATGAGAATAGTTATATATAAATCGCATTGTGTCCCCCCGTCGCTGGCAACGTCTCCGGGCGCTTCCGCCGTGACTCAGACGGGATAAAAGGACTACAACGGCGCGCGTCCCGGATCCGTTCACCTGATACAGTTATAAACAATCAACGGGAGACGGTGCAAAGGGTAAAGGGGTATATAACATAAATAACATTTTGTAACAAAATAATATTTATATTTATATATGCTATATGTCTTTGTTTTCGGGCGTTTCCGCTTGTGTGTAACAAAATAACAAGAATAACAAATAATAAATTATGTCTTGCGTGTCTGTCTTTGCGAGTAGTCGGCAAACAGTCGGCAAAATGGTATTTTGAGGGGGTGGACGGGATCCGTTAAGAGGTAAAATAAAACCCCGTAAACGTTTGATATACGGGGCTTTTGCTATCTGGAGCCGCTTGTGGGACTCGAACCCACGACCTGCTGATTACAAATCAGCTGCTCTACCAACTGAGCTAAGGCGGCGTACGCGAATGAGATTATATGGCATGGGGTGCAGAATTGTCAAGTATTTAGGGATCAAATTAGCACAATAATAATTGACAACTTACTAATCTAAAAATAAAATTGACATAGTCTTTATTAAATGGAGGTCTAATATGGTTGAGAATAAGTGGATTTGTCCGTCCTGCGGACAGGAGAATGAAGGTAAGTTTTGTGTAGCCTGCGGTGCACCCGCACCTGCTGCAAAAGAGGTTGTCGAGGAGAAGGTCGAAGAGGCTGTTCCCGTTGCTGCCGAGGCTGCCGAGGCTGCTGAGGCAGCAGTTGCCGCAGAGGCTGCCGTAGCGGCAGATGAGACGATTTCCGTTCCGTCTGAGCCTGCTTACGATACTACACCTGTTGATCAGATCACAGAGCCGTTAGCAGAGCCCGTTGCTGCAGAAGAAGTTGCTCCTGCATATGCTCCGGTCGAGCCTGCTAAGGTCGATCCTGATAATTTTGTTCCCGCAGAGCCTGATCACAGCGCACCTGTTGCCGCATCTGCTCCCGTACAGGCAGATTATTCCGATCCCGATAACTTTGTACCTGCACCTATGCAGCCTCAGAAGCAGACATCTTCTTACGGCGCACCGGCAGCTCCTTCCGAGCCTAAGCCTGCAGGATACAACCTCGCTCTGATCGGTCTCATCCTCGCTATCGCGGGATGCATCGTTCCCTGCATCGGACCTCTTTGCTCCATCGCAGGTCTCATCCTCGCTATTATTTCCAAGAGTAAGGGCTATAAGGGAGGTCTGGGAACGGCAGCGCTTATCGTTTCCATCGTATCTATCGTTCTCTCGATTATCTTCTCGATCGTAGTTTATATGTGTGCAGCTAACCTCTGATCGTGTATCCTGAAGTTGAATTCTTAGGAAGAACGATTCCGACATACGGATTAATGGCGGCCGCAGGCATTGTCTGCGGCCTGCTTTTTGTTTCTCTTCGTGCCGTAAAAATGAAACTCGATTGGGAGAATGCGGTATACATTTATACCTTCGGATTCATTGGGGCCGGCGTCGGTGCAAAGATCCTGTATCTTCTGCTGTCGGTTAGGGATATAGCGCAAGATCTTAAGACACACGGGTTTGTCGATGTACTGATCGCCTATTCTCAGGGCGGTATGGTCTTCTACGGGGGATTCCTCGGTGCGATATCGGCAGCCTTCCTTACTGCCAAGTACCTTAGGCTTGATATAAAAGAGTATTACCCGGCGCTTGTTCCGGGAATAGCGGTTCTGGCCGGGTTCGGGCGCATAGGGTGCTTTCTTGGCGGATGCTGTTACGGTGCGGTGACGTCATCACACTTTGCTGTCGTGTTTCCGGAAGGAGGCGAGGCTCCTGCGGGAGTTCCGCTCGTGCCCGTGCAGCTCTATGAAGCGCTTTTTGATGCGTTGCTGTTTTTGTTACTTGCTTTTGTCGGGGGAAAGGACAAGATAAAGCCTCATCTTCTGAAGATATACATGGCATCGTATGCGGTGTTCAGGTTTATCCTTGAGTTTTGGCGGGGTGATGAAGTGAGGGGAAAATTCGGACCTTTCTCGACATCGCAGTGGATAAGTCTTGTAATTCTCGCTGTTGTCGTGTTTATAACGCTTAAATCCCGAAGAGTAATGGTAAAATAAATATATGGCGGTCATTACTATCTCGAGACAGAACGGAAGTCTGGGTGACGAGCTCGCGCAGTATCTCGCGGGTAAGCTGTCGTGCGATATAATCTCGAGAGATTACGCCATGAGAAATTTCTTCGAGGATCAGTCGGACAAGCTCTCTGACAGTGCGAAGTTCTTCCTGTCGGAGGTGCCCGAACGCCAAGGCATGACCTATAAGGATCTTCTTAATAACAGGATAGAGGAACTTGCTGACGAGTCCGCTAACCTGATCGTCCTGGGACTTGGCGGCTGCGTCATATTGAAAGACCGGTCCGATACCGTTCACGTAAGGGTTCTCGCCGGTATGGAAACGCGTAAGAAGCGTATCGCCAGAAGATATAATGTCACGGAATCGGAAGCAGAATCCACCATATCGATCGGAGACCGTAAGCACAAAAGGTTCGTGAGCATACTGTTCGAGACTGATCTTTGTGATCCCGAACTATACGATCTGACGATCAATACCGATGACCTCTCCGTCGAAGAGTGTGCCGCGTCGATCCTGGCTCTTGTCGATAAGAAGAAGGACAGAAGGAAGATCTCCGAGGAGACTTCAAAGGATGAGTCCATCGACCATCAGACGGAAACGCCGGTATTTAAGAACGAGACCGAAGCGGAGTTCGCGAAGATCCTCGACATGTACGGGATTGAATGGATGTATGAGCCGAAGACTTTCCCGATCGAATGGGATGCCGAGGGTAATATCAAGATGGCGTTCTCGCCGGATTTCTATCTTCCGAAGTTTAACCTCTATCTCGAGCTTACGACGATGGAACAGAAGTACGTAACGAAGAAGAACCGGAAGGCGAGGATGGTAATGGAGCTCTATCCCGGTACCAATGTCAGGATCGTATATAAAAAGGATTTCCAGGAGCTCGTGGAGCGCCTGAAGGCTTTCGGAGGTAACGGATGAGTAAGATCCTCGGTGATTCGATCAATATAAAGAAAGTGGTCTTCGACGAGGAGACTATAGCGGCCCGCGTCAAGGAATTAGGCCGGAAGATAACGGAGGACTATAGGGGCGAAGAGCTTATCGTGATCGGTGTAATCAAGGGATCGGTGTACTTCTTCTCGGATCTTACTCGCGCTATCGACCTTCCCGTCAAGATAGATCTCATCGGCTTCGGAAATATCCCGGATACGACATCCAAGACAGGTGTCGTTAAGATTACAAAGGATATAGACATAGACATATCGGGAAAGCATGTTCTCGTGGTCGAGGACGTAATCAGGACCGGGCTCACTACCGCTTATCTTATCCAGAATCTTGAGGCAAAGGGACCTGCGGATATCGAGATAGCGACGATGCTCCTTAACCCGAACAGACTTCTGATGACCATCCCCGTCAAGTATTACGGCTTCGAGATCTCCGATTCGTGGCTTCTCGGATATGGTCTTGATTCACATGAGATAGGGCGTAACCTGCCTTATATCGCTGGGCTTGAGAAGAAGGACTGATCAGCGCAGGAGATACTGAGCCGATACCGGGAACTCGAAGTAGGTATCAGGGAACGGCTCGTCCTCGAGCGTAAAATGCCACCACTCGCAGTCTATGGGTTTAAACCCGTTCCTTACCATGGCGCTTTGGAGAAGCATTCTGTTTCTGAACTGCTCGTTGGTGATGCCTTTATAATCCGGGTGGGATACTTCGCTGAACAGATCGAAAGGTCCGCCCATATCGACTTCCTTGCCCGTATCCATATTGAGTAGCGTGAGATCAACGGTGCTTCCCCTGCTGTGGCTTGATCTTGATGCTATATACCCCTTGACGAAAAGCTCCTGCTTCTGAAGATCGGGGTAGAAATAGGGCTTCATGCGGATATCCTGATCTTCTATCCCCCAGAGGACAAAGTGCTTTACTGCACATGCCGGTCTGTAGGCGTCGTAGATCTTAAGTCTGTAGCCCATTACGAACAGTTCGTTGGCAACGCTCTTCAATGCCCGGGCGGCTTCCCTGGTCAACAGCGCGACCGGCTCCTCGTAGCCGTCTATGCGGTCTCCTATGAAATTATAAGTCGAGTAGTAACGGATCTCCTGAATTACGCTCGGTACATAGTCCGCGAGCACAACAAACTTCGAAGGATCCATTGTAACACTGTTACTTTCAACTCTCATTTATATTACAGCCTCCGCATATTGCTTGATGTATTTGATTCTATCACATACAATGCAGTCAACAGAGAAAAGGGAGTTTTTTTATTATGAAAAAGGAATTTACAGCTATCATACTCGCTGCTGCGACTGCACTTACTTTTGCCGGTTGCGGATCAAATCCGACTGAGGAGACTGAAACCGTCGTCGAGACAACTGAGCAGACCGAAGTTCAGACAGAACAGACGGTCAATATGGCCAATCCCTGGACCGAAGCGTCCACGATGGATGAAGCCGCCGAAGGCGCAGGAGTCGGAAGTCTTATCCTTACCGAAGACGGTACCGAGACGGCTGCGGGCATGCTCAACTGGTACGGATACCGCTACATGGACGGCATCGCAGAGGTTGAAGGCGGCATCGGCACTGCAACAATAACCGTTCGCAAGGGACTTGCATCTCTCGGCGATATCTCAGGTGATTACACGGCTTATGCATATACATGGGATATGGAAGTCGACGATATTGACGTCACATGTTCCGGTAACGAGGAAGGTCAGGCAATGCTCTTCACGTGGTCCGCAGGAGACTATAACTACAGCGTAATGGTCAGAGGACAGGGTGACTTGTACGAGACATACGGTCTTGCAAGTGACACGGTCACACCTCTTGTATCCGAGTGGATAAGCTGATCTGATCACCCGGCGAATTGGACGATGACAACAAACAGTTGATACTTAGCGATGGACGGGTTCAAGAGGTTTACCGATATTGTTTTTATCTTGGGGATAATCATCCTGTTGATATGCGGCGGTATAGCAGGCTATCTTACTCATAAGTCCGAGCTTAAGATAACAAGCTGCCGATCAACCGCGGCAGGCACTGTCGTTTCCGTCGGTAAGGCGATCGATATCGGCAAAGGATTCGGGTTTACGAAGTATACCGCAGAATACACGGTTGACGGGCAGACTTACTATGCTACGGGCGCTAATATGTACGATACGCGTGCAGGTGACAGAGTCGAGGTCCGCTACGACCACTTCGATCCCGAGGTAAGTTATATCGGGAATTATCCTTCCGAGAAAGCGTACGGTTCGCTCGTCATGAGGACCGGCTTAGGCCTGTTTTTGCTCAGTCTTATAGGTAAGTTTAACTTCAGGCGCAGATTCTTCAGATCTTCCGTTTAGCAGGTACGCACGCTTCATTCCGGAACTCTGACAGCAAAGGTTGACAACTGTATACCTCCGTGAGATAATGCCGGTATACAGTTGTATACCATCATGGAGGTTCACAGTGATTAAGTTATCTGATGCAGAATGGAAGATAGTAAGCTGTCTTTGGGACCGGGGTCCCATGACGATCACTGAACTTACGCGATTACTTAAGGATTCCACGGGCTGGTCCAAGAACACGATCATTACTCTTCTTAAACGTATGCATGAGAAGAAAGCCGTTGGTTTTGTTCAGGAGGATCGCGCCAAGAGATTCTATCCGCTCATAGATAAGACGGAAGCCGAGGTAGAGGAGACAACTTCTTTTCTGGACAGAGTCTATAAAGGAAATGTCGGTCTTATGATATCCAATCTTATGAATTCGAGAAAACTCACCCAAGAAGAGATCAAGGAGCTGCGAAGAATACTGGAGGAAGACTGATATGCTTAGGTATATTGTCGGGGTAAGCATCGTAACAGCAGCCGTTCTCATACTAAGACTGATAACAGACAGGAAGATCGCGAGGAAATATCAGTACGCGATGTGGCTGGTGATCCCGGTCTTTATGCTACTGTACCCTTTTGTGAATATAAGTATTACTTTGCCGAAGATGCCGGAATTTACCGTTAAGACAGAGGAAGCGGTTACATACGACAGTACTGAAGCCGGCAATAACTTAAGCTTTGCCGATCCCGGGTCGCCTTTACCAATAGATTCTGATGTTAATGGCGACAGCACCGAAGATCGGCATGAAGAACAGAGAATTAATTGGGACGCGACATTAAGAAACATCTCCCTTCTCATTTCAGGCTGCATTCTGACAGTACTGCTTATTTATAATGTCGGATTCGTTATTTATGTAGTCAGAAGACGAAGTCTTATAAAGACTTCGGAAGAAGGGCTTAAGGTATTTAAGCTCAATACTGCCGCGACGCCGTTTCTTCTTGGCAGAGGCATATATATAAGTGATGAAGACGAAGGCTTTACGAGATATGTGGTGTGCCATGAGACGTGCCACTACAGGCAGGGCGATCACCTATGGATAATAGTGAGATATGTAGTGTTAGTACTCAACTGGTATAACCCTCTGGTCTGGGCAGCATTCGCTCTTTCCGGTATCGATTGCGAACTTGCATGCGACGAGAGAGTGTTGACGGTGCTTGGGAAAGAGGAGGCATCGTCTTACGGGAACATGCTTCTTGAGCTCGCGAGAATGCATAGCGCCGGCTCTTTAAACTTCACCGTATCTACCGGGGCGAGAGGTGCATTTGCTGTGATGAAGAAAAGGATAACAGGCATTAAGTATCCCAATAGGAATAACCGAGCGGTTCTTATAACCTGCACAGTTCTTGTGATGATAATCGGAGGATGCTCTTTGATAGAGTATGACGAGGTCGGGACGGAATTGTCCGATCCTTTATCTACGGAAGTACTCGGCAGCAGTTCTACCCTCGAAGAACAGAGCTTAGCTATGGATGAACAACTATTTGGCGAATGGGATGTGATCGAGAACAATTCAGTGGCGTCTACTATTGGTGAAGATGAGATCTTAGGTTTTACATTCAACAATGACAATACAGGAACTATTAGAGTTATAACAGGCGGTGTGGAAACAACTGCTGATATGACTTATTCAGCAGATGGTACGTATATTTATTTTCATGTTGACGGGTTTCAAATTCCTCGTGTATGTTATGCTGTCGGAGGTGACCTCTTGACTATTATACATAATGGATCTTTATGCCTCAGGCGCAGTTTATCGATAATCAATGCTCCAAGTATCGGTTCTCTCCCTGATGGTCTGTACACGGTTACCATGACTTCTAATGTATTTCCTGATGATAGCGGAGATGAAACATGTATGTTCCTTCCATGGACTCAATATGAAGTGGACCGGGATTTAATAGATTCACTTGCAACAGGGCAGACGTTGGATCTTACCGGATGGGGAGGATTCGGACTGATAACAGTTGGACAGATCAGTGATGAGATATTAGATTCCGAGACTTATATTGGAACGAACTATACAGGGTTAAGAAAGAGTTTTACGACTGACACAGTTTCATTCAGCTTCTATCAGGTAGAAGGATCTGATAAGTGGAAGTTGTTCTCCGGTAATCTCCCGGTCATTCTACAATATGGGATGATGAGAATGATCATTGCCGAAGACTGCACAATTTACGATGCATATTCCTTACTTCATGGAGTTCATCCCAATATGTCTCCGGAAGAATACGAAGACGTTATTCAATTCCGGGACACCTCGTTAACCGAAGGTGTATCAGATAGCATTAGTGATTTCTTTGATGTTTTTGGATACACGCAATATGATTACACTGTCATACGAGTTGAGAATAACGAGATTACGGAAATCTATTTCTGGTATGTATGATCGTCACTTCCATATCCCCCTCGCGACATACAGCGTTGAGGGGGACTATTTATCCCGGTTGACCATCGGTTTTCGAGTTTTATATTACTTGGTCCTTGCCGCATGTACCGCGTTAATAACGACGGCGATCGCACCGTACAGTACGCCTGCAACGGGCCAGACGATCCATGTGAATCCCCAGTTCTTGGTGAGGAAACTCCAGAGAAGATATCCTGCCGTAACGGTCATCCAGTAAGCGGGAGCAACAGCCTTAATGACAGTATTGGATTTGGCGGTCTTGTTGTAGTCTCCTTCCTGAAGGAGCTTGGATAAACCGTCCTTCGTTATGCCTGCATTAACGATCATGAAGCATGCCGTCGCAATGCACACGAGCATTACGGCTACAAGCGAGATAGTGATCCAATCCCCGTGACCTTCAATCATTGCACTTGCTACTACACCGATAACACCCAGAAGGATAAGAACGACACCGATCGTGATCGCCTTTACAAACTGAGGCTGATACTTCTCTGACCTGTCTTTTACCATACCTTCGACGCCGTATTCCGTGTCGAAGATCTCATTCTCGAGCCACTCCCACTTGGAGGCTGCCAAACCTGCAGGGATAAAGAAGACAAGTGATGCTGCGATCATTATAAGCAGCATTACCGTGCCCAGCCCTCCGGCGACGACATCTGATATGCCGATGCCCGCGTCTTTCATCGCTTCCAGTAAAAGAAGCGGTATCGGACACATAACCGCGATCAGCACGCCGAAAGCGATCTTTAATGCAAACTTGCCGTTCTCGTTAAGGAAAGTATTTGCTTCTTCCATGCTGACTCTTCTCACGGCACTGCCTGTGTCAGCCTGCTCCTTGATAACAGGTATCGCTCCCTCTTCATCCTTAAGTAAATAATCGGTACTTACCCCAAAGAGCTTACTCATCTCGAGTATCCTCTGAAGATCGGGAACGCTCTGAGCGCTTTCCCATTTGCTTACCGACTGTCTGGATACGCCGAGCTTATCTGCAAGCTCTTCCTGGGACCATCCGTTTTTCTTTCTCTCGTCAATGATCTTATTCGCAAGAATCATCTTCATCATTCCTCCTGTGTCGTAGTTATGGCACTACGATACCCCCATCCCCGGTTGCTCACCATAAAGCCGACTTGGAAATGTGTCAACTGACGGTTGCAATTGCATTATACCAATGAAAACCAGCGTATATCTGTATGATTCGGTACTTTGCAGACAGTGTACGGACTAATCTTTCTCGAAAAACACAATATCCATCCGGTCATTGATTTTTTCAATCTGTCCGGTCTGATGGTACCCCATTTTCTCATACAGATGCAGATTGCCCTTTTCCTGTAATATGGTATCCAGACACCAATTCCCGGAACCGTATATTTGTTCTACCTCTGCTATAGCGGACTGAGCATACCCTTTGCCTCTGTGTTCCTGCATGATCCAAATCGGAGATATCCTTTTTCTGCTCCCATCCTTTTTGTCAACCACCCGGATGGCACCGACAACTTCATCCTCGGCAACGATGAAATAATATGTCGTCCATGGCTGCCGGTATCTTGCCATGACCTTTTCAAAGCTCTCGGCAGCCGGACTCATTTCATAGTCCTGATACTTTTCCAGAAGATCTGAAAAAGCACGCACTTGCATTTCCCATATGGTCGGCATATCATTCTCTGTCGCTTTCTTTAAGCTGACTTTACACAATTTCATATTTCCTCCAACATCTAAATCACTAACTCAACCTATTGTGTATATTTGCGGTTGATATGTTTCCATGTACAACAGTTCCATCTGAATGTCCACAGTACAAGCGAATTAACCAACCAGTGCACCTCCAACCGAAGAAATCTACTGTGTTTCCTTCAGCAGAGCACTTCTACAAGCTGGAAGTTATCTGACAGACAGCCATTCCTCTTTGGAAAGGCATGTTATGTGTTCCGTTCGGAGAACGCCCTCTATGGCACAGGGCACATTATAGGCCGTATGATGATAATGAAAACCGCACTTCTCCTGAACACGCTTTGACTTTTCATTCCCATCAAAGTAACCACACCATATTTTATTAAGTTTCAGGTTTTCAAAACCGTAGCGCATCAATTCCCTGACTGCTTCCGGTATCAGCCCTCGTCCCCAATACGGAACTCCGATCCAGTAGCCGATTTCACCTTCTGAATCAGGAAGGCCAATATTGCTGGCTTTCCCAAGCATAAGTCCAATGCTGCCAACAGGCTGGCCTGATTCTTTTAATACTACAGCATAGGTCTCCGGCGCTGAAAGAACCCTCCGGATTATTTCACGGCTATTCTCTACACTTGTATGAACCGCCCATCCTGCGATTGGTCCCACATCAGGATGACTTGCATATTTAAATAAATTCTCCGCATCGCTTTCTTCCCACGGTCGGAGGATCAATCTTTTCGTT
>DJYK01000020.1 GCA_002450095.1 Mageeibacillus sp. UBA6980 | reverse complement strand
CGGGCTCATAACCCGGAGGTCGTGTGGTTCGAGTCCCGCCTCCGCAACCAAACGTGAATACTCGAACCGCTTTGGAAATCTTTATTTATAAGGTTTTCCCGGGCGGTTCGAGTTTATTTATCACAGAAACAGGTTATTTGTTGTTATAATCTTCTTATGATCCACATAGTTACTGCGATTAAGGAAGAAGTTTCGCCCGTTATGCGGATGGCTTCCGAAGATATAGATATTAACGTTATGGGCATTGGTAAAGTCAATGCCGCTTTTGCCGTTGGAAGATTGTTTCCTTCGCCCCTTACGAGAAATGATCTGTCTTCGGATGTTGTTATCAATATCGGGTGCTGCTGTTCCAAGGATCTTAAAGGCCTGTTTGTCGTAAATAAGATAACCGATGAAGCCTCAGGTAAGGATTACTATCCGGATGTATTAAGGATCAAGGGGTTGCCCGAAGCGGCTCTTGTAACTTCCGATCGTACGGTAACTTCTCCGGAACCGGGTCTTCTTTATGAGATGGAAGCCTCCGCGGTCTGGCAGGCTGCTTCGAAGCTGTTGTCGCCGGACCGGATAATATTTCTTAAGATCGTCAGCGACAGCGGAGATGTCGATAAACTTACAAGATCGTACATAAAGGATCTTATGGATTCGTATTCTGTTCAGCTTACGGAGGCTGTCGAATACATCAGATCGACCATTGAACTTCGTAAGAATGCGGATGATGTAGATGATATATGCGAACTTCTGTCCGCTTCTTCGTCGATGCGGATTCAGATAAGTGAGCTTATTAGATTTTCGCAGAGCATGGGGATCGACGGGCGCGCGCTTTTTATGAATGAGGCCGACGGTAAGTGTACGAGAGTTATAGGGAAGGAGGTAATATCCCGTGTCAGGGCAAAACTTACTTCCTGAAGCATTCTCACACATATATGTCGAGAACAGAGCGTTCGGATATGAGATGACGGAGAAGATACTGTCTTCCTTCGGTAAAAGTACGATCGTCAGGATATCTCATTACAAAGATGTTTTTAATCGTCCGGGACAGGATCCTTACCTTCAGAATAAATCTAAGAACCTCATCATCGCCGTTAACGACGGCAACAGATTCTTTGAAGGTTCGCCTGTATGTCAGGACTTCGGGTTTGACAGATTCTATTATGCCGAATCCGCTATGAATTGTCCGTTCTCGTGTGATTACTGCTTTCTCAAAGGAATGTATCACACGGCAAACGTTGTTGTGTTCGTTAATTCGGATGATTATCTCGAAGAGTGCGACCGGATGCTTAAGGACGGTCCTTTATATCTTTGCGCTTCGTTTGATACGGATCTTGCTGCTCTGTCGGGTATCTGTGAGTGGAAGAAGATCTGGGAACGGTATGCTTCTGTGCGTGAAGATCTTACATTGGAGCTCCGCACAAAAGCCTGCGTGAATGAGTTTGTCGCAAAAGACAATGTGATATATGCTTTCACTTTGTCTCCGGAAGAGATAATCAGAAGATTCGAGAGGAATACTCCGAGCCTTGATTCAAGGATAAGATGCATCAATAAAGCGCTCGAATCAGGTGCGACCGTAAGACTTTGCTTTGATCCTATGATATATATAAAAGACTATGAGTTATGTTACAATGAATTTGTCGACAAGATCCTTGAGAAGATCGATATAACTGAGATCAAGGATTTTGGAATCGGCACATTCCGTATATCTTCGGATTATCTGTCTTCGTTAAGGGCAGCATGTCCGGGATCCGCAGCCGTATTATTCCCGTTTGACAGGGAAGACGGATTCTGTGTTTATCCTAAGGACTTAAGAACGAAGATGACCGGGATAATCGAGAACAGATTGAAGAAGGCCGGTTGTGGAGAAAGAGTCTTTGTTATGTCATAGCGGTTCGGCGTTAGTTACCGGTGCCTCTTCCGGCATCGGATTATCTGTCGCGAAGATGCTTAAGTCATCCGGATATGATGTATACGGTATCGCGAGACATTTCGATGCCGGTACCGATTACGGTTTTAATACTCTTGTTTGTGATGTTACCGATACGGCTAAGCTTATAAGTCTGGTATCGGGAATCCCCGACATCCATCTGCTCGTCAATTGCGCCGGAGTCGGATTCTACGGACTTCACGAGAATATTTCCATGGAACAGATCAAGCAGATGGTCAGGACAAATCTCGAAGCGCCCATGATACTTAGCGGTTATCTTCTTCCTAAGTTTAAAAGACAGGGAGCGGGTACGATAATCAATATATCTTCCGTTACTGCCTTTAAGACGAATACTTACGGTGCCGCATACGGAGCCGTTAAATCGGGTCTTTCAAGTTTTTCATCGAGTATCTTTGAGGAGGCAAGAAAACACGGGGTCAAAGTAATAGAGATCTGTCCTGATATGACGGATACCAATCTTTACAGAAATGCGGATTTTACCTGTTCTGATGATCCTTTGTGCAGACTCGATCCGGGGCAGGTGGCCGAAGCCGTCAGATCTGCCATAAACATGAGTTCCGATTCCTGTGTGACAAGAATGACCATAGTTCCTCAGAAACTGCGGATCAAAAGGAGAAATGAGAATGAAGATCGATCTTAACGACGGCTGGATATATAACGATGACTACAATGCTCTTCCTAACGGTAACCCGGTAAGGATACCTCACTCGGTATCAACGACGCCGCTTCATTATTTTGACGAGTCTGTCTATCAGAAGGTATCCGGTTATATAAAATACTTTGACGCTCCTTCGGATTGGAAGGGTAAAAGAATATTTTTGAATTTCGGTGCGGTCGCACATGAAGCGACGGTCTATCTTAACGGATTGCTTCTCGGCGTGCACAATTGCGGATATACGGCGTTCTCATATGAGATCACTGATTACGTGAATATTAATTCCGTTAACGAGATCAAGGTCAGAGTCGACAGCAGGGAATCTCTTAATATCCCGCCGTTCGGTTTTGTTATTGATTATATGACTTATGGCGGGATCTACCGCGAGGTCTCCATCGATATCAAGGAAGAAAGCTATATCAAAGATGTCTTTGTCAGGGCTACGGCAGCAGGCTCCGTGTTTGCTGACGTGACTTTCGACGGGGGAGATCCGGCTCAGCCGTTCGGGATCATAATCCTCGAGAAAGCTACGGGAAAGGAGCTCGCCAGGCTCTCGGGAAAGAAAGGATACTGTGCCATAAGCAAAGTCCCGGGATACAAAAAATGGGATATCGATGATCCTGTGCTCTACATCCTCAGGGTTGAGAGCGAGACCGATGTCAAAGAGATAACGTTCGGCTTCCGCGACTGTAACTTCAGGGAAGACGGTTTCTACCTTAACGGAAAGAAACTTAAGATAATGGGGCTTAACCGCCATCAGTCTTATCCGTATGTCGGTTACGCGATGCCTAAGTCAATGCAGGTCCTCGATGCCGATATCCTTAAATACGAGCTCGGATTGAATGCTGTCAGGACATCTCATTATCCCCAGTCACAGCATTTTATCGACAGGTGTGACGAGATAGGTCTTCTGGTTTTTACGGAGATACCGGGTTGGCAGCATATCGGCGATGCTGATTGGAAGAAGCAGGCCGTAAATAATGTGGAAGAGATGGTCATGCAGTACAGGAATCATCCTTCGATAATTCTCTGGGGCGTCCGCATCAACGAGTCTGCAGATGATGACGAGTTCTACGGTCAGACGAATGAACTGTGCAGAAAGCTCGATCCTTCACGTCCTACGAGCGGTGTCAGATATCTTAAGAAAAGCAGTTTCCTCGAGGATGTCTATGCATATAATGATTTCCTTCATAACGGAATGAATCCGGGATGCGAGAAGAAAAAGAATGTAACGTCCGATATAAGTAAGCCCTATCTCATATCTGAGTATAACGGTCATATGTATCCTACCAAATCATTTGACAGGGAGGATGTCCGTGCAGAGCATATGTTAAGACATGCCAATGTTCTCGATGCAGCGGCAAAAGAGCCGGGTATATCGGGAACGTTCGGATGGTGTATGTTCGATTACAATACACATAAGGACTTCGGTTCGGGAGACAGAATCTGTTATCACGGCGTAATGGACATGTTCAGAAATCCCAAGATGGCATCTTATGTCTATTCAGTATCCGGTAAAGTCGATCATCCGGTACTCGAGATATCGTCTGATATGAATATAGGCGAACATCCTTCGGGAAACCGCGGCAATGTTTATATTATTACTAACTGTGACAGTGTAAGGATGTACAAGAACGGTCTGTTCATCAAGGAATATACGCATTCTGATTCGAGATATAAGAATCTGTTGAATGCTCCGATCCTTATTGATGATTATATCGGTGATCAGATGAAAGAGAATGAGGGATTCTCGCCAAGGCAGAATGCCATTGTTCGTGAAGCGCTCAATTACATCGGTCTGTATGGAATGAACGACATTCCTCCGAGGATCGTGTTGAGACTCGGAGAAGCTATGGCGAGATACCATATGAAGTTTCAGGATGCTTATGTCTTATACGGAAAGTATATCGGCGATTGGGGCGGAAAATCCACAGAGTTTAAGTTCGTAGGTATAAAAGAAGGTAAAGAGGTAATAACCAGGATCAAGACCCCGTGTGATTCTATGGATCTTGATATCAGGGTATCTTCCTTTGATCTTGTGGAACAGGCGACATATGATGTCGCTTTGGTTCGGATACGCGTTGTCGACAAATACGGAAATGTTCTGCCTTTCTATAACGGAAACCTGGATCTGGAAACGGAAGGACCGATAGAAGTCATCGGTCCTCAGAAGGTCGATATCAACGGCGGTATGGGCGGCGTATATGTAAGGTCCAAAGGGCGAAGCGGTAAGGCTTCACTAAAAGTTTACTTTAATAATGGTTCTTGTTCAGGTGACTCTGATATAATCAAGGTAATTGAGTTTCAAGTCAGTGGGGGAAGATTGGTTTGAACAGGAAACGAATAGCTTTATTATGCGGTCAGCCTGAAGAATATTGTCAGGAACTGTTTATCCGCGGGTTCAATAAAGTCATTATGGAAGCGGATTTTGATGTCTGCGTATTCGCCATGTACCAAAAGTATCAGGATTCTCTTCAGCGCGAGATCGGTGATTCCTCCATATTCGAGATCATTAATTACAGTAAGTTTGATGCGGTCGTTGTAATGGCTGACACCATACAGACCCCCGGACTTATCGAGACTATCGAAGGTTCTTTGACCGGGAGTTATAACGGCAAGGTCCTGTTCATAGAAGGTGAGACTGATAATTATCCTGTCGAACTTCAGGATAACTATTACCCCATCAAGAAACTCATCTCTCATCTTATCGAGGAACATAACTATACGGATATCGCTTTCCTTACGGGTAAATCCTGGCATCCTCATTCGAAGAAACGTCTTCAGGCCTTTATAGACACTATGAGTGAGCACGGACTGGAAGTTGCCGATAACAGGATCTTCTACGGCGATTTCTGGTATTCGAGCGGTGAAAGCGTTGCCGAATCATTGACAAAGGGCAATAAGATCCTTCCTCAGGCTATAGCCTGTGCCAATGACGCTATGGCTTTGGGCCTTGCCAAAGCACTTACAGCAAAGGGGTTGAAGATCCCCGAAGACATCGCCGTTATAGGCTATGACAGTAATGAAGAGGGTAAGCACGCTCCCATCCCTCTTACATCTGCGGATATTCCTCTCTATGCATTCGGTGAGCATTCCGCCCGCGATATACTCAATATGTTGGACGGCGGCGAACCTACCGAGTTTGTTTCGGATGCGGATCTGTTTATAGGACGCACCTGCGGATGCGACGGCAAGAGCATAATCCCCGAGTATAAGCTTAGAGACGTATGGGGCACGCAGCTCTCCGAATCCGGAGTTTATTCGGTATTCAATCATATGAGCGAGGACGTAGTCGATCAGATCAATTTTCAGGGACTTATCAATACGATATTCTCGTATATCTATCAGATCAGACCTTTTGACAGTTTCTCGTTGTGCATCAACAGTGATTGGAAGACAAAGAACGACGGTTTTTCCGATCAGATGCTTCAGGTCATCAACTGCGGTTCGAGCACTTCAAAGGACGTTGTCAATTTTGACGTTACCTTCAACCGCGAATTGATACTAAAAGATATCTATGAGGAAAACGAGCTTCCGAGGGTGTTCTATTTCCTTCCGTTCACCTTTGATGACAAGATATTCGGATTCACTTCAATAAGTTATACAGATCCCGATACCTGTATCGACGCTAACTTCAGAACGTGGGCAAGGCGTTGTATGTACGGTTTTGAGGTCTTCAGAAGGATCGACGATGAGGTTCGTAGCGATAAACTTATAAGGGAAGGCCTTATTAAAGACAATCTTACCGGTCTGTTCAATTATCAGGGACTTTTATCCGAAGGTTCCTTCATTATGGGACTTATGCGTAACAGAGGCTGCTATATAAGCGCCCTTGCTCTTGATGTTAAGGATCTGTCATCGATCAATGAGCATTTCGGACGTTCGGTCGGAGATAAAGTCATCACTGCGGTCTCGAGTTCTCTTGAAACCGTTTTCCGCGATGTCGATTCGATCATCTCGTGTCTCGGCAACGGGGAATTTGTCGTTCTTAAGCTTTGCATGACAACGGATGAATCTGAGATGCTCATCTCATACGACAAGCTTAAGGAAAAGCTTAATTCCTATAACAGCGATCCTTCCGGAAATGCCAAGGTGTTCCTCTACTACGGTATCGAGAGCGGTGCTCCGGAGACCATGACAGAACTGGAGAGACTTATCAATACTGCGATAAGCAAAAAGAACAGCAATAAGATCAGGATAGGGAAAGCGGAGAGCACCGGTCTTACGGAAGAGGAAAAACGTAAATCTCTTATCGTAAACGAGATAATTGAATCGAATCGGCTTAACTATCACTTCCAGCCGATCGTACGCGCTACTGACGGCGAGATTTTTGCATTTGAGGCGTTGATGAGAGCGGATGCCTCTCCATACATAGATCCGCCTACGATCATACGTTATGCTTCCTTGTCTGACCGTTTGTCAGATGTCGAATATGAGACGTTCGATAACGTAATCACTATCGTCGAACAAAGAAAAGATATCTTTGACGGGACCAGGAAGGTCTTCATTAATTCCATTCCGGGACAGAGGATATCGGATGATCATCTGGAATCCGTAACCCGGAGGATCAAGGCTCTTAAAGGCTCGATCGTTGTCGAATTAACCGAGCAGTCTGAATTGTCGGATGAGGAGCTCGTTCGTTTGAAGACTATATATTCGGAAATGGGAGTCGATACAGCCGTTGATGATTACGGTACCGGCTATTCCAACGTAACCAATCTTTTGAGGTATATGCCCAGATACGTTAAGATCGACCGCATGTTGTTGGCGGACATTCAGAACAGTCCCCAGAAACAGCATTTTGTAAAGGATATTATCTCGTTCTCTCAGGATAACGGGATCATTACTTTGGCTGAGGGTGTTGAGACCTCTGAAGAGCTCAGGACAGTCATTATGCTCGGAGTGGATCTCATTCAGGGTTACTACACGGGCAGACCTTCCGGAGAGCTGATCGAGAGCATCAATCCGAATATCAAGAGGGAGATACGTGAGTACAGGATCAAGTACGAGACATCCGGATCCGATTCCGTGTTTGTGGCAGGTCGTGAGGGCAGGATAATGCTCGCCAAGCTTTCCGAGCAGAAAGTGGAGAGCATAAGCGTCAGCAGGACTGAAGCAACCTTTATCGATTTTACTGTCGCCGGTTCGCCTGAGTTGATGACAAAGATCGTTATGAATATTACCAACGGTTATAAGGGGAGGATCACATTCGAGAATATCGGAATGGGCTCAGAGATATCCGGCCCTGCGATAACCATCGATAAGGATTCTGATGTTACTTTGATCCTTAAGGGTACGAACCGACTTATGAGCGGTATATACGTTGCTCCGGGTTCCACACTTCGCATCGAAGGTGAAGGCGATCTTGAGATTTCCGTAATCGGTGAAGAATTCTACTGCATCGGTGCAGGGGCCGATCAAAGACACGGCGATGTTATCATAGACGGATTCGAAGGCACTCTTACTATTAACGGAAACGGCGTCAGGGGCGCGGGCATCGGTTCCGGATTAGGCGGTAAGACTGTTATAAAAGATGCCAAGATAAACATAACGATACCCGGCAGAACAACAGTCGGGATCGGAAACCTCAAGGGCGAGTCCGATATCAGCATCAAAGACTCTGATGTTGGTATTATTCTCAGAAGCATGGCGTGTATCGGCGTAGGTTCCCAGGACGGCAAGGCTGATATCAGCATTGTCAATTCCAAGATCGATGCTGTTGTTGACGGCAGGGATGCAATGCTTATGGGCAATTTCTCGATGTCCTCGAAGCCTGTTGTTCAGAACACACTCATTAAATCTATCGTTAATACGGCACTGATCAAACAGCAGGATCTTGTAAACGACTGTCTCAATTTCCTTAACGGATCATATTCCGTTGATGAGAACGGTAAGATAAATCCTGCTTGACCTCGTTGTTTTGATTTGTTAATATCGCAATAACTTCATATATAAATGCGTTGATGAAGAATAGTATCTTCCTGTAACCTTTGCAGAGAGCCGTCGTCCGGTGCAAGACGGCAGGGGAGCGTTAAGAGAACTCACTTCGGAGCATCCGGTTTGAAAGGTCATCCCAAGGATCGGACGCAGGTCCAGCGTTAGAGGGACAGGATATCGGACTTATGTCCCGTATCTGATGAGTGCATTCTTTGATGAATGAATTAGAGTGGTACCGCGAATGACCCTTCGTCTCTAACAGAACGAAGGGTCATTTTTGTCGGAGGAGAATATGATGAATTACAAGAAGTACCGTAAGATACCTGAGGTAAGGATGGAAAAGCGCCAATGGCCGAATAACGTTATCGATAAGGCTCCGATATGGTGCTCGGTGGATCTTCGTGACGGCAACCAGGCCCTTGAAGTTCCGATGACATTGACACAGAAATTGAAGTTTTACGATCTGCTCCTGAAGGTAGGATTCAAACAGATCGAGATCGGTTTTCCTGCGGCTTCCGATACGGATTACAACTTCTGCAGAGAACTCATCGATAATGATCTTATCCCTGATGATGTCGCTATTCAGGTCCTTACCCAGAGCCGGCCTGAGATCATCGAGAAGACCATGGAAGCGGTCTACGGAGCAAAGAACGTGATCATTCATCTTTATAATTCGACGAGCACACTTCAAAGAGATGTTGTATTCGGATTCGGAAAAGAAGAATGTAAGAAGCTTGCCGTAGACGGGGCGCGCATGATCAGGGAATACATCGATAATAATGATTCCGATACGAATTATATCCTCGAGTATTCGCCTGAATCTTATTCTTCGACGGAGCCGGACTTTGCAGTCGAGATCTGCGATGCCGTATGTGATGTATGGCAGCCTTCTTCCGACAGGAAAGTCATTATCAATCTGCCCGAGACGGTAGAGTATACACTCCCGAATGTTTATGCGGACAGCATTGAATACTTCGCGATGAATACCCGATGGAGAGATTCTATCGAGATCTCGCTTCATACACATAACGATAGAGGTACGGGTGTGGCTGCCTCCGAGCTTGGACTGCTCGCGGGTGCTGACAGAGTTGAAGGCACTTTGTTCGGGAACGGCGAGAGGACCGGTAACGTCGATATAATCACGCTTGCTCTCAACATGATGATGCAAGGAGTCGATCCCGTACTCGATTTCTCGAATATCAATGAGTGCATCGATATATATGAGGAGTGTACGAGGATGGTTGTGGAGCCGAGGCACCCCTGGGCAGGGAAGCTGGTCTTTACGGCTTTTTCCGGGTCACATCAGGATGCTATCAACAAGGGAAAAAAGAAGATGAAGGAAAGGGGCTCCGATACATGGGCAGTTCCGTATCTTCCGATCGATCCTGCCGATGTCGGAAGAGATTACGAGCCTATCATCCGTATCAACAGCCAGTCCGGAAGAGGCGGTGTCGCCTATGTACTCGAACAGTTCTTCGGCCTCGTTCTGCCGAAGTCCTTCCAAAGGGATTTTCTGTCTCTCATTAAGCATGAAACAAACGATAATTCCAGGGAACTTCTTCCTCAACAGGTCTTCGATCTGTTTGATGATAACTATATAAACGTTATTACTCCTTATTGGATCTCATCTTTCTCCGAGCATTCGCGAGGAGACAGATTAAGTGATGTTGAGGCAGTGATCACTTATCTCGGAGAACCCGTTACCATCAGGGGAAGCGGTAATGGTCTTCTTGATGCTTTTGTCGATGCTTTTTCCCGTTATACCGGGACAAAGTTCTCGATTAATATGTATAATGAACATGCAATGGAACAGGGTACCCATTCATTGGCTATTACATATGTCGAGATCAAAAGAGAAGAGGACGGCAATATCTTCCTCGGCGCGGGTGTCTCGAGTTCTGTAACTAAGTCATCGGTAAAGGCTGTTCTTTGCGCATATAACAGAATGATAAAGTAACTGTCCTTGATCTGTGGTCATCGAGAGGCTTTATCTGTTATAAGTAGTATAATAAGGATGTAACTTCTGCATATGCAATTGATGATGCACAAAGATATGGAACAGGCTAAGTTTCTGACAAAGAAAGACATATATCTGTCTTTTATCTCGATGATATTGATGTTCTGCCTTTTTGCAGGCGGACTTGCCGTAATATCGGCAGATAATGCCTATCAGCTTCCGGGAGACGGATTCGAGTATCTTATGATGCCCGTTTCCATTATGAATCATGCTTCAACCGATGTAACTGATCAGGACATAGAAGAAGCCAAGGCTTATTACGGCAATAACATTTTCGACACGATATACAGAGACAGACAGGATATCACTCTTGTCAAAGGCTCTGACGGCAGATCCTATGCCAAGCACTTCGGACTTTATTCTGTAGTCGGAATGCCTCTTCGCGCCGTGTTCCACATGGCGGGGACAAACCCTGCGAAAGCATATATGTACATGAATCTCCTGTTTTGGATCGCAGCATGTTTGCTGATTCAGTTCGCCCTTAACGCGTCACAACTTCAGAAGACGCTGCTTATGGTGTTTGCCGTCATCAATCCGGCGTGGTTCTACCTCACTTGGGTCCACACGGAAGTGTTTATGTTTGCTCTCGTCATCGCGGGGTTAGTGTTCCTTAATAACAAAAGATATCTTCTTTCCATGCTCATGCTCAGCATAGCAGCCATGAATAATCTTACATTACTCGTACCGGCATTCTTCGTCGGGATAGAGTTTATTATTACGGCTTATAAGGATTCAGGGAAGAAGGCAGGGGTTACCTTTAAGAAGACCATTCCGATTCTGATCGCATCCGTCCCCGGATTTATTCCGATCATAAGATCGTTCATCCTGTTCGGAAGCTACAGTCCGGTCGCATCGGTCGCTTCAGTCGCTAACAGCGGGGATCCCGTCGACAATCGCTTTATCTGCGCACTGTCTTATATATTCGATCCGAATCAGGGAATGATCGCATATACGCTTCTTATAGCGCCGGTGTTCTTCATCATAGCGGTCATTAACCTTATCAGGAAAAGAAATGTGATGAGAACCGTTCTCGATCTTCTTATCATCCTCGGCATGCTGTTCATAGTAGCGCAGGAGCTTCATATCAACTGCGGAATGGCATATATCATGAGATATAACGTCTGGATGCTTCCTTTCATGGCTTTCTTTAATGTATTTAATCTCAATGCAAAGTCTTCGGTAGCCGTTTTCTCATTAAGCGGTGCGTGGAGTATGTTCATAATAGTTTTGGTCGGTATTATCTCGGCTCCGAATCTGTATCTTGATCACACCGTTCTGGGGAAGATGGTCCTCTCTAAGATACCGTCTTTGTATAATCCTCCGGTCGGGATATTCTATTCGAGAACACTTACGGAAGAGACCTATTACTGTGATTATCCCGTTCCGTACTACGACAGCAACGGCAATCTCAGGAAAGTGCTTTTGACTTCCGAGGCATATGAACTTCTTCGAAGCGGGGAATGGACGATCTATGGACCTGATAACGATCCGATAGAACCTGATTCTTTGAACGGAACGAATATTAACGGTGAGGCTTTTACATATCTCAGCTTCAATGAAGACGGTTATCATATGGTACGTGATACCGATAGGCTTGATTTTGCAAGACTTGTCCAAAACGATCGATCGTTCATAAGATCATCAGTCGGATATGAAGGGAACAGTGCTCTCGTCTACGGTAAGGAACTCCATCTGTGCCTTCATATGCTCCCCGGAGATTATACGGGTGTCTTCCGCGTGTCTAATGTGTTCGGCGGGATTCAGGATGTGACGGTAACGGTAAACGGGGCAGAGGTATTCAGCGGTCCCGTCACAATGGAAAGTGATATCGTATTCGATTATACGATAGGAGATGATTATCTTTGCGATCTTAAGATATACATCCCCGGAGCACTGTCTCCGATGTCCGTTATCCCGGATTCTGCGGATGACAGAGTATTGTCTTTGTATCTGAGGGATTTTACTTACACCGCAAGGTGATCAGAGCATCTTATTTCTGTTATTGAATTCTCTCGAAGCCCTCTTTCTGGCTTTTTTCCTGAATATCATAAGAGCATAGACTAAGATTATCAGTAATGCCAGAATGACTATAACGGTTACCAGTACTCTCTTAAGAGTCAGCCAGACCGATCTTTTCTGCGGGTTGATGGAGACGAGATTATCTTTCTCTCCTACTCTGATGTTAAGTACGCCGACGATATAGTTCTTTCCGTCGTTGAACATCCTTAATACCGGGATCCTGAAATCCTGATCCTCGGTAGAAGCGGTATCGATAATAACATTGGACAGATCGACCGTATTTGTGCTTCCGAGCGAGACTCTCGAAGTTGTTGTCGTAAGGTATGAGGACAATTCCATTGAAGATTCCATTACGGCAAGATCCGTTCCGAGGAGCGCGGAATTGATCTGTTCGATAGTATCGTTATATAAAGGCATAAACTCGCCCTGATCTATAGGCAGGGTGGAGAATGATGTGTATCCGCTTTCAAAAAGGGAGATCATGTCGGAATATCTTCCTATGGAATCGGTAGCACCGAGAATAATACCGACAAGCTTACGCCCGTTCTTGCTCGCAGCCGCCGCGATCGAGTATCCTGCGCCGTCCGCATAACCCGTAAGTCCGCCGATATAATAGTCGTAAGAATACTCCTGAGTGGAAATGAAACGATTGGCATTGGAAATAACTCTCGAATCACTGTAAAGGTTAGTTCCGAGCATCGTATGCTGGAATGTAGTCGACATATCGACAAAGTCGGGATGATCCGTACAAGCGTTGAGTATCAGGGCCATATCGTGAGCCGTGGATACATTGCTGACGTCATCGTTTCCGTAGCAGTTGGTGAAGAATGTGTTGCTGCAACCGAGCTCGGCCGCTCTCGTGTTCATAAGTCCGGTGAAAAGCGATTCGGCTCCGGAAATCTTAATGGCGAGACAAAGACATGCGTCGGAATCCGATTCAAGCAAAGCGGCGTATATGAGGTCTCTTACGGTTACCTCTTCGCCTTCGGTAACGCCCAAAGTGTAATAGTTCTCGGGGATCCCGATATACATCGGCTGCGTAACGGTTACGGTATCGTCAAGGTCGAGGTTCTCGAGCGCGAGCAGGACCGTCATAAGTTTGGTTATGGCTGCAGGCTGTACCTGAGAATCGATGTTACGTCCGAGCAATATGGCCCCGGATTCGGCATCGTAGAGAATATATGATGTTCCTGTTATTGACGGGGCGTCGGCAGGAGGATCCGTAAGAAGATCGCTTAAGGCTTCGTTTTGGGAAACAAGACCGTCTTCGGGGTCGTCAAGATCCTCATTTACGGCTAATGAGATGCCCGGAAATATAAATACGGCGGTGATCACCGCGCTCAAAAGAAAGACCAATGCTTTTTTCATGAATTTAATTATAACAAAATACCTGATTTTTAAGTATAATTAATTGTTTAGATCGAGAGGAACGGAAAATGACTGTAATCAAGGTTAATAAAGAGGATCTTCTTCTGCGCGACTGCGCCGTCGAAGAACTTACGGAGTATTACAAAGCGCTGTCTTATAAGAAGGGCAGGGATATGACATACAGCGTGCGCACGTACGGGTGTCAGCTGAATGAATCGGATTCCGAGAAATTGTGCGGTATGCTCGAGTCTGTCGGACTTAAAGAATCCCCAAGCGACGAAGCGGCCGATGTTATAGTCTTCAATACGTGTGCTATCCGTGAGAATGCCGAAGACAGGCTGTTCGGTAATCTCGGAATGGTTAAGTCTGACAGGATCTCCGATAAGGACATGATCGTTGCCGTATGCGGCTGCATGACAATGATGTCTTCGAATGTCGCGAAGATACAGAAGAGCTTCCCGTATGTAGATCTGGTGTTCGATCCTCAGCATCTGCATCTTTTTCCTGTGTATCTTCGTGATGCCATAAGAAACAGAAAGCAGCTTGTAAATATATCCGCCGAGGATTACATAGTCGATGATTCTCTCGTACCCATCTCGAGGAAAAGAAAGTTCCGTGCCTTGGTACCTATCATGTACGGCTGCAACAACTTCTGTACATATTGTGTCGTTCCTTATGCGAGAGGCCGTGAGAGGTCAAGGGACCTTTCCGAGATCGTATATGAGCTCGAGGAGCTTGCTTCAAAAGGCTATAAAGAGGTAATGCTGTTAGGGCAGAATGTCAATTCGTATAAAAGCGCCGACGGGAAAAATTTTCTGCATGTTCTTGAAGCGGCCGCTAGTATCAAAGGTTTCTCCAGAGTGAGATTTATGTCTTCTCATCCTAAGGATATATCTTCCGGAATTGTCGATATGATGGCTTCGTCTCCCGTGATCGAGACTCATCTTCATCTGCCTCTTCAATCGGGATCGGATGCCGTTCTTAAGAGGATGAACCGTCCTTATAACAGAGACGATTTTATGAAGACTGCCATGTATTTCCGCGAGAAAGTTCCGAACGGAGCTCTGTCAACGGATATTATTGTCGGTTTCCCCGGTGAGACGGAAGAGGATTTTATAAGGACTCTTGAAGTTGTTAAGGAATGCGCATTCGATTCGGCATTTACTTTTCAGTATTCCAAAAGACCCGGGACCAAGGCTGCCTCCATGGAGGACCAGATCCCTCAGGATATCGTTACCGACAGGTTTCAACGTCTCCTTGAAGTTCAGAATGATCTGGCATACAGATCCAATCTGTCCAAGGTAGGAAAGACGGAACAGATACTTATCGAGGGACAAAGCTCTACGGCTCCCGATATCCTTACCGGAAGAACAATGTCTAATCATCTTGTTAATTTCACTATTCCGGATGAGCTTAAAGATCCTTCGAAGACATCTGATGATTATGAGGGTATGCTCTGTGAAGTGGAGTTTACGCATGCCCGTCCGTATTCGGTAGACGGGAAGATGGTGAAGATCGATGACTGAGAATAAACCGTTAAGACTCGCGGATGTTCCTTATGAGAATCTTTCTCCGATGATGCAGAAGTACGCCGATCTGAAAATGCAGATGGGCGAGGTTATTATCTTCTACCGCCTGGGTGACTTCTACGAGTGTTTCTTCGACGATGCGCTCTATGTATCGAAGACGCTTGAATTGACTTTGACGGCAAGAGACTGCGGAAGCGGTCTCAGGGCACCTATGTGCGGCGTTCCTCATCACGCTTATAAGTCTTATGCCGGCCGCCTTGTAAATGAGGGGAGAAAGGTAGCGATCTGCGAACAGCTTGAGGATCCCGCTCTCGCTAAAGGCCTGGTCAAAAGAGGGATCGTTCAGGTCCTTACTCCGGGTACAATGACGGATACGGATGAGCTCGATGACCGTAAGAATAATTATCTGATGAGTATCATGTGTGTCGGTTCGCAGTACGGGATCGCGGTTGCCGATATTACCACAGGCGATTTTGAAGCCACACAGCTGGATTTTACCTATAACGACGAGCACCTTATTAATCTTATCGGAAAGTATTCTCCTTCGGAGATCATATACAATCAGGCTTTTCTCGATTCTCCTTGTTACAAAGTGATCAAACAGGCTTTCGAGATATCCTTTACGGCCCGTCCCGAGAGGGATTTCTCTTCAAAAGCCTTACAAGAGGACAGAAGCTGCCGTATCTACGGGACGGATAAATTCCGGGATACGGATCTTATGCTTTGTGCCTGCAATGCCATTGTCCGTTATGCCGAGGACACTCAGACCGGAAAAGTCGCTCACCTCGACGAGATCAACTGTTTCAAGATCTCCGAGACCATGGAGATCGATTACAACACCAGGGTAAACCTCGAGTTGACGCAGACTATAAGATCCGGTTCGAAGAAGGGATCGTTGCTGTGGGCGATCGACAGGACCAAGACCGCTATGGGCGGAAGGCTTATCCGTAAATGGATAGAGGAACCGCTGATAGTAACCTCACAGATAAATGCCCGTCTCGATGCGGTCGAAGAGTGTTATGAGAGGTTTATAGAGCGCAAGGAGCTTATTGAAGGACTAACCGGTCTTTATGATATAGAGAGACTGGCATCCAAAGTGTCCCTCGGAAGTATTAATGCAAGAGAGATGCTCTCACTTAAGAACTCCATAGGAAAGCTCCCTTTCCTTAAGGAGTGTTCCTCCAAGTTCGGTAAGGGAGTGTTCAGAAGGATCAACGAACTTCTGGATCCTCTCGATGATATATATGAGCTTCTCGACAGATCCATAAGCGAGGATCCGCCGGTAGTTATCACTGACGGAGACATCATCAAGAAGGGATTTAACGAAGAAGTAGATGAATTAAAGGATATCGCTTCGAATGCGAGGGAATATATCACATCCCTTGAAGCCAAGGAGCGTGAGCGCACCGGGGTTAAGACATTGAAGATCGGTTATAACCGGGTGTTCGGTTATTATGTCGAAGTCCCGAGAAGTGTCAAGGATCTTCCGGGCGAATACACCCGTAAGCAGACCCTTGCCAACAACGAGAGATATATCTCTCCTGAATTAAAGGAGCTCGAAGATAAGATCCTTGGTGCTAATACAAGGCGTACCGCTCTCGAATATGAGCTGTTTATCAAGGTCAGAGAAGAGGTTAAGAAGAATGCCGACAGATTGTTCGGAAGTGCCAAGGCGGTCTCTTTGATAGATGTCATATCCTCACTTGCCGAGCTCGCCGAACAGGAGAATTATGTTCGTCCGACCGTCGATAATACCAACGTTCTCGAGATTAAAAACGGTCGTCATCCGGTTGTCGAGAAGATGCTTACGGGAACTGACAGATTTGTTCCGAACGATACCCTTCTCGATGAAGAACACCGGATAATGGTTCTGACAGGTCCTAATATGGCGGGTAAATCAACATTTATGAGACAGAATGCGCTGATCGTCCTTATGGCTCAGATGGGTTCGTTTGTTCCTGCAGCTTCAGCTCATATAGGTCTTGTCGATAAGATCTTTACCAGGATAGGTGCCTCTGATGATATCTCAATGGGGCAATCTACATTTATGGTCGAGATGAAAGAAGTGGCGGGGATACTTAAGAACGCCACTCCTTCAAGTCTTCTGCTCCTTGACGAGGTGGGACGCGGTACATCGACTTATGACGGTTTGTCGATCGCATGGGCTGTTCTCGAATATATCGCGGATCCCAATATCCTTTTTGCCAGGACCGTGTTCGCAACGCATTACCATGAACTTAATAAACTCGAGAAGAGTATCAGAGGCATCTTTAATAATCATGTAGATGTTGCCGAGAATGATGACGGTGTCGTATTCCTTCATAAGATAGTTGACGGCGGCACTTCCGATTCTTACGGAATCGAAGTCGCAAGACTTGCCGGCGTTCCTTCCGATGTTCTGTCACGTGCCCGCAATATCCTTTCCGAACTCGAGCGCCTTGGCGAACTTAAGACTTCCGATGAAGCCGAGCTTCCGGGGCAGGATTCCATATTCAATCCGGATAACGTCTATTACCGTAAGGAAGACAGTATCAGAAATGCATTAAGGGAGATCGACATTACAAGAGTAACACCTCTCGAAGCCATGAATCTGTTGTACGGTTTTATCGATACGGTCAGAAAGGAAGATGCCGATGAGCAGGATTAATGTTCTTGATGTCAAGACAGCGAATGCGATCAAAGCCGGTGAGGTTATAGAAAGACCCGTATCAGTAGTAAAAGAACTTGTTGATAACAGCCTTGACGCGGGAGCCACTAAGATCAGGATCGAGTTTGATAACGGCGGTATCTCTCTGATCAGAGTGAGCGATGACGGTATCGGTATGGACAGGGAAGACCTTCGAAAGTGCTTTCTTATCCATGCCACATCCAAGATAAAGAATATAGACGATATATATGATCTTTCCACGCAGGGTTTCAGAGGAGAAGCGCTGGCTTCCATAGCGGCCTGCAGTGATCTTTCTGTCACGTCCAAGCAGGATGATATGAATACAGGTGTCAGGATCGATTACAGAAACGGGGAGTTCTATAAAGAGACCGATGTTTCTGCGGATAAAGGTACCGTTGTATTGACGGAAAACTTATTTGCCAATATGCCTGCGAGATACAAATTCCTTAAAAGAGATGCCACGGAGAGTATGTATATCTGTGCTTTGGTCGAGAAACTCGCGGTTATCAATCCCCATGTATCCTTTAAGCTTATCAAGGACGGGAAGCAGATATTGACCACGCCCGGCAACGGCAGTATGAAGGATGCGATCTATGCGATCTACGGTAAAGAGCTTACCGACAATCTTGTTCCCTTGGAGTATGAGTATCAGGGAATAAAGCTTAAAGGATTTGCCGGAAAACCTTCATATGTCAGAGGGAACAGGGGAATGCAGTATGTTTACGTTAATGACAGACCTGTCAAAAGCCAGGTTGTAACGGCTGCGATCGACGAGGCATATAAGGCTTCGTTGATGAAGCATAAGTATTCGGTATGCATACTCGGTATCTATATAAGCGGAAACGGCGTGGACGTAAATGTCCATCCTCAGAAGGCAGAAGTCAAATTCTCTGATGATTCAGCGATATTCAGACTCGTATATCACGGTATCAAAAATGCGGTGTTTACCAATAATCCGTTACCTGAGCTTCGCGAGAATATATCTGCTGTTTCCGAGGAGAACTATCCTTCTAAGGCTTCGGATACCGTAAGTTCAGGATCGTCTTCCAAGCTAAGGCAGACATATACAAGATCCGAAGCCAATGCTACCGATGATCTTCTTCGCATACTATCGGGATTTAAGCCTGATATAGAGAAGATCGGAGGCGAAGAACAGAAGATACCGGTCGAACCTGATGTACCGGAGACGGTAAATGCCTTCGTAAAGGAAGAACACGAACCTTCAGTTGACAGAACTCTTATTGATGAACTGAAAGCGTCAGAATTCGTAGGATTTCTATTCTCGACATATATAATCATGCAGTCGGAAGACTCCGTCTTCGCGGTCGATCAGCATGCCGCTCATGAGCGGGTTCTCTATGAGAGGTTCGGGAAACAGCGCGAACAGATGGATAATGAGCAAAGGCGTGTCGAGACTTTGCTGGTTCCATGCATAGTCGAACTGTCGACAGCCGATATCTCGTTCGTCTCAGACAATATCGAACAATTCAGAGAGTACGGATTTGATATTGATATCGCAGGCGACAGGCAGATAATGCTTCGTTCGGTGCCTATAGCTACAAAGGCCGAAGACAGATTGAAGTCTATGTCAAAGCCGTCTGTATTCTTCAGTCAGATCCTTGAAGATCTTAAAAGAGATACCCCTTCAAGAAGTGAAGTGTGGACTTCTCTTGTTCAGACAACCGCATGTAAAGCCGCGATCAAGGCTCACGATGTTATCTCTAAGGAAGAGGCACTGTCTTTGATAGAACAGTTGTCACTTTGTAATGACCCTTATCATTGTGCTCACGGAAGACCGGTATTTCACAAGATAACCGAGACCGAGATCGAGAAAAAATTCAAAAGGATAGTATGATGACGCGAATACCGATCATTACGGGACCTACCGGAAGCGGTAAAAGTGCATCCGCACTTAAGCTTTGCGAGCTTATGGGCGGGGAACTTATTTCCTGCGATTCGATGCAGATCTATAAAGGTCTCGATGTCGGCACCGCCAAACCGACCAAAGAAGAGCAGGCTCTTGTTCCTCATCATCTGATAGATATTATCGAACCGGGACAAAACTATAATGTCTCGATGTTTGTGAGTGATTGCGGCAAGGCGATAGAAGACGTGCTTCAAAGAGGAAAGCTTCCGGTATTGTGCGGAGGTACCGGCCAATATGTATCCGCTCTTAAGGACGGAATAAGTTTTGAGGATGATCCGCGTTCTGAAGCGATCTCCCGGGAATTGTATGCCGAATATAATGAACACGGCATAGATGATATCTACAGGCGTCTCGAGGCGGCGGATCCCGAGGCAGCCTCCAAGATACATCCGAATAATACCAGAAGGGTGATAAGAGCCCTGTCTGTATTCGAGGCGACGGGAAAGACAAAGACTCAGCGTAATATCGATTCAGTAAAGAAAGGACCGGATCATCCGTTCGTTCTGTTCGAGATAGATTATGAAGATAACAGATCTTTGCTATATGACAGGATAAACTTAAGAGTAGATAAGATGATCTGTGACGGGCTCGAGAAAGAGGCGAGATATCTGTATTCTCTTCCCATAGACAGAAAGTCAACATGCTGTCAGGCTATAGGCTATAAGGAATTCCTGCCTCTTATAGACGGTGAAGCGGGCAGTTCTCTTGAACGGACGATCTATGAGATCAAACTCAATACAAGACATTTTGCCAAAAGACAGTTTACCTGGTTCAGACATATAAATGACATTGTTAAGATCGACAGAGAACTGTCACCGGATGAGCAGGCCTCTTTTATTTGCCGTTATCTGTGCGAAAAATGCACAACATAGGTACGGGCTGTGCATAATACGCACAGAAAGATCAAAGAAAAAAGATATTCCGGCGTTTTATAAAGAAAATGCCGGAATATTTATTATCGGTCGATGTGTTCCCTGATATAGTCGAGATATATCAAAGGAGGACAAGAATGCTTATGATCAGTAAATAGAATATCTGTGCAGTCCGACTACTTTGCCCAAAACCCGGCAGCCTTCCGTGTTAAATGGAATAGGGGAGTACGCATCATTCTCGGGGAACAGGTACGGAACACCATTTATTTTCCCATACCTCTTAACAGTCGCTTCGTCGTCGATCAGGGCGGCGATAATATCACCTTCTTGGCAGTTGTTCTGTTTCCGTACTATCAGATAATCACCGTCCATGATATGCGCATTGATCATACTGGTGCCGCTTACTTTAAGCAAAAAAGCTTCATCGCTTCCGATAATGGACTTGCCGAGCATCGATCTGTTGACCATGATCGAATCGGAGTAATCCTCATGTGCATATATCGGTATACCGGCTGTGATCTTACCAAGCAACGGAAGTCTGACCATATCGGCAGGGATCTCGGGCTCAGGTTCATCGTCCATGTTCTTGATTATAATCGCACGTCTCATCCCGGGACGATATTCGATCATTCCCATCTCATCAAGCTTACGAAGGTAAGTATGAACGGAAGACGTTGACTTGAGTCCGGCTCCCTTGCATATATCTCTGACCGAGGGTGAATATGTGTTCGTCTTAATGTAGTATCTGACAAAGTTATAGACTCTGTCTATCGTCTTCTCTGACTTGGATTCAGGGCTGACTGATGTTCCCATATTATTCATCCTCCAAACATATATTCTGTTCTGATTTTAGCTGACATGATCCGCTTTGTCAAACACTTGTTCGTATAATGGAGGCTTTATGTACGAAGATGTCTTACGAGAGAGACTCAAAAACCTGTATTCCGATCTCACCTGCACGGGTGAAGAGGCGGTGTCGTTAGTGAATTTCATGACCTGCAGCATAGATGATAAGGTTACGGTCATCAGGGATATGTACTTTCACGATAATGCTCCCGTTAAAGTATTGAATACGGAATTCGGCGGGAAAGGGAAGAGATATGATTACGAGGATGAGGTTATTGCCGTAAGTGAAGGATATGATCACTTTATAAGAAAGATAGGCGTCAGGACGACCAGCGTTCTTAACAAGCATTTCAGCGCCTTGTCATTATTCATCTGTATCCTTAATCTTCCTTATCCTTATTCGAGTATCCTGTATCTTCGGTTCTTTAAGAACAGCAGTATAGATCAGGTGTGTAAGGATCTGTTCATGAGCAGATCATCATGCTACAGAAAGCAGGAGCGGGGAATAGCACTTTTGCTTAAAAAGGTAAACGGGCAGGAAGAGTAACTTACACTTAATGTTTATTTATTATAAGTTTTGTTATAATTCTTTATTATGAATAGTAAATCTTCTTCTGTGTCTGAACATACCGGTAAGCTTTCCGGGATCTTCGGTTCTGTCATCAGGACCACTGTTAAGACTGTAAAAAATCTTCCTTCAAGGGCAGAGAACTATATTAAGAGGAAGATCAAAGAGCATAAGAGGAAACCCAAAAGAGACGGTGTCAATAAAGTATATGTTCTTGTCGGTTATGCGACCAAGGAACATATCGATGCTAAGATAAACGTTGAGCGCAATCTCATTATCTTAAACAGGGGAATGCTCCTGATAATATTTTTCCTTCTTATATTTATCGCTCTTCATGCCGTAACGCCTTATCTTAATCCCGATCAGTATCAGGATATGTTCGGGATCTCAACTTATGAAGAAGTAACGCGTAACGATCCTTTTACCCTTCCGGGATCATCTCATAGCGGGAATGCAACGCCGACTGTAACGTTTCAGCAGTCGGACGTATAATCTTTTGCATTTGTTTTGAAATATTCCAAATTGATTATTGCATAATTAAGGCTGTTGATATATTATTTTGTAAGTTTATGAATTTTTTGAAGTCGCAACTTGCAAAATGGCGGCAGAAGGAAAGGTGGACACAATGGATTATTCAATTTCAAATCCCTATCTTAACGATCTTATGCAGAGCGTTATGAAGAAGAACCCCAACGAGCCTGAGTTTTTCCAGGCAGTATACGAGTTCCTTTCTTCGATCGAACCCGCACTTGCTACTCATCCCGAGCTTATCGAGAAGCAGGTACTCGAGAGAATCGTAGAACCTGAAAGACAGATAATGTTCAGAGTTGCTTGGGTTGATGACAACGGTAAGATCCAGGTAAACAGAGGTTACAGAATTCAGTACAACAGTGCTATCGGACCTTACAAGGGCGGTATCAGACTCCATCCTTCGGTTAACCTTTCTATCCTGAAGTTCTTGGGCTTCGAGCAGATCTTCAAGAACTCTCTTACAACACTTCCCATGGGCGGTGCAAAGGGCGGTTCCGACTTCGATCCCAAGGGTAAGTCTGATAACGAAGTACAGGCTTTCTGCCAGAGCTTTATGAGAGAGCTCTACAGACACATCGGTCCCGACACGGATGTACCTGCCGGCGATATCGGTACAGGTGCACGTGAGATCGGCTACATGTTCGGTCAGTACAAGAAGATCGTAAATGAGTTCTCCGGTATCCTCACGGGTAAGAAGATCTCTTTCGGCGGTTCTCTTGCAAGAACAGAGGCTACAGGTTACGGTCTTTGCTACTTTGTTGACTGCCTCCTCCACAAGAAGATGGATACATCTTTCGAGGGTAAGACAGTAGTTATCTCCGGTTCCGGTAACGTTGCTATCTATGCATGCGAGAAGGCTACACAGCTCGGTGCCAAGGTAGTTGCTCTTTCCGACTCCAACGGTTATATCTATGACGAGAACGGTATCAACCTCGATGCCGTTAAGGAGATCAAGGAAGTTAAGAGAGGAAGAATCAAGGAGTATCTTGATTATGTTCCTTCCGCTAAGTACACAGAGGATGTTAACGGTTCCAAGGGTATCTGGACGATCCCCTGCGATATCGCTCTTCCTTGCGCTACACAGAACGAGCTTAACCTCGAGTCTGCCAAGGCACTCGTTGCTAACGGCGTAAAGGTTGTAGGTGAGGGCGCTAACATGCCTACTACACCTGACGCTATCACATACTTCCAGGAGAACAAGATCTTCTTCTGTCCCGGTAAGGCAAGCAATGCCGGCGGTGTTGCCACATCCGGTCTTGAGATGTGCCAGAACAGCGCTCGTCTTTCATGGACATTCGAGGAAGTTGACGCTAAGCTCAAGGGTATCATGACAAATATCTTCGAGACAGTTGATAAGACTGCTGCTGAGGTCGGTCACGAGAACAACTATGTTGTCGGCGCTAACATCGCAGGACTTCTCAAGGTTGCTGATGCAATGATTGCTCAGGGCTGCATCTGACAGATTTTGGCTTTTCGGAGAAAGAGGCTGCCCTAAGGCGGCCTCTTTCTGATTTATGTATAATTGTTCTATGACAGATAAACCGATTTTTACAGATACTCATATTCACGGCGCATTTGGCGAAGATGTATCCGATGCCTCCTATGAGGGCATTATCAGAATGGCAAGACGTCTGCCTGAATTCGGCGTAAAAGCGTTTTGCCCGACTACTATGACCATAAGCGAAGATAACATCTTAAGGTGTTTTGAAGCCGTACAGAAGGCATGTGATGTGCTTAGTGAAGAAGGCGGTTCATATGCATCTGTTCTCGGTGTTCACCTTGAAGGACCTTTTATGAGTCCGAACAAAGCCGGCGTGCAGAATAAAGAATTCTGTATCCCTCCTTCGAGAGCAGGTGCGGTCGTAGACAGGATAGAGTCATCTTTTCCGGGA
The DNA here is from genome assembly GCA_002450095.1 of Mageeibacillus sp. UBA6980. Lineage (GTDB taxonomy): Bacteria > Bacillota > Clostridia > Saccharofermentanales > Saccharofermentanaceae > Saccharofermentans. The sequence goes on along the minus strand of DJYK01000020.1, from coordinate 51,871 downwards.
CTTCTTAAGATCATAGATATTGCTCCCGAGTTAGACGGTGCGATGGACTTTATCAAGTCTTACGGCGACCGTTACTGTATCTCTCTTGCTCATACCGAAGCGGATTATGATACGGCGTGCGAGGCTTTCGGGGCAGGTGCCTCAAGTGTCACACACATACTTAATGCCATGAATCCCTGTACCAAGCGCGATCCCGGGATACTCGGAGCGGTGTTTGATAATAAGGATATCTACTGCGAGGTCATCTGCGACGGCATACATATAAGTCCGCCGATGCTTCGTATGCTGTTTACATTGATCCCTGAAGACAGGATCATCGTAATATCCGACTCTATGAGAGGCGCCGGGATGCCTGACGGCGTTTATAAACTTGCCGATGCGGATGTCACTGTAAAGGACGGCAGAACATATTATGGTGAGGGGGGTGGCCTTGCAGGTTCCGTAACCAATATGAAGGAAGAGGCCTCAAGGCTTATTGCCTTCGGAATAGACCCTCTTAAAGTCCGAAAGGCATGTGTCGAAAATCCTTTGTCGAGATTAAACATAATGTTATAATTAGTTGATATGGGCAGTGATTCGTTAATAGCACAACTGATCGATTTTATTATTGAGTTATTTAACAGCTTTTCGAGCGGTTATGTTTTTTTCGGCAGCACTGTAGACATCATAAGATATGCGATCGATATCCTGATAGTAGCGGCTTTGTTTTACTGGATACTCCTTTTTATAAAGCAGTCCCGTGCCTGGCAGCTTATCAAGGGTATCATCCTGATATTGATGTTTGTGCTTTTGTGCGGATTGTTCGGTCTTCAGATGGTCGGATTTATCTTTAACAGATTACTGTATGTTATCGCTATCCTGTTTGTGGTGCTTTTCCAGCCGGAATTAAGAAGAGTACTTGAGACGGTCGGCCTTAAGTCCTTTACGTCTTTCAGAAAGATATTTTCCTCTGAAGATTCTTCGAATACAGCGATCTCTTCATCTTTTATACATGAGATAGGATCGGCCTGCCGCGATATGGCTTCGACCTATACAGGTGCCCTTATCCTGATCGAGAGAACGACAAGACTTGATGAGCTCCTTACTCAGGAAAATGTTGTTAAGTTCGAGTCGTCTGTCACGAGTTCTGTATTGCAGTCGATCTTTTATAAAGGTTCGCCGATGCATGACGGAGGTCTTCTTATAAGAGAAGGAAGGATCATTGCCGCAAGATGCCATGTTCCGTTATCCGTTACCATGCATAATCTCGAGAGATCCGGAACACGTCACAGAGCCGCCGTGGGAGCGAGCGAGATGGGAGATACTGTGGTCGTCGTGGTATCCGAAGAACGCGGTAAGATGTCGATCGCAGTTAACGGCAATCTCTATGAGATGAAGGATTATATGGAGCTTGAGGCCAACCTTTCCTATCTTCTCGGAGTTTCATCCGAGAAGCCTGAGAAGAGAAGACTTCTCGGCAAGATCATACACAGGGTAAGAAGGAAGAAGCAAGCCGAGGAAGAAGCTCGTCAGGCCTATGTTACGGCAACGGAGGCAGCCGGCGAGAATTCCGAGAATCTTGAGATAAGGACAGCGAAGGCAGAGGAGATAGCTAACTCTTCCGTAGTCAGTGCCGGAAGCAGATTTGTTCTTATGCTCCTCTCGTTACTTCTGTCTTTCTGTTTATGGATGTATATTCAGGTCAATACAAATCCCGTAGTTACAACATCCATCACTATCCCGATCACTTATGACAATACGGCTACGCCTGACAATATTGAAGTATCCTATCCTGTTGATACAGTAGAACTTCAGCTTGTTGGACGTAAGAATGTTATTGATGAGATCGACGAGTCCGATATCGTTGCTTCGATCGATTATTCGGCCATCACGGATACGGGAGTAGTCGAACTTCCCGTAGTTATCTCATCTTCTGATAATGATTTCTATTTCAGAGTTGAGAGTCAGGTCCCCGAGACCATCTCGGTAACCGTATACTCATTGAACGAGAATACTGACATGAACGAGGAGGGCACATAATATGTGCGGCATTGTAGGTTATATCGGAAAGAGAAACACTTTGTCTGTTCTGATCAAAGGCTTAAAAACGCTGGAGTATCGTGGTTACGATTCTGCCGGCGTTTCTTTTATCAAAGACGGTAAGCTGAACCTTATCAAGAAGAAAGGGCGCGTCAGCGAATTGAGTGATGAAGTGGCCTTGCAGGGATTTAATCTCGAGGAGCATATGACTAATAAGATATCATCCGGTATCGGTCATACGAGATGGGCTACTCACGGGGCTCCTTCCGACGAGAATTCCCATCCTCATCTGTCCATGAACGGCAAGATCTGCGTAGTTCATAACGGCATCATAGAGAATTACGCCGAGCTTCGTAAATTCCTTAAAAAGCACGGTTATAAGTTCCAGTCCGAGACGGATACCGAGGTTGCTGCACAGCTCATTGAGTACTATTACGTCAGATCGGGCGAGAATGACATCGAAGCGGCAGTTTGCCGTGCTCTTGCCGATATCGTAGGTTCATATGCGCTCTGTATCCTCTGCGTTGACAGACCCGATGAAATCATCTGCGCCAAGAAGGATAATCCGATAGTTATAGGCCTCGGAAAGAATGAGAATTTTGTCGCTTCTGATATCACGGCGTTAATCGAGTATACTCGTGATGTCGTATATATGGAGGATAACTGCTACCTTATCCTTAAGCAGGATTCGATCGAGATCAAGGATATCCATGGAGAGGCTGTCGATTATGAGGTATCACATGTCGAGTGGGATGCCGATGCCGCACAGAAGGGCGGTTATGCACACTTCATGATGAAGGAGATGTTCGAAGAACCTTCTGCCTTTGATAATACGGTCCGTCCGAGAATACAGGATAACAGGATCTATCTTGAACATATACCCGTGAGTAAGGAGTTCTTATCCGGGTTTACGAATATCAATATAGTTGCCTGCGGAACTGCTTATCACGCAGGATGTGTCGGTAAATATCTGTTTGAGAAACTGTGCAGGATCCCTGTCGTATGCACTGTTGCAAGCGAGTTTATATACTCGGATCCTCTTATCGACGAGAATACTCTTACGATCGTTATCTCACAGTCAGGAGAGACTCTCGACACCAGAAATGCAATGAAGATCGCAAAGGAGAGAGGGAGCACCACGCTTGCCGTCGTTAATGTGATCGGCAGTACGATAGCGAGGGAGGCGGATTATGTCTTATATACGGCAGCGGGTCCTGAGATCTCCGTTGCATCGACAAAGGCATATACTACACAGCTCGGTTGTATGTATCTGATGGCGATCAAGTTTGCTTATACATTGGGAAAGATAACTGAAGAGAAGTATTTGGAATACCATAAAGAGCTTCTGTCTATACCGGATAAGCTTAAGAAGATCCTGTCTAAGCAGAATCAGATACAAAGATTCGCGAGCAAACAGTTCAATGCGAGCTCGATCTTCTTTATGGGAAGAGGTCTGGATTATTATCTGTCGATGGAGGCTTCTCTTAAGTTAAAGGAAATATCGTATATCCACTCCGAAGCTTATGCGGGAGGCGAGCTCAAGCATGGTACGATCGCTCTTATCGAAGCCGGCACTCTTGTAGTTGCCCCGATCACTCAGGATGAACTTGCTTCCAAGATGGAATCCAATATCAAAGAGGTCAGAACAAGAGGAGCGACAGTTCTTGCCATCATTCCCGAGAGACTCGGTAAAATGAGTTTCTCATGCGACGAGAAATTCGTTATCCCTGACTGCGATGAGATATTCGCACCGATATTGGGAGTCCTGCCGTGTCAGCTTTTTGCTTATTATATGGCAGTTAATAAAGGTTGTGATGTCGATAAACCGCGTAATCTCGCGAAGAGCGTTACGGTTGAATAACTATTTGTATGAGAACACATTATTGATATAATTTTTGTGACAAAATTCAGGAGGAATCTTATGGGCAAGTATTTTGGTACAGACGGATTCAGAGGCGAAGCAAACGTTGAGTTGACCGCTTCAAGGGCTTTTAAGATCGGGCGTTACCTCGGTTGGTATTACGCACAAAGTCATGATGATAAAAGAGCCAGGATCATAATCGGAAAGGACACGAGAAGAAGTTCATATACTCTCGAGTATGCCCTCTCAGCTGGTATTACATCTTCAGGATCTGATGCATATCTTTTGCACGTTACTACGACGCCTTCTGTTTCATATTGCTGCAGAACGGACGGATTTGACTGCGGTGTAATGATCTCCGCTTCTCATAATCCTTTTTACGATAACGGTATCAAGATCATGAGAGCTAACGGTCAGAAGATCGAACCCGAGATCGAGGATAAGATCGAAGCGTATATGGATGGGAAGATCCCCGAACTTCCATTGGCTGCCAGAGAGGCCATGGGCAATGTTATCGATTATGCGGCCGGAAGGAACCGCTATATCGGCTATCTTATGTCTATCCCAACAAGAGGCTTTAACGGCATGAAGATCGCCCTCGATTGTGCAAACGGCGCTTCATGGAACATCGCGAGAGCAGTTTATGAAGCTCTCGGTGCCAAGGTCTATGTCATCAACAATACGCCTGACGGAGTAAACATCAATCTTAACTGCGGTTCCACTCATATGGAAAGCCTTAAGAAATTTGTTGTCGATAACGGTCTTAATGCGGGTTTTGCATATGACGGAGACGCTGACAGATGTTTATGTGTCGACGAGCACGGTGACGAGGTAAACGGCGATCAGATCATGTATCTTTGCGGTAAGTATCTGAAGGAGAGTAATCAGCTCGACGGTAATACCATCGTTACGACCATCATGTCCAATATGGGTCTTTATAAAGCCTGTGAAGCGATCGGGATCAGGACAGAGAAGACTAATGTAGGTGACAAATATGTAGCCGAGAACATGATGCAGAATCACTTTATCTTAGGCGGCGAGCAGTCAGGACATATCATCTTCGGTAAGTATGCAACTACCGGTGACGGAATCCTTACATCCCTCATGGTTATGATGACTATGCTCGATAAGAAGCTTCCTCTGTCGATGCTTGCAGGTGAGATGAAGATGTTCCCCCAGTGCCTTAAGAATGTAGTTGTTAAGGATAAGAAGACTGCGCAGGAGAATGCGGCCGTTGTAGCGGCTGTGGCTAAGGTCAATAAAGAACTCAACGGTGACGGCCGTATGCTTCTCAGAGCGTCCGGAACAGAACCGAAGATACGAGTAATGGTTGAGGCTTCAACTGATGAACTTTGCGAGAAGTATGTCGATCAGCTCATTGATGTGATCAAAGAGCAGGGTCTTACCGCAGATTGATAACAGGAGGATAAATATATGGAAACAGCACTTATCAGCAATATGTATAACCTTGATGAGACGATCGCAAGGGAGATATTCGACGGTTGCACTTATCCTTGGGAAGTATTGCCTAAGATAAAGGATTTTATCTTAAAACTCGGACCCACATTGAGCACGGATGAATATGACAAAGTCGGTGAGGATGTCTGGATCGCCAAGGATGCCGAGATCTTTCCTTCGGCATATATCCATGGACCTGCCATAATCTGCAAGGGCGCTAAGATCAGACAGTGTGCATTCATCAGAGAATCTGCTATCGTCGGCGAGGGGGCAACCGTAGGCAATTCCACGGAGCTTAAGAACGTTATCCTCTTTAACAAAGTCGAAGTTCCTCATTATAACTACGTCGGTGATTCCGTGTTGGGCTACAAGGCTCATCTCGGAGCAGGCGCCATTACTTCCAACATTAAGGCAGACCGTAAGAACGTTGTTGTTAAAGGTGAGGGAAGGTCCTATGAGACGGGACTTCGTAAGTTCGGTGCAATGTTAGGCGATAACGTCGAGGTAGGCTGTAATTCCGTTCTTAATCCCGGCACCGTAGTCGGACCTCATACCAATATCTATCCCTTGTCGATGGTAAGGGGGATCATTCCCGAGCATTCTATCTATAAGGATAAAGACAATATCGTTGTAAAGACCGAAGAATAATATACGGAGGATAATCTAATGAGAGTAATCAGAAAAGCAACTTATGAAGAAGCTTCAAAGGCGTGTGCAGAGCTTATCGCTTCCCAGATCAGACTGAAGCCCGACTGTAAGATCGGACTCGCAACAGGTTCTACGCCTGTCGGTACGTATAAGGCTCTTGTCGATATGTATAAGGACGGAAGCCTTGATTTCTCCAAGGTTACTTCTGCTAACCTTGATGAATACAGAGGACTCGGCGGCGATCACGATCAGTCCTACAGATATTTTATGAATACCAATCTGTTTGATCATGTGAATATAGATAAGAGCAAGACTTATGTGCCTGACGGACTCGAGTCCGATGCGGTTAAGGCCTGCTCTGATTACGATGCCATCTTAAAGTCATTAGGGCACCTTGATATCCAGCTTCTCGGTATCGGCGGTGACGGTCATATCGGATTCAATGAACCGGCTGATTCTTTCTGCGTAAATACACAGTGCATCGACCTTGAAGAACAGACGATACAGGATAATGCCAGATTGTTCTTCGACGGTAAGATCGATGAAGTTCCTACACAGGCTTATACGATGGGTATCGGATATATAATGAAGTCCTCAACAGTTATCCTTATGGCTACAGGTGCAGGCAAGAAGGATATTGTGGAGAAGGCTTTTACGGGTCCCGTTACACCTAAGGTTCCTGCTTCGATCCTTCAGTTGCATCCTAATGTAGTTGTTATCGGTGATGAAGCGGCTATCTCTGACAAGGTAGTTTCTGCGGCTGACTGACAGCATTCTCTATTTTACAGACATACAAGAAGCCCCGCTTGTTCAAGCGGGGCTTCTTATTATCTGTTATTTAACTCAGACTATTCTGTCCTTCAGTCGGTCAAATGCACTCTTTGCAATCTGTCTGACGTTAGGATCCGCATCGGCAAAAGCTAACTTCTTAACATATTCCTCACAGTGTTTTGCTCCTATATCGGCAGCGGATGTCGAAGCGGCTGCTCTTACGGAAGGGGAAGAGTCACGAAGAAGCGGAATCAAAGCCATTCCGGCTTCATATGTTCTGATCTGTCCCATCGCAATTGCTACTTCTGTACGTACTGCCTCATCGGAATCACCGGATAGTTTTACAAGACCGTCCAGCTTGCCTTTGGCGGCCAGCTTCATAATCTTATTACGTAAACTGTCTACTCGTGACATCCTGTATTTCTCCTCTGTGTTTACTACTAAATTAATTATATATCTTGATAAGATTTAATTTGTTAACAAAGTATGACAAATAATTGAATGAGCGTCAAGGTCATTTGATAATTAGATTATTGAATAAAACTTATTAAAATAATATACTGATTTTATCTTTTCTGGGAGTATTTGTGCTATGAAGTTTAAAATGTTGCCTGCAGGTGTAGCTTTGGCAATATGCTGCTCGATCGTGTTTGCATCTTGTTCTTCAAAATTACCTCCGGAAACCTTACCTTCGGATCCCGTTATCACGGCTGTTCAGACTTCTGAATCTTCGGAATCTTCATTGGAGGAGACTGTTATCGAGACTGAGCCTTCAATAGGTCCCATGAGTACGCCTCAGGTTACCGATATTCCGGTTGAAGTGAACGGCCAATTGAGCGTTCAGGGAAATCAGCTTGTTAATGAAGCGGGAGAACCTGTACAGCTTAGAGGAATGAGCAGTTACGGTATTCAGTCCTGCTTTCAGTTCTTTACGGATGATGTTGCAGATACATTGATCCACGATTGGGGTTGTCAGGTAATAAGACTTGCCATGACAACAAGAGGTCTTGATAACGGATATACGTATTTCCCTGAAAGATACTTTGATGAAGTGTGCGGTTATGCTGATACTTTGATCGCTCACGGAGCTTACGTTATCATTGACTGGCATATTCTCTACGACGGCGATCCGACTGAATTTCAGGATGAAGCAGTAGACTTCTTCTCCAGAATATCCGCGCTTTACGGCGATTATCCTAATGTTATATATGAGATCTGCAATGAACCGAACGGTCAAAGATTCGATGATCCTGAAGCGGATGTGGACTGGGATAACGTTATCAAGCCTTATGCCGAGACAGTTATAGCGGCTATAAGAGAGAACGATCCCGATAACATAATCATCGTCGGTACACCCAGTTGGAGTCAGGAAGTCGATCAGGCCGCATTGAATCCTATCGATGATGATAATGTAATGTATACGCTTCACTTCTATGCCGGTTCTCACGGTCAGGAATTGCGCGACCGTGCTCAGACTGCGATAGACAGCGGTCTTCCGATATTCTGTACCGAATGGGGTGTTTCTCAGGATTCCGGCGGAAACGGGGTCTATTATGAGGAAACATTGGAATGGATGGATTTCCTTGATTCCAATAACATATCCTGGTGTAACTGGTCTATAGGCGGATCGAGTATAGAGAGCTCGAATGCTCTAAGGCTTTATTCCAATCAGTTTACTGTCGAGCAGAAGATCGCAGCGCATTGGCCTGACGAGATGCTCTCAGAATCAGGTCTCTTCGTCAGATCGTTGATTCTCGGACAGGATTTTACAATTCCTGAGGAAGGTTAAGGCAAATTGACTGGGAAGAGAGTAAGAGCAGGTTTGACCTCATTATTTGTGATGCTTACATCATCATTTGTATTAGCGGCATGTTCTGCAATTGCCGTTCCTTCCGATACACAGATCATTGAAACCGAATCAGCCGAGACTGTACCTTCTTCAACTCCGACACCTACACCTTCTCCGATTCCGACGCCTACACCCACACCGGCACCCGAACATATCGTGGTAAGTTTTCTCGGTGACCTTACCTTGGCTGATGCTCTCGCATGGAGCGGTGCGCCCGGTAGCTTTGACGCCGTCGTAGACGGGGATTGGACCTATTGCTTTCAAAACTGTGCCGAGTACCTTGCCACTGATGATCTTACTTATGCTAACTTTGAAGGAACGTACGGTGACGAGTCTGCTCCCCATATGACTAAGGAATTTGTATTTGCGAATGTCCCGGAGAGCGTACAGATGCTTCTGAACGGCAGTATTGAAGCCGTAAATCTCTCGAATAACCACAGCTATGATTATTGGGAGGACGGTCTTATTACCACTCAGCAGACATTGGAGGAGGCCGGTATCCTTTGGAGTAACCAGCATCAGACTGCGATATATGAAGTACGCGGTATCAAGATCGGTATGCTCGGTATCGATATGATAGGCAATGGTGATACCGCTTCCACCGCTTACCCTCTGATAGATGAATTAAGGGAAGCGGGCTGTCAGATAGTAATCGTTTCCTGCCATTGGGGCATAGAAAGATACTATGAACCTACGAATGACCAGATATATGTCGGGCATGCTCTTATTGATTACGGTGCCGATATAGTCGTCGGCACTCATCCGCACCGGCTGGAGCCTATTGAGCTTTATAACGGAAAGTATATCTTATACAGTCTTTCCAATTTCTGTTTTGGCGGAAATACGGGCTTATCCGACCCCGATACCTGTATAGTCAGGTGTGAATTCGTTATGGATGAGACAAATTCATATGTCGAGGAATATAATCTTACGGTTGTACCGTACAGTCAGACCAGTTTTGCGTCTAATGATTATTGCCCCAGACCTTATGAATGGGATTCGGATGATTATTATCGCGTAATGGACAGACTTAAATGGAACCAGGAAGATGAATAAATAATAGGAAGGTAACAAAATGGCACACAAAGTTCTTGTAATCATGGGTTCTGATTCGGATTTCCCCGTTATGGAGGGATGTTTTAAAATCCTCAAAAGATTCGGAGTCGAATATGAAGTTCATATTGCTTCGGCACACAGAAGCCCCGCTAAGGCATCCGAACTTGCTTCAAATGCAAAAGAAAACGGATTCAGTGCTATAATCGCTGCGGCAGGTCTGGCTGCGCATCTTGCAGGTGTCCTTGCTGCACATACGATCCTTCCCGTTATAGGAATACCTTGTAAAGGCGGAGCATTGAACGGAGTAGATGCCCTTTATGCCACTGTGCAGATGCCGACCGGTATCCCGGTAGCGACTGTAGCGATCGACGGTGGTTCCAATGCTGCATTGCTCGCTGTGCAGATAATCGCCGTAAGCGATGATGAGATGTCTTCGAAGCTTTTGGAGTACAAGAAGGAACTCGCATCGTCCGTTGATGTCAAAGAAGAAAAACTTAATAAAAAATTAGAGGAGGCCGGGCTTTGATATGAGTGGAATTTTCGGAGTAATAAACAGAGCCGGAATTGATGAAGGAACTGCCAGGACAGCATATTACGGCATTTTCTCGCTGCAGCACAGAGGTCAGGAGGCAGCCGGAATAGCAATCAACAACAACGGTTCGTTCCTCGTTCACAAAAGAGACGGTATGGTTGCCGATATCTTTGACGAGATCACGCTCAATGCTTTGAGCGGAACCTGTGCCATAGCCCACGCCAGAGGCGCTGACGGTATAGTCGGTCCTGACGGTATCCAGCCCGTTGTCATCAAATCAAGAGTCGGAAATATCTCATTGAGTTCCGATTCCGTTATCCTTAACGCTGATGAGATCAGAGAAGATCTTAAGAATCAGGGCGCTATCTTTCAGACCAGTACCGATACCGAGCTGATCCTCTCGCTTTTCTCGAGAAACAGAGTCGTTACGGAAACTACGGAAGACGCTATCCTTAAGACCATGAAGGAGCTTAAAGGTGTATACGCTCTTATCATTATGACGGAAGACAAGCTTATAGCGGTTCGTGACCCATACGGATTAAGACCTCTTTCCTTGGGCAAGAAGGGTAACCAGTGGATGGTAGCATCCGAGAACTGTTCCTTTGACGCTCTCGATGCCGAGTTTGTAAGAGATCTCGAACCAGGTGAGATACTCTCCATCTCCAAGGATGAAGTATCGAGCATTTACTATAATTCCGAAGTATCAAGCGAAGAGCGGATAAAGAACGGTAAGATCTGCATATTCGAATATGTATACGTTGCAAGACCTGACTCCGTTATCGACGGAACCAATATCTTTAAGTCAAGATATGAAGCAGGTAAGGCTTTGGCAAGACTTCATCCCTGTGACTGCGACCTCGTAATCGGTGCGCCCGATTCCGGTAATGCCGCAGCATTAGGTTTTGCTGACGGTCTCGGCGTTACATACGGTATGGGACTTCTCAAGAACCGTTATGTCGGAAGAACCTTTATAAAGAGCACTCAGGAGCAAAGAGAGCTTGCAGTAAGAATGAAGTTTGCCGTTCTTAAGGAAGCTATCAAGGGTAAGAGGATCGCTATCGTAGACGACTCACTCGTTCGAGGAACAACTACCAAGCACATAATAAGATTCCTTAAGGATAACGGTGCTTCCGAGGTTCACGTAAGACTCGCGTCTCCTGAAGTTAAGTTCCCGTGCTGCTACGGCGTCAATGCTTCTTCCGATAAGGATCTTCCTGCTACAAGAATGACTGTTGAGCAGATCGGAGAAATGATCGGTGCCGATTCATTGGGCTATATAAGTCTCGAGTGCCTTAAGCAGGCGCTGGAAGGACTTATCTGCGATACCTGTTCCGCATGCTTTGACGGTAATTATGTTGCGGGTATGCCGGAGTCCTATGAGAAGAGCGTTCATCAGGTGACTAACTTATGAAGATAGCAGTATTTGTATCGGGAGGGGGAACGAACCTTCAGGCGATTATCGATCAGATCAGGGACGGAAAGCTTAAGAATGTCGAGATCTGTATCGTTATTGCATCCAATGACAGTGCTTACGCTCTTCAAAGAGCATCCGATAACAATATCCCTTCTGAGGTAATGAGCGTTAAATCCTACGCAAGCCGTGAAGAGTGGGATGAGGCCGTTATTTCCAAGCTTAAAGAAAGCGGTGCGGAACTTATAGTTCTCGCAGGTTACCTGTCACTTCTCGGTCCCAAGACCGTAAAGGCATTCAGCAACAGGATAATCAATATCCATCCGGCTTTGATTCCTTCGTTCTGCGGTAAGGGAATGTACGGCATTAAGCCTCACGAGGCTGCTCTTGCAAGAGGAGTAAAGGTATCGGGCGCTACGGTCCATCTTGTTAACGAGAACTATGACGAGGGACCGATCCTTCTTCAAAAGTGTGTCGATGTTCTTCCTGATGATACTCCCGAAGTCCTTCAGAAGCGCATTATGAAAGAGTGCGAGCAGGTGATCCTTCCTAAGGCGATCAGTCTTTTTGCAGAGGGTAAAGTAGAGATCAAAAATAATATTGCATATGTAAAGGAATAAAGAAAATGGAAAAGAAAAACATCTCAGAACTTCTTAAGACCAATGCTTATCCCGGAAGAGGCATCATCATAGGCAAATCTTCCGACGGGAAAAAGGCCGTTACAGCTTACTTCATCATGGGTAGAAGCGTTAACTCCAGAAACCGCGTATTTACCGCTACCGAGGACGGTATCAAGACAGAGGCATTCGATCCTTCGAAGCTTTCCGATCCGCACCTAATCATCTATTCTCCCGTAAGAGTTCTCGGAAATAAGACTATCGTTACCAACGGCGATCAGACAGATACTATCTACGAGCTTATGGATAAGCAGCAGACATTCGAGATGAGCCTTCGTGGCCGAGAGTTCGAGGATGACGCTCCTAATTACACTCCCAGGATCTCGGGTATCCTTCACGTTGAGAACGGTAAGTTCAACTATGCGATGTCTATCTTAAAGTCCGCTGACGGCAATCCCGAATCATGCGAGAGACATACTTTCTCTTACACAAATCCCATTGCCGGCGACGGAAGATTCATTCATACATACATGGGTGACGGCAATCCTCTTCCGAGTTTCGAAGGCGAGCCCGAGAAGATCGGCATCGAAGGAGATATCGATTCTTTTACCGATATGCTCTGGACAAGCCTCAATGAAGAGAATAAAGTATCTCTTTATGTAAAGTTCATCGATATCGCCACAGGCGAATCCGAGACAAGAATAGTTAATAAGAACATCAAGGAGTAATAAGAAATGTCTAACGAAATGCAGCTTAAGTACGGTTGTAATCCCAATCAGAAGCCTTCCCGTATCTATATGGAGAACGGTTCCGATCTGCCCATCGAAGTATTGAACGGCAAGCCAGGTTATATCAATCTTCTCGATGCTTTTAACGGATGGCAGCTCGTTAAGGAATTAAAGAAGGCGACAGGTCTTCCTTCAGCAACTTCATTTAAACATGTATCTCCCGCAGGTGCCGCTGTAGGTAAGCCCTTATCGGAGACTGAAGCAAAGATCTATTTTGTCGATGATCTCGGAGAGCTTTCTCCTATCGCATGCGCTTATGCAAGAGCAAGAGGCGCCGACAGAATGAGTTCCTACGGTGACTTTGTCGCTCTTTCCGATACATGTGATGCAATTACCGCTACTATGCTTGCAAGAGAGGTATCCGACGGTATTATCGCTCCCGGGTATACCGATGAGGCTCTTGAGATACTTAAGACAAAGCGTAAGGGTACATATAACGTTATTAAGATCGACCCCGAGTATAAGCCCGATCCTGTCGAGAAGAAGCAGGTGTTCGGTGTTACTTTCGAGCAGGGCAGAAACGAGCTTGATATCAATAATGATCTTCTTACAAACATCGTTACAGATAATAAGGAGATTCCTGAGGACAAGAAGATCGATCTTCTTATCTCTCTCATTACACTGAAGTACACACAGAGTAATTCCGTATGCTATGTTAAGGACGGTCAGGCCATCGGTATCGGTGCCGGACAGCAGTCAAGGATCCACTGCACACGCCTTGCAGGAAATAAGGCGGATATCTGGTGGCTCCGCCAGCATCCCAAGGTTATGGGACTTAAGTTCGTTGACGGCATCAGAAGACCTGACAGAGATAACACAATCGACGTTTATATCTCTGACGAGCACGATGATGTCTTAAGAGACGGCACATGGCAGACTCTGTTCAAGGAGAAGCCTGAGGTTCTTACAGACGAGGAGAAGAAGGAGTGGCTTGCTAAGAACACTGACGTTGCTCTGGGCTCAGATGCGTTCTTCCCGTTTGGCGACAACATCGAGAGAGCTTATAAGAGCGGTGTTAAGTATATTGCCGAGCCCGGCGGTTCTATCAGGGATGATCATGTAATCATGACCTGCAACAAGTACAACATGGCTATGGCATTTACAGGCATCAGACTCTTCCACCATTAATAAGGAGCAAAAAATGGAAGAAGCATATATAACCATGCCCAAGGGCTTCAGGGCCTCGGGCGTATCGGCAGGAATGAAGTGCAGTGATCCTGCAAACATAAATAAGGATGATCCCAAGTCATCATATCTTGATGTGGCTTTGATCGTATCGGATACACCGGCTAATGTAGCGGGCGTCTATACATCAAATCTTGTTAAGGGTCATTCGCTTACAAGAACAATAGACATCGTTAACTCCGGAAGTAAGGTCAGAGGAATTGTCATCAACAGTAAAGTGGCCAATGCCGGTGTCGGCAAGGTCGGCGTTGATGATGCTGAGCTCGTTGCATCTAAGATAGCAGACAAGCTCGGATGCGACAGCAAGCAGATTATGACTGCTTCCACGGGTGTTATCGGTTCAAGACTTCCTGTCGATAAGATCACTAATGTTGTACCTGAACTGGTTGATTCTCTTTCAAGTGATGAAGAGAGTGCTCATAATTCCGAGTACGCGATGATGACTACGGATACTGTTCCCAAGGAGGTTGCTGCAACAATCACGATGGGTGACGGCAAAGAGGTTACCATTGCGGCTCAGGCGAAGGGATCCGGTATGATTCATCCGAATCTTGCTACAATGATCAGCGTATTTACTACTGATGCCAATATCAGCAGTGACCTTATCGATAAGGCTCTTCACAACGCTGTTAAGTATACTTTCAACCGTGTAAGCGTCGATGGTGATACATCCGTATGTGATTCCGTCATCGTAATGGCTAACGGTGCTTCAGGAGCTTCAGAGATAACTGAAGGTTCTGAGGATTACGAGCTTTTCGAGAGGGCTCTTACAAAGCTTTCAGATGATCTTGCAAGAATGATCGCTTCTGACGGAGAAGGCGCATCCAAGTTTATCGAGATCGAGGTTACGGGCGCAGCTGACGAGTATGATGCCAAGCTTATCGTTACTTCAGTTGCAAGATCACCTCTTGTTAAGACTGCTATGTTCGGAGAGGACGCTAACATCGGTCGTGTTCTTACTGCCGTAGGATATTCCGGAGCGAAGTTTGATCCCAACAAGGTAGACATTCTTGTCGGCGGAATGCTTTTCTTCCACGACGGCGTATGTGTTGATTTCGATGAGGAAGAGGCGGCTAAGATACTTGCCTGCCACGATATCCTCATTCAGATCGTACTTTCCGAAGGAGAAGCTCATGACCGCATGTTTACATGCGATTTTACATACGATTACGTTAAGATAAACGGTAGTTACAGAACCTAATACATAACAGGGGGAGTTGTATGAAGGACGGTTTTGTCAGGGTCGGATCCGCGTCGCCCAAGGTGCGCGTTGCTGATGTTGATTACAATGTATCTGAGATCGTAAAGATCTGTGCGGAAGCAGACGAGAAGAAGTGTTCTCTTCTTGTTTTTCCTGAACTGTCGGTTACCGGTTATACATGCGGTGACCTGTTCCTTCAGCATGAACTTCAGGAATCTGCCATAAGAGGCCTGTATGACATAGCAGAGGCAACATGTGACATGAACCTTGCCATTGTCGTAGGTCTTCCTCTTAAGCATGAGGGAAAGCTCTATAACGTCGCTGCAGTCATATCGAGAGGCGAGGTTATAGGATACGTTCCCAAAAGATTCATCCCCAACTATTCCGAATTTTATGAACTCCGTTATTTTGAACCCTACGAGGGCGAGGATGAGACCGAAGACGGTGTACCGTTCGGCAATCTGGTATTCAGAAACGAGACCTACGAAGACTTCACGTTCGGAGTTGAGATATGTGAGGACATGTGGGTTCCCAATCCTCCGTCCGTCAAGGCTTCTATGTCGGGTGCGACTATCATATGCAATCTTTCCGCCTCTGATGAGGTAATAGGCAAGAGGGAATACAGGGAAAAGCTTATCTTGGTTAATTCCGGCAGAATGGTAAGCGGATATATCTATTCCGACTGCGGATTCGGCGAATCCACTCAGGACATGGTGTTTGCAGGTCACAGAATGATCTGCGAGAATGGTTCCGTATTAAATGAATCTGCATGCTTTGGTGAAGCGGGCGCAATCTATGCGGACATTGATCTTCAGAGACTTGTTCACGACAGAATGAGAAATACATTCGAGTGCGATGCCGAGCCTTTGAGCATCGTATACTTTGATACAGAGCCCGAGACTGATCTTCGACTTATGAGGGAATTCCCTTCATATCCGTTCGTTCCTTCCGACAGTTCTTCATTGTCTTCAAGGTGTGAAGAGATTCTTACCATGCAGGCTGCAGGTCTTGCTACGAGGCTTAAGCACATCAACGGAAAGTGTGCTGTCGTCGGTTTGTCCGGCGGACTTGATTCCACACTTGCCTTGATCGTTACGGTTCATGCTTTTGATATGCTGGGCATGGATAGAAGAGGCATAATTGCCGTTACAATGCCCGGATTCGGAACGACTTCAAGGACAAAAGGCAATTCCGAGAAGCTTGCTGAAGCATACGGTGTTACATTAAGAACCGTGGACATCAAGCTCTCCGTAAGGCAGCATTTTGAGGACATCGAACACGATGAGAGTGTTCATGACGTTACTTATGAGAATTCACAGGCGAGGGAGAGAACCCAGATCCTGATGGATATAGCAAATCAGAAGGGCGGTATCGTGATCGGCACGGGAGACCTTTCCGAGCTTGCTCTCGGCTGGGCGACATACAATGGAGATCATATGTCCATGTATGGCGTGAATGCATCCATCCCCAAGACTTTGGTACGACATATCGTATCTTATGAGTCCGGTAAAACAACAGGTGAGCTTTCCGATGTTCTTAAGGACATTGTTGATACTCCCGTGTCTCCCGAACTTCTTCCTCCGGATGATAACGGTGAAATCAGCCAGAAGACCGAGGATCTCGTAGGTCCTTATGATCTTCATGATTTCTATCTGTACTACTTCTTAAGATGGGGATTCAAGCCTTCCAAGATTTACAGACTTGCATGTCAGTCTTTTGAAGGCAAGTTTGATCCGGATACGATTTACAAGTGGGAAGAGACTTTCATAAGAAGGTTCTTCAATCAGCAGTTTAAGCGTTCATGTCTTCCTGACGGACCGAAGGTCGGAACCGTTACGCTCTCACCGAGGGGGGACTGGCGTATGCCTTCCGATGCGGTTTCAAAACTGTGGCTTGATGATCTTAAGAGCGTTCTGTGAGTTTGAGGTGAATACGAGTGCTTTTTAATTCCATCGAGTTCGCTCTTTTCTTCGTTGTTGTCATGGCTGTCTTTTATATACTGCCGTCCCGCATCCGCGCATGGTGGATACTTGCGGCCAGTCTGTTTTTCTATTGCTATGACACTTCGACACATGCCTTTAATGAGCAATCGGTGTTCCTGTTTATCGCGATTGGAGTCTCGTATATAAGTGCCGTCATAATGGATCTCATCCCTTCGAAAGGCCGCCTTAAGGTGTTAAGGGTAATTCTCCTTCTCGAAGGAATACTGGCTGACTTCGGTATGCTGTTTTATTTTAAATATACGAAGTTTGTCATGGAGATCGTCAATGATTCCATCGTATCCGAGGGAGGCGTCCCTTTGGCAGTGCCTCAAAATATCCTTATGCCCATAGGCATATCGTTTTTCATATTTACCTCAACAGGTTATCTTTTTGATGTTTACAGGAAGAAGATCCCGGCCGAACGCAATCCGTTTTATTATGCTTTGTTTACATGCTTTTTCCCGTGTATCATGTCCGGTCCCATCGAGAGGGCGGATCACCTTATCCCTCAGCTTAAGGATCTTCACAAGACAAGTGTCATCAATGTTGACAGGATATCAAACGGGATAACTCTTATCCTGTGGGGCCTTTTTTCCAAACTCGTGATCGCGGACAGGATAGCCATGATAGTTGATAATGTTTATGGTCATTACTATCTTTACGGTTCCGTGGAGCTCATATTCACGTCAATATGCTATTCTCTGCAGATCTATTGTGATTTTATGAGTTATTCAACCATCGCGATGGGATGCTCGAAGCTTATGGGGATAGACGTATACGATAACTTTAATGCGCCTTATCTCTCGCTCAGCGTTAAGGAATTCTGGAGAAGATGGCATATATCCTTAAGCTCATGGCTTCGCGATTATGTTTATATTCCTTTGGGCGGCAGCAGATGTTCAAAGATCAGAAAGCATCTTAACGTTATCATCACGTTCCTTGTAAGCGGAATCTGGCACGGTGCCGGAATGAACTTTATCGTGTGGGGCGGGATACACGGTGTCTTGCAGGTTATAGACGATATGACTCTGCCGTTAAGAGAGAAGATAAACAAACTGACGCATGCTAAGACGGAGAGCTTCGGATATAAGTTCGGAAAGTGGTTTATCACATTTGTCCTTGTCGATCTTGCGTGGGTATTCTTCCGTGTTACGGATATGAATCTCGCTCTTGAGATAATCAGAAGGATGTTTACAAGACCGGATCTGTGGGTCTTGTTTAATGACGGTCTTTACAATCTCGGACTGGACCGCAAAGAGTTTAATATCCTGTTTATAAGTTTACTTGTCCTTTTCTTTGTTGATATGTCCAAGAAGAAAAATGAGAAAACGGTTGGTGATATGATGCTTATGCAGCCCTGGTGGTTCAGATGGTTATCGTTGATCGTTCTGTTCTTTGCCGTTCTCACGTTCGGTATCTACGGTCCTGCATTTGATGCTGCTGATTTTATTTATTTGAGGTTCTGAGATGATTGATTGGAAGGCAGTTTTAACTAAGATACTGATCACGACGAAGAATGCGGTAAGGTTTATTGCATTCTGTCTTGTCGTTATCCTGCTGATCGGTATCTGGTCTTCTTGGTTTAAACCCAAAAACTATGACGGTACACTATCGATGAGGACCTTCTACGAGCAACCGGAGAACAGTATAGATCTTCTTTGTATCGGCAGTTCGCATTCATTTATCGATATCAATACAGGCGTGCTCTGGGACGAGTTCGGTGTGCCTTCATATGTTCTCGGAGCCAGTCTGCAGCCGTTCTGGAACACATATTATTCCTTAAAAGAAGCGATGAAGACGCAGACTCCCAGACTTGTCGTACTTGAAGCTCTTGCCGTACAAATTGAAGATGATTACAGCAATCACGGTGTATTGATAAACAATACCGCAGGCATGCATTGGAATATGAATAAGTTCGAATCTATAAGGGCTTCCGTTACCGATACTGACGGATTTATCGATTACTCTCTTCTGTTCGAAGAGTATCACAGCAGATATTCCGAATTGAATATGTTTGATATAGATGCCGATCTGTCCGATGCCGTTAAGAATGAGAATTTCAAAGGCTTTTACGATTATCTGAGGACGGAGTATCAGCCCAAACCTTTCTTCCACGTTAACGTTGATCCCATCCCGATGACCAATAAGCAGGAATACTATTACCGCCTGATAATCGAGTATTGCAGGGATAACGATATACCTTTGTGTATAGTCGTTTCTCCCGATGCGGGTTATACCGAGGATGCCAGATCCCGATATATCTATGCAGCACAGATCGCTGAAGAGTATGGAGTTGAATTCATTGATTTCAACGAATACTACGACAGGATAGGTTTGGATTTTGATACCGATTTCGGTGATATCGGTCATTTGAACTATCTTGGCAACCGTAAATACACATCATACCTCGGCGCATATCTTTGCGAACACTATGATCTTATAGACAGAAGCGATGATACTACCGGTATTTATGATTCCTGGGAGGAGAATGCCAGGTATCTCGAGACACGTGCAAGAAATTACGAGCTCCAGGAGACATCGGTTGCAGAAGATTATGTCGATATCCTTAATTCTCTTTCCGATGATTATGAAGTGATCGTTATGGTTTCGGATAATACACATATCTCAGATGAACTTGCACGATACCTTGGGATCAACGGTATCCCGTTTATAAGGATGTACGATGACAGAAGGTATCTTATCAGGGACGGCATTACATATCCTCTCGAAGCGGATGAGAATGGTCTGTATTTTGAAGAATACTTAGGATCACACCATTTTGTCGTATGCTCGGACGGTATCTACTATGACGGGTGGAGTACGGTCAACGAGAATCACGACGGCGTGGTTATCGCCGTGATCGATACATACAATCAGCTGCTCGTTGACTGCGGTACCGTTAACTATAATGAGGTTTGGAAATAAGATGGAAAACAGGGACGAGAAAGTGAATAAGATCGATCTTCCCAAAGTGCTTAAAACGGCACTTAAATGGTTCTTTTTCCTTTTGAGGATCGCCTTGGCGGGCGCCGTCTTATGGTGGTGCATCGGAAGATTCGATGAATGGCGGTCTTTCCAGGTCTTTCACGAATGGAATGATCACTATGAATTTAAGGGGGACGGAACCTATGAAGACCCTTATCTTATCGAGACTGCCGAAGACCTGATAAAGCTCTCGGACTCAGTCAACAGCGGGAATTATTTCTATAATACTTATTTCAGACAGACCTCTGATATAGATCTTTCTTCCTGCCCGAATTTCACTCCGATCGGCACGATGGACAGCGGTTATATGTTTGAAGGGATATACGATGGAGCAGGTCACAGGATATATAATCTTTACATCAGTGCCAATCAGCTCGAAAGCAAGTTTGTCGGTCTGTTCGGTAAACTCGGCGGAGTGGTCATGAACCTCGGTATCGAGAGCGGAAGGATATATGGTGATTACGTCGGCAGCATTGCATCTACTGACGGTACTACCGATGCGATGATAATAAACTGCTACAACAAGGCTTATCTGTACGCTATCCAAAGATGCGGCGGGATAGCCGATAATTTCTCGGCAGGAAGGATCTTAGGGTGTGCCAATTACGGAAGACTTCAGGGAAATGTCACCTGTCAGATAGTTTCCTATAATTGTTCGATAATAAGCGGATGCTGTAATTATCAAGAGTCAGACGATTATATTGTCCCTTTTGATACTTTCCGAGGATATATGTACGACTGTTATGTCGGTTCTGATGATATTACCGAATTGAACAGGCACATCGATGATTATCAGGATTACATAATATATACAGGCGATCAGCCGATAGAAGTTATCCCCTGGGAATAAGCCGATCAAAAATAAGAAGCGTATTCGGGATCCGAGACCGGCTTCCTGTTTTTGTAATAAAACAGTTCATGGACTCCTAAGGATTTAAGATAAAGAGCGGTTCTGTTGAATAATTGTCCGATCTTGTCGGATGTATGTGCATCGGACCCGATCGTTATGAGTTTTCCGCCCATTTGGATATAACGTCTGATTATATCTGGATCCGGCATTATATATTCGGCCTTCTTGTTGATCTGACTTCCGATGGAACTCGTATTGATCTCGAGTGCTTTATCCTTCCGGATAAGAGTGGAGAACAGGTCATCAAATTCATCGGAACAATCCCTGTAAAACACTGCCGAATCCGGATCATCAATGTATCTGTTTATATAATCGTAATGTGCGACTGTATCAAAATCATCGATCTCGCGGCACATCCTTGACAGTGATCCGATATACTCTTTGTTACGTTCGGCCCGCGGGAGAAGTGCAGCTTCCGTGCTGTAATAAACATCCGTGCCTCTGAAAAGATGATCTGACAGGACTACCATATCAAAAGGAAGGGATCTGACTGTTTCCTTTATCCTGTCATTAAGATGAGGCTGCCAGCCGATCTCGATCCCCATAAGAAGTTCAGGACCGTTCATTTGCTTAGACAGATCACGCCACTTCGGAAAAATATTGCCGTACTCATTAAGATCAAAAGTGAAAACCTCGTCTTTATGAGGATAATCCATATCATAATGTTCCGTTATTGCAGCGACTAAGATGCCTTTGGCCTTGGCAGAAGATATAAGTTCTTCAATAGTCTGTTTGGCATCGCTGCTGAATGCCCCGGTATGCATATGTGTATCACTTATCATGACAATATTCTATTACAATTGTTTTTACCTTAAAAGCATTTACTTTTAACGGCAAACAATTTATTATTTGAGGGTAATTTTATTTAAAGGAGTTGTTTTCATGGATATTTCACCACTTCAGAAAGCAAGATACGAGTATCAGCCCAAGCTTCCCGGAATGCTCAGAAACGGCGTTTCCGAGATCTGCGTTAAGGAAGGCGCTGAGACATCAAGCGTAGCCGATCAGGATAAGATCAAGGCTCTTTTCCCTAATACATACGGTAAGAAGGAGATCACTTTCGAGAAAGGTACAAATACTTCCGTTGCCAAGAAGCAGGTTGTAGGCGTAATCCTCTCAGGCGGACAGGCTCCCGGCGGACACAACGTTATCACAGGCCTTTACGATGCTTTGAAGGCTGCTGACAAGTCCAATGTGCTTTTGGGCTTCAAGGGCGGTCCTGACGGACTTCTTAAGAATGACTTCGTAGAGTTTGATGACAAGTTCATCGATTCTTACAGAAATACAGGCGGTTTTGACATCATCGGTTCCGGAAGAACCAAGCTCGAGACAGAAGAGCAGTTCGCTATCGTAACTGAGAATGCCAAGAAGAACGGCCTCACAGCTATCGTTATTATCGGCGGAGACGACTCCAACACAAATGCTGCTACTCTCGCTGAGTACATGGCAGCTAACAACACAGGCGTTCAGGTAATCGGATGTCCTAAGACAATCGACGGTGACCTTAAGAACGAGGATATCGAGGCTTCTTTCGGCTTTGATACAGCTACAAAGACATACTCCGAAGTAATCGGAAACATCGAGAGAGATGCTAACTCCGCTAAGAAGTACTGGCACTTCATCAAGGTTATGGGCCGTTCCGCATCTCACGTAGCACTCGAGTGCGCTCTCGAGACACAGCCTAACATCTGCCTTATCGGTGAGGAAGTTAAGGCTAAGAATATGTCTCTTGCTCAGATCACAAACTACATTGCTGATTCCGTTGAGAAGAGAGCAGCTAACGGCGACAACTTCGGTGTTGCTATCATTCCTGAGGGTATCGTTGAGTTCGTACCTGAGTTCTCCGCTTTGATCGCTGAGATCAACGAGCTTCTTGCAGGTGAGAAGACAGAGGCTTTCAATGCTCTTCCCGATTGGCAGGCTAAGTACGACTTCATCAAGACAGGTCTTTCTGCTTCTGCTTTCGCAGTATTCGATCTCCTTCCTGTAGGAATTCAGCAGCAGCTCTTCCTCGAGAGAGATCCTCACGGCAATGTTCAGGTTTCCCTTATCGAGTCCGAGAAGCTCTTCTCCGAGCTTGTTAAGAACGAGCTTGCTAAGAGAAAGGCAGCAGGCACATACAAGGGCAAGTTCTCCGCTCTCCATCACTTCTTCGGTTACGAGGGCAGATGTGCATTCCCTTCCAACTTCGATGCTGACTACTGCTATTCTTTGGGTTACAATGCATTCATGCTCATCCAGTATGGTTACACAGGATACCTTTCCAAGGTTTCCAACATCAGTAAGTCTGCTGATGAGTGGGTTGCAGGCGGTATGCCTATCACAAAGATGATGAACATCGAGAGAAGAAACGGTGCAGATAAGCCTGTTATCCGTAAGGCTCTCGTAGAACTCGACGGCAAGCCTTTCAAATATTTTGAGGCTAACAGAGATAAGTGGGCAGTTGAGACTTGCTTCACATATCCGGGCGCTATCCAGTACTTCGGACCCTCAGAGGTTTGTGACAGAACAACAGTTACACTCGCACTCGAGCAGGGCTGATAAGAACTGACAGTAAGTAACTGAGGACGGCGCAGTCGGATAATGACTGCGCCGTTTGTTATTACGGAGGGAAAGATGAATATCAGAAGATTTAGAAATGAAGATGCAAATGCTGTGTCAGAACTTATAAGGAAGACGATCAGGATATCTAACGTTAAGGATTATCCTGAAGATCTGATGGATCAGCTTATAGCCGTTGAAACTCCTGAACATGTTCTGGAACGTTCGTCATGGACTCATTTTTATGTTGTTGAAGAAGAGGGTGAGATAATTGGCTGCGGTGCAATAGGACCTTACTGGGGCAAAGAAGACGAGAGCAGTCTTTTTACGATATTTGTAGACCCGGATCATCAGCGTAAAGGCATAGGAAGGAAGATAATCGACACTTTGGAACAGGATGAGTTCGCAATAAGGGCCCGAAGAATCGAGATACCGGCTTCGATAACGGGTGTTCCTTTCTATCTGAAGTCGGGGTATGGATTTAAGAACGGAATCAGTGAACCTGATGATGAGCATCTTATAAGAATGGAGAAGTTTTTGTGATGGGAAACATAGTCTTACTTGTAGTTGATGCTCAGAATGGTATTACTGATGAAAGGCTCTATGCCTTCGAAGAGTTTAAGAATAACGTCTCTTTATTAATTACAGAGGCAAGAACAAATGGAATCGAGGTTATCTTTGTACGACACGATGACGGTCCCGGTACAGGATTCTCATTCGGCGATGAGGCTTTTGAGATCTATGAAGGATTTGCGCCTTTGGAAGGTGAGAGGATATTCGATAAGAATGTTAACAGCGCTTTCAATAGAACAAGCGGACTGCTTCGTTACTTGAGAGCGAAGAATGTCGAAAAGCTGATAACAGTCGGCCTTCAGACGGATTACTGCATGGATGCAACTATTAAGAGCGGATTCGAGCACGGATTCGATATGATCGTTCCCGCATACTGCAATTCTACAAGGTCGAATGATTATATGACCGCCGAGGAGACTTATCGATTCTATAATGAGTCAATGTGGCCCGGAAGATATGCTGCATGCATCCCGGTAGATGAGGCAGTTAAACTCATTCGTGAGTCCAAGGAAGAAATATCTGAAGCAGAATCAATCAATCTTTGCGGTGCACAAGATATCGAGACTGACAGACTTCTTATACGAGCTTTCCGAAGTGAAGATGCGAAGTCCATGATGAGAAACTGGATCTCGGATGAGTATGTTCAGGGGATGTACGGGGAGCCTGCGTATAAGACCTTAGATGAAGTGGACAGGCTTCTTGGGACTTTTATCAGAAATTATCAGAGCGGATGCCATTTCAGGTGGGGTGTATTCGAGAAGGAATCCGGAGAGTGCATCGGACAGATCGCATACTTTCTTGTGGATACGCATAATAATTTCGGTGAGATCGAGTACTGCATCGGGAAAGCGTACCAGGGCAGAGGATACGCGACGGAAGCCTGCAAGGCAGTGATAGATTACGGATTTGATAAGATAGGCTTTAATAAAGTTCAGATATGCGTCAGACCCGCGAACACAGCATCCAATAAAGTGATCGATAAGTGCGGGTTTACTTATGAAGGTACATTAAGAGATTATTTCCTGATTGACGGTAAGTATGAAGGAAGAAAGTACTATTCGATATTGAGGAATGAAAGATGAGAGAAGTTATAGAAACTGATAAATCTGCTGACCAAAGAAGATTGGGAGAAAAGTAATGATTGAGTACAAAATTGCAGGATCTGAAGATATCGAGCTTCTTATGAGCAGCCGTCTCGAGATGTTAAGGATAGTAAATGACCTTGATGATGACTATCAGTATGACGAGGAGCTTATTAGTTGCTCAAGGGATTATTTCCTTAACGGTGATCAGACAACGGTTCTTGTTCTGGATGATGGTAAAGTTATTGCCTGCGCATCTATGAGTTATATGTGGATAATGCCGACATTCGCGCATCCGACCGGTAAGCGCGCTCACCTCATGAATGTCTATACAAATAAAGACTACAGAAGACAGGGGATTGCCCGTAAGATGGTTCAGATGCTGATAGAGGATGCATGGGATCGGGGTGCGACTGAGATCAGCCTGGATGCGACCGAATCGGGAAGACCTCTCTATGAGAGCCTCGGATTCGGAGATAACAGGACCTGTATGAACCTGATAAGATATTCCGACAAGTAAAAATACTTGACAGAACATCGTTCTTATAATATTATGCTCAAGGTCTTATAGACGGGAGGTAGCTCATGAAATCCTACGAAGACAGTCTTTTACTGGATTTTTACGGTAATCTTCTTACTGATAAGACAAGGCTCACGCTTGATATGTACCTTAACGATGATCTCTCGCTTGCAGAGATCGCCGAAGAAGAGGAGATATCAAGACAGGGAGTCCACGATACGGTCAAGCGCGGCTTGAAGCAGCTTAACGACTATGAAGACAAGTTAGGTCTCGTTAAGAGGTTTCTCGAGCAAAGAGAAACTGTTAAAGAGGCAATCGACCTTATCGATAACGGAGAATATAAGGATGCAAGGGAAGTTTTATCAAAGCTTTCCGAAGAAATAGAGGAGTAACACTTAATGTTTGAAAGCCTTTCTTCAAAGCTTCAGAAGATAACAGCTTCAATGCGCGGCAAAGCACGCGTAACCGAAGCTGATATCAAGGATATGATGAAGCAGATAAGGATGGCTCTTCTCGAGGCCGATGTTAACTATCAGGTTACCAAGGACTTCGTCAAGGATATGCAGGAGAAGTGCCTTAATGCGGATATCGAAGGCAGTTTTACTCCCGGACAGCAGATAGTTAAGATAGTTCATTCCTCCTTGACCGAGCTTTTGGGTGAGATAAAC
The DNA here is from genome assembly GCA_002450095.1 of Mageeibacillus sp. UBA6980. Lineage (GTDB taxonomy): Bacteria > Bacillota > Clostridia > Saccharofermentanales > Saccharofermentanaceae > Saccharofermentans. The sequence goes on along the minus strand of DJYK01000020.1, from coordinate 25,214 downwards.
TCAAAGATCGCTGCTTCTTCTTCCGGATTTACCGTAGTAATGCTCTATGGTCTTCAGGGTGCCGGTAAGACCACGACTGCGGTTAAGCTTGCAAATATATTGAAAAAAGACGGCAAGAAGCCGATGGTCGTATCGGTTGACGTTCACAGACCTGCGGCTGCAGAGCAGCTTAAAGTCTTAGCCGACAGTGTCGGTATCGAGAGCTATATCAATCCTGATGAGAAGGACGCTGTTAAGATAGCCAAAGAAGGTATAGACAGAGCCAAGTATATGCTTTGCAATTATCTGATCGTCGATACTGCAGGACGTACCGTTATCGATGACGAGATGATGGATGAGCTTAAGGCAATCAACGCTGCTGTTAAACCTGATGAGAAACTTCTCGTTGTCGATGCCATGATCGGTCAGGAAGCCGTTAATGTTGCGATGGCTTTTGAAGAGGCGATCGGCATGGACGGCTTTATCATGACAAAGCTCGACGGTGATGCCAGAGGCGGTGCCGCTTTGTCTATCAGAAAGATGACCGGTAAGCCCATAAAGTATATCTGCGTAGGTGAGAAGATCGATAAGATCGAAGTGTTCCACCCGGGCAGAATGGCTGACAGGATCCTCGGTATGGGTGATGTCATGTCCTTAATAGAGAAAGCCTCTCAGACCATCGATGAAGAGGAAGCTCAGAAGTCTCTCGAGAAGATGATGTCTAATAAGTATGATCTCAATGATCTTCTCTCTCAGTTTGAACAGATGAAGAAAATGGGGTCAATGAAGGATATCCTAGGTATGATGCCGGGACTTTCCGGTAAGGTTACCGATGAACAGCTCGATGACGGCGAGATCGTAATGAACAGGAATATCGCGATCATTCGCTCCATGACCAAGAAAGAGCGTAAGAATCCTAATGTTCTCAATGCTTCCAGGAGAAAGAGGATCGCAGCGGGATCCGGTACGACTGTTCAGGATGTTAACAATCTTATCAGGCAATACGAGCAGAGCGCCAAGATGATGAAGCAGTTCAGCAAAGGCGGATTAAAACTTCCCAAGGGCTTCCCGGGAGGAAAGTTCGGCGGACTCGGCGGCTTTGGAGGCTTCGGCAAAAGAGGTTTGTTTTAAGTGATCTATCCCTTTCGGGTTAATCAATAAAAAGAAATTAAATTTTTTGGAGGAAAAACAAAATGGCAGTAAAGATTCGTTTGAAGAGATTGGGTAAGAAGAAGGCTCCTTTCTACAGAGTAGTAGTAGCTGATTCGAGATACCCGAGAAACGGACGTTTCATCGAGGAGATCGGTACTTACAATCCTATGGTTGAAGAAGATCAGGTTTCCATTGATGCAGATGCCGCTAAGAAGTGGATCGGTAACGGTGCACAGCCTACTGATACTGTTCGCGCACTTTTGAAGAAGCAGGGCATTATCTGAGGTGGAATAAATGGAATTACTTACTTACATGGCTAAGTCCCTCGTAAGCAGTCCGGATGATGTTCAGGTCAAGAAGACCGAGCGTGGTAACACGATCATCTTCGAGTTGAGCGTTGCACCTGAGGATATGGGTAAGATCATCGGTAAGAACGGTAAAAGAGCACAGGCTATCCGTTCGATCATGAAGGCCAAGTATCTGAAGACCGGCAAGAGGGTTGTAGTAGATATCGTCGGATGACGGATAATCGACTAATAATAGGTAAAATTACGACGGCGCACGGCGTCAGAGGCGAAGTGAAAGTCTTCCCTCTGACGGATGATGCCCGTCGTTTTCTTAAACTGAAAAAAGCATATCTTTGTGACGAGGATGCCGGTAACGAGTCTTTGATCGAGATCAAAAGCGCCAGGATAGACAGAGACCGAGTTCTTGTAAAGTTTATCGGAGTCGAGGACAGGGATAAGGCCGAATCGTTAAGAGGCCGTTTCCTGTCTGTTGACAGGGAGAATGCCGTAAAACTTAAAGAGGGCAGTTTCTTTATTGAAGACCTTAAAGGTATCAGTGTCTTCGATGATATAAGAGGCGATATCGGTACGGTAAAAGACGTTTATAAGTCCGGTGTTCAGTATATCGTGATGATCAAAAGAGAAGGTAAACAGGATCTTCTCGTTCCTTTTGTAAAAGATATCTTCTATGATGTAAGACCTTCCGACTCCATAATCAAGTGCAGACTTCCTGAAGGATTGTATGAACTCTATGAGGTTTGACGTACTTACACTGTTTCCCGAACAGATTGAGAATAATATCAATGCCAGTATTACGGGGCGTGCGGTTAAGAAAGGCATCATCAGCGTTAATACCGTTAATATCAGAGATTACTGCGGTAATTCCTACGGGAAAGTTGATGACACCGTTTACGGAGGCGGAACCGGGCTTCTTATAACGGCCAGATCCGTTTATGATTCATGGAACAGTCTTTTTGATAATGATGACGACAGACCTTATACAGTGTATATGAGTCCAAAGGGACATGTATTCGATCAGAAGAAGGCTGTAGAATTGAGCCGTAAAAAGCGTCTTTGCATAATCTGCGGCCATTATGAAGGTATAGACAGCAGAGCGATAGATCTTATCTGCGACGAAGAGATCTCCATCGGCGATTATGTGCTTACTGGCGGAGAGCTTGCGGCATGCGTGGTAATGGATTCGGTTTCACGAATGATAGATGGCGTTCTTCCGAATGAGGAAGCGTTTACGGATGAATCGCATATGGGCGGAACACTCGAAGGAAAGTCGTTTACCATGCCGTCTGAATGGAACGGTATTAAGGTTCCGGAAGTGCTCTTATCCGGTAATGATGCCGCAATAGAGGAGTACAGAAGGATATCTTCTCTGGTCGAGACATGGATAAAAAGACCGGATATGCTTGATGAATTGGATATATCAGAGTCCGAATGGGAGAAAATGCTTGCCTTAAGAAGGACTTTATGATATTTTAATTTGGCTATCAGGGCGGTCCTCTGTAATAATTTGGTTGCACGAACGTCTGCAGGAGAAGGAGGAAACTCATAATGGATTTAGTAAAAGTAATCGAGAGCGAGAACGTTAAGAATACTTTCCCTGAAGTTGAGATCGGTGATTATGTTAAGGCTTATCTCAAGATCAAGGAGGGAACTCGTGAGAGAATACAGGTCTTTGAAGGTTATGTTATAGCCAGAAAGGGCGGCGGACTTTCCGAGACAATGACGATCCGTCGTATCTCATACGGAGTAGGTGTAGAGAGAATACTGCCTGTCAATTCACCCAAGATCGAGAAGATCGAGGTTGTACGTAAGGGTAAGGTCAGAAGAGCTAAGCTCTATTACCTCAGAGGCAGACAGGGTAAGGCTGCACGTATTCAGGAGAAGCTCTGATCTATTGAAGTTTCAATCGAACAATGATTTAAGACATCGCTTTGGCGGTGTCTTATTTTTGTGTTCAAAACAGAAGGAAATATAATAAAATAAGAATATGTTTGATTATGAGAAAAGACACATTGAGGTTTTAAGGCCTTTGCTTCCCGAATGCACTGTGCTCCTTAAGTCTGACGGGAGTTTTCCCGTGGATCGTCCTTGTAACGTAGCTTTATATGGTTCAGGAGCCAGAGGAACTATTAAGGGCGGTACGGGTTCCGGTGAGGTCAATTCGAGATTCTTTATAAATATTGAATCCGGTTTGAAGGAAAGAGGGTTTAACATAACTACTTCTTCCTGGCTTGATCGTTATGAGCGTGTCAGAGATGATGCATACAGAAGTTTTGTCAGATCAGTTAAGGATCGTGCAAGAAAGAAGAGAGTTAACCCCGTTATGGAGAGCATGGGCGCGATTATGCTTTCTCCTGAATATGATATCCCGCTTTACGGAACCGGTGATATAGCGATCTATGTAGTATCGCGCATATCAGGGGAGGGCGCCGACCGTGAGTATATTAAGGGCGATATCCTTCTTAATGATTCCGAGGTAAGGGATATTCTTGAACTCAATCGTACTTTCGACAGATTCCTTCTTGTTCTTAATACCGGAGGACCTGTTGATCTTACACCTGTCCTTGAAGTAGGAAACATTCTCGTTCTTTTCCAATTAGGCGTTGAGACAGGCCTTGTTCTTGCCGATCTTATATCGGGTAACAGTTATCCGTCAGGTAAGCTTGCGACAACATGGAGTACCGGTTCCGATTATTGTAAAGAAGGCGACTTCGGAGCGATCAATGATACCTGTTATAAAGAAGGCATATATGTCGGATACCGTTACTTTGATACAGTCGGTAAGACTCCTGTTTTCCCGTTCGGTTACGGGCTCGGTTATACAAGTTTTAAGATAAGTGATCCTTCGTTCGGAGTTGAAGGAAGTAACGTAAGTGTAAGCGCCGATGTATTTAACACCGGAAGTTTTAAAGGCAAGGAGACGGTTCAGCTTTATGTAAGCGTCCCTGAAGGCCGTCTCGATCAGCCTTATCAGATGCTCGCGGCTTTTGCCAAGACCGGTGAATTGGTACCGGGAGGCATGGAGCGTGTCGATCTGTCGTTTGATATGAAGGATATCTCTTCTTATTCCGAAGCCGATCAGGCTTATATCCTTGAGAGAGGTGACTATGTCTTAAGGCTCGGAAACTCCAGTAGGGATAATACTGTTATCGGTATCGTGAGACTTGATGAGACCGTAACGGTCAGACGCGTAAGAAATGTACTTAACGATCCCGGGTTCACTGACTACAAGCCTGTAACGGCAAGGGGCACTTTAGAACCGGATCGTGATGTAAAGGTCGTTACCGTTGATCCTTCATCCATAGAATGTTTTGAAGTTCGCTATGGATCTTCCACTGATATCGACATATCCGGTGTTAAAGATCTGTCCGATGAGGAACTGATCTATCTTTCCATTGGATGTTTCGATCCCGGGGCCGGGGTGTTAAGCGTCATCGGAAACGAGAGTAAGAGCGTGGCGGGCGCTGCCGGACAGACAACGCATCTTCTTCAGGATAAGGGTATTAAGTCGTATGTAATGGCTGACGGCCCTGCCGGAGTCAGATTGTCGCGAGAGTATTTCATTCGTGACGGCAAGATAATCTCGACGGATCTTGCCATTCCGGAGACCATGCAGGCTTTTCTTCCTCTTGTTGCCAAGATATTTATGAGACTGGCAGGCGCGAAGCCCCGTAAAGGGGAAGAAATCAAGACTCAGTATTGTACGGCTCTTCCTATCGGAACGGCTATTGCTTCGAGCTGGAATAAAGATCTTGCATTTGTCATGGGAGATATCGCGGGAGCCGAGATGGAGATGTTCGGCGTCGATCTTTGGCTCGCACCGGCTCTTAATATCCACAGGGACATAAGATGCGGCAGGAACTTCGAATACTATTCCGAAGATCCTCTTATCAGCGGTCTTATGGCTGCCGCCGTTACTGACGGGGTGCAGTCACATAAGGGAAGAGGCACTGTGATCAAGCATTATGCCGCTAATAATCAGGAGACCAACAGATATAAGTCTAACAGCCGTGTTTCCGAGAGAGCGATGAGGGAGATATACCTTAAAGGTTTTGAGATATGCGTCAGGAAGTCTTCTCCTAAGGCTGTTATGACATCTTATAATCTTCTTAACGGAGTGCATACTTCCGAGAGCAGAAGTCTTATTGAAGATATCTTAAGAGATGAGTTCGGTTTTAAAGGCGTGGTTATGACCGACTGGGTTGTGAGCATGAATAATTCCGATAAAGGATCAATCTATCCGGATCCTTTGGCGAGTAACGTGGTCATGGCAGGCGGCGACCTGTTTATGCCCGGAGGTCAGGCTGATTTTGACTGTGTCAGTAAGGCCTTGGCCGAAGGGACCGTAACAAGAAAACAACTGATGATAAATGCAGCAAGAATAATCAATTTGTAAGAGTGATGAATAATTATGGCACAGGATATTAACTGGTTTCCGGGGCACATGCGTAAAGCCCTTAACGATACGAAAGAAAAACTCAGCCTGGTAGATCTTGTTTATGAGACATGTGATGCAAGGATCCCTTTCTCATCGCGCAATCCCGAGTTATCCAAGATAATAGGCGAGAAAAAAAGAATAGTCATCCTTAATAAAGCCGACCTCGCTGATCCTTCCGATACCGAAAGATGGGTTGGAAGTCTTAAGGGTAACGGTACCTATGCTCTGTCTTTGGAAGCCACCGACCGTAAGAGCATCAATAAACTTACGGATCTTACCATGTCCGTAATGAAAGAGACTCTCGATAAGGCTGCGGCAAAGGGGAGGACCGGAAGACCCGTCAGGGTTATGGTCGTCGGAGTTCCGAATACGGGTAAATCAACGCTTATCAATACTTTGGCGGGTAAAAAGGCTGCCGTGACCGGGGACAAGCCCGGTGTCACAAGAGCACCTAAATGGATCCCGACAGGCGGAAGACTCGAACTTATGGATATGCCGGGTGTCTTATGGCCGAAGTTAGGTGACCGTAAGTCACAGGTCATTCTTGCCGCTACAGGTGCCGTAAAAGCCGAGGTCACCGATGTGATCGAGGTTGCTTACGATGCCGTAAACATGCTTTGGGATATGTACCCCGATCTTATGAGTGCAAGATACGGTGAATGTGACAGCGATATCGATCCGTATGAGCGCTTTTTGCAGATGGGTAAAAAGAAGGGCTGCCTTATGAGCGGCGGAAGGATAGATGAAGACAGATTCGCAAGATTGTTCCTTGACGATCTGAGGAGCGGAAGGATCGGAAGAATCACATTTGAAAAGGTGAAATAATGGCAAGACTTACTTCAGAACAGCTTATTGAAAAATATGAAAGACTCTCATCTTATGAGAACGAATATCTTGCAAAAGGCTTTACGAATATTGCAGGTATCGACGAAGCCGGAAGAGGACCTTTGGCAGGTCCTGTTGTAGCGGGTGCATGCATACTGGATCCTGATTATAAGATCCTGGGTCTTGATGATTCAAAGAAACTGTCGGCCAAGAAAAGGGACATGCTGTATGATGAGATCGTTGAACATGCGCTGTGCTATGAGGTAGTAAGGGTGGAGGCTGAAGTCATCGATGAGATCAATATCCTCGAGGCGACAAAAAGAGCCATGAGAGGATGTGTCAGCGGTCTTCGCGAGAAAGGTTTTGATCCTTCCGTGCTTTTGATAGATGCGGTTAAACTCGACGGCACCGGAGTTAAAGAAGTCGTTCCAATAATAAAAGGAGATGCCAATTCAAATTCGATTGCCGCCGCCTCCATACTTGCAAAGGTAACGAGGGACAGGATCATGGAAAAATATGATTCCGTCTATCCCGGATACGGATTTGCCGGACATAAGGGTTACGGTACCGCCGCTCATTATAAAGCGATCCGCGAACTCGGAATGTGTCCTATCCACAGAAGATCGTTTCTTAAAGTGATTCACTGATCCTTTTTGTTGTAGTAATCGGGATTTGTAAGTCTGCTCTTAAAGAATCTCTCGGACAGAGTCTTATCGAATATATCACCCTGGAAATAACTGCATCCGTGAGATGAAGCGAACTTGGCTGTATCCATTTCTTTGGGGTCGGAACAGATAACTTCGCATCCTAACTTATGTGCAGTCGATATTATCCCTTCGATAACGATCCTGTCCTTGGCCGATGAAGAATTCATAAGCTCGGGAGCCAGCTTAAGATACTGATATGTAAATTCAGAGAGGATCTTCAATGAAGAGGTTCCTTTACCGTAATCGAATATACATATCCTTACGCCGGCCTTCGTGAATTTCTGCGTTGCAACGATCATGTCATCGTAGTGACCGTTGAAGCTTTCCTCGTCAAATGACAGTATGATCTTCTGTCTGTCGATATGATATCTGTCGATACACTTGAGGATATTATCCGCGAAAGCCGTATTGAAGTAGTCGAATGAAGTGATATGGATAGCGATGGGAACAGTGTTTATCCCGTGAGCATCCCACGTGTTGATCATGTCGCAGGTCTTCCTGAACAGAAAATCATCTATATCTCTCAGGATGTTATTATTCCCGGAAGGATTGATCAGGGTATAAGGATCGACCAATCGTCCGTCCTTGCGCCATCTGACGACCGCTTCGGCTGCACAGAGTTCGATTTTGCCGAACTTTCTGTCCGAACGGAAGATGGGCTTAAAGTAGACCGCAAACTGGTGAGACTTAAGAGCCTGATTTATCTCCGACAGATAGATGAAAGACTTGTTGCCGTTCGGACTTCCGTCACCGTTTATATAGTAGATATCGGGATATTCACTGAGTCTTGAATACCCGAGTGCATTCTCGGACAGGTGAATGATGTCGCTTGCCTTCCTGCTGTTGGAAGAAAGATTGACGACGCCTGCTCTTATCTTAACGTTATAATCGACTATATCGCCGTTAAGGTCGACGCTTATCTCGGAAGAATTCATTGACTTCAGGATCCTGTCGACATTGGTGGTAAGGCAGATAAGGATGAAACTGTCGGATGACAGTCTGGATATGGTCTCGTAATTTGATTCGTCAAAGAGCTCGAGGCTGTCCTGTGCAAAATCTCTGATTATCCTGTCGGTTATATCCGATCCGAATATCCTGTTGATGGAACCGCAGTTCTTAATATTCACGCACGCAACGCTGTACAGATCGCTCTTGCCGGTAAGAAGGAGCTTCTCCAGGTAGCTTAGGAAATAATTGATATTAGTCAGTTGAGTAAGCGAGTCGTAATATCTGGCATTCTCATATGCCTTAAGCAGATTGCTTACACAGATGCCCGACAGAATGGATTCACCGAATATCTGCATATTATAAGCGTTCTCGGAAGACAGCGGCTCTGCATCGATATATCTGTATATCTTTACGACGATCAGACGGTCATTGCTCGCGATCCTCGAATATACGAATTCCTCTCCCAAAGTTGCTTTGATGGAATCATATATAACAGAAGACTCGATGCTTACATCATTAAAGAATATCCTGTAAGAGATCTTGCTTATCTTGAGAACCTGCGCAAAAAGATCTACGGTACTGCTGCCGCTGAATTGATTTCCGAAGTCCTGGCAGACCTTTATAAGGTCCAAAATGTTATTAACTTTAATGTTCATTGTCCTAATTTTATATTCTCAAATGTGTTAATTCAACTCGAATGCACTTAATGTTGCATATTTTTTTTCTTTTAAGTAAAATAACGTGATGTTAATAAACGTTTAAGGAGAATTTTATGATCAGCGCAGGCGATTTTAGAAACGGACTTTGCTTCGAGATGGATAATCAGGTTTATCAGGTTGTTGAATTCCAGCACGTTAAGCCGGGTAAGGGAGCAGCTTTTGTAAGAACAAAGTATAAGAACGTCAAGACAGGTTCCGTAGTTGAAAGATCTTTCAACCCTAACGAGAAGTTTGAAGAGGCTCATCTTGACAGAAGAGACATGCAGTATCTCTATAACGACGGCGAGCTTTACTACTTCATGGATCAGGAGACCTACGATCAGCTTCCTATTCATGCCGCTCCTATCGGAGATGCGATCAAGTTCCTTAAGGAAGAGATGATCTGTAAGGTTCTTTCTTATAAGGGTGAGATCTTCTCAGTTGAGCTTCCTATCACTGTCGAGCTTGTCATCACAGAGTGTGAGCCCGGCGTAAGAGGTGATACGACAAACAATGCCAACAAGTATGCTACTCTTGAGACAGGTGCTGTTGTTAAGGTTCCTTTGTTTGTTAATCAGGGTGAGACGATCAGGGTCGACACAAGAACCGGTGAATATCTCGAGAGAGCTTAATCTGATATCCGCCTTAAAGGATTATGAGTATCAACAGTAATATCGAATCCATAAAGGGCGACAGGTCTATGACGCAGGGCTTCGTGGCTCAATATGCCGCGGAGGCTGCGCTCAAGATAGACGGTGTATATGAACTTAAACCTTCCTTTGCAGTGGCGCTTAAGGAAAAATCCGGAGTAGTTCACGAAGGTAAAGGAGTCAGAGTTGTATTCGGAGATGCGGGTAAAGAGAATGTTTCCATTACCGTTTATCCCGTTATCTACTATGGAATGGTAATTCCTGAAGTTGCCTGGGCTATCCAGGACAAAGTAAAAAAAGATGTTGAGCGCTATACCGGTCTTGACGTTGAATCCGTTGACGTTTATGTGTGCGGTATAAGGGAGAGGGCTGAAGGAGAAAACAACTTAGTATGAATGGATTAATGCGTTTCCTGCTTTTTGTTTATTCCGTATTTCTTGCTTTGTTGTCGATAATACTTCTCTTTGCCGTTATCGATGACGGTATATTCGCAGATCTTCTGTCTCCGTTGTCGGCGGTGGTTACAAATCCGGTTACAAGATATGTTTATGTCGGAGTTCTGCTTCTTGTCGTTATATCTTGTGTTGTCAGCATCTTCGGCGTTATTTCCGTCGGAAGAGCTTACAGGACCAAGCTTCGTAAGACCGATATAGGATCAGTTGATATCGGAGCGGATGCGCTTGAATCCATTGCGAGAAATTCTGCGATGTCCGCACAGGCCGGCATTAAGACCGTTAAGGCCAGGGTAATGTCCGGCAAGAACGGTTCCATTAACGTTAATATATATGCGACTTTATACTCTAATGTAGAGATTCCTTCATCCATGTCCAAGGTTCAGGACAGGATCAAGAAAGATATCGAACGCTATACGGGAATCATCGTTGAAGAGGTTAAAGTCAGAGTTACCAGAGTCGAGCCCGCTGCGGCAAGGGTTGAAGGACGATAATATATGGAACGTTTACTATCCAGGATCTTTGAGAAACTGCAGAATACAAAGGCCGGTACCTTGTTTGCCCTAGCTTTTTTTATTGTGGCCGTTCTTATCTGTATCTTCGGATTCTGGAAGACATTGTTTATTGTTATTTTTACATTGGCGGGATTCGTAGTCGGATCTTTTCTGTTTGGCGATGAGAGCAGGTTTAAGAAGCTCCTTGACAGAATACTGCCTCCGGGGAGAGTCAGATGAGCAGAATAGATACGCGCGAAGCAGTAGTATTTTTTATTTATCAGTATGATTTCAGATCTGAAGATCTCGATGAGCAGATCAGGATCTATATTTCCAATAATCCGGATATCGAAGAGGATATCGAGTATTTTGAAACTTCCGTTAAAGGTATCATCTTAACAAGGGATGCCCTCGACGACAACATCAGTAAATATCTGAAGAACTGGACTTTGGACCGTATCCCCAAGCTTGATAAAGCGATCCTCGAGACAGCTATTTATGAGATTTCTTCCAACAGTGATATCCCCACCGGCGTTGCGATCAATGAGGCCGTCCGACTTGCAAAAAGATATGGTACGGCAGATTCTTATTCCTATATTAACGGAGTTCTCTCAAGCTACGAGAAGAGCCTTCCGGGGGAATAAAAGATTTCTCTTGATCATTCTCGCCGTTATGGTGAGGGAAAGGAAGAGAATATACTATGTCAGATCCCAACTCATGGATCACGCCACATCTTGAGAAGATTTTTAAGGAATATGATCCCGATGATCAGGTCGTAAAAGCGGCTTCATACAGCCTGTTTGCCGGCGGCAAGAGAATGAGACCCGCTCTTATGCGAGCAAGCGCGAAGATGCTTTCGATCGATCCGGAAGAAATAGCGCCTTATGCCTGTGCTCTTGAGATGATCCATACTTATTCTCTTATTCATGATGATCTTCCCTGTATGGATAATGATGATTACAGAAGAGGTAGAGCTACATGTCACAAGGTCTTTGGCGAAGGTATCGCCGTCCTCGCGGGTGATATGCTCCTTAATTCAGCTCATGAAGTCCTCTTGAAGCAGGCATTTATATCAGAGAATCACGCCCGCGCCTCATATAATATCTCGAATAATTCCGGTATCATGGGAATGATCGGCGGTCAGAGCATCGATCTTGAATCAGAGGGTAAACATATTACGCTCGATCGTCTTTACGAACTTCAGAAAAAAAAGACCGGAGCGTTGATTCTGGCTTCCATCACCACACCGTATTACCTATCTTCGTATGATGAGAAGATCCTTGATCTTTTGCAGGATTTTGCAGGTCACTTGGGTCTTGCTTTCCAGATCAAGGATGACATATTGGATGTCGAAGCAGACGCTTCCGTTATCGGTAAGAGTACGGGTAAGGATGCAAGAGATGATAAATCCACTTTTGTTACGATGCTCGGTATCGAAGGAGCACGAGAAAAGCTCAGGGAAGAGGAAGACGGCTGCTACAGAGTTTTAAGTGATCTTTCTTCCATGAATATGGATATAATTGATCTTAGGGAGCTTACGGATTTTAATCTTAAAAGGGAATATTGAGAATTGGATTATTCATTTCTGGGGAAAAACTTAACGCCGTCTTATCTTAAATCTCTAAGCAGTTCAGAAAGAGATGCTCTCTGCGCTGAACTTCGTGACAAGATAATCAGCACAGTCTCGACTAACGGAGGTCATCTTGCAAGTAATCTCGGCTGTGTCGAACTTACGGTTGCCCTTCTCTCGGTCTTTGATTACACCAAGGATAAGATCGTCTTTGATGTCGGACATCAGGCGTATTCCTATAAGCTTCTTACAGGCCGCTTTGACAGATTTGACACATTAAGGCTTCAAGGCGGTATCTCGGGTTTCCCCAGAAGGTCTGAAAGCCCTTATGATGCTTTTGATACAGGTCATTCAAGCACTTCCATCTCCGCCGCTCTCGGCATGGCCAGAGCAAGGGATATCAAAGGTGATGATGAATATGTCGTTGCGGTTATAGGAGACGGAGCGATGACAGGCGGTCTGGCCTATGAAGCCTTGAACGACTTAGGTCACTCCAAGAATACCAAGATGATCGTTATCCTTAACGATAACGAGATGAGTATAGATAAAAATGTCGGCGGGTTAAGCAAGTACCTTAAGCAACTGCGTATCTCATCAGGATATCTGTCTGCCAAAAAGAATACAGAGAGCTTTCTTAACAAGATACCCGTTCTCGGCAAAGGCATTATAGCCGTTATCATGTGGATCAAGAAATTCTTCCGCTTTTTGATCTACAGAAAGACTCCGTCCATGTTTGAAGATCTGGGACTTCGTTATTACGGACCGATCGACGGTCATGATACCGAGACTTTGATCAAGTCACTCAATGCCGTCAAGGATCTTAATGTTCCGATCCTTATCCATATAGTCACTCAAAAGGGCAAAGGTTACAGATTCGCAGAACAGAATCCTTCCGATTACCACGGAGTATCTCCGTTTGATATCAGTACGGGGGTAAAGCCGTCTTCAAAGCTCTCTTATACGACTGCGTTCTCGGGTGCTTTGATAGATGTTGCCGCTAAGAATAAGAATGTCGTAGGTATCTGTGCTGCGATGGCTGTCGGAACGGGAATGGATAAGTTCGCTTATAAGTTTCCGTCCAGATTTTTTGACTGCGGTATAGCCGAAGAACACTGTGTGACCATGGCAGGAGGAATGTCGGTCAAAGGTCTTGTTCCCGTTGTTGCGATTTATTCTTCGTTCCTTCAGAGAGCATATGATGAAATATTGCATGATGTTTGTTATATGAACAATCATGTCGTATTTGCTATAGACCGTGCGGGTTTTGTCGGTAATGACGGGCACACGCACAATGGCATTCACGATATATCTTATCTCAACTCAATGCCCGGTATGACGATCCTCTCGCCGCGCGATTATTCAGACCTTAAGATATGTGTTGACTATGCCGTTAATACTGCCACAGGTCCGATATCCATCAGATATCCCAGAGGCGGTTCTCCGTATGAGAATGACGACCCCCTGTATACCGACCCGGATCAGATAGATAAGCCTCACGTGGTATCTGATGAGGGCGATGATTATGTATTCATTACGACCGGGCTTTTTGAGAAAGAGTGCAGTAACGCTGTCGGTCTCCTCTCGGAAATGGGTTTTAAGGGAAGACTCATAAGTCTCACGGTCTTAAAACCTCTCAATACTTCGGCTATAATGAATAAGATCGGAAGTTCAAGATTCGTCTTTACAGGTGAGGAAGGGATCTTAAGCGGAGGATTCGGCGAGAGTCTTAAGCTTGAATTGACCAGAGCAGGATACATGGGAAGAGTTGACAACTTTGCCGTTGAAGATCAGATGATCCGTGCCGGGACTGTTGCTCAGCAGCTTGTTTGCGCGGGACTTGATGCAAATACACTTGCTTCAAAGATCGCGGGAATCATTACGGAGGCGACAAAGTGAAATTCGGTATTTACTCTAACAACACAAGAGACGAGGGTTATAAGACCGCTTCCTATCTCGCTTCATACCTTTTAAGCAAAGATTGTGTGCCGGTCCTCGATGAGTGTATGCGTTCGTCCGATGTTTTTCCGGAAGGTGTAAGATTCGGAAGCTTTGATGATGTTGACATCATCGTATCGATAGGAGGAGACGGTACATTCTTATCCGTAATTTCAAAATACAGAAGCCTCAATAAGCCTTTTATAGGTATCAATAAGGGAAGTATCGGCTTTCTTACCGAGATATCCGCCTCAAACATCGATGAGTGTTTTGATATGCTCATCGAAGGTAAATACACGATCTTAAACAGGATGCAGCTTAAGACTGATCTCTACGACAAAGACGGCAATCTTAAGAACAGCGATATATGTCTTAACGATGTCACTGTATTAAGAGGAGACAAGCCTCATATTACGCGTCTGACGATGTATATAGATAACGAGAAAGTGGAAAAGTTCTACGGTGACGGAATCGTAATCGCCGCCCCTACGGGATCTACGGCTTATACTCTTGCAGCAGGCGGTCCTCTTGTTATGCCGGGGATGGAAGTAATACTGGTTACACCGTTATGTCCGCATACTTTGCAGAATATGAGCTATGTTATAAGTCCTGACAGTGTCGTCGAGATACATCTCGGTACTTTTGAGACTGTACCGCTCATATGCCCCGACGGACGTGAGATCGACAATATAGAGCAGGGTGATGTTCTTCGTATCCGAAGATATGAATACCCGTTGCTTACTATAAGCCTTAATCTCGTCGGTTTTTTCCAGAATGTAAAGCAAAAGATCCTTGCAAGAGGTAGTTTCTATGAAGATGGCAAAGAATGAAAGACAGGAGCTGATACTTCGGCTTATCAGGGAAAATGACATATCTACGCAGGAGGAGCTTACCAATCTTATCCGCAAGCAGGGGATGGATGTAACTCAGGCCACTTGTTCGCGCGATATAAAGGAACTCGGTATTATCAAGGTCATTCTTCCGAATAATCAGAGCAAGTATGCCGTGCTCGATAAGACGGGAGATGTTGCTCCCGGAAGATTATTATCGGTGTTCTCGAATTCACTGCTGTCATGTAAGAATGCGATGAATATCGTTGTTATCAAGACCTTGCCGGGTATGGCTCAGGCTGCCGCATCTGCTTTGGATTCGATGCATCTTCAGTATGTCGTAGGAACCATTGCGGGAGATGATACGGTGTTTGTTGCATCCGAAGGCGTTGAAGAGGCAAGAGCCTTATGTGCCACTATAATCGATATGACCGGGGCGGATCATGCTGACAAGGCTTGAGATCAGAAGTTTTGCTCTGATCGAGCATGCTGTTTTTTGTCCCAAGGAAGGACTTAATGTTATTTCAGGCGAGACAGGTGCCGGTAAATCTTTGCTTATTGATGCCATCGGGCTTATCTTCGGACAGAAGGCTTCAAAGAATCTTATAAGAAATGACAGTGACAGTGCTTATGTAGAAGCGGTTTTCGATTGTGATGATACTGTCATGAAGAGGCTGATCCCTTTGATGGAGGAATACGGTATCCCTGTTGATGAGGGCAATATAATCATCTCAAGGACTTTCAGGGAAGAGGGCAAGAGTATCGCCAGGATCAACGGGACTTCTGTCGTTCTATCCCGTTTGAAAGATATAAGCCGTGAGCTCATTGATATTCACGGTCAAAACGATAACTCCAGGATATTCGATACATCGGTCCATATCGAGATGCTCGACCGCTTCGGCGGAACTAAGATACTGTCCTTGAAAGAAGATTACCGGTCTAAGCTCAAAGAGTATAAGGATCTTACGGCTTCATATAAGGAATTATCGGAGATCGCGAGAGATTCGTCTTCAGCGGATTACCTGAAGTTCGCGGTCGAGCAGATAGAGGGAGCGTCATTAAGACCCGGTGAGGATGAAGAACTTACTGTCAGAAAGAAGGAGTTGGCGGAAAGCTTCAGAAACCGTTCTCTTATCAATGATTCCGAGGATCTGTTGTCCGGGCAGGATCCGGCCGGTCTTACGGTATCCGGCAAGATCTCTGAAGCATTAAGGATAATCAAAAAGCTTTCAGAGAAGGATGAGTCCTTTACCGAGTATTACAAAAGACTTGAGAGCTTGTCCTTTGATCTGGATTCCTTTACTTCCGATTATTTAAAAAAGATCGGCGATTATTCCTATAACGAAGACGAAGAAAGAAGAGTTACAGACAGATTAGGCAAGATATATGAGCTTGAATCCAAGTACGGAAAGACCATAGACGATGTGATCGGATTCGGTGAGAAAGCCAAAGCGGAGCTTCTTAAGATCTCTAATGCTTCCGTTGAGATCGTAAGGATCAAAAAGCAATTGGCATCAGTTAAGACCGATCTGCTTCAACTTGCCGAAGACCTGTCGGAACTTCGTAAAAGACAGGCCGAAGTCTTATCTTCCATGATAACGGAAGAGCTCAAAGAACTCGAGATGCCTTCAAGTTCTTTCTATGTTAAGTTCGATACGCGTCCCAAAGACAGATACTTCAATATAAACGGCATTGATGATGTTACTTTTATGTTCAGTGCAAATCCCGGACAGCCTCCTATGGATCTGTCTTCAGTCGCGTCCGGAGGCGAAGCGTCAAGGATCATGCTTGCGATAAAAAAGATACTCTCGTCTTCCGATATGATGCCTACACTGATATTCGATGAGATCGATACCGGCGTTTCAGGTAAAGCGTCCTTATCGATAGCAAGAAAGCTTAAAGCCATCGCGCGAGAGCATCAGGTGTTGCTGGTATCTCATACCGCACAGCTTGCCGCGGCCTCCGATTCCAACTTTCTTATCAGAAAGCAAACAGACGGGGAGAGGACATTTACCGAGATCATCCCTCTTAATGATGATGAAAGGATCAATGAAGTGGCAAGGCTCTTGTCCGGTAAGGAAGACAAAGAATCTACCGAACTTGCTTCAAAGATGATCGGCGAACTTCGGACTTAGTTCTGTAATCTCCCGCGGAAGATCGCTTGTAAATTCCATCGGCTTTCCCGTTAACGGATGGATAAACTGCAGGTTATAAGCATGCAACGCCAGTCTTCCTGCCGCTTTATCGATGGCGGGTGCATCCGGGTACAGATCTGACGGATTATCAATAGAGCAAGGACCGTAAAGCCCGTCACCGATCAGAGGGTGTCCCATTGATAATGAATGTACCCTTATCTGATGACACCGTCCGGTAAGAAGCTCGAATTCCACAAGGGATATGTTCTTATCCTCATCCTTTGAAAGTGTCTTATAGAGCGTAACCGACGCATGTGAACCTTCGTCATCGCATGAACAGACGTCTCTTATCATAACCGAGCCTTCACGTCTTTTTATCGGACGATCTATGATTCCTTCGGGTTCGTTATAGATTCCGTATACGGCGGCTATGTATTTCTTTTTTATCTTTTGCTCGGTAAAAAGCTTATGTATGTGACCTGACTTCGCGATCACCATAAGACCTGAGGTTTCCCTGTCAAGACGCATCACGGGGTGAAGAGGCTTTGTTGAAGGGTTGAGTAAAGTTAACAGGGAATCGTCAAGATGCCCGTGGACCGGGTGTGTGACCATGCCGGAAGGCTTGATCACAACGGCAAAGAAATCATCTTCGTACAGAACGGGTATCTCGCGAATACTGTTAAGTTTACCTACATCGTCATCATAAAATGCGTAAATAACATCGCCTTCGTTTAAGACCTGATTGACATTGGCATGCACTCCGTTGACCTCAAGTGTTCCGTAGAGTTTGACTCGCTTTATCATAGTAGAGCTTAACTTGAGCTGTTTTTTAAGAACGGAACGCAGTACCGTGCCGCTCAGCTCACTTGTTACAACGTAATTAAATTGCATATTATCAACCTTGACACTTCTATAAATTATTTTTATTATAACTAATGGCTAATGATAGCTGTATAAATGTTCTTTGACAACTTTATATTGGAGGTGAGTACCAACATGCAGTGGTTAATATGTTTAATCATTGGATTGGTTCTCGGTATCTTTATCGGTTTTATCGGTGTGCATATCTACTACAAAAGCGGATTGTCGGCTCAGCAAAAGCAGTTGGCTGAGGATTCGGTGAAAGCAAAAGCAGAAGCTGAAAGAATCGAGGCGGAAGCCCAGAAGGATGCGGAGAACCGCAAGCGAGAACTCCTGTTGCAGGCTAAGGAAGAGATCTCTAAAGCTCGCGTTGAACTCGAAAGAGATGCGAGAGAGAAGAGACAGGAGCTTGCAAGAGAGAGGAACAAGCTTGAGCAGAAGGAAGATAATGTGGAGAAGCTGCTTCAAAGCGCAGAAAACAAGCGTGCTATGTACGAAGCCAAGCTCGAAGAAGCAACGAGACATGTCGAGAGACAGAAGGAACTTGTTGCCAAAAGAGAGCAGGAGCTCGAGACAATCTCCGGTTTATCAATCTCTGAAGCAAAGAGCCTCGTGCTTGAAGCGGCGGAGAAAGAATACAGTCACGATATGGCTGTAATGCTCAGGCAGATGGAAGAGAAGACCAAGCAGGATGCTGATAAGATCGCTAAAGACATCATTGTCACATCCATTCAAAGATATGCATCTGATTATGTATCGGAAGCTACCGTGTCTGTTGTAAATCTTCCCAACGATGAGATGAAAGGACGTATCATCGGCCGTGAAGGCAGAAATATCCGGGCGATCGAGACGATCACGGGTGTCGATCTTATTATCGACGATACACCTGAAGCAGTTATACTTTCATCTTTTGATCCGATAAGACGTGAAGTCGCCAGGATCACCATCGAGAAACTCGTATCCGACGGAAGGATTCATCCCGCCAGGATCGAGGAAATGGCAAATAAGGCCAGGAAAGAGATCAACCAGACGATCAAGCAGGAAGGTGAGAGGGCAGCCTATGAGACGGGCGTCATGAACCTTCACCCTGAAGTTATCAAACTCCTTGGTAAACTTAAGTATCGTACAAGTTACGGACAGAATGTTCTTAAGCACTCTATCGAAGTAAGTTTCCTTGCCGGAATGATGGCAGGCGAACTCGGACTCGATGTTAATTTTGCCAAGAGAGCGGGACTTTTGCATGATATCGGAAAAGCTGTAGACTTCGAACAGGAAGGTACACATGTACAGCTCGGTACGGATATTGTCAGAAAGTATCATGAATCAGATCTCGTATGTAATGCTGTAGAAGCTCATCACGGTGACGTAGAAGCAAAGACTGCTGAAGCAGTTCTTGTAGCGGCGGCCGATGCTATATCGGCGGCGAGACCCGGAGCAAGACGAGAGAATCTCGAGACATATATCAAGAGAATTCAGAAGCTCGAAGAGATCGCGACCAGTTTCGACGGTGTCGAGAAGAGCTATGCAATCCAGGCCGGACGTGAGATCCGTGTAATCGTTGAACCCGAGAAGGTCAACGACGAAGAGATGATCCTTAAAGCAAGACAGATCTGCAAGAAGATCGAAGATGAACTCGATTATCCCGGTCAGATCAAGGTTAATATCATCCGTGAGACTCGTGCAACAGATGTTGCAAAATAAATAACAGACTTTTTTACCTTAGTTAGATTTTTATTTGTTGTGAAGTTGGAACACCTTAAAAAGACGGACATTCTGCGGTCCGTCTTTTTTATTTTCCGCAATATTTCACCAAATTGAGAGGATAAATCATATATGTAAAGGTAAAATAAATATACTAAAATATACATGGTGAGTTTATGGAAAAAGTTATATATATCGCAGATGACGATGACAATATAAGAAACCTGCTTAAATCCTTTCTTGAAAGAGAAGGATATATCATCTACGGTTTTCCGACCGGGGACGATCTTCTTAAAAGATTTATTACCAACCCTTGTGATCTCATAATCCTCGATGTAATGATGCCGGGAAGAGACGGTTTTTTTATACTTACAGAGATCAGAAAGATAAGTAATATCCCGATAATAATGCTTACCGCGAGGGATTCGGATGCCGATTATATCGAAGGATTGAATCTCGGAAGTGATGATTATTTTACCAAGCCGTTCAGCCCTATCAAGCTTGTTACAAAGGTGAAGTCTATCTTTGCAAGACTCGAAGCCTCTCATAATATCAATGTGGATGCTTCCGATGCCGAGATCAGATTTGCCGATATCACCATAAACAGGAAGACCAAATCCGCGACACTTAAGAATAAAGAGCTTAATCTTACGCCAAACGAATATACTCTTCTTACTTATCTTATGATCAACAGCGACAGAGCGGTCCCGAGAGTCGAGCTTCTCGATAAGATCTGGGGTTATGAGACCGAGATCGAGACGCGTGTTGCAGACGATACCGTAAAGAGGCTCCGTAAGAAGATCTCTGATTCCGATGCCCGGATCTCAACTGTATGGGGTTACGGA
Organism: Mageeibacillus sp. UBA6980; assembly: GCA_002450095.1. Classification (GTDB taxonomy): domain Bacteria; phylum Bacillota; class Clostridia; order Saccharofermentanales; family Saccharofermentanaceae; genus Saccharofermentans. The sequence continues at coordinate 4,689 of DJYK01000020.1, read as the reverse complement.
TTCAGATTAACAACAAAGTACGATCAGTATACAGATGATAAGTCAGAGGAATAACAGCACCGAATCGTCCGATGATGCAGGCAGGCCGTTCCGCTTGCCTTTATTTCTTCATATCTATATTTCTTTATTGGCTGTCTCTCTTATCACGGGTGCTCTCATATGGTTATCAAGTAATTTCATAATGCAAAATTACATTGCTTATGAATGCGATAACCGTATCAATAACGCCGTTAATTCCTGTCAGTCTTTTGCCGAAGCGTTCAGAAACTCGCTTACGGCAGAATCAGGGGATGAAGAACAGATCAGGACGAATCTTCTTAATTCCATTGTTTCCTCCTCGGACATTTCAAACGAAGCGTCCATTGTACTGTTCGAAGACGATGTATCCGGAAACGGATTCAATGTGTTATGGCCGACGGCATCATACTCGGTCTCATCCAGGAACCGCGCCGAGAAATATCTGAATACGATCATTGAAAATATGGTCCATGACAAGACGATATCATCGAGCGATACCAGGAGCACGCTCGTCGATAACAGCCTGGTTTACTATAAGTTTATTAATGTTGAGTACTCAAGCTATCAGGGTGAAGATGTTTCCGAATATGACCAGTATTATCTTCTCGTGTATATCGATACAAGTTCTTACTACAATTTCACGACGGCTATCAATGTTGCGATCTTCCGTGCGATAATCGTAGCCGTTCTTGCTTCTACGATCATAAGTATCATCATAGCGTTCCCGCTTTTCTTCTCGACCAGAAAGCTTTCTAAGTTTGCTTCCCGTGTCGGTAAGGGTGATTTTACTCCCGTTAAGGGACATATCATGAGCTCTGAGTTAAGTAAGCTGGGCGACAGCATGAACAGGATGGCATCCAAGCTCGAACAGTCTGATATAGAGCAGAAGACTTTCTTCCAGAACGCTTCTCACGAATTGCGCACGCCTCTTATGTCAATACAAGGTTATGCCGAGGGTATCAAGTACGACATATTTAACGAGAGCGAGAAGAATAACGCTGTCGACGTCATTATTTCCGAGACTACAAGGCTTACCAAGCTCGTTGAGAACCTTCTGTCGATCTCGAAGATGGATATGTCCAAAAGCGGTAATTATACCGTTAAGAAGACAATTATCAATGTTCAGGAGATATCCGAGGATATTATTGCCAGGATCAGAGGTAATTTCCTTTTTGACGGGAAAGAGCTTGTTACCGATATCAGGGCTGAAGATTCATACATCTGTGCAAATGAGAACGATATCTTAAGGATGCTCGAGAACATATTCTCCAACTGCAACCGTTATGCCCGTAAACAGGTAGACTTCACAGTAAGTAAGCTCAATAAAGAAACCATAAGATTCGTAATAAGCGATGACGGCCCCGGAATAGACGAGAATGTATTGCCAACCGTATTTGACCGCTTCGCGAAAGGAAGCGACGGTAAGCACGGAATCGGTCTGGCGCTTGCACTTGCTATCGCGGAAGAACACGGCGGAACCATTACTGCAGGCAACAAATCGGAAGGCGGTGCGTCATTTACCATCGACCTGCCTGTAATTAAACCCAAGAAGCAATTGTCACAAAGAAATAATGAGGATTGACCTCGTTTTTGTAATGAGAATGCAATATTATTCTTTACAAAGTATTCAAAAATCTTATTTTTATTTGTATAATCATCTGAGCTGTCTTGAAGGAGGTATTTATGAAGACTGTTCTTGTAACAGGCGGAACGGGATTTATCGGCTCTCATACCGTTATATCTTTAATTGAGAATGATTTTGATGTAATAATCGCAGATAATCTCATCAACAGCAAGAAAGAAGTAATCAACAGACTTCATACTATTACAGGTAAACAGATTAAGTTCTATAACGTTGATTGCTGTGACAAGGAGGCTCTATCCCTTGTCTTTAAAGAGAATGATATCGACAGTATTATTCATTTTGCCGGTCTTAAGGCCGTAGGTGAGTCAGTTTCCAAGCCTTTAGAGTATTATTCCAATAACATAAACAGTATGCTTACTGTTTTGGAGCTGATGAGAGAGTTTAATGTTAAGAAACTCGTATTCTCTTCATCCGCTACCGTATACGGTCAGAGTGAGGATGTACCGTTTACGGAGCAAAGTCCCTTGGGAATGTGTACTAATCCTTACGGCTGGACAAAATGGATGATCGAACAGATCTTAAAGGATGTTGCTCATGCCGACCCGTCATTGAGCATAGTTCTATTAAGATATTTCAATCCGGTCGGAGCGCATGAGAGCGGCTTGATCGGTGAAGATCCTCAGGGTATACCCAATAATCTTTTCCCTTATATCTCCAAGGTCGCGGTAGGCACTCTCGAGTGTCTGACGGTTTTCGGAGATGATTATGATACGCCAGACGGAACTTGTCTTCGCGATTATATTCATGTCTGTGATCTCGCGGAAGGACATGTAAAGGCTTTGAACTATATTGATACTCATAAGTCCGGTGTTGAAGTGTTTAATCTCGGAACCGGAAAGGGAACTTCGGTAAAGGAAGCTATCGCTGCTTTCGAGAAGGCATGCGGACACAGTATCAATCATGTATTCGGTCCCAGAAGAGCAGGGGACCTTCCGGTATGCTACGCATCTACCGATAAAGCCAGAGAGGTTCTCGGCTTTGAAGCAAAACGAGATATCAATGATATGTGCAGTTCATGCTGGAATTGGCAGCAGAAGAATCCTAACGGATTATCGGATTGATCGAGGAGGAGTTAATGAGAAGTTCACATTCTGATAACGGCGGAAGTACACGCAAGAAGGGTAAAGCAGGCAGAATCATCCTGACGATTGTCTCCATTATCCTTGGATTATCCATAGGTGTAGTCGGATTCCTTGTATGGTACAAGAATTATCTGTTCAGTAAGATCACATTTGTAACTCAGTCTGAGGTTACAGTAACCAATGAAGAGGGTGTAACCGTCAATCTTGAAGATCTTCGACCGTCAACAAGTGTTCCGCCGATCGATACTGCTGATGAGATCCACAACTTCCTCCTTATAGGTATCGATTCAAGATCAAGAAACTATAATGATGCCGGAACAGGCGGACTTTCCGACGTAACGATGATCATGTCGGTTAACACCACACAGAGTACTATCAAGCTTGTTTCTATTGCCAGAGACTGTTATGTACATGTTCCCGGTTATTCATATGCGATGAAGATCAACGCCGCTATGAGCCGCGGCGGCCCGGATGTATTATGCGCTACCGTTGAAGATACATTGAGGATCAGTATCGACGGATGGGCATATGTTAACTTCTATCACATGGCCGAGATCATCGATGCTGTCGGAGGCGTTTACTGTGATGTTTCCTCTACTGAATTGTATTCAGAGGGCGGTCTTAACTGGAATCTCGCCGAAGTTAATAATCTGATGGGTCTTCCTGCTTCGCAGGACGCCGTATCCAATACCGGATATATCTGGCTTAACGGAAGACAGGCCGTCGCATATGCGAGAATCAGAAAGGTCGATTCGGACTATAAGAGATCCGAGAGACAGGTAGAAGTATTAAGATCTTTGATGGATCAGTTTATGTCTTTGTCTGCGATCGGTAAGGCTTCTGCGATGGATGATATCCTCTCGGCCATAACGACTAATATTTCTCAGGAGCAGATCGAGAATTATGCTACTCAATTCCTGCCGTCTTTACCTAATGCTACGATCGAGTATATGCAGCTTCCTATCCAGGGTTGCTTTAATTCGGGTATGTTCGGAGACGAGTGGAGTATCAGACCTAACTGGAATGCCATGATCCCTTATGTTCAGGAATTCTTCTACGGTGAGACTACGGATTTTGACCCGGTTCCCGACATCAGTTCTTCGCCTGCATTGTCCAGTTGTCCTACGGATCTTGATATAGAGGAGCTCCTGAAATAAATCAAATTGAGGCAAAATTTGTGTTTTTGACTTTTTTTGATATTCGTTGTTGACATACGTTTGAACGATGATTATTATTAGTACTGTTGGCACTCGGTAACGAAGAGTGCTAACAGTATTTTTAATTACAGGAGGCGTTTGATATGACGATCAAACCATTAGGAGATAAGGTAGTTATAAAGAAGCTCAAGGCAGAAGAGACAACAAAGAGCGGAATCATACTTGCATCTGCTGCCCAGGAGAAGCCTCAGGTTGCCGAGATCATCGCTGTAGGTCCCGGCGGAGTTATCGACGGAAATGAAGTCAAGATGGAAGTTTCTGTCGGACAGAAAGTAATAATCAGAGATTATGCCGGTACGACGGTTAAGATCGACGGTGAAGAAGTTATCATCGTTCGTCAGGAAGATATCCTTGCTATCGTAGAATAATTTAAGTTAATTGGAGGAATCATAATATGGCTAAGAATATTGAATACGCCGAGGACGCCAGAAAGGCACTTGAGAGAGGTGTTGATAAGGTTGCTAATACAGTTAAGGTAACACTCGGACCTAAGGGAAGAAATGTTGTTCTTGATAAGAAGTACGGTGCTCCTCTTATTACAAATGACGGTGTTACAATCGCCAAGGAGATCGAGCTTGAGGACAGAGGCGAGAATGCCGGCGCTCAGCTTGTTAAGGAAGTTGCTTCCAAGACTAACGATGTTGCAGGTGACGGTACTACAACCGCTACATTGCTTGCACAGGCTATCATCAAGGAAGGTATGAAGAATGTTGCAGCAGGAGCAAAC